>NZ_CP031716.1:1925544-2567392 GCF_001696605.3 Acinetobacter wuhouensis | reverse complement strand
TTCGTTGATATTGTTCACTGCCATGTAGGCAGCTTAGAAAATCTGGCCGAGTCTTAAAACGTATTCGCGCATGTTCACTGCCATGTAGGCAGCTTAGAAATGGTAATTGCAGATAACAACGACATGGACCCAGTTCACTGCCATGTAGGCAGCTTAGAAAAGTTGAGCCAAGTACAATTTTGCATGAGTTTCGTTCACTGCCATGTAGGCAGCTTAGAAATGTGCAAGCGCATTAAATACACGTGCAATGTCGTTCACTGCCATGTAGGCAGCTTAGAAAATGCGACTTTGCTTATAAAGAAAACTTGCTGGGTTCACTGCCATGTAGGCAGCTTAGAAAGTGTTGCTGCTGAACTTAGACGCGGCACAATTGTTCACTGCCATGTAGGCAGCTTAGAAACATTACTGATTTGAGCGCCTTTCGGGAAAGGTGTTCACTGCCATGTAGGCAGCTTAGAAAAAGCTTTAGACCAATCCAACATACGAGCTAAAGTTCACTGCCATGTAGGCAGCTTAGAAATGAACCATCAGTTGCTCGGATCTCTTTCAATTGTTCACTGCCATGTAGGCAGCTTAGAAATCTTAATGCCTGAAAAGGACGAGTTTCCAAAAGTTCACTGCCATGTAGGCAGCTTAGAAAATATGAAACATGACAACTGGGACATAGCTCTTGTTCACTGCCATGTAGGCAGCTTAGAAAAAATCTTTATTTCCTCGTTCATTTTGAGTTCCGGTTCACTGCCATGTAGGCAGCTTAGAAATGATAGTGCTTGTGGTTTAAATCGGCTTAATTGTTCACTGCCATGTAGGCAGCTTAGAAAACCAAGGACGCATAAAAGGTGTCGGTGTGGACGTTCACTGCCATGTAGGCAGCTTAGAAAGTTGAAGTCGATTTCCACGAGCTTTACAAATGGTTCACTGCCATGTAGGCAGCTTAGAAATGCATTCATTGTTAATCTGATAGAAACGGCAGGTTCACTGCCATGTAGGCAGCTTAGAAACTTCAAAAAACCCTATGATTTTAGAATTATCTAGTTCACTGCCATGTAGGCAGCTTAGAAATAATTAAAACATTTTTTGCACCGTTATAAAGTGTTCACTGCCATGTAGGCAGCTTAGAAATTTACTGGTCATCACTATTTCAGACCGTTCGAGTTCACTGCCATGTAGGCAGCTTAGAAAAAGTAATGGCGAAAGCCAAGGCAGAAACAATAGTTCACTGCCATGTAGGCAGCTTAGAAAGCAATGATCAAAGCAATAAAACCGAGTAATTGGTTCACTGCCATGTAGGCAGCTTAGAAATGTTGTTTGTCCTAATCCAAAAGATTTAAAGCGTTCACTGCCATGTAGGCAGCTTAGAAAAGCAGGAATCTCTTTTTTAAAAGACTTAAGCAGTTCACTGCCATGTAGGCAGCTTAGAAAATCAAGCAAGGATTGAGTTGCAACAGCTAAAGGTTCACTGCCATGTAGGCAGCTTAGAAAGCAGGAAGTAACTCAAGCAAATAACTATGTTGGTTCACTGCCATGTAGGCAGCTTAGAAAGCCGTGAAAGGGCGACGCTCCTGACTGTAAATGTTCACTGCCATGTAGGCAGCTTAGAAAGCTTCAGTTGTTAATTTCATTTTTGTATTCCTGTTCACTGCCATGTAGGCAGCTTAGAAAAATGTACATATTTACAGAGCTAGGGAGAGAAAGTTCACTGCCATGTAGGCAGCTTAGAAATACAGTTAACATGTTTACTAGTATTTATTTGTGTTCACTGCCATGTAGGCAGCTTAGAAATATGCGATTTTGTAGTTAAACTGCGACTGAGGGTTCACTGCCATGTAGGCAGCTTAGAAATGCTTCACCATTTGCGCCACAATGCACGTTCTGTTCACTGCCATGTAGGCAGCTTAGAAATTTAATCCTCAAATTACAACTCATTATATAAAGTTCACTGCCATGTAGGCAGCTTAGAAACGACCAAAAAAAACGTATGAAAGAAGAAGCAAGTTCACTGCCATGTAGGCAGCTTAGAAATCCAAACATAAATTAAATTTTTTCTTTTTCCTGTTCACTGCCATGTAGGCAGCTTAGAAATGCGAAGCATGAAAAAGTCCACGTTCTCTGGTGTTCACTGCCATGTAGGCAGCTTAGAAAAAGGTGGATGGAAAAAAGCACGTCAAGAGCAAGTTCACTGCCATGTAGGCAGCTTAGAAAGAACATTAATGAAGAAGGCGAGATGTATTATGGTTCACTGCCATGTAGGCAGCTTAGAAATCGACTGCAGGTTCAAACTTTTTTGATTGAGCGTTCACTGCCATGTAGGCAGCTTAGAAAATGGTCAGGCGGTCGTAAAGGCAAGTTGGCAAGTTCACTGCCATGTAGGCAGCTTAGAAATAATAGTTTCGCCTTGCCCATTGTAGCGCTCAGTTCACTGCCATGTAGGCAGCTTAGAAAATACAATATTTTATTCACTTTCCACCCACCCCGTTCACTGCCATATAGGCAGCTTAGAAATCAATTCTTTCCTTTGTTTCAATTATAAAGTCGTTCACTGCCATATAGGCAGCTTAGAAAAATGGATCCTACTTCAGGAGCAATTGGTCAGGGTTTACTGCCATATAGGCAGCTTAGAAATTCCACTTCTGAGCCAAAACCTGAAAAAGTACGTTCACTGCCATATAGGCAGCTTAGAAAAAGACGGCAGTTGTTGGTTAAAGTCAATTTCTGTTCACTGCCATATAGGCAGCTTAGAAATTCACCATCAGAAAGCAAAGCCGACAATTCCGGTTCACTGCCATGTAGGCAGCTTAGAAAATTTTCTCCAAAGTTCAGCATTCTTGGTGTCGGTTCACTGCCATGTAGGCAGCTTAGAAAATTGCTTGATATGAGAGAAAAGCCAATCCCAAGTTCACTGCCATGTAGGCAGCTTAGAAATTATGCTGACGCATAAACATTGGATGGTGTGTGTTCACTGCCATGTAGGCAGCTTAGAAATTTATAAGTCAACCCCACCAATGGGGGTGCTTGTTCACTGCCATGTAGGCAGCTTAGAAATCAAGAAGTAGCAGACCTTGTTAAGCAAGAATGTTTACTGCCATATAGGCAGCTTAGAAAACATTGCGGGCAATGGTCGTCAATTGTGGCGTGTTCACTGCCATATAGGCAGCTTAGAAAGCAAATTGTTGAGAGTGGTAATACACCACAGGGTTCACTGCCATATAGGCAGCTTAGAAAGCGCTCTTTGGATCAATCCTCGGCTTGTTCCTGTTCACTGCCATGTAGGCAGCTTAGAAAAACTAAATGAAAATCCGCCCGCCATTTACGCTGTTCACTCCCATGTAGGCAGCTTAGAAAATTGTGGTAAGTTCCACGAAATACAGGTGTAGGTTCACTGCCATATAGGCAGCTTAGAAAAACCACTACAAATTGAGCATCCAGAAAAAAATCAGGACAAAAATCGTCATATGCAAAATTTGAATCGGAGCAAAAACTAAAGCAAAACGTGTTCCACCTGTAAGGAGAGCATTGACCGATTTTGCAATTGCGTGTGCGCCCAAACCAAGTCCAAATGCCCAAGCTAAAACTGAATTACTAGGCTCGCCTTGAATCACAATTGTTGAAAGCGCGCCATGAATTTCAAACAAAGATGCCAAAAGCGTTCCCGCAATTAACCCAGCATCACCAAGAATAACATTCAGCCCATAGACACCCGCTTGAATCACCGTTAACGAAATAACAATAATCGCAGCCTCTTTTAAACTAAACATCCGACTGTCTGACTGTTGAACACTTTCTAAAGTTTGAGAACTGCGCATGAACCATACCGAGAAAATGATCAAAATCAACATGGCAATAAGGCTTGGAAGAAGAATGACTTTAAACCACGACAAACTTATCCCAATGACAATAATCAAAAGTTGTAAAAGTGTTGCCACACAAGACATCAATGCTGCACCAGCATTGGCTTTTGCATCAGCACGACCATTACGAACCTCTAAACCTAAACTTGCAATCGTTGCAGTACTGGAAACAAAGCCAGAAGCCAAAGAGGAGAGCATCATGGCATTTTTTGAGGACAATAAACGTTTGGCAATATGTGCAAGAGCTTGAACAGTTAAAATTAAAGTGAGTAATTTTAAAATGACATAAGGATTGAGCACTGAACCCCAAAACGGTTTGTTTGGAGTTAAAGGTAACGCAATTAAAAGCAAAGCCAGTAGAAAAATACCATCCCTAAATTCTGCTTCGGTAATCCATTTTCCAGCAATCCCGTGCATAGAATGTTTGGTCATGAGTAAAATCGTTAAAATAACGGATAAACCTGCTGCATAGGAAATATTCCACAGACACATTGCCCCGATAAAATAAGTCAAAACAAACGCAATTTCAGTGGTAACCCCAGGATCATCAATCTGATTTTTCAGTGAATATATTGCAATGCCCGTCACAGCGAGTGCGCCAATAATGCCGAAATAGGGACCAAAAATAAAACAAACCGCGCCCAATAGCGCACAAATTGCAAAAGAACGTAAACCTGCAAAACTATGCTGATTCTCACGTTGTTTACTGCGTTCACGCTCTAAACCAATCAAAAGTCCGCAACCCAAAGCCGCAGCAATGATCGTCAAAAAATCTGTATAAGAATTAAGAGATAACGGATTTAATGATATAAAATTCATAGCTCTCCCCAAATAAAACCATGAATTAATTAAGTCTTTTAAATGTATAACAAAGTTCATAAAAACATAAGCTATTTTTGAGTTTATTCAAAAGATGAAAGGAACAATAAAAATTCAAGTGATATAAAAGCTAATTTTGCTATAGTAGTTCTAGTTTTGGGGATAGATAACAATGCAATTTAATTTTGAAATCGATACAGCTTGGTGTTTAGAACAATTATTAAAAGATGAGCGTATCACCGAACGTGAAAAGTTATTGATTCAAACTACACACCGTCAGCGTGAGCAGTTGAAATGGCATCCTCTGCAATGGATTGCGCATTTTAAATTGCCTGATGCCAAAGATCCAATCAAACGATTAACACTCACAGCATTGAGCGAATGGTTAGCAGAAAAAGCCCAGATCAATTTATTTACTATTGATCCATTAAAAGCAGATGTGACTTCATTAACCAGTGTGATGTCACAAGAATTCGCATTGAGAAATAAAATTCTTGCCGTGGAGGTGAGTGCGGATAAGATTCTGATTGGTACAGCACAACCATTTACCACCGATTGGATACATAACTTAGAACGTAGTTTAAGCCCGAAGAAAATTGAAAAAGTTTTACTCAATCCTGAGCAGTTACAGCGTTATTTGGTTGAATATTATCAAGTTAGCCGTGCAGTGAATAATTCACAAAAATCAGGGTCTTATGATAAGGAAAATAAAGGCGTAGAAGCGCTTTTACAATTGGGCGATACGCAAAATCCAGATGCCAATGATCAACACATTGTAAAACTCGTCGATTGGGTTTTGCAGTTTGCATTTGAACAGGGTGCAAGTGATATTCATCTTGAACCACGTAAAGAAAAAGGAAAAATCCGTTTCCGTATCGATGGGGTGTTGCATACGATTTATAACATGCCTGCCAACACACTCACTGCGGTGATTTCACGAATTAAAATTTTAGGTCGAATGAATGTTGCAGAAAAACGTAAACCGCAAGATGGTCGTTTAAAAACGCGTACACCAAAAGGGCAAGAAACAGAACTGCGCTTATCAACATTGCCGACAGCATTTGGTGAAAAGTTGGTGATGCGTATTTTTGACCCTGAAGTTTTGGTTCGTAGTTTCCAACAATTAGGTTTTGATGAACATCTATTATCGCAGTGGCAAGCACTGACACAACATAGTCATGGCATTATCCTCGTCACAGGTCCAACAGGATCGGGTAAAACTACCACGCTTTATTCATCGCTCAAGCAATTAGCGACTGAAGAAGTCAATGTTTGCACCATTGAAGACCCGATTGAAATGTTAGAGCCGAGTTTTAACCAAATGCAGGTCAATCAAGGCATTGATCTTGGTTTTGCCGATGGTATTCGTGCGCTGATGCGACAAGACCCTGACATTATCATGGTCGGGGAGATTCGTGACCAAGATACGGCAAATATGGCGATTCAAGCGGCACTAACAGGTCATTTGGTTCTATCCACTTTACACACCAATGATGCGCCCTCAAGTTTGACGCGTTTACATGATTTGGGCGTTCAGCCATTTTTAACAGCTGCAACCATTCTAGGTGTTTTGGCGCAACGACTCGTTCGTAGACTGTGCCCAAGTTGTAAACAAGAAACTTTTATTAATGAACAAGAGTGGAAACATCTGACTTTTGGTTATCAGACCAAAATGCCTAATTTTGTCTATAAAGCTGTAGGCTGTGAAGAATGTCGTCATACAGGTTATAAAGGGCGTGTTGGGATTTATGAATTTATGCCAATCAGCCTTGAAGCCAAACAAAAGATCAGTGCCAATGCCAATTTGGATGATTTAAGACAGCAAGCGAAGCAAGAAGGGATTGAACCGTTACGAATTTCAGGGGCACGTAAAGTTTTAGAAGGCGTGACGACTTTAGAAGAAGTGTTAAGAGTTGTGCCGTTGAATTAGTTTTTGAATGAGTTTCTAGGATTTACGTTTAAAAGTGGAAATTAAAATTTGCATTTAAAATTGAAAATGAAGAATTCCTAAGATTCACCTCATGTTGATTTGTTTAAATAGCTTTATCGAAATAACAAACAGCAATGAGGTAAGAAGATGAACTCAATTTCTAAAACAATTTTAGCAGCAGGTTTAATTGGTACAGCGACATTTGCAGTTGCAAATACAGCGGTCAACCAATCAGCATTGACATCGAGCTTAACCACGGTAAAACAAGCTTTGACGTTCAAAGATGATACCAAGGTACAACTGCGTGGTCATGTAGTAAAAGCGACTGGCGATGAAAAATATCAATTCCGTGACAGCACAGGTACGATCACTGTCGATATTGATGATGAATTATGGCAAGGCAAACCGATTGCGCCAAATACAACAGTTACGTTGATTGGTGAAGTAGACATCGACTACAAGCCAACCAAGCGTGTTGAAATAGATGTGGATGCTGTTCAGTTTTAATTCATTCACAGCCGATTGATTCAGTCGCAAAATTTATTTAACAAGATTGATTTAAAGCGTCTGTAAACTAAAACCACATGTAGATACATGTGGTTTTTTCGCTTTAGCCCAAGCATTCAACAAGTTCCTACAGATTTATTTTTTAAATTATTTTATAAAAGACAGAGATTCCCTGATTCATTAACCCATTAAATAGGTACTTTATGCGTATCTTGCTTGCAGAAGACGATAGCTCACAGGCTGAAAGCATTAAATCTTGGTTAGAAATGGATGGTTATAATGTTGATTGGGTAGAACGTGGTGATCATGCCATTTTAGCCATCGAACAGCATCAGTATGATTGTGTGCTTTTAGATCGTGGTTTACCCAAAGCGACTGGAGATGAAATTCTACAGCGACTTAAAAAGCTTTATCCAGATACACCTGTGATTTTTCTCACAGCAAGAGATACCATTCAAGATCGTGTCCAAGGTTTGGATTTGGGTGCAAATGATTACTTGGTTAAACCCTTTAGCCTTGACGAATTATCAGCCCGTGTCCGCGCCCAACTGAGACAGTCGCAGTCGAGCAATGTCAATGAAATCAAATATGCCAATTTGGTACTAGATCCCCAAGCAAAAACTGTTTTCCAAGATCAGCAAGCTGTGGCTTTAACAGCAAAAGAATTTCAAATTTTATATAAATTGATGCAAAAACCTGAACATGTGGTGACGCGTGAGCAGTTAGAAGAATCTTTATATGCTTGGGGCGATGAAATCGAAAGTAATGCCATAGAAGTGTATATCTATCAATTACGGAAAAAAATCGGTAGCCATTTGATTAAGACTTTACGCGGTTTAGGTTATCGAATGAATCAGAATACGACACAAGATTGAATCTGTTCAGCACCTTGAACCATAAATTCATCCACAACTCATTTTGGTATTTAAAAAGGCAACAATGACCCAAGCAATTTCGCTCCGAAAAAGACTGATAAAAACATCCATGCTCAGTTCGATTGTGGCAGGGTTGCTTGCGTTATTGCTTTTGGTGGGGATTTCGATTTATCACACCATGAAAGTCCAAGATCAAATCATGGATGAAGTTGCAGATATGCTGTTGAAGTCTGATCTCAGCCAAAACTCAGGTTCACAACTGGATGAATTGAGTGATGAGTTTGATATCCAATATCAATTGGTAAATGGACAACAGTTACTAACAGATTCAACTGAGTCTGCCACAGATGAAATTGATACAGAAAAAAAGCATGTAGCACAGAAACGAATGATCACAGACTTACAAAATGGCTATGACATTGTATGGATCGATCAACGTTTGCAACGAAGTTACCAAGCGACAGATGATGATTCAAAATTAACGGTGAACATGCTACAACCGCTCAGTGTACGGTTTAAAGATCTCACTCAGAGTTTCTTTACTTATCTTGAAGTATTGTTGGGTTTGTGGGTTGTGCAATGGGGCGTTTTGCATTTTTCAGTTAAAAAACAATTCAAGTCGATTCAGCAACTTTCCAATGAAATTGCAGGAAAAAATGCCCAAGATTTATCGATCATTCAGCAACCACAACCAGAGTTTCAAGAGCTGCAACCAATGGTCAATCAGCTCAATCAGATGTTAACTCGTTTAGATCAAGCACTCAGCAATGAGCAACGATTTACTGCGGATGCTTCACATGAATTACGTTCGCCACTTTCTGCGATTCAAATGCGCTTGCAAGTGCTGAAACGTAAATATCAAGATTTACCTGAGTTACAACCTTATTTAGACAATATCCAACAAGATGTTCATCGTGGTACACAAGTACTCGAAAATTTATTACTTTTGGCACGTTTAGATCCAAGTAATGACAGTGAATTAGCCAAAACGTGGTTGGATTTGGAAGCAATCACGCAAGAGGTTTTACAGACTTTAGCGTCGCAATTACGTGAAAAACAGATTCAGCTTCACATTGAAAATGAACAAGTAAAAGTATATGGCAATGAGGAACTACTCTTCATCTGTATCCGTAATTTAATCGACAATGCGATTCGTTATACGCCTCCGCAGGGAAATATTTACATCCATCTTGGATATTTAAACAATTGGGAAGTTTTTGAAATAGAAAATGATGGTGAGGGTATTCCTCCGGACATTTTAAAACATTTGGGAGAACGCTTTTATCGAGCTTTGGGTACGAAAACGCAAGGTTCAGGTTTGGGATTATCCATTTGTAAAAAAGTTACTGAGTTGCACCGTGGACAGATGCATATTGAAGCTTCGGAGCATGGAGGTTTAAAAGTGAGTCTTTATCTTCATTAGTTTTTAATGTTTTTATTCGATTTATCCAACGGTTAGTGTTTTTTGATCAGTATTTTAAAAAATGGCGAGTCTTGGAGGAGAATATTTGAAATGTATTAATACTTAAAAAAGCAGCATGCGCTGATTCATACTGCTTGTTCCCACGTTTTTTGTTTTAATTAAAATTCTTATAATTATTTGGTCAATATCAGACGATTGTTACGTGTTAAACGTAAACGATATTCTTCTCCTGCATGCATAATGCGAATTTCACGACCTAGTGCAAATAAATTGTTTGAATGTAACATCGGTAATGATTGGTGAGCTTCAGTATTACGAGTGAATAGGCTAAATGGTGCGTTCATTATTGTGACTCCATGTGGGGTGCTGTCTAAGTGATTTAAATGATAATCATTATCGAATAGCTCTGTCAACGATAATTTTTATCATTTATAAATTTTCTATAATTGCTTACAATTCTATAAAATTTCAGGGATTCGTTTAGATGTCTAAACCTAGTGTTCATGTGGCAATCGCCTTATTATTTCACCGTGGAAAAGTTTTGGTTGGATGGCGCAATGCAGATCAACATCAGGGCAATAAATATGAATTCCCAGGTGGTAAAGTTGAAGCAGGGGAAACACCTGTTGAAGCATGTCGTCGTGAGATTTTTGAGGAAGTAGGAATCGGCATCCAACAGTGGCATGTGTTTGATGTGATTCATCATGAATATGAAGATATAGAAGTATATTTACACTTGTTTCATGCACAAGTTCCTGAGAAATATCTCAATGATATTCAAAAGCCGTGGACGTGGTATCGCCGTGATCAATTATTAGAACTGAATTTTCCTAAAGCCAATCAAGCGATTGTTCAGCGTTTGTTTTGGGCACACCAGATTAAAATTTCATCTGAGATTATTACACTTGTTGAAAATACTGGCGCTGATTTAAATCACAAACTTTTTTATTTCCGAACTGAGGCAGATCAGACTGCAATTGATCAAATTCAACAATTAGATGATGTAGCTTTGTCTAAATTGATTGTCAATGTCGATTTGTGGGAACAACTATCTGAACAGATTCAGAAAAAGGTTTCAGCAATCCATTTCAAACATGATCAATTGATGGCGCAAATGGCAGGGCAATTACCCACAGGGATTCGATGTATCGCAGCCTGTCATGATTTAGTTTCTTTACAAAAAGCACAGGTGCTTGGCTACGATGCTGTGATTTTAAGCCCTGTTTTAGCTACTGAATCGCACCCTGAAGCACATGGTCTGGGATGGGATACATTTGCAAGCTATGTAGAAAGTATAGATATTCCTGTTTTTGCATTAGGCGGTTTGAAGCCGAATGATTTAGAGATCGCACAGCAACACGGTGCTTATGGTGTTGCAGGGATTCGTAATTTTTAATCGTGTTATGGAAGCATGAGGAATATTGAAAAAATGATATTACAAACTTTGTAAATGTCTTAATGCTTCTGCAATGATTTGTTGATTTTTCTGCTGTTGTGCGGATTGTAGAATAACATTCCAAAACACTTTCTTTTGCGTGGTGCTTTGTGCATAACTGAGTCCACGACGTGCTAAAGATTCAGCATTGGCATATTGCTTCTTTTGATTGGCGATACGCGCCAAATATGCAAATACATCGGCTGATTGGGGTGCAAGACGTTGTGCATTGAGTGCGAAGCGTTCAGCTTCATCCCATTGACCTTTTTGAAATGCAGATTGAGTTTGTTGCAAAAGCTGTTGAACAGCAGGAATATTTTTCCCATCATCAAATGTTTGGTTTTGAACTTTTTGTTGCGGAATAATCACTGGAGCTTGTTCACGTTTTATTTCAGGACGTTCATAAGGGGTAATTTTCACACCATCAGGTGTCGGAACACCTTGTTTGTGAGGTGTGGTTTGTTGTTTCTCTATCGGCTTTTTAGGATGGTTGCTTTGTTCGGGAACAGTTTGGCAGCCAGTCACCACGAATATCGTCAATAACGTGGTGACATAACCAATCTTAGGCATACGAGCGGTATAACTTTTCATATCAACAACCATCCAAAAATCAATTTAGGTGTCCAATTTCAAATATTAGTTTCTAATATCAATGACTATAACTGCCACTTGAAATCACACGACCACGTGAGTCTTGATCCATGCTGTCTTCACTTTCACGGATATAGTTGTCCATACTATCGCTTGATTGCGCTTGAGAGCTGTTTTGTTGTGTATCAGGTATGTACTGCGGTTCAACTTGGTAATGTGAAGCACCGCAGGCATCAGCACGATTCGGTACAGTATGTCTAAGCAATGGAATATACATTGCACCTGCACAGCCTTGCGCGGAAAGTTCACCTGTTCCAGAATTAATCCATTGCCATGAAATATCATCAGTTTGACGCAAATTCACAGGTTTTTGACGCAATTGTTTCATGACATTGGTCCAAACAGGTAATGCTCCTGATGAACCCGTTAAGCCAGTTATTTTGTTATTGTCTAAGCCTAACCACACCACCGCCAAGTGATTACCTGAATAGCCTGCAAACCATGAATCACGGGTATCATTGGTCGTGCCAGATTTACCTGCAAGTTTCAATTCAGCAGGGAGGCTCGCATACGCCGCACGCCCTGTACCTGAAGACATCACTTGTTGTAAGCCAAAATTCAGTAAATAGGCTGTAGAGGGATCAATGGTTTGCTGTACATTTAATGCAAAACGTTCAAGTAAGCGACCATTTGAGTCAACCACGGTTCTGATGGCTTTGGTTGGATATTTAAATCCACCTGTTGCAAAGTTACCGTAAATACTGGTCATTTCCATTGGTGACATATCTACAGCACCGAGGAAAATCGAAGGGTAGTTTGGAATTTTTGAAGTTACGCCAAATTTAGTCAAATTATTGCTAAATGTTGAAATACCAAATTCATTCCCCAAGCGTACAGCAGATAAGTTGTAGGAATTTGCCAAAGCTTGTGACATTGGGACAAAGCCATAGCCACTACCACTGTAGTTTTTCGGTGTCCAAGACTTATTCCCATCGGTTGGAATACTGATTGGCGAGTCTTCAATTTGCGATGCCCAGTTATATCGACCAGACTCCAAAGCACTTAAATAAATTACTGGCTTGAGTAATGAACCAACTTGACGTTTCGCATCTACAGTTCGGTTAAAACCAGTGAAATCTTGTGTTGAGCCAACAGCTGCAATCAATTCACCATTTTCAGGACGAGTAATGAGTACTGCACCTTGTAGGTCTTTCAAACGAGCAGGATTTGAACTAACTAAACGTTTTACTGTTTCTCTAAAACTATTTTGAACACGTGTTTGTGCAATCGGGTCTAAAGTTGTAAAAATTCTCAAACCTTGATTGGTCAAATCCGTTTCTTGATATTCAGTTTTAAGTTGACGACGAACAATATCTAAAAAGTCAGGGAAGCTGGCATTGCCAAGTGATGGTTTACTCACAACATTGAGTGGACGAGCAATTTCTTTTTCATATTGCGCTTGGTCTAAATAGCCCATGACCAACATATTGTTCAGCACAATATTACGACGCTTTTTCGCACCCTCAGGATTTTTCCAAGGATTAAATAAAGTTGGGCCTTGTACTAAACCAACCAAATAAGCTTGTTGGGAAATATTGAGTTCGCTTAAAGGTAAACCAAAATAGAATTGTGATGCCAAACCATAACCATTGACAGAATAGTTACCACTTTGACCTAGATTCACTTCATTTAAATAAGCTTCTAAAAGTTCATCTTTACTATAGTGAAGTTCAAGTAGCAATGACATCAGCGCTTCATTGACTTTACGTTTTAGCGTTTTTTCAGGGGTTAAGAAAAAGTTTTTCACTAACTGTTGAGTTAATGTTGAACCACCTTGACGCTTACCACCTGTCACGTTACTGACTAAAGCGCGAGCTGTACCACGGAACGAAATACCATGATGTTTATAAAAATTACGGTCTTCAGTGGCAATTAACGCTTCAATCAAAGGTTTAGGGACTTTGTTGAGCTTAATTAACACACGGTCTTCATTATGCTGTGGGTAAATGCCACCAATCAACATCGGTTCTAAACGTGCAATGCCAGTATTGGTCGGTTTAGTTGCTTTGACATCTGCAACCGTATCACCAGTAAATGAAACTTGAAGCACTTGTTCAGGATCTACGCTGTCGCCAAAATCGAAACCACGAGTATGGACATAAACAGTGTTGGGTTGGGTAACATAAGTTCCTGATTTGGTATAACTATCACTGCCTTTATAGCCGAGTAGTTTTAATTCTTGTTCAAAATCAGACTGAGCGATAGGCGCAGTTGCATAGATTTCTAAAGGTCGAGCAAATACTTTCGCAGGAATATCCCAACGGTTTCCTTCAAATTTATCTCGAATCACATTGTCGAGGCGAATTAAGTAGACGCTAAATGCGAGAAATACAGCAATAACCAATACACAAAAAATCAGTGCAATTAAGCCTATACCACGTTCGGTCTTCATATATAGATGATAATACCCAATTTATTTTCGCTAATCATGCGAAGCTTTTCTTAAATTTGCAATAATAAATCTGTGAAATAAACAAATTTAAAGGCATTTTAAAGTTTCTATTTGTTTTCATTTATGAATGATTTTATAAAAATATTCTGAAAGTGTTATTATATCTCAGATATTAAGTGGAGCTACCGCACCTGTGCAAATTTCACCAAAAACGTTTCGTAATATCGGTTTGATTGGCAGACCTGATAAATCATCAGTGATTGATACTTTGTGTTTAATCCATGATCATTTATTGAGTTTAGGCTTACATCCAGTTTTTGATACAGCTACTGCTGCATTGGTTCCTTATCCCAATACGCAAACGGTCAGTAAAAATCTGCTTGGCGAAGTGGTGGATTTGGTTATTGTGGTGGGTGGTGATGGCTCTTTACTTCATGCTGCAAGAGCTTTAGTTAAATACAATACGCCAGTACTTGGTGTTAACCGTGGTCGTTTGGGATTTTTAACCGATATTACCCCGACTGAAGTTTTATTTAAACTCGATCAGGTCTTAAAAGGTGACTTCCAGTTAGATCGCCGTTTTCTATTGGAAATGGAAATTCGCTCTAAAAATGAAAGCATTTATGATGCAATTGCTTTGAATGATGTGGTGCTTCATTCAGGTAAATCTGTACACATGATTGACTTTGAACTGAATATTGATGGTCAGTACGTCTATCGTCAGCACAGTGATGGTTTAATTGTTTCTACCCCAACGGGTTCAACAGCTTATGCGCTTTCAGGTGGCGGTCCAATTCTACACCCAAGTATGGATGCCATCGCTTTAGTGCCTATGCATCCTCATACATTATCATCCCGTCCGATCGTCGTCGGTGGACAAAGTGAAATTAAAATATTGATTCGTGAAAACCGTGTTTTGCCGATGGTCAGTGCCGATGGGCAACATAGTGTTTCACTCAATATTGGAGATAGTTTGCATATTCGCAAACATCCATTCAAACTTATACTATTACATCCACCAGGCTATGACTTCTATATGGCTTGTCGTACGAAACTTGGTTGGAATCAAGATTTTGATTCATTTCAGCAGGATTGACCATGAATATTGAACAAATGCTATCTATTTTAGATGCTGATATTGTTGAGCGTTTGAAAACAGCCGTTGAAATCGGTAAATGGCCAAATGGTGTTGTGTTAACCGCAGAGCAACGTCAAATTTGTATGCAAGCTGTGATTGCTTGGGAACATCAAAATGTTCCTGAAAAAGAGCGTTCAGGTTATATCGACAAAGGTCATAAGGAAGAAGGTGAGGAGTGTGATTCTCATGTGCCTGAACCTGAGTTTAAACCGATTCGTTTTGTATAATTTATTATTCGATTGATCAATGCGTAAAAAAACACATGTAAATATTTTCATGTGTTTTTTTATGTCAATTCTAAACGAGATAAAAGAATAAGAATCTAAAATTAAATCAAGCCTGTATATAAACAGCTTCAACATCATAGCGTTCAAACTCAGACAATAATTGTTGAATCAACTGTTGAGCTTGTCGAGAGTCTAAGTTCAGTTTGGATGTTTGATTTAAAGTGCTATCAAAACATTCAATGGATTGAATCGACCAATTTTGAGCCATTTCCATATTTTCTATCACAAATCGACGAGGCTGTAGTGTCTCTTGAATTTGGCATGGGATGACATTGGTGATCGCAAGTTGTGTTTTATTTGAAACTTGATCAGTCAAAAATGTAATCACCCAGTTTCCAATTTTACTGAGCTGAGTTGGATCGTCCGCAGGATGAAATTGGATATACTGTGTATGCGTCATTTGTAAATTTCCCCAAAACAACTTTTATACGTTCAAAATACGATGTCGTTGATTCAGCAAAAGTCTAAAATATTTGATTCAATTGTTTTAATTTTACGGTGAAAATTCACAAGTTATTGATAAGTTTATTTTAAAATTTAAAAAATTAGACAAAAAAAGACTGAGAAGCACTTTAAAAGCGCTAAGTTGATCTTCTGATTTATCTAAATCAAGATTGTAAAATTGGCAAATCTACTTTATTTAAGATGATTGTAAATGTTGTAATGAATAATTGATTTGCTGCATGGTTTGATTCAGTAGGATCGGTGAAATTCTTGATTCCTGTAAAGCGGTAATCCATTGCATTTGGCAAAGTTTTAATTCACGTACTGATGTCGCCTGTTGTATTTTGACGATGAGTTGCTTTGCCATGAGTCCGCAATGGGTTTGCAATAAATTAGACATTGTTTGTTGAATTTCATTAAAAGAAAGACTTATACGTTCGGATTGAATAGATTCTACGGTTTCAACAACATTTTCGAGTATTGGTTTGGCTTGGACATTTTCAATTAACTTTTCACTGACTTGAATGTTGGATGTTGATGATTCTTTAGAGTCTTGCTGTGAAGTAATCTCAGTAGGGTATTCCTTGCTCTTTAATTCGAGTTTTTGATTGGAATTTTTCGAGTCTACGTTTTGAACAGGGGATTGTTGGCGCTGAGTAGATTCAATTGTAACGGGATTTGCTTGATGAGTTTGGTTTTGAAAAATGAGCCCTAAATCTTCGAGTTGTTGAATCAGTTCAGGTGTGGCTAGGCGTTGTTTTAATCCACTATTCAATATTTTAAAGTCATCTGTTCCGATCAAAAGTAAAAGCTGTCTTTGGCGGGCATTAAGTTGAAAAGAGCGCTGTTGTAATGCCTGAATGCCTAAATCAGTTTTAATATAATGTTCCATGAGTCAATTTATTCCCCAATAAAATGACTCTAGGATAAAGAATGAAAATTACACTAATATGACTTTATTATTACAAATCATAAGCTTAAAGTGTGATTAAATTCGCATTTTCGAGTGCTTTACGCAGATATGGGTCTAAGTCTTCCTGACGAAGTAACCATTGCACATAATCGTTAGGCAATTCTGCAATCGCAGTACCACGATGCTTCCCAAAATTGATACTACGTGGGATTCTGGCATCTTCTGATGCCTCATAAAGTTCTTCAATTGTTTGAATTTTCAAATGATAAATAATGTGCATTAAGATATTGGCAGTTAAAATAATATCCGCATCTGCACGATGTGCACCTTTTAACATCTCTCGAGCTTTTTCACTGCCTTTACTGATCATATAAATCAATGCGGAAATATTATGCGCTTCGGCATCTGGCCAAACTAAGCGTGCAAGAGCAAGGGTACAAATGGCTTTGATCTGAGAAGTATCTAGACCACATTGTTGAATTGCACGAATATCATAATCAATATTATGTCCAATGATATAGGTCGTGTCTGAGGGTAATGTAAAACTGGAAAAATTCGGTTGTCCGATCAAATCTGATTCTAAAATATGATGTACAGCCATTGAACCGAAAGCGATTTTTTCATCGCCAATGCTATAAAGCTGATCAAACATTTGTTCACGGTCTAGACTGAGTTTGCCAGCTTGAATTTGGATCGGTGCATAAGCAATTTCAATGGGTAAACCATTCAGCGTATGAGTTTCAGTATCTAAAATAATTGCCTGCATGCCTTTTATTCCCAAGCCAGTAAAACGGAAAACTTTATTACACTAGCGTTTTTGAGAAATGAATACAATTTAAAGCGTGATATTTTTATTTTAACGACAACTTTATTATCAATATCCGATGTTCATGATTTTTTGAATGACCAAAATGTGATGGTGAGATTAAAAAAATTCTAAATCTATTGGCTGTTATTCTTAAAGTTTAATCTACTTATAGAGCTTATTTGATTTATAGAATGATTGTTAAAAATTCGCTGTAAAAATGCTTGCCTAACATATTTTTTTGACGTATTGATGAATTAATGTGCGAAATGTAGTTTGCATACAAAATTTTAAAATTGTGTTTAAGGATAAGTCACATGAAAAGAAATCTGTTAACGGTGCTCATTTTAAGTTCTGGTTTAATCCTAAGTGCTTGTAATGATAGTGATGATAATGGTAGTTCAATCATTGGTGGAAGTACTGATCCGAATGCCAATAATATTACCAATCCAGTTGTGGGAATCCCAACGGCATATTCTAAAGATGATATGAGTGCCGTCGCAGCTGAAAGTGTGGTGATGACTTATAAAATGAAAGGGGTAAATGATAAAGAAACACAAGCCACTGCTTTAGTTTTTGTACCTAAAACAACACCGCCAGCAGCAGGTTGGCCTGTGGTTGCATGGGCGCATGGGACTACAGGTGTAGCGGACAAATGTGCACCGAGTCAGCAAGGTCTAAAAGGGACAGAAGTATTATTGAAGCAATTACTGGCTCAGGGTTATGTGGTTGTTGCGCCAGATTATGAAGGTTTAGGTGAGCCAAGTGGTCGTGAAGTACATCCATTCTTAAATTTAAAAAGCGAAGCTTATTCGATTACAGATGCTGTTGTAGCTGCACGAGATTATATTAAAAAACAAGGTAAGTCTGTCAGTAAGGATTGGTTGGCGATTGGACATTCTCAAGGTGGACAAGCTGTATTAGGTGCTGCTCAATATGCATCAAGAGCACAACTGAATTATAAAGGAACGATTGCCGTTGCACCTGCATCTAATCTGTCTTTAATTTTGCTAGGTGGTGAAGCGCAAGCAAATGAAATGAATGATTTAAGCGCTAAAATTTCAACATTGGCTTCTTTAGATACCTATACGGCATTGATTACAGCGGGCTTGCGTAATAAAAATCCACAACTAACTTTTAGTCAGGTTTTTAAATCCCCAACAGATACATTAGCACAATCTGCTGAAACATTATGTTCAGGGGATGTTGGGCTGACGTTGGGGGGCGGAATGATGAAATATGCGTCTGAAAATAATTATTCACTAGAAGGTTATCCAAGAACACAGAGTAATTTTCTTGAATTATCTGCTGTGAGCACATTCCTTATTTCAGAGTCTCAACCGTTACAAGTTAAACTGAATCAGCCTGTGATTATTTATCAGGGTGGTGCGGATGCAACAGTACCGAAAAAAGTGACAGACTTTTTACTCACAGGAGATGGTGCGAAACAAAGTAACATCACGTATCATACTGAAGCGGAGTGGGATCATACCACTGCGTACACGGCAAATTTAGCGAATATTGTGAACGATGTGAAAAGCATGATGCCTGCTCAATAAATTCATGATTCTGTACATCATGATGGATATTAAAATCATCATATTTTAATCAAATGGTTCGTGTTTTAAGCATGAACCATTTTTATTTAAAACAGAGCAAACTTCATTCTGTATAAGCGATTATTTCATGTTACAATGCGCGCAATCTTAGCACGGCTTAAAAGCCCTAATTCATAGGACCTCGCTAATGTTCGCCAATATCTCTATTTCTGAATTTGATCCAGAAATCGCTCAAGCAATTGCTCAAGAAGATGCTCGTCAAGAAGCTCATATTGAGTTGATCGCATCTGAAAACTATTGCTCACCAGCAGTAATGGAAGCTCAAGGATCAAAACTCACTAACAAATATGCGGAAGGTTATCCAGGCAAACGCTACTACGGCGGTTGTGAATATGTAGATGTGATCGAGCAATTGGCGATTGATCGTGCTAAAGAATTATTCGGTGCTGATTATGCTAACGTTCAACCACATGCGGGTTCACAAGCAAACTCGGCAGTTTATTTAGCGCTTCTTAATCCTGGTGATACAGTATTAGGTATGAGCCTTGCTCACGGTGGTCACTTGACTCACGGTGCTAAAGTTAGCTTCTCTGGTAAAACGTATAATGCAATTCAATACGGTTTAAACCCAGAAACTGGTGAAATCGATTACGAAGAAGTTGAACGTTTAGCTGTAGAACACAAACCACGTATGATCGTGGCAGGTTTCTCTGCTTATAGCCAAATCGTTGATTGGCAACGTTTCCGTGACATCGCGGACAAAGTTGGCGCATATTTATTCGTAGATATGGCACACGTTGCAGGTTTAGTTGCTGCGGGTGTTTACCCAAGCCCTGTTCAAATTGCTGACGTAACAACAACGACTACACATAAAACTTTACGTGGTCCACGTTCAGGTTTAATCCTTGCAAAAGCAAATGAAGAAATCGAGAAAAAACTTCAATCTGCTGTATTCCCTGGTAACCAAGGTGGTCCTTTAGTTCACGCTGTAGCGGCTAAAGCAATCTGCTTTAAAGAAGCGATGGCACCTGAATACAAAACATATCAACAACAAGTGGTTAAAAATGCTCAAGCGATGGCTGAAGTATTGATCGCTCGTGGTTATGATGTGGTTTCTGGTGGTACTGAAAACCATTTATTCTTGTTGTCTTTAATTAAGCAAGATGTGACTGGTAAAGATGCTGATGCATGGTTAGGTGCTGCTCACATTACTGTGAACAAAAACTCTGTACCAAATGATCCACGCTCTCCATTCGTTACATCTGGTATCCGTATTGGTACGCCTGCTGTAACTACACGTGGTTTCGGTGAAGCTGAAGTTCGTGACTTGGCTGGCTGGATTGCAGATATCCTTGATGCGAAAGGTGATGAAGCTGTGATCAATACTGTGAAAGCGAAAGTTGAAGCGGTATGTGCTAAATTTCCAGTTTATGCAAAATAAGCATTGACTTGAGAAAGCCCCCTCAAGGGGGCTTTTTTTATGCTGAAGTAAAAAGTGGAATAGTTCCACTTACGATATAAATATCTGTTATAAAAGAAATAGAATTTATTAAAATGATCACTGCTATAGCAAATGATGTGAAAGGTCAAAGGAATTAAGCACATGGCAAAACCGAATATTATTATTTCTGAACAAGATTTAAACCGACTTGAAACGATGTTAGAGCATCAGGCGAAATTGACGCCGACAATGCAACATTTAGAAGAAGAATTGGCGCGAGCTGATGTTGTTGCACCACAAGATGTTCCAACCAATGTGGTGACAATGAATGCAAAAGTGTTGATTACTATTGCACCTGCTACAGAGTCGACAGAAATCACTTTGGTTTATCCGCATGATTTTCACGGTGATAAAGGTCAAGTGAATATCGTTGCTCCTGTGGGTGCTGCAATTCTTGGTTTAGCTGAAGGTCAAGAAATTGAATGGCCGCAGCCTGATGGTCACACTATGAAAATTAAAATTGAAAAAGTGCTTTTTCAGCCTGAAAGAGAAGGTGATTTTAATTAATCTTTGATGTTTTAAATAGAGAATATCGATTAAAACAAAGCCCAGTCAGACTGGGCTTTATTATTCCTAAAATTTAAACTTTAAAAACCTGAAGTATTACCTTTGCTTGGATATTTAAATTGATGTTGTACATCTAGTTTAAAGGTCTGTTTTGGTTCTAAATTGATGTGCCATTGGTTGATATTGGGTTGGTCATTCCACTTGGTTGCTGTTGGTGGTGTGCTATAAACGGATTGCGTTGTCAGTTTGTCATTACGACTTTGCGGTTCTGACTCAAAAATGGTCACAGCCATTGGATAATTATGCAAATTTTGAATCGAATACTGCTGTTTTTGAATAGTTTCTGATTGACTGCGTACAGGGCTTTTCTTATCCGTTAGATCGATAACTTTAACCTGAATTTGTTCATCTACACCAAAACTCATTTGTAAGGCTTCGTCAGCACTATTATTCCATGCGCGCTGTCCAATATAGTCACCATCACGATATAGTTTGACTGTTCCAGATGGCCAATTTTGATCAAGTTTGGCAATTTCTGCATTTAATGTTGCTTGTGTACTTTGTTTAGGAATCGCCCAAACTGAAAGTTTTGCAGGATACTGTTCGGCGCTGAGTGGTAAGTAAATCTGCTGTTGGCTGCTTGGAATAGTCGCTTTAGTTTCAGAACGGAATTCGGTACTAAAGTTAAGATCCATTGATTGAAATTGAGGAAAAGCTGGTGCAGGATTGCGTTGACTTTTTCCTAATTTTTCTGCGCTGCTGTCAGAAAAAGCGACTTCTGCTAAAACAGGGGCAGGTGCAGGCATTGGATATGGTTGCGGTTCGTAATAGTCTACCCACCATTGTTGTGGCTGAATTTGTTGTACATAATTTTGTGGTGTCGAAGTGGATAGTGCAAGTTTGACATTATTCCAATCCTCTCCCGTTTTTTGCGCAATCATCGCCATACGTGTGAGTTTGACTTGCTTGGTTTGTGTATTGAGTTCAGCTTTATATGTCGGTTGCCAGCGTGCATAAGGCACCATATAGCTCAGGGTAATTTCACCACGTTGTGGTGCATTGACATAAAATTTAAGCGTTCGTTGATTAAACTCGCTATCGCCAATCGCATTTAAATCCTGTTCTAGTTCTTCTAGGCGTTGTGCGAGTTTTTCTTTTTCAATTTTAGCTTTATCAATGGCAATAAAGGCTTGGTAAGCTTGCTCACGTACAACTGAAGCAGAGCCAGTGGTCACATTACCCAGAAATTTATTTTGCAGTTCAGCCGCTTGAATAATTGAATTTTGCTCAGAAATTTTCTTTTTAATGTCATCAATTTTATTGCGTAATTGGCTAGATTCATTGCCTGCAGGTTTATCAAGCGCACTGTCGGTATGTGAAACAGCATTCACTTCAATATTGGTACTTTGATATTGCAATTGATTGATATCAAAGTTAGCTGCAAGTCCCGTCAATGTCACCAATTGTTCACCTGCTTGGACTGGAATGCTTCGCTCAATTTTGGCAACAGTCGGGTAGAGCGTAACTTGCTGAATAGGCGATTGAGATAGCCCCAGTGCAAAACAGTAACTTGAAGGAATACAAAAAAGACTGAAGTGTAATAGTGCTTTTATCTTCATTTTATTGTCCATAAAGGTGGAATTTAAGCGATTCATTGAAATGTAGCAGAAAGCATTTTTAATGTAAAAATATAGAGTGGAGGGTGTATAAAATATTTTCTGATGATTTGAAATTCTATATTGAGTAATATTAATTAATTCTCAAATGATGATTTTTCACACCAAACCCTATTATTTTAATGCGCATTGCAAACAAATATCTAAATTTCAGTTACACTGAGGCATCGAAAAATTGAAGGGTAGAACATTGAAACAATCATGCTCAATGCGGGATCAGCGTTTTCCTCCTGAATTAAAAACATGGTTGTATGCACAAGGTTCATTAACCCAACAATTAACTGATGTGGCGGGTGGAGTTTTTAAAGTTCAACCACTTCAAGAGCATTATCAAAGAATGACATTGATCGATAGTCAATGGATGAAAATGCCGTATCAACACACTTCGTGGGTACGAGAAAGTTATTTATATGGTTGTGATGCACAACCGTGGGTGAAAGCCAAAAGTATTTTTCCTATTCTCAGTATCCATCGTAAAGCACGCCTGTTTAAACACATTCGTAATCAACCGATTGGAAAATTTCTCTTCCAACGGACAACACCATTGTGCGAGCGCCGTGTTTTAAAGTTGGCAGATGGTTGGACGCGTCAAAGTTGCTATACTTGGCATGGTTGTAAATTCATTGTACAGGAAACTTTTTTACCTGCTTTTGAACAATTTTTGCAGCAACAAATGAATTCTAAATAATGCTTTGATTTGAATAAATCTAAGCATGTGTTAACCAAGCTTTAAATAGTATTGATATTTAAGCTTACTGAAGGACTGTCATGGCAATAGCGCAGCAAACCACTTGGCGACAACGGTTAGAAGCTTATTATTATTTATGTCGTTTTGATAAGCCAATTGGCACAGAATTGGTCTTTTGGCCAACCATGTGGGCACTCTGGATTGCCGCAGAAGGTATTCCTGATTTAGTGACTTTAGTGGCAATGGTTTTGGGCACGATTTTCATGCGTGCGGCAGGTTGTGCCATCAATGATTTTGCAGATCGTAAAGTGGATGCGCATGTTGAACGAACCAAGAATCGTCCTTTGGCAACTGGTGTTATTTCCGCCAAAGAAGCAATAGGTGTATTCATTGGTTTGGTTGCATTAAGTGCTTGTACTTTATTCTTCTTGCCGATCGCCACATTCTATTGTGCATTAGCGGGTTTGGTTTTGGCTTTTGTCTATCCGTTTATGAAGCGTTATACCCATTTACCACAAGTGGTTTTAGGTATGGCATTTTCATGGGGAATTCCAATGTCATTCACTGCGATGGGTAAACCTTTG
Organism: Acinetobacter wuhouensis; assembly: GCF_001696605.3. NCBI lineage: Bacteria > Pseudomonadati > Pseudomonadota > Gammaproteobacteria > Moraxellales > Moraxellaceae > Acinetobacter > Acinetobacter wuhouensis. The sequence goes on along the minus strand of NZ_CP031716.1, from coordinate 2,543,410 downwards.
GATTGGACGTGCTGGTTGCTTTATTTCGGCAATTTAGCTTGGACGGTGGCTTATGATACGCAGTATGCCATTACTGACCGTGAATATGATTTAAAAATTGGGGTGAAATCCACTGCAATTTTATTTGGAAAATACGATATTGAAATTATTTCTTTATTGCAGGCAACCAGTGTCATTCTGATTGGTGCAGCGCTGTATTTGGAAAATATTTTAATTCCAATTGGCTTAATTGCATTGTTATTGGTGATAGCCGACTTTATTTATCAGTGGACGAAAACCAAAGATCGCGATCCACAGTGGTGTTTTTGGGCATTTAGACATAATCGTTGGGTAGGTTTGATTATTTTTGTTGGGATTTTTATCGCATTGTTTTAACTGCGTCTTGAAAATTAAATATTCTAAAAACTGGTCGAATTTGTTTAAGTAGTTATTCGACTTTTTGGTAAAAAGCATCCTAGTAAGATGCTTTTTTTTATGTTTAATTATTGCGAGTTGCCTGCATATTTTGACGTGATAAAGACAATTTATGCGATGCAATGTTGCAACACGGAGCTGTTAATACAACAAAAATCGAGGACTTTGTAATGACGACATTCTTTAAAAAGACACTGATCGCAATGACGTGCAGTGTAACTTTGCTGATCACTGCGTGTAATGATGACAATGATAAGTGGGACAATTGGACATCAAATAAAACTTATGTATCTGAAAAATCATATAACTTAGATCAAATGAGTTCAGCAGCATCGGTCAAAGTGATGACCTATAACATGCCGAATGTTTTGGGAGAAACAAAGAAAGCGACAGCGATGGTCTTTGTCCCTAAAACGACACGACCTACAGATGGTTGGAAAGTTGTGGTTTGGGAACATGGTACAGTTGGGATTGGTGATAGCTGTGCGCCAAGTAATAATGCATTTAACCCACGCTTTAAAAATATGGCAGAAAGTCTGTTAAAAGAAGGTTATGTTATCATTGCTCCTGATTATGAGGGGCTTGGTACAGCAGGTATTCATCCATACCTTAATTTGAAGAGCGCTGCCAATTCTGCAATTTATGCAGTCAAAGCCTATAAAGAACATTATTCTACCCAGATCAATGGGCAATGGATGTCTGTTGGACAATCTCAGGGTGGTCATGCCTCGTTAGGTACTGCTGAACTATCAAATAATGATGCTAACTACAAAGGTGCTGTTGCGGGCGCACCTGCATCCAGTTTGGGGTATATTATTTCCGTGGTTGCACCACAGGCGATTCAAGGGATTCTTCAGCAAGAACAAGAAGGTAAACTACCGACTGGAACGGCTGTAGAAGTTTATGCTGAATTATTGGCTTATGCAGCATATACCACTGTAGGAATTACCGCCTATGATCCAAAATTTAACTATCGCGAGATATTCCAAGAGCGTTCAAGAAGTGTAGCAGAATTTGCAGAAGGCACTACAGGTGAAAATGGCTTATGTTTGAATGACTTACACGATAAATTTGCTGCTGACATTCAAGATTACTTAGTTAAAAATGCAGGTAAGACCGTCCTTAACTACCCTGGTTTGGCTGGAGATTTCCAAGAGAATGCGACAGTTAAAAAGTTCTTAGCAGATAACCAACCGGCGACGAAGAAAATTAATGCACCTGTGATGATTATTCAGGGCAAATTAGATATGGCTGTACCTTATCAAGTGACTGCGCAATTACAGCAAGGTCTCAAAGATATGGGCACAGATGTTAAATTCTTACTTGTAGAACAAGCTGATCATACTGGTGCAATTGTGGCGAAGAATCCTGAATTGGTGGATTTTATTAAAGAGAAAATGCCAACAACGAAGTAATTTAATTCGCATTTTTAACAATATGTTTCGGTTGAATAAAGCAGAGTTTCTGATGAAGCTCTGCTTTTTATTTACATAATAATTTCTCTACTCATCGTGCATAGTTCGCATAGAGTTATGTATGTACATCGAGTCAAAAATCACGATTCGTTCGAGTTATTATGCATCTGTGCTCGGTTGATTTGTGAATAGACAAGAAATTGAACTGTGCCAATACACAATACAGCGGAAGCCAGTATGAATTGCTGATGATACGATACACCCCAATGCTGTAACACACTAAAGCAAATTCCACCGATTAACTGCGTGATGGCAAAAGCCAATGTTGCCATACTCCATAATTTTTTATATGCCATACCATAGAGCTGTAAAATCGTATAAGAAGTCAAAAATACAACAGCAGGGTTGAGTAAACCTGTAAAGAACGATGAAATATAAGTAAAAATAGAAATGGTCGAAAAGATTGCGATAAGAATGGCTAGGACGTAGAGGCTATAGAGAATTTTCAATGCAGTGAAATTGCCAAATTTTCGAGCCAATAAGAAAGCACTGATTGCACCTAAAGCACTGCCTGAACCATATAAAATCCAATTCAAATTAATGAATGATAAATTTAAATGTAGCGTATTTTTTAGATAATCAATCCAAAATAATGAATGTGGCACATAGGCAAAAGCACTACTTGCATAGACAATAAGCAAACTCAGATACATGCCATTGACGCTATTGATATGCTGTGGAGCAGCAGAAATTTGACTGAGATGACTTTTAAAAATAGACAATAAATAGGTGATGACTAAACAAATCAACGTTGAAAAGGCAAATAAAATCAACCATGCAGATTGGGTGCTAATACGGTCTAAATAGGGGAGGAATAAGGTTGCCAATAAAACCCCGATGCCTATACCGCTAAAACCGATAAAATTAATAGTTAAACGATCTTCCGCTTTACAACATTGTGCTACGACACTCGGTGAAAGGATCATCAATAACCCTCCACTGATTCCCGAAATGACACGCCAAAACACATACCATGTTTCGTGTAATCCTGAAAATGCGCAACTGAGTAAACTGATTGCGCCTGAAAAAGCTGCAATTAAGATATAGCGTGGCATAGTGGCGTTTTGGGGTAATTTCATTGCCCAGAAAGCACCGATTAAATAACCCAATAAGTTTGCACTACTCAGAATGCTGGCAAAATTCGTATCCCATCCATATGCAAGACGAGTTGAAGGAAGTAAAGCTGTATAGGAAAAACGAAGTATGCCAATGCCTAAGCACATGCTTAAACAGAGGAAAAGACTGAGCTGAATTTTATTACTGAACATCCTATTCATGTGATTCATCATCTGTTTTGACCAATTCACGATAAAGTGAATTGATCCAATAGACAATAAATAACCATTATTTTATCGAGTGATATTTGATCGTTTGGTCTAATTGATCTTGGTGTCACAAACATTTATTGGCATCGACAGGATCGCCAATGGTGTAATAATGTCCACCTGCAACATGATGTAAGCTTTTCCATTCAGAGCTCACTTCATGATAATACCAATGACCATTACGAAATACGCGTGAATCAGCATAAGCTGCAACAACTCTTCCAATAAATAAATCGTGAGTTTGTTGATTATGGGGTTCTGAAATCAACTCACAGATTAGCCAAGCGGCACAATCTTCAACGGCAGGTAGAGGATAATCTTCAAATTGGAATAAAGGGGTATGACAATGTTCTAATTTCTGAGGATCATTAAATTGGCTAATTGCCCCCAATTGCTGTACCAATTTAATTTGTTTCAATGTGGGAACTTGCAAGATGAAATAACCTGAAGCTTCGATTAGTTTTCGAGTCTTGGTACTTTTATCTAAAACAACGCTGACTTTTGCAGGAACAAGTTCTAAAGCACATGCCCAAGCTGCGGTCATTACATTTCTTTCATCCTCATGCTGTGCAGAAACAAGTACCGTAGGTCCATGATTGAGCAAGCGATAAGCTTTTTCCAGTTCTACAGGTTGAATGTACGGATTCATAAGCTACCTTGAATGCTTTGATCTAGTTAGTCTTTCTTTACACAAGCTTATGCAAAATTTACATATTCTCAATAATTAATTGTTTTTATTATTGATTCAGATTGTTTAAAAAATAGCTGTTAAATCTGCAAAAATGCTAAAGACTGTTGGATATTTCACATTCAGCATATAATAAAGCGATCGAAACTATTGGAACTCATATGAATTATCCACTCATTGTGAATATTGTCATATTCATTGCCCTAATCATCTTGCTGATGCAAACGCGAAAAACAGACTGGAGTCTGGCGAAGAAAGTATTTGCAGGCTTATGTTTAGGTGTTGTATTCGGGTTGGGATTACATTGGGTTTACGGAACAAATACTGCTGTTTTAGATGAATCAATTCAATGGTTTAATATCGTTGGAAATGGTTATGTGAAACTATTACAAATGGTGGTCATGCCATTGGTTTTAGTTTCAATTCTGAGCGCAGTGATTAAATTACACAATGCATCTTCCTTAGGGAAAATCAGTTTCATTAGTATTGGAACCTTATTATTCACCACCTTTATTGCAGCTTTAGTGGGTGTATTTGTGGTTAATTTATTTGGGTTAAGCGCTGCTGGTTTGGTACAAGGTATGCAAGAAACAGCACGTCTAGAAGCAATTCAAACGGAATATATTGGAAAAGTAACAGATTTAAGTGTCCCAGATTTTATCCTATCATTTTTACCGACCAATCCTTTTGCTGAATTAACGGGCGCGCATCCAACCTCAATTATCAGTGTGGTCATTTTTGCAACTTTATTGGGTTTAGCAGGATTAAATCTAATTAAAGATGATGCGGAAAAAGGGCAACGTATCGTCACCGCAATTGATACTTTACAAGCTTGGGTGATGAAATTGGTACGTTTGGTGATGACATTTACTCCTTATGGCGTATTTGCTTTGATCACTAAAGTTGTTGCCAGTTCAAAAGCTGCGGATATTATCAACTTAGGTGGTTTCCTCGTGGCTTCTTATCTCGGCTTAGCGATTATGTTCGGGGTGCATGCAATTGTTTTATTGCTCACAGGTGTGAACCCATTACGCTTCTTCAAAAAAGTATTGCCTGTACTGACTTTTGCTTTCACCAGTCGTTCAAGTGCTGCCAGTATTCCTTTGAATATTGAGGCGCAAACTCAACGTCTTGGTGTACCTGAGTCTATTGCCAGTTTCTCTGCATCATTTGGTACAACCATTGGACAAAATGGCTGTGCAGGCTTATATCCTGCAATGTTAGCAGTCATGGTTGCGCCAACTGTAGGAATCAATCCACTTGATCCTGTTTGGATCTTAACCTTAGTCTGTGTGGTGACTTTAAGTTCGATTGGTGTCGCAGGCGTGGGTGGTGGAGCAACTTTTGCCGCTTTAATCGTGTTGCCAATTATGGGGTTGCCTGTAACTTTGGTTGCATTGCTGATTTCAATTGAGCCTTTGATTGATATGGGGCGTACAGCTTTAAATGTCGATGGTTCGATGACAGCAGGCATGGTGACCAGTCAGCTCATGGGGCAAACCAATCAAGAGATTTTAATGTCAGAAGAACATGGTGAATTGGCGAATCGTTAATTGATGTTGGATGAATTTATTCTTCAAGTAAAAAGAGAGGTCTAGAAGATCTCTCTTTTTATTTCAACGATTGAAAAAAATAATAAAACTTAACGCGCAGCTTTATTACATTCAGCCAATTCTTTTGAGTTATATGTCCAAATTTTTCCCTGAGTATTCTTGAAGAAACGTAGTGGTCCTGTACGTTTGACCAATGCCTGACATGCTTCAAGTGATAATGTATGGGTAAATGAACCTGACACACGACATACTGAGCCATTACATTTCCATAAAAGGGTTTGATTTCCCATTGGAATGGTCAGTTGACCTTTGTAGCGTGTACCCGCAAGCCACGTTTCATTTTTAGCATGTGCCATCGGACTGAAAATAATCAAGCCGAGCATCATTAGCTTGAATGCAGTTAAATTCATTATTTTCATCATATCCCAACTATTTGAAATAACTTATGTCTTATACCATCTTGTTCATGTGAATGGGTAGTTTAGGCAAAGTTGAGAATGCATTGGTTTTTAATCTGTACCTATTTTATGATCTAAATTGTATCTGTATTCATTTTGATAATTGTTTAAAATTATCTTAAATAACTGATGTTAAGCACTTTAAAAAACGATGCACTTTTCAAACTGTTTTAGAGCACACTCGGCGGAGTCGTACATCGAAAGTTTTAATTTCAGGATTAGCCTGCGGCTCGCCCTACTTTTTTTTCGGAAAAAGTAGGCAAAACCATTGTCATCCGCAAAACTCGTCAACTACCATCTTTTGATTGATATATCGCAGAAACATTAACTTATAGATGTAGTCCTGCCTCAAACACGTTGCGGATGACGTTATCGTGTATCCAATTTTATTGAGAAACAAAAATGTTTTTGATGTTACTGCGTAACATTAATTAGATAAGGAGTTTGAACCATGAAAATGTATCAAGTCGATGCTTTTACACAAGAATTATTTAAGGGGAATCCTGCTGCGGTTTTGGTACTCGATGAATGGCTTGATGATGCATTGATGCAAAATATTGCCCTAGAAAATAATTTAGCAGAAACCGCTTTTGTAAAACCAATTGATGAGGAGAATTACCACATTCGCTGGTTTACACCCAAAGTTGAAGTGGATTTTTGTGGACATGCGACGTTGGCATCTGCCTTTGTATTATTTAAAGATTATACGCTGTCAAAAACGATTCAATTTCATGTGAAAAATTTAGGCATTTTCATTATCAATAAGGCAGATGATGGCAAGATTCAAATGAATTTTCCAATTCGAACAGCGCAGAAATTAAATGATTATCCTGAGTTGTTAAATCAAGTGATTGATCAACCAATTCAAGCAGTCTATCGTAATGCGCAGGCTTTTATTTTGGTGTGTGAGTCTGAACAGCAGGTAATTCAGGCAAAACCGAATTTATCAGTTATTTATGAATTGGCTGAACAGTATAAAATTAGTACGGCTTTAACTGCCAAATCCGACGCGCTTGATATTGCGATTACAGCATCATCAGCACAATATGACTATGTTGCACGTTATTTCGCACCGCATAAAGGTATTGATGAAGATCCTGTAACAGGTTCTATGCATACAGGTTTAGCACCATTATGGGCGGAGAAATTGGGAAAACAGCAATTGGTGGGTTATCAGGCTTCTGAGCGTGGTGGGAAATTATTTTGTAAGTTGTTAGGTGATTCTCAACAAGAACAGCGTATTGAAATTTCAGGCTATGCCAAGTTGTATATGCAGGCTGAGATATTTATTTAATCAATAGGATTATGCAAATTATTACAAAAGCCGTTGAAATAAACGGCTATTTTTTCAAAACATTACTATAAATTGTGTTCAGCTTTTTTTAAGATGATTGGCATATAAATTTTAATATTTCAAAAAGTTGGATTCATTTTATGCTTATGCGGTTAAAAAAGCTCACGCTGTCTCTATGTATTCTTGGATTTAGTGCTTCAACTTTAGCGCAAACTGTCTTAGTCAAATCAGAACATAATATTGAAGAATATAAGCTCGACAATGGTTTACGTATTCTACTTGCACCCAATGATAAAGAAAGCAAAGTCTTTATGAATACCGTATATCTGACTGGATCATTGAATGACCCACAAGGTAAAGGCGGTCTAGCACATTTACTGGAGCATTTAGCATTTAAAGGGACTCAGGATGTAAAAGGTGAAGAATTCCAACGCCGTTTAGATCAATACACGCTGATGACCAATGCCAGCACAGATTATTATTCAACGAAATATACCAATATTGTTCGTCCAGATCAGAAGACTTTAAATGAAGTGATCTATCTAGAAGCACAACGTATGGATAAATTAGTTCTGCAAGAGAAGTTTGTGCCGTCAGAAATTAATATTGTGATGCGTGAACGTGAAGTCCGTATGGATCAGCCCTTTGCAGTGCTGATGGATCAAATGTGGAAAGCAGCCTATGGCAATAAATCTCTTGGTCGTTTACCGATTGGAGATTTACCAGAATTACAATCGATCAAGATGGATGAACTCAATACGTTCTATAAAGCTTGGTATGCACCGAATAATGCGGTGATGGTTATTTCTGGAAAATTTGATAAAGCTGGAGTCTTGAAAGCGATTGATAAAAATTTTAGTCCAATCGCGGCACGTCAAATTCCACAACAAGCAGTTGTACCTTTGCTCGATTCTGCAAATATTAAAAACCGTAACTTCATTGTCAAAAAAGGCAGTGATTTGGCGAAATTCAATATTTATATGAATGGAAAAAATGAAAAAATTCAGCCAGCGTTGGCATTAGCACCCTATTTATATACGTTGCAGCCAAGTGGTCATTTGTATTCAAGTATGGTTGAAACAGGGATTGCAACCAATGTGCAATCTACCACATGGTTAGATGATGATTTTAATTTAGTGTTTATGGGTGCAATTTACGCACCGAATCATGATGCTCAAAAAATTGATAGCTCACTGATTTCAGGCGTTGAACAAAATAAAAAGTTTGATGATACCGAATTAAAACGTGTGAAAAATTTAATGTCGAATGCCAATGATAATCTGATGAGTAGTGCAGCAGCAGTTGGTGGCATGCTCAGTGATTATGTGGTTTCATCGCATGGCAATTGGGCACAATATTTTAAAGATCAGCAAGATATTCAAAATATGACTGCGAATGAACTGAATACTACACTGAAAGGCTTTTTAACAGCATCACATCGTTTTCATGGGGATATTCAACCAACGCCAGAAGATCAGAAAAAGGCACTAGAGAAAAAGCAAGCAACTGAAAAACCAAAAACTTTAGATCAACAAGCTGAACAACCAGAGCCATTAAAAGATGTTAGCGTGTATCAAGCTGAAGTGGCGCAGTATGTTGAAAAATCAAAACAGTATTTAGATGCGACTGAGAAGAAGATTCAACGTGGAACTTTAAAAAATGGGATGCAATATGCCTTGTTCCCTACAACAACACGTGACGATAAAACCTATGCAACCATAGATATCAATTTTGGTACTGCTGAATCGTTGATGAATAAAGCACAAATTTTAGATTTTACGGCTTATTTATTATTACGCGCTTCTGACCAATATAGTCTGCAAAATATTGCCGATAAAACCATTGAGTCAGGTGGTGGTGCAACCGCAACTGCAACAGATAATGGCATCAGTATTCAAATTTCTGCAAAGAAAGATAAGTTTGAGGGCTTCTTTAAATACATCGTTTCAGTGATGAAGAATCCGAAATTTGAACAAACTCAATTTGATTTGATTAAACTGCAAAGCCTTTCAAGTTTGGATCGTCCTTATACAGAACCTGAAACTGTGGCTTCATTGACCATTGCCCGATTGCTCGAAACCTATCAGCCAGGTGATTTACGTTATCATTTTGAACCTGAATTGGCGAAAAAGCAGATTCAAGCTGTAACCAATCAGCAAGTTATTGAGCTATATAAAAAATATTTTGCAATGCAACATGCGCAAATTTCGATTACAGGACAATACGATCCTAAATCAATCAAAACAGTGTTAGATCAACAATTTGGAAATTGGAAAAATAATCAACCCTATCAACGTTTATCGACTGAATTTACCACTTATAAAGCGCAGAAAGTCCATGCGCTGTCCGAGCAGCGCGAGTTTGGTAGCTATCAAGCATTACAAACCATACCTGTTGGTGTAGACAATAAAGATGCGGCAGCATTGATTGTATTTAGCTATATCTTGGGTGATTCACAATTGTCATCACGTTTGGGTCAAGAGCTTCGTGAGAAAAATGCTCTAGTTTATGGTTTTGGAAGTAGTTTAGATCTAGATTCATTTAATGAAGCTGGTGCTTTATCCATCGAAGCAAATTACACGGCAGGGAAATCCCCAGAAGTTTCGCAAGTCGTGCATAAAGTGTTGAATGATTTATTGACTAAAGGTGTGACAAACCAAGAGCTAGAAGCAGCCAAAGCCAATATTATGAAGCAACGTGTGACGACACTTGAAGATGAACGTGTGATCCATCGTATGCTAAATGCTCAACTTGAACGTAATAAAAAAATGGATAGTCGTGCTGTTCGAGATCAGGAGTTTGCCAAACTGACTAAAGCAGATGTGGATGCTGTGATTAAGAAATATATCAAGCCAGATCAATTGGTTGAAGTGATGGCTGATCAATATGGTCAAGCAAAGTAATACGTTATTCTGATTTCATTTGATCTAAAAAACGAGGGAAAGCCACACTTTGGTGTGGCTTTGTTCTTTTAACAAAGACAATAAATTAAACTTTCAAAATTGTGTCGATGATGCGTAATTTATGCAGTAAGAGTGCTAACCGTTTTATGCAAATTTAAACTGTGTATTACTCAATCGAAGCCTCTAAATTTTTAACAATCTGACAATGATCAATGGTGCTGTCTGAGGCACAGCTTTGACGCAGAGCAATCAATTGTGTTTTAAAACTCTGCAATTCTAGAATCCGTGTTTCCACATGTTGAATGTGTTCCTCAATTAACTGATCGACAATTTTACAGCCACGTTCAGGATGTTGAACTTGTTCCAGTAATGCCACGATCTCATGCAATGTCATATCAAGGGCACGACAGCGTTTGATAAAGATCAGGCGTTTCAGGCATTCATCATCATAATATTTATAATTATTTTCAGCTCTAAAACTTGCTTGAATCAAATTTTTCTTTTCATAAAAACGAATGGTATCAGTACTCAGTTGAGTTTTTTTAGCCAGATCACTGATGAGATATTGTTGCATGATTAAATTTCTCCAAAAATACTCAAACAAGGCTTGACCTTGGAGTTAGTCCATAGTTTTAAATAGCATAATACAGATGAATCATTAATCAAGGGGATGTGAAATGGCGTGTACTTGTAGTCATGAACCTGCACCGAAAAAACCAAACAGTAAGTTCAGAACAGCATTGTGGATTGCATTGTTTATTAACCTTGCTATGTTCTTTGTCGAGTTGATTGGTGGTGCTTATGCACATTCATCAGCACTGTGGGCAGATTCTTTGGACTTCTTTGGTGATGCAGTCAACTACGGGATTTCACTTGCCGTGTTGGGTGCAAGTCTGTACTGGCGTGCGACAGTGGCATTGCTGAAAGGTTTGACTATGGCGCTGTTTGGTTTTGTGGTAATCGGTAAATCTGCCTATGCTTATATCCAGGGAATTCCACCTGAAGCAATTACCATGGGGGCAATCGGTATTTTAGCGTTGATTGCTAATGTGGTTGCCGCAGTAGTTCTGTACGCTTTCCGCGATGGTGATTCCAACATGCAGTCTGTGTGGCTGTGCAGTCGTAATGATGCGATTGGTAATGTTGCAGTGATCCTGGCAGCGGTAGGGGTATTTGGTACAGGCAGTTTATTACCGGATATTATTGTTGCGGTGATTATGGCGACTTTAGGCTTAACAGGTGGTTATCAGGTGATTAAGAAAGCTCTGCATGAACGAAGAGAATTTAAAAATGTAGTTAAAGTTTAAATGCTGATTTAAGTCATGCATTTTCAAATTTAAGTAAAGCCAGATTACACAATGAATCTGGCTTTTTATTTGATTCCTGGTATGATCATGTTTGAATATTATAAGAAATCGCTTTTGCTGGGAGCGTGGAAAATGAAACATGAAAGTATTCAAGAGTTTTATCAACGCTTTTCAGAGACGAAGGGAACAAGTTTTACACCACAATTTTCATCCATTGGTCATTTCAATGTATTTCAGCGTAGTGCATGTAGCTTTCTTACCCCATACAGTCGTCGCGATTATTATAAAATTTCGTTAGTTTTAGGGACGGGTGAATTACATTATGCCAATCGCTGGATCAAAGTTGACCGACCAGCATTGTTATTTTCAAATCCAATCATTCCTTATTCATGGGAAATTCATTCACCTGAGCAAGCAGGCTGGTTTTGTTTATTTACTGAAGATTTTATTCAGCATGAAGTACGGCAAAATTTTTTAAAAGATTCTCCACTTTTTAAAGTGGATGGAGACCCTTTATATTTTCTGGATGATCGTCAAGTTGATGAAATATCATTTATTTTTAAGAAAATGATGCATGAAGTTTCCAGTGACTATATTCATAAATACAATGTGTTAAGGAATTATTTGCATTTAATTGTTCATGAAGCTGTAAAAATGAAACCAACTCAACAGTTTGAACAACATAGCAATGCAGCAGTGAAAATCAGCCATTTGTTTTTTGAGTTGCTGGAGCGACAATTTCCAATCGATTCCCCACATTTTCATTTAACGCTTAAAACGCCGAATGATTTTGCTTATCACTTATCTGTTCATGTGAATCATTTAAATCGTGCAGTTAAAGAAGCAACAGGCAAGACCACTTCTGAACATATCAGTTCAAGAGTGTGTCAGGAAGCGAAGGCATTACTTCAATTCACAAATTGGAATATTTCAGAAATTGCTTATAGTTTAGGTTTTGAATATCCTGCATATTTCACCAATTTTTTTAAAAAGCTTACAGGTCAATCACCTAAAATATTTCGAGAGTCTGTTATAAAAACTGAAAGTTCATCTGTTTAACGATGTTTGAATTTTATAAGTAATGGTTTGATTGTTATACGTGATATTTTCATCAACGCTTTATATTGAATAGATCAGCATGATTTATTCACAAAGAGGCGATAACAATGAAATATAGAGAACTCGCAAAAACAGGTGAGCAACTTTCAGCAATTGGCTTGGGTTGCATGGGAATGAGTTTTGCCTATGGCGCTAGCGATGATCAGCAAAGTATAAAGACTTTATATGAAGCACTGGAACTCGGAATTAATTTCTGGGATACAGCGGATATGTATGGCAATGGTGCAAATGAAGAACTTTTAGCAAAAGTTTTGAAATCACGGCGTGATCAGGTCTTTATCGCTACAAAATTTGGCTTTCGTTATCCTGAAAATTCAGGAAAAGTTGAAAATTCACTAAACAGTTATATTGATGGCTCTCCGGAGTGGATTCGGATTGCTGTAGAAAACAGTTTGAAGCGTTTAAACACAGATGTGATTGATTTGTATTATGCACATCGCATTGATCCACAAGTTCCGCTTGAAGATACGATTGGGGCAATGGCTGATTTAGTTCAAGCAGGGAAAGTGAAATATCTTGGCTTGAGTGAGGCTTCTGCTGAATCAATTCGTAAAGCACATGCGATTCATCCAGTTTCAGCATTGCAATATGAATATTCCGTATTAACGCGAGATGTAGAGGAACGTATTCTACCTTTGAGTCGTGAGTTAGATATTTCTTTTGTGCCTTATTCCCCGTTATCACGTGGGCTGATGACCAATCATCTTGATCCAGATCAATTGGATGTTCAGGATTTTAGAAAATATTTACCTCGTTATCAGGGAGAAAATCTTGCTAATAATCAAGCACTGGCGCAAGCATTTTCAGACTTTGCAGCATCTAAACAATTAACTGCTGCACAACTTGCTTTGGCGTGGGTATTGAATCGTGGTGAAAACATTATTCCAATCCCAGGAACTCGAAAAGTTGAGCGTCTGATTGAAAATGCAAAAGCGGTTGATGTGAAATTGACTCAGCAGGATTTAACTGAGATTGAACAAATTATTCATCAATATCCAAATATTGGGGCACGGTATAATCCAGAGCAACTTGCGACAGTAAATCATTAACTGGAATAGAAAAACCAGAGCCGAGGCTCTGGTTTTTCTATGGAGAAGTCAAATGTACTTATTTCTGATCAGGTAAAGCATAAGCAATAATATAATCACTTACATCTTTAGAATGGCTTGCACCACCCGCAGAGATCACGACATATTGTTTACCTGTTTTTGGTGATTTATAAATCAATGGTGCAGCAACAGCAGCAACAGGAAGTTCAGCTTTCCAGACTTCTTTACCTGTTTTAGAGTCTAAAGCACGTAAGTAATAATCTTGCGTACCTGCAAAGAATACTAAACCAGAGGCAGTCGAGGTAGGGCCACCTAAAGTTGGCATACCTAAAGGCATCGGCATGTGTGATTTAACACCTAAAGGTCCAAGTTGTTCAGCAGTCCCCATAGGCACTTCCCAAACCACTTTTTTAGATTTTAAATCAATCGCTGTCATGGTGCCGAAAGGTGGCCGGTTACATGGTACACCCAATGCAGATTGCATGATGTCAATTTTCACACCTGCATAAGGGCCTGCAAATTGTGGACGTACAGTACCCATAAATCCAGGCACTTCATCAGTTGAAATTTTGTATTTGCCCATGTCTTCTTTACGGACTAAAGACATACGAAGCGGCATACGCATATCGTTGACGAACATTAAACCAGTCGATTCATCAATTGAAATACCACCCCAGTTCATACCACCCAATAGACTTGGCCATTCGATATAAGGTTTTTCACCTGGTGGAGTATAAAGACCTTGATAGACTGAATCTTTATAGTCAATACGGCAGTTTAACTGGTCAAATGTAGAAATCCCCCACATGTCTTTTTCACGTAAAGTGTCATTACCAATTTGTGGCATGTCTACAGAATAAGGTTGTGTTGGAGAAAGTTTTTCACCTTCAGCCGCACCAGATGTTGGAACTGCTTTTTCAACCACTTTAGACACAGGTTGACCTGTACGACGGTCTAGTACAAAGATTTGTCCCATTTTTGTGGTTTGAATCAATGCTGGAACTTTTTGACCTTGTTCATTGGTCATGTCGTATAAAACAGGTTGTGACGGTAAATCATAGTCCCAAACGTCATGATGCACGATTTGATAAGACCATACAGTTTTACCCGTAGTTGCATTGACAGCGACAACAGCAGAACCGAATTTTTCTTTTGCACCGTTACGGTCGCCACCCCAGTAATCTGGAGGACCATTACCTGTAGGTAAATAAACCAGATTTAAATCTTTGTCATAGGTTGGAATGGTCCACATATTGGGTGTTTCAAGTGTGAAACTTTTGCCATCTGTAGGCTCACCAGAAAGTTCAGGATTACCGACATCCCAAGCCCACGCGAGTTTACCTGTACGCACATCATAAGCACGGACTACACCAGAAGGTTCGCCGTGAACAATATCACGTACCCAACCGCCAAGAATTGCCACATGACCTGCAATTAAAGGCGTAGAAGTAGGGTGATAACGTTTACTTTGTTCAGTTGGTCCCATGTCATGTAAAACATCGACTTGACCATTAACACCAAACTCAGGACACAAAGCACCCGTTTTGGCATTTAAGGCAATTAAACGACCATCTACAGTCGAAGTTAAAATACGTTGTGGACAAGCTTTGATACCATTCGATGCTAAATCAGCAGGAGTGAGAGAAGCATCTTTGCTTGCATCATAGTAACCCACACCACGACAAGTGATATGTTCTGCAGTTTTTGCCTTAGGATCATATTTCCAGATGGCTTTACCACTATCACCATCAATTGCTGTAATGATATTGGTTGGTGTACATGAATAAAGTGTGCTACCAATTTGAATCGGTGTATTTTCATCCACGCCCGCTTTGAGATCACGACCTGTGTGATACGTCCAGGCAACTTTTAAATCTTTGACATTGTCAGGCGTAATATCGGTATAAGGCGCAAAACGTGTACCATTGCCATTACGACCGAAATATTCCCAGTTATCTGAGTTTTCAGCATTCGGTTTTGCAAGGTTTGGATCCTGAACCAAATCGACTGGATTTAAAACTTTGCCATGTGGGTAAAATGCTGCAATCAGTGCAACAACACAGGCAGCAAAACCAACAAATCCGACTTGATTTGCAGCTTTCACTTTTTCACTGGTTAATGCAGGCAGACAGTGACTTGCCCATAAACTTAAAACAAATAAAACAGTTGGAATCACTAAACGTGGAATATATTGCCAGAAGCCCAGACCTTGAACTTCCACGATCGCCCAGATCACAGTGGCAACAAATGTGATGATAGACAACCACAAACCTGCGGTTTTTTTTAACGCATATAGAATCGCAATGATGATGTACGCAACACCAGCAATAACGTAATAACTTGAACCACCTAAGCTCAATAATTTTGAACCCTGGATGATGAGATATAGGGCAATGAGTGCAGTCAAGACGATAAAGAAGTATCGATAGACTTTGGACCTGGTTGCCTCTACGGGAGAGTTTTGCTCTGTGCTCATACCTTGCCTCTTGGTAAATTCGGCTTGGTTGCATAGTTCAGAAAAGAATAACGGGCATGTTATAGGGGCTGTTGAGATTTCATCAATGATTTACGTTATGTCGAGAAATGAATGAGTTCACCATTTTGAATAATGAAACTCATATTTCACGTTACGTATCATTGAAAAATACATATTGTCGCAAACATAGACGAATGCTCAACAGACTCAAATCTTATCGAATTTAATAGCTATGTAACAAAGTCATCAGGAATCAATCGCTGGATAAGCAATTGATTCAATGAAGGGGAGAGATTTTGTGTTAATTATTGTAGCATTTTATCTTAATGAGATAAAGTTTAAGGGTTAATGTGGGTTTTATTAATATTTAATGTTGATTTTTATTGGGTTTTAGAGTAATTAGCTTAATTTGAGTCGTATTTTATTTGTTGTGCTTCGCCATGAAAAAGCTCAACAGAGAACTTAGTCTATGTTGAGCTAGGTGGAAAAGGATTAGGTAGAAAAGGAAAAATTAAATAGAAAATAAAAATCAATCAAAAATTTTATGAATGGCTTGGAAAGGTAAGGTCACCACATCAAAAGCCACAGCAAAAGGGAATAAGACTAATTTATCAGCAGTTTTACTGCTTACTTTAGAGTAGTCTTTCACTTCCTCAGACGTATAAATACTGATTTGATAAGGCTTACTCAGTGCTTTAAATGAATCGCGGTTGGTTGCTGCTGGGTAAACGACACCCCCAAGTTTAATATTGAAACAGAAGCGTTGTGCATTCAAACGTTTATCACTTGAGTTGGTGCATTCTTCAGCACCATTTTCAATAAAAAATGTACGATCAGCCTTGGTTACATCTTCTGCAAGTTTGACGTAGGATAGCTCCAAAGCTCCTGAAAAATTACCATCATTTTTAGCAGAGTAAAAGTCGAGTGAACGTGTCACTTGAATATTTTTCGGATCAAGTGTTGAGATGACTTTGGCAAATTTTGCCCCGCCTTGTGTCAGTACATAACTATATTGTTGCCCAACGATCACAATACTGTCTTGTGGTAAGTTTGGCATGACTTGCGCAGGTTTGCCAAAAGCAATCACGTTGTCATTAATTAGGACGTTTTTAACGGTTTTAGTGCGAACACCATCATCTTTATCCAGTAGGGTTGCAGTTGCACAGCCTGTTAAAATCGTTGCACTACCCAATATCGTCGCAAGCAGAGAACTTTTTAGTATCTTCGTCATTTATTGTGCTCATCGGTTTATTTTCAAATTATTTATAGCAGTTCATTGTGCATGCGGTAAGTTTGAAAGATGCCAAAATTCTCTATAAAAATTGTGTTTTAGCGCATTTTTGATCAATTCATTGGCAAAATATGACCATTGGATTGGTTTGTTTTTGTTCGATAATGAATTTAAAGGTGAATAAATGAAAATAAACGAAAATTAAATTCTCAAATTAAGTTTGAAAAATGTTCGGAAAGAATGATTATTTTTGATGATATAAAATGTAATTTGATTCATAAATATTGTGTAATGATGACATGCCACAGTAATAATGAGACCAACCAACAAACAACCAGCAAAATCAGTTCAACAAAACAAAAATATTCATTGTATTTTGAAGCCAAGATTCATATCATTGCTCGCTTGTTTGCACGATCAGCGGAACTGAACCTTGAGTAATTTTCTAACCGAGCACCTGATACATCGTGAAGATGATTTTATGGTGATTCATAAGCCAGCAGGTATACTCACAGTTCCCGGAAAAACAGAAGACCTACAAGATTGTGTCATTAGCAGATTACTAAAAATTGAACCTAAAACATTACTGATTCACCGTTTAGACCGTGATACTTCAGGCATCCTTGTATTTGGATTAAGTAAGTGGGGACAAAAATCCATTTCTCGACAGTTCCAAGAACGTCAAACCTCTAAAACATATCAAGCAGTCGTCGCAGGAACTTTACACGGTGAAGGAACTGTTGATGTACCTGTCATTTATGATCCTGAACATCCTCCATTACATATCGCTGCACCAGAACATAACAAACCAGCATTAACACATTGGAAAGCAGTCGAACATTTTCAAATTCAAGGACAAGCTGTCACACGCGTAGAACTTACGCCGATTACAGGACGTTCACATCAGTTACGTGTACATATGCAATATTTAGGTCATCCGATCGTCGGAGATACTTTATATGCAACAACTGAACAACAGCAGTTAATGCCACGTTTATGTTTACATGCACAGCAACTGAGCTTTTATCATCCTAAAACAGAGGAGCTTGTACAATTTGATTGTCCAGTTCCGTTTTAGTCAAATTTTTTAAATAGTAATCCCATAAGCTCAAATTATTTAATGAGCTTTATGTCAAAAAGTATTGCGTAAAGGGCGTAAACTTTGTTCAAATATTCTCCTAATTTGAGCAAACGTGTTTTAGCCTCGAACATGAGATAAAGGTGGAAAAATTGCAACAATTTGCTATAGGTCAACGTTGGTTATCAGACACAGAAACTGAATTAGGTTTAGGTGTATTGATTGATGTCGATGAACGTTCAATCAGTATTCTTTTCCCAAAAAGTGATGAAACTCGTGTCTATGCACGTAACAATGCACCTTTATCTCGTATTGTTTTCAATGTAAATGATGAAGTCCAAGATCAAGAAGGTCAAAAGTGGATTGTAGAATCATTTGATGATCGCAATGGTGTGATTCGTTATAACGTGATACGCACACTTGAAAATGGCGAGCAAGAACGTAAAGCACTCAACGAAACCCGTATTGGCGCAACCATTCAATTGTCTAAGCCTTTAGAGCGTTTATTGGCAAGTCAAATTGATTATAAAGAATGGTATGACTTACGTATTGAAGCTTTGCAAATGCAAGCCAATATGCAAACTTCACCATTACGTGGTCTTGTTGGCGCGCGCGTAGGTTTGATTCCACACCAACTTTATATTGCACATGAAGTCGGTAAGCGCTTTGCACCACGTGTTTTACTTGCCGATGAAGTAGGTTTAGGCAAAACCATTGAAGCAGGCTTGATTATTCATCAACAATTGAAAACTGGGCGTTCTGAACGTATTTTGATTCTTGTTCCAGATTCACTGCAATATCAGTGGATGATTGAAATGCGCCGTCGTTTCAATTTGAACTTCTCTTTATTCGATTTAACACGTACCGCTTCAATCAAAGAGCATGATCCTGAACTCAATCCATTCTTAACTGAGCAATGTATTATTGCTTCTGTCGATTTGATGATTGACCATGATGATTTACGTGAGCAAGCACTTGAAGCTGGTTTTGATCTACTCGTGGTCGATGAAGCACATCATTTGATGTGGAGTGAAGAAGAAGGTGGTAACGATCGTTATGACCTTGTTGAAGAACTCGCTGAAAAAACTGAAGGTGTCTTATTGCTGACTGCGACACCTGAACAATTGGGTGTAGAAAGCCATTTTGCTCGCTTACGTTTACTTGATCCGCAACGTTTTAGTTCTCTAGATCGCTTCTTAGATGAAGAAGAGCAATATCATCATACTGCAAAAATTGCAGAAGTGTTGATGTCAGATCTTCCACTTGAAGCAGAACATTTAGACGCAGTTGAAAAATTGCTGGGTCATGCAATTGAAGATCAACCAGAACACCGCTTCCGTGCAATTCATGAATTGTTAGATCGTCATGGCACAGGTCGTATCTTGTTCCGTAATACCCGTGAAGCGATTCAAGGTTTCCCAGGACGTGATTGCCAGCCAGCACCTCTACCAGCACCAGAAAATTGGTCGAAAGATGGTAAATTACGTGAGCAAATGTGGCCAGAAGAAGCACAACTTGATGGCGCGTGGATGGAAACAGACCCACGTGTGATGTGGTTGATGGAGCGTTTACGTTCAGATTTAAAACATAAGAAAGTGTTATTAATCGCACGTAGTGGCCCAGTGGTTGAAGCTATGGAAAATGCATTGCGTATTCATGCAGGCGTGCGTACAGCCATGTTCCATGAAGGAATGAGCTTGTTGGAACGTGACCAAGCTGCTGCTTACTTTGCTGAAGATTCTTATGGCGCGCAGATTTTATTGTGTTCTGAAATTGGTTCAGAAGGTCGTAATTTCCAGTTTGCATCGGATCTTGTGTTATTCGACTTACCCGCGAACCCTGACGTACTTGAACAACGTATTGGTCGTTTAGATCGTATTGGTCAAGAAAATCGTATCCAAATTCATGTGCCTTATTTATTAGGTACGGCGCAAGAGCGTATGTTCCGTTGGTATAACGAAGCATTGAATATTTTTAGTAATATTTCACCGACTGCGCAAACCCTACAAGAAAACTTTATTGTTGATCTGAAAGATTGTTTATTGGCTGACAAAGGTCAAGTGTTTGAAGATTTACTTGAAGCTGTGAATGTGCAACGCCAGTCCCTTGAAGCTGAATTGCAAGATGGTCGTGATCGTCTGCTCGAGTACAATTCATGTCGTCCAATGGTGGCGCAAGAAATTGTGACTGCGCTTGAAGACTATGATGACAATACATTATTGCCAATGTTCATGAAGCGTTTTATGGCTTCTACTAATATTGACTTTGATGAGCAAAGTAATGGTACTGTGATCATTAAACCGACTGATCAAATGCAAGTACAAGGTTTGGATATTGATGAAGAAGGTATGACTGCGACGTTCTATCGTGATCAAGCTCAGATTCGTGAAGATGCGCAGTATTTAACGCTTGAGCATCCATTTACTGAAAGCGTGATGGAAATTATCCGTACACAATCTTTTGGTAGTACCAATGTTGCAATTTTAAAAACCAATGCTTTGAAACAAGGTTCAATCTTGTTAGAAGTTTGGTTTAAAGT
The DNA here is from genome assembly GCF_001696605.3 of Acinetobacter wuhouensis. NCBI lineage: Bacteria > Pseudomonadati > Pseudomonadota > Gammaproteobacteria > Moraxellales > Moraxellaceae > Acinetobacter > Acinetobacter wuhouensis. The sequence goes on along the minus strand of NZ_CP031716.1, from coordinate 2,522,501 downwards.
TGATGTGGTTGCACCAAAAGCATTGAATTTGCCTTCAAGCTTACCGACTCAGTTGATTCGAGTATTATTGACTGAAACTGGTCAAGATATTACTGCCAAACTTGATCCAGAAATCATTAAGCCGTACTTACATCATTTAGACAGCAATAGTTGTCGTCAAGTCGTAAAAGCGCGCCGTGAAGTTGTTGAACAACGTTATGCACAAGCTTTAGATATTGCCAAAGGTGCTTTACCTCAACTGATCGAGCAAGCTAAAAATATTTATGGTAGTAAATGGCAATATGAAATAGATCGTTTAACGTATCTAAAACAGTTCAATCCAAGTATTCGTGAAGATGAAATTTCTCGTTTGCAGAAATTCCAAAAAGAAGGTTTGGGTTTATTGGATGGTTTATCTGTTACACCTGAAGCGATTCAAGTGTTGGTGGTAGTTAAACCTTAAATGTTTCAAATCATTTAAATCCAAGAAAGCTCCTACGGGAGCTTTTTTTTTTATGACTTTGTATTTTAATTTTGAATATCTGTGATTTATTTTGGATCGTAGTGCTGCAATTTATACATGATATAAAATATTGCAAGATAATTTTTTATTGTTGGGGAATAAGCCGAATTACTTATTTGGAATAGTTTAAATTAAAAAATAATAGAGTGTTAAACACTGTATACAAAACAGACAATTTTATGCTATTGATGATGCAATGCTTTCGGCTTGGTAAAGCAATTATTTTGCTTCGTTATCGTGTTGTTTCTGCTGCATTTGATCTGAAACTTGGATATGCATTGTGAAATGATAATGAAGAAAACTGAACAATAAAAATTTAAAAGGGATGAAATAATATGGGAAATATGGAAGTAGTTGAGTTTTACGATACGCATTTACATTATTTATTGCATTGGGAAAAACAAATTCCAGATAAAGATTATTGTGTACAACCTACGGCAAATGGCGAAGTCATTCACTACACGTGGGGGCAAGTGGCACAGCAAGTACGTAGCATGGCAAGTTATTTACTGTCTTTAAATTTGCCAAGTAAAAGTTCAATCGCAATCTATGGGAAAAATAGTGCCCATTGGCTCATGGCGGATTTGGCGATCTGGATGGCAGGGCATATTTCCGTACCGTTATATCCAACTTTAAATGCTGAGGGTGCAAGCTATGTACTGGAGCATAGTGAAGCAAAGTTACTTTTCATTGGAAAGTTAGATGGGAAGGCTGATAGTTGGAATGATGTGAAAAAAATAATTCCAGAAAATTTTCCATGTGTCTGTTTGCCTTTAGCTCCTGACTATGATGCACCAAAGTGGAATGAGATCATTCAGAATGTTCAACCTTTGGTGAATCCAACATTACCAAACAAAGATGATTTAGCAACGATTGTCTATACCTCTGGCAGTACTGGTTTACCCAAAGGTGTGATGCAAACATTTTCCACACTCTTAGCCGGTGCAAATGAGATGAGGAATACATTCGGTGTAACTTCTTCAGATCGGGCACTGTCATATTTACCGCTTGCGCATGTGGCGGAGCGGATCTTTATTCAGTCATCCTCGATGGTTTGTGGTTATACAGTGTATTTTGCCAATTCTTTAGAGACATTTATTGAAGATTTAAACCGAGCCAAGCCTACAGTGTTTTTCTCTGTACCAAGATTATGGACAAAATTCTACTTAGGAATTAATGAAAAAATTCCACCGCATGTACAAAAAATTCTCTTTAAAATACCTGTGCTTGGTAATGTGATTAAGAAAAAATTATTAGCTAAGTTAGGTTTAAATCACGTCCGTTATGCATTTACTGCATCCGCACCATTACCGATTGATATTATTTTATGGTACCGAAATTTAGGTTTGGAATTGCTCGAAATTTACGGAATGACGGAAAATTGTGGTTATTCACATGCCACTAAAGTTGGGCAGTTTGCTGAAGGTTATGTCGGGCATGCACAACCTAAAGTAGAGTGCAAAATTGATGAAAATGGTGAAATCCTTGTCAAAAGTCCAGGTACGATGTTGGGGTATTATAAAAATCCTGAAAAAACAGCAGAAGATATAACAGCTGATGGTTTTTTACGTACGGGCGATATGGGGGAAATTGATACAGTTGGGAGACTTAAAATTACAGGGCGGATTAAAGACATCTTTAAAACCTCTAAAGGAAAATACGTCATGCCTGTGCCGACAGAGCAAAAAATTGGTAATAATGAATTGGTTGAATCAGTCTGTGTAGGTGGTTCAAGTTTACCGCAACCTGTTGCTTTTATTATGTTGGCTGAAGATGTACGCAATCATTTAAAGCAAAATGGTAAACGTGATGAAGTGGAAGCGTCATTAAAATCATTGAGATTGAAGATAAATGAAGCATTAGAATCACATGAGAAATTGAGTTTTATGGTTGTCATCAATGAACCTTGGACAATGGAAAATGATTTATTGACACCAACCATGAAGATTAAGCGTAATAAAATAGAAAGTCGTTATGAACCTTCTTTAGAAAAATGGGCTTCGTTAAAACAAGAGGTCGTGTGGGAATAAAATGACATAATTCAAAAATAAAAAACTCTCGTTTTGAGAGTTTTTTTAACAGATCTTATAGATTGTTAAATCATCTCAGCTTTTTTCAATTCCAATTTGATATAGGCGTAAAAAATTGGTGCGACGATTAATCCAGCTAAGCCAAAAATTGCTTCAAATACGAGCATCGCCAATAAGACTTCCCACGATGCTGCATGAATTTTTGTACCAATAATTTTGGCATTGATAAAATATTCAAGTTTGTGAATCAAAATTAAATAAATCAAAGCTACACCAGCAGTTGTTACAGAAATTGTAAGCCCTGTGATCACGATGATGGTATTGGAAATTAAATTCCCAACGATGGGAATTAAGCCAAAAATAAAAGTCAGTATGACAAGCGTGTTGGCAAAGGGTAATTGCACACCAAAGATTGGTAATAAAATATGTGAAAAAACAAAGAATAGCGCAGTATTAATTAATGAAATTTTAAATTGTGCAAAGACCACATTTTTAAACGCTGTAGATAAATTTTCAATCCGTTTGATCATGGCGCGTTTAAAAACAGGCTGTTCAGGTTGAGGATGTAAACGATTGAGTGATACCAAAATTCCAACAATAGAAGCGATCAGCATCGTCGCAAGATTATGAATGAAATCAGTCCCTGTATGTTTTAGCGTACTCAGATTATCTTTGAGTAAATCCATGGATTGATCTTTCAGCTCTGGAAGCGTATAGGGAATAAAACCTGGAATATACTGAGCGATTTCGAGTTGTAATTTTTGTAAAGTCTGATCAATCTGATCGCTTAAGGCAGTCACACCAGACCCTTGTACATCATGTTGCATGAAACTGACTAAACTGGTAATTCCAAGTGTAATTAACGTCACAATGATGATGCCGAGAATGACGCTAATGGTAATTCTTGCGCGCTGACCATCAATATATTTCTCTGTGATATTTCCTAAGCTATTAATAATTTCAAATATTACAAAGCCTGCAAAAAAACTGGCAAGAAGATGTAAGGGAATCAATAAAGCTAAGAAAATCGCCATCAATAGATAACTTGTCATTATGCTTTGATGGTCAGTGAGTATTTTCATATAAATTAAGCCTAAAAGTCGTGCAGCATTGTTGGGCAATGCATTTGTGTTTAGGCGCGAAGGTAGATGAAAAGTCTATCTAGGGTCTAAGCGATGAAGTTTGTAATATTTATCTTAAGTTTAAGTTAATTTGTTTGCACTAATTTTTTATAACATCATTCATATCATATAGACCGCAGGGTTGATTACTCACCCAAGTGGCTGCACGGACGGCGCCAACAGCAAAGTTTATGCGATTATTTGCGACATGTTTAATTTCAATTTGTTCATCATTACCGAAGAAGAATACACTGTGTTCACCAACGATATCCCCACCTCGAATGGCTTGTAAGCCTATACTTTGATGATGTCTTTCGCCTACAGCACCGTGACGTTGATAAATAGCAATATCAGCGAGTTGTTGCTGTCTTGCTTGTGCAATCGCATCTGCGTACATCAAAGCTGTACCTGAGGGTGCATCAATTTTATGACGATGATGGGCTTCAATAATTTCTGCTTCAAAAGCTTGAGCATATTCATTTTGGCTCAGTAGTTGAGCTGCTACACGAACTAAATCGACACTCAGATTCACCCCAACGGAATAATTTCCAGAATGTACAATGGCTATTTCTTGGGCGGCTATTTTAATTTTTTCAGTAAGTTGTTCAGATAAACCCGTAATTCCAATCATGATTGGCTTCTTAGCTTGATGACAAATATCAAGGTGCGTGGCGAGCGCTTCGGCAGTCGTAAAATCAATCACAACATCACAATTTTGAATCACTGTACTTAGATCATCGCTGATCATGACATTTAATAGGTGGTGATCGATGCTTTCTAGGTTTAAAAAATCTGCAAGACTTTTTCCAATACAGGCACTGCCGATACGTCCTGTTGCTACAGTAATGTTAAGCCCAGTATTGATACAAGATTGAACAAGCATTCTGCCCATGCGCCCATTGACACCTAAAATACCGATTCGGATGTTTTGTTTATTTTTATTCATCATGATCCAAATGTTTAGAATGTAGTAGGGCTCAGTTATTAAACCTAGTTATTTAACTTGTGCTTCATCCAAGTGACGAGAACCTTCCAAAATCATACGAATCATGATCATGGTTTGTTCAGCGACTTCCTTTCGTTCATTGGTCGGTAAATCAATGACTTTAGCCCCCATGTTAAATACAAGCTGAGTAATGGCTTTGGCAACCAAGTCTGGATGAGCCAATTTACTATGATTGATGCGTTCAATGCGAATCAGATCATCTTGTAATTCTTGTTGGAAATAGTTTAATTGCTTATCAACCGCCAACTTATATTGGGTTGAGCCTGTATAACCTTCACGGAGTAACAGACTGAGATTACCTTCATCAGCATCCAATTGTTCAATAAAAACTTCAACTGAACTGCGGATAATACTACTTTGTCTGGCTGCTTTAATGCGTGCTTCGTGCAAAATATGACGTAGAACTACACCTGAACGATCAATCAATTCAATCGCAAGTTCATCAATATCTTTAAAATGTCGATAAAAACTATTCGGTGCAATGCCTGCTTCGCGTGCAACTTCACGCAAACTTAATGAAGCAATACTTTTTTGAGGGCCGATTAAATTCAATGCGGCTTGAAATAATTCTTCTTTGGTAATCGTTGCTTTACGACCGACAGTACGCACAGAAACTTTCTCAAGTTCTTGAATTTGATCTTGCAAGGAAGAAGAATTCTGAGTTGGCGTAGACGTTGGATTCATAAAGCATCAAATATTTAAAGTGTTTTTTTCATTATAGCCGTTGTCATTACTTAAATGAAACGTCTAGATACAATACGAATGTATATACAAATATATATACATGTGTATAATAATTAAAATTCAGTTGAATGGTGAGCACTTATGCACGCTGTTGAAAAGCAAAAATCTCCTATAAATTCAATGTTTGACATGGTATTGGGTCACAATACTGCAAACTTTTGGCTACAAAAAATTAACCCTTTATGGTCTGTACAACAAGCTTTAGGCAAAATTGTTCAAAAAGAACAGTCTGCTACAGATACAACAAGTTTAACCATTGAAACCAATCGCCATTTTAAAATGGGGCAGGCAGGTCAGCATCATCCTGTTACAGTCGAAATTCATGGTCGTCGTTATGAACGTACCTATAGTTTGACTCAGTTAGATACACAACATGTACTATTAACGGTTAAAAAAGTTGAGCATGGTGTAGTAAGCAATTGGTTGGTTAATGATGCCCAAGTGGGTGACATCATCGAATTTGATCAACCTTATGGCGATATGCTTATCCCTGAAAATAAAACGCCTTTGATCCTTCTAGCGGCGGGGAGTGGAATCACGCCAATGTATAGTTTGATCAAAGCTTTAGTACAAACGAAACAACTTGATCAACAACCTGTGCATCTCATGTATTGGGTGAAAAAACATGCAGATGTTGCTTTTAAACAGCAGTTTGATCAACTCGCAACGCAATATTCAAATTTTAAATTCGATGTGTTCTATACCCAAGAAACTCAAGCTGATGCACGTTTGAATGATGAATATTTACATTTAGTACAAAACTTAACCCAAAGCACAGTCTATGTCTGTGGGCCATCAGGCTTTGTCGTAACAGCAGAAAAACTATTTGAAAATGCACAAGTGTTAAAAAGCGAAGCATTTAGCTTAACGCCGATCATTTCAGATGAAACTGGCTTTGTAAATGTGACATTAACCAAGTCAAATAAAGTGCTTGCTATACCGAAAGGGCAATCCATTCTTGCGAGCTTAGAACAGCAAAACATCAAACCACAACATGGCTGTCGAATGGGTATTTGCAATAAATGTGCCTGCAATAAAGCCCAAGGTGCTACGAAGAATTTGGTCAATGGTCAGGAAAATGCTGAACCAAACAACCTACTTCGTATCTGCGTGAATACAGCAAAAACTGATCTAGTTATTGATATTTAAGCGAGTTTTACCATGAATATGCCAGTAAAAATTGAATATTTTAAAAATGCTAAAAACCGTGAATTAACCCAGTCTGAACTTGATGCTTTAGCACGTGAGCTTGATGCGATTAAGCAAGAAGTCTTGGATGATATTGGGGAAAAAGATGCTGAATATATTAAAAAAGTCTATGCCGCAATTCGCTACAGCAGCATTCTAGGGCGTGCGTGTTTATTTGCAGGATGGTTCCCGCCAGCATGGTTATTGGGTACAGGCTTACTCGGTTTTGCCAAAATCATGGAAAATATGGAACTTGGTCATAATGTCATGCATGGTCAATATGACTGGATGAATGATCCGCGCTTTAAAGGTACAACTTATGAGTGGGATATTGTCGGGACTTCAGACAACTGGCGTCAAACTCATAATTATAAACACCATACTTATACCAATATTAAAGGGATGGATGACGATATTGGCTATGGTTTATTACGTTTGTTCCCAGAACAGCGTTGGAAAGCTGGCTATTTATTGCAACCTTTATACGCCGTGCCATTCTGCTTATTGTTCCAATGGGGTGTAGCGATTCAAAACCTTGAAATTGGTAAATTAATCTATAAACGTAAAACTTGGGCGCAGTTTAAAGAAGAATGGAAACCAACACAGAAGAAAATTGGTAAGCAATTCTTTAAAGATTATTTGTTTTTCCCATTGATCGCAGGCCCTGCAGCATTGCCTGTTTTCACAGGGAATTTAGTTGCCAATGGTATCCGTAATATTTGGACATTCAGTATTATTTTTTGTGGACATTTCACCAAAGATGTTGAGGTTTTCCCAAAAACTGTATTGCAAAATGAAAGCCGTGGTCATTGGTATATGCGTCAAATTCGGGGTTCTTCGAACTTAACAGGTTCAGAAGCTTTCCATATATTGACAGGGCATTTAAGCCATCAAATCGAGCATCATTTGTATCCTGAAATCCCTGCGCGTCGTTACCGTAAAATGGCGCCAAAAGTTCAGGCAGTCTGTGAAAAATATGGTTTGAATTATAACAATGCAAGCCTGTTTAAACAGTATGGTCAGGTGCTTGGACGTATTGTGAAATATGCTTTTCCATTTAAAAAGTAATTAATTATTAAAATATTCAAAGCCACTTTCGAGTGGCTTTTTGTATTGCAAGTACATGCATTTTATCGCTAATCTATGAGCTCCCCGATATTGATCATAATGAGAATAAAATGATTCAACAACAATTAGAAAATATTCAAAAATGGTTAGCACAACACGCTGCAAAGATTGCAGATCAATCACTCAATCCTTCAGCAAGTATTTCAGAAATAGAACAATTTGAACAAAAGCTTTCTAAGCGTTTACCTGAAGCATTTAAAGATTTGTACTCTTGGCATAATGGGATGAATGAGGAGGAAAATTTAGGTAATTTGTTCTACGGTATGGAGTTATTTTCTCTAGACCGTATTTTGCAATATAGAGCAAACCTTGCAGATCTAGCCAATGCAGGATTAAGCCTAGGACATACTGATCCGCAGATTAATCCAGATAATGCCCATAACCCTGACTGGATTATTTTTGCACATGATGGTGGTAGAACAGGTTTATATTTGGATTTTGCACCAACAAGCCAAGGGAAAACAGGGCAAATTATTTTTGTCGATGTTGACTTTGATGTTGCTATTTTGGTTGCAGATTCAATTGAAGCATTGGTCAACGATTTTGCAAGTGACTTACTAGCAGGCTTGTATGAGTTAAATGAAGATGCGCTGGAAGACGGAAATGAGTTTTTGGAGTGCGATGGGTCAATTGATTTGGTGAATTGGCATAATAGTCAGCGTTGGGCAAGACCATCGTTTAAGTGAACATAAACTGTAGAATATTTTAGATTCATGGAGGCATATAAGATGAAATTTCCTGAAGTGTATGATTTCAAATATGTCTCTGAATTTCAGCATTGGTTTGCCAGTATTGAAAATGAGTGGACAGATGTTTTGATTTCAAGTGTAGATGCTGAACATTTTCCAGAACAGCATTTACAGTTTCTAAAACATGCTGAACCAGTATTACCTGAATTAATCATTTTTGGTGCAGTCTACGTCCAAAAACTTTCAGTGCTGAATTTGGGTGAGGGTAGCTTAAATGCGATTCGCTACAACACCTTCAATAATATTTCTTATATCGAATTGCAATATGTTTTTGATCAAGATCCTTATCATGTATGGAGTGCGGGTTTTGAGAAGATTCCATTGCAAGGTTATTTGATTGATGTCACGACTGAGGAATTGGACTATGGGTTTAGTGCAATTATTTTACATCGTGAACCACTTTAACTGAGCTTTTGGGAATGATCAAAATATCCTTAAAAGAACAAGTCATAGCCCATTCGCCCAATCAAAAACACCAGTAAAATTAAAAAGAAAATACGAATAAAACCACTGCCATATTTCATAGCTAAAGCGGTGCCAGTGATTGCTCCAAGAATATTACACACTGCTAAAACTACAGCAGCTAACCAAATGACATGACCCGTCGGAATAAAGAAAAACATGGCGGCTGCATTGGTCGCAACATTGACCAATTTTGCGGAAGCAGAGGCATTTAAAAAGTCAAAAGCAAAGACTTTGACAAATAAGAACAGCAGAAAACTGCCTGTACCAGGTCCGAAGATCCCATCATAGAAACCAATCATTGCCCCAAACAAAATCCCAAGCGCAATTTCTTTTTTCCCTGCTTGTAAAACTGTGTGAATTTGTCCTAAGTCTTTTTTGGCAAAGGTATAAATGGCAATCGTGATCAATAAAAAGAACACGATATAACGCATTAATTCTTTGGGAATCAATGAAACAGACATTGCACCGAAGAAAGAAAAGACGAATGCAGCGAGCATTGTTGGCAGCACTAATTTCCAATTGATTGTTACTTTCTTAAAGTAAGAAAATGCGGAAGAAAGTGTACCAGCCATTGCGATCATTTTATTGGTGCCGAAAACAGTTGCTAAGCTATGTTTTGGAAAAGCATGCATCAGGGCTGGCAGTTGAATTAAACCACCACCGCCTACAGCAGCATCAATTAAGCCTCCACAGAAAGCGAAAAAGCCAAGACCAATTAAAATGGTTTGATAATCCATTATCAGATCTGATTTTGAAAGGGGAATATAGAGAGTTTATGCTAGAAAAATATAAATGGAAAGTAATAAGAAAGTCCTAATCTCATCATGCGAGATTAGGGTTAGGTGACTTTCAATATCATCAATATTACAGTGTGTTATTTTACATAACCTTTTTGAATTAGTGATTTAAAAATTTTCTGGTGTATCCATAGTACGAAATTCAGAATCACTTCTTTATATTTATTCCACAGTGTTAAACCTGAAATATTGACGAATAATGCAAGGAAAAAGGCTCCAAACATATCGATTGGAAAATGTACGCCAACATAAACTCTCGACCATGCAACTAACCAAGCAACAGCAATGAGTAATTTACCGACTTGTCTGTATGCAGAAAAGTAATATGCAAACGCAATACTACTAAAAATAGTCATGTGATTACTTGGGAAAGACCCAGTCGGCTTATGTTGAATTAAAGTTTGACCGACTTCCATCACAAAAGGGCGAGGGGAATAAAAAAAATGTGAAATGAGTTGGCTAATCGTGAGTGTAAGACAGGTAAAAATAAACGCTTTCAAAATTTGCTTTTTGATTTGATTATTACCACGTAACCACATGATTGCAAAAATAAGGATCAGCAGATAAATCAGATCATTGGCGATGAAAATAGCATAATGCACCATTAACGGTGAGGCTTGATCAGGTGCATTTAATAGTTGGAATAAAGACAGATTTAAACTTTCGATAGACATAGGATATTAGGCAACTTAGATGTTCAGATGAAATACAACAATGCTCTAATGTAATCATTTTGTCATAAAAGAAAAGCATACAAGACCACAGAGTTGTGGTGGTCTTGTAATGTGTAACTATTTAATTTCTATTTGAATTGAATAGAACCATTGGCATTTACAGTGATTTTAGATTCACCAGCCGCCATATTTTGTCCACCAGCATCAGCTGCTTCAAATTTTGCCATACTCGCACGTGCAGCATATATCGGTTGCGGGAAAGCATTGCTGGTATTGATATTTAAATTGACCAATGTATATGCAGATTTATTCCATGCTTGTGTCAAAATTTGTGCACGTTGCTGAAAGTTCTTTGATGCTTCAACGATCAGATCATTTTCAACTTTTTTACGCTGTTCATCAGATACGGTGAAATTAATCGATTGTGTCTGAAAGTTACTTTGTAATTCATTGATCAATTGGCTCGCAGCTTTAAAGTCTTTGCTTTCAATTTGCACTTCAGCACGACCGCGCCATTCTTTTAATTTCTGATTGTCATTGTCATAAACTGGATAGGTGGTTTGTGAACCCGTTTCAACTTTAACTTGCGGATATTTTTTCGCAGTTGCAACGGCCTGATTCATCAATTGAGTAATTTGAGCAGACAGTTCTGCAGGTTGCTTATTTGAACGTTCAATATAAAGCAGGGCATGCATTTCATCATTAGACACTTGACGAGTTGCATCGGCTTGTACGGTGACTAAATTATAATTTAAAGCTTCATTTCCTGCGGCAATGGTCATAGTGCTTAAAGTCGTTCCTAAAAGTAGAGTAGATAAAGCTAAATAGCGCATAGCACTTCCTTTAAATTATGGTGGAAAGTTATTCAAGATATGAGGGAAGAATATATTGTTTAAAGAGGATAAATTTAAAATACTAAGCAAAGTTTGAGAAAAACTAAGGCAGAATTTGTGGTGCAATTGTAAAGTTTTAGACAAGCTTTGCAACAGTGAGGATTATATTAAAACAATGATAATCAGCTGTTTATATAAAATAAGACATGTCTTTGTAAATGAAAAGTATAAATTTGAAAATAATAGATTTAATTGTCGGGTTTTCTTTGCATTGTCACATAGTATGATGATAATTCTACTATAGATGACAATGAGCGTTTTTTTCGATAAATTAACAGACGATAAGTACATAAAAGATATTTATTTTCTTGTAAAAAACTGTATTATCGCGCTCCTAGTTAGGCATATTAAAAAACACCCTAACTAGAAACTCTATAAAGCACCGAGTCAAAGGACCGCAAGTCACCCGACTTATTTCTTTCAACCCATATCAGAGATGGTAATTCGATATGAGCGTTACTTCTGTAAATCCTGCTGCCACTACTTCCACAAATGAATACTACTTGACTCGCCAAAGTCAGATGGAATCGAATGTTCGTAGTTATCCACGTAAATTACCGTTAGCGATAGCGGAAGCACATGGTTGTTGGGTTACCGATGTTGAAGGTACAAAGTACCTCGATTGTTTAGCTGGGGCAGGAACATTGGCATTAGGCCATAACCATCCTGCGGTGATTAAAAGTATTCAAGACACTCTGGCGAGTGGACTTCCTTTACATACTTTAGATTTAACAACGCCTTTAAAAGATGCTTTTACTGAAGCACTCCTTGAACAACTTCCGGGTGGTCAAGAAGAGTATTGCTTACAGTTCTGTGGTCCATCTGGTGCAGATGGTACAGAAGCAGCAATTAAATTGGCAAAGACCTATACAGGTCGTAGCACAGTGATCAGTTTCTCTGGTGGCTATCATGGTATGACCCATGGTGCATTGGCGATGACAGGTAACTTATCTGCTAAAAATGCGGTAAATGGCTTAATGCCGGGCGTACAGTTTATGCCATATCCGCATGAATACCGTTGCCCATTGGGTGTTGGCGGTGAAGCAGGTGTTGATGCTTTGACTTATTTCTTTGAAAATTTCATTGAAGATGTTGAAAGCGGTGTAACAAAACCTGCTGCTGTGATTCTTGAAGCGATTCAAGGTGAAGGCGGTGTGGTAACAGCACCTGTAAAATGGTTGCAAAAAATCCGTGAAGTGACTGAACGTCATAACATCGTGCTTATTCTTGATGAAGTTCAAGCAGGTTTTGCCCGTTCAGGTAAAATGTTTGCCTTTGAACACGCAGGAATCGAGCCTGATGTTGTGGTGATGTCTAAAGCAGTGGGTGGTAGCTTACCGCTTGCAGTGTTGGGTATTAAACGTAAGTTTGATGCATGGCAACCTGCGGGTCACACGGGGACTTTCCGTGGTAACCAACTTGCGATGGGTACAGGTCTTGCAACGATCAAAACCATTAAAGAACAAAACCTTGCGCAAAATGCACAAGAGCGTGGTGATTTCTTACAAGCTGAATTGAAAAAATTAGCGGTTGAATTCCCATGTATCGGTAATGTTCGTGGTCGTGGTTTGATGATCGGTATTGAGATTGTGGATGAACGCAAACAAGCGGATCACATGGGGTCATTGCCTGCGGATTCACAATTGGCTGCTGCAATTCAAACGGCTTGTTTCAACAATAAATTATTGCTTGAAAAAGGCGGTCGTAGCGGTACAGTCATTCGTTTACTTTGCCCATTGATCATCACTCAAGAAGAATGTGTTGAAGCTCTTGCACGCTTTAAGAAAGCAGTTGCAGAAGCACTTGTTGCAGTTCGAGGCGCGTAATTTATGGTAGATTTTGCAGAACATCGTAAAGCGTTACTCTGCAATGATGCTGGGTCTATTGCTGACTATGAGTCAGCAATGGGTGAGGCGACTAAAGCAGTCGCAGCATGGTTGCAAAACGATAAAATGTATACTGGTGGTAGCATTAAAGAACTTCGCCAAGCGATTTCTTTTAACCCATCAAAAGAAGGTTTAGGTTTACATCAGTCGCTTGAGCGCATGGTGGAACTTTTTCTCAATAAAAGCTTAAAAGTACATCATCCGCATTCTTTAGCACATTTGCATTGCCCAACGATGGTGACAAGTCAAATCGCTGAAGTGTTGATCAACGCCACCAACCAATCAATGGATTCATGGGATCAAAGCCCTGCGGGTTCTTTGATGGAAGTGCAATTGATTGATTGGCTTCGTCAAAAAGTTGGTTATGGTGCAGGTCAAGCAGGCGTGTTCACTTCAGGTGGTACACAGTCAAACTTGATGGGTGTACTACTTGCACGTGACTGGTGTATTGCCAAAAACTGGAAAGATGAAAACGGTAATCCGTGGTCTGTACAGCGTGATGGCGTGCCAAATGAAGCAATGCGTAATGTCAAAGTGATTTGTTCTGAAAATGCACATTTCTCAGTGCAAAAGAACATGGCAATGATGGGCATGGGTTTCCAATCTGTCGTAACTGTTCCTGTGAATGAAAATGCACAAATGGACGTCGATGCACTGGAAAAAACCATGGCACACCTTCAAGCTGAAGGAAAAATCGTGGCATGTGTGGTTGCAACTGCGGGTACGACCGATGCAGGTGCAATTGATCCATTGAAAAAAATCCGTGAAATTACCACCAAATATGGCGCTTGGATGCATATCGACGCGGCATGGGGTGGGGCACTGATTCTGTCGAATGATTACCGTTCTATGTTGGATGGTATTGAATTGTCAGATTCGATCACGTTGGATTTCCATAAACATTATTTCCAAAGCATTTCTTGTGGTGCGTTCTTGCTGAAAGATGAAGCGAACTATCGTTTTATGCACTACGAAGCAGAGTATTTGAACTCAGCTTATGATGAAGAGCATGGTGTACCGAACCTAGTATCTAAATCACTACAAACAACTCGTCGTTTTGATGCATTGAAATTGTGGATGACGATTGAAAACTTAGGTGAAGAGCTTTACGGTTCTATGATTGATCATGGTGTGAAATTGACCCGTGAAGTTGCAGATTATATCAATGCAACTGATGGTCTTGAAATGTTGGTTGATCCACAATTCGCATCAGTATTGTTCCGAGTAATTCCACAAGGTTATCCTGTTGAATTATTGGATACGTTGAACCAAAACGTGGCAGATGAATTGTTTGCCCGTGGTGAAGCGAATATCGGTGTAACTAAAGTCGGCAATGTTCAATCATTGAAAATGACCACTTTAAGCCCTGTTGCAACTTTGGAAAACGTACAGAATTTGCTTGCACTCGTGCTTGCTGAAGCTGATCGTATTAAAGATGCAATTGCAGACGGTACTTATACGCCTGCAATTGATTAATGAGAGTTTAATTTCATTAAGCAAGATTTAGACCATTAGGTTTAGATAAAAATGCCCGATCAAGTGATCGGGCATTTTTATGATTAAAATATAAAACTAAGTTTGGAATTTAGTGGTTCATCCCAAACTTAAAATTGTAAATACCGATTAGAAATGACACATCGAACTATTACGGGTTAAGTCAGGTCCCCACGTACGGTAACCTTGTGTATCGATATGAATCTGACCAGATGAGTAAAGTCCTAGTCCCATATTGAGGCTTTGTCCATATTGTGACCAGAACTGACAAAGTTTGAACTTGGTATATTCAATGTAAGCATAATCTTCAGGTTGAGGATTGGCAGGTCCAATACGGAAATCAATCGCTGAATTAAACAAATGACGTGATGAACCAGCACCACCCGCGCATTGATTTAATGGTAGATCACGATAAACCGAAGTCACTGTAAAATCTGTAAGAACTTTAGATGCAATTAAATATTTAAATACTTTTAATGTTGGAAGTTGATTACGCCAAACTTCTTGGCTCGGAATCATATATTCAGATTTACCACATCGATCCCAATCACGAGCGGTTCTAAACAACTCAAAACTTGGAATAATGTTACCTGCATTATTCTGTTCAAGAAAGCGTTCATATGCACGCGCACGCGATTGATTTTCACCATCCATTAACCATTGGCGATATGAGTTAGGCATCGTTTTTTGTTGAATTGGACGCTCAATCGTAATTTTTTCTTCTGGAATATAAATACGTTGACCATGCGGGGTGCTAATTGTTGGACTCTTTTGAGGGGTAGATGTACATCCAGCCAAAACCATGCAGGTCATGCCGACAGCAAGTAAACCTTTCAAAATATATTTCATTCTCAATATTAGCTAAAGGGGGTAACACTCTATTTTAGTCTAGTTCGTGCGAGGTAATATGGATATTTTGCAAATAAATGTACATTTTTTAGATATTAATGCAAAAAGATCAGCCTAAGCTGATCTTTCCTGTACAAAAACTTATTTTTCTAAGTATTGTAATTTGTCTGCTTTACCGTTCCATTCTTCGCGGTCTTCAGGCTGATCACCGATTTGCGTGATGTTTGGCCATTTTTGCGCAAGTTCAGCATTTAGTTCAATAAATACTTCTTGTCCCTCAGGCAATTCGTCTTCAGAGAAAATAGCATTTGCTGGACATTCTGGTTCGCACAAAGCACAGTCGATACATTCATCTGGGCTAATTACAAGAAAGTTAGGACCTTCATAAAAACAGTCTACTGGACATACTTCTACGCAGTCTTGATATTTACACTTGATACAATTTTCAGTGACAACAAAGGTCATGGCGTCAGCTACCTAAAAATATGGTTCTAATTAATAATGGTGTATTTTAGGCAAAACGTCGCAAAGTAACAATTGCTTTTATTGATATTTAATATATATGAACCTGCTGAATCACGATAACAGGGACTAAAAAATACAAAAATGTGATGAATTTTGCATTTTAATGAAAATAAGATAGTATTTTGGAGTAATGATATGCAAATAAAAGATATGCATATTAGGAATTAGAACATTGAAATGGATAAATGCTTAGAATGAAAAGACTTATTATTGCAATATTAGCAACATATACCACGTGTAGTTATGCTGATTTAGGACCTACGCGCACTGATGCTGGAAAAGTAGACATCAAAGAAAATAAGCCTTATCGCTTAGAAGGTGATTTGAGTTATTTACTGAACAGTACAAAGTCAAATGGCAATAGTAATACCAAGGAGAACTTAGCTGCAAATGTATTATTTCAGCGTCAAGTAGGTGTATGGGGGCAAGAACTTCGTGCAGAAGCGGTGAGTGCCAATGATGATGGTAGTTCTGGTAGTAATGTAGAGCGATACATGTTAGCTGGTAAAGTTTTACATCGTAGTACTGACACGATCTATCAATTTGCCAAGTTACAAGGCGATAAAGATTTATCCAGTAATTTTGATTACCAAGTCAGTTTAACGGGTGGTGTTGGTTTTGATCTTTTAAAAGATGAAAAACAAACACTAACCGCAGAGGCGGGCGCAGGTTATCGTTATAGTAAAGAGCGCTATGAACCTTATGATGATTTTAATGAGGTGATTGGAACGGTTGCTGCTTATTATGAATATAAATTCAATGATAAAGTGAAATTTAATCAAGATTTAAGTTATGAGTTTGGTGAAAAATCACAAATCTTACGTTCTAGAAGTAGTGTAGGCGCAAACTTAACTGATACTGTTTCAGGGCTTGTGAGCTATCAAATCAAAGATACACAAGCAGATGTGGGTAATAGCCGAGATTCATTGTTATCGGTTGGTTTGAAATATATTTATTAATCGAGAAACTCATTTTTGCATTGAAAATGTAGAAATTAAAAATATAAAAAAAGGCTGAGGAATGAACACTCAGCCTTTTTTATTGAATGGCATTCAACTAGCAACTACTACTTTATGACTTCAATAACTGCTTTAATTGATAAAGCTGTTCTAAAGCCTGACGTGGTGTTAAATCATCAACATCCAGATTAGCCAAAGCATTTAAGGCTGGCGAAGATTTTTCAACCTCGATCACTTCCTGAATAATTTCAACTTCAGGCAATTGCTCTGTCAAATTAGCATCTGAAAATAAATCATTTTGAACCACAGTTTGTAACTGTTGTTGCTGTTGTTTTTCTAAAATTTTCAAACGCTTTTGTGCTTCTTTAATCACACCTGCCGGAATGCCAGCAAGTTTTGCCACTTGTAAACCATGACTTTGGCTTGCAGGACCTTGTTGAACTTTATGCAGTAAAATCAAATTGCCATTCAACTCTTTTGCTGTGACATGATAATTATCAATCGCAACTTCTTTTGAAAGCTCAGTCAATTCAAAATAGTGTGTGGCAAAAAGACATAAGCATTTAATACGTTTGGTCAAATCAAGCACGCATGCCCATGCGAGAGATAAGCCGTCATAGGTACTGGTACCACGACCAACTTCGTCCATGAGTACCAAGGATTGATTAGTCGCATGATGTAAAATCTGCGAGGTTTCAGTCATTTCCACCATAAAGGTTGATTTACCTGTAGATAAATCATCGGCAGAACCAATACGAGTAAAGATACGATCAATAGGTCCTAATTTGGCTGCTTTGGCAGGGACGAAGCTACCACAGTAGGCGAGTAAACTGATTAACGCAGTTTGACGCATGAAGGTCGATTTACCCCCCATGTTTGGTCCCGTAATGATTGCCATACGATGATTAAAATCAAGTAAGGTGTCATTGGGGGTATAAGGTGTTTTACTCAATGATTCAACAACTGGGTGACGTCCTGCACTGATTTTAATGCCAATTTCAGGGCTATATTCTGGGCGGTTCCAATTATTTAAACGTGCTTGATGGGCAAAATTTGCCAATAAATCAATATGTGCAATCGATGCACTCATCATTTGTAAATTGGCAATATCAGCACGTAATTCATCTAACAGCATTTCGAAGAGCAACTTTTCACGTGCAAGCGCGCGTGACTCACTTGAAAGTACTTTATCTTCAAATGATTTCAGCTCAGGCGTGATATAACGCTCGGCATTTTTTAAAGTTTGACGACGGATATAATGATCAGGTGCTTGTTCAGCTTGCGCACGTGTCAATTCAATATAGTAACCACTGACACGGTTATAGCCGATTTTTAAAGTATTAATTCCTGTAGATTCACGCTCTTTAATTTCTAAATCAATCAGGAATTGTCCTGCATGATCACGGATTTTACGCAGTTCATCCAACTCGTCATCAAAGCCTTCAGCAATGACATTGCCATCACGTAATAAAACAGGTGGATGTTCAACAATCGCAGACATTAAGCGCTGATGTAGACCATTAAAGTCGCCTAACTCTTCATTCAATTGCGTGATCAATTGTGATTGAGTGCTGCTTAAAATAGGCTGTAATGCATGTCTTAAAAAGGGAATCTGCGCACAAGCTTGACGAAGTTGAACTAAATCGCGAGGGCGAGCACTACCTAAGGCAACACGGCTGAGTACACGTTCAATATCACCAATTTCTTTGAGAACCAAACGTACAGGTGATTCGTGATAGCCTTTGAGAAGCGTATCGATGGCATCAAGACGAGCATCTAAAATCTGCGTATCACGAAGCGGTTGCATTAACGTACGAGCAAGCAGTCGTCCGCCCATTGCAGTTTGGCAATCATTAATTAAACCAAACAGTGAAGTGCCGTGTTCAAACAGTGGATCAATAATTTCCAAGTTACGACGTGTCACAGGATCAAGTGCGATAAAGTCAGAGCTTTGTTCTAATTTGATCGAACGAATATGGGGTAGCGCTGTTTTTTGAGTTTCTTTGGCATAATGAATCAGTGCGGCAGCGGCAGCTTTGGCTAAAGGTAAATGATCAATGCCAAAGCCAGATAAGGTGGAAACAGCAAACTGATCGCACAAGGTTTTTTGAGCATTATTTAAATTAAAATCAACATTTGGGCGTTTGGTAATCGGGCATTCAATTTGCTTTTTGATCTGTTCAATGATGTTTGGATCAACAATATCTTCATCGACCAAAATTTCACTTGGCATTAGACGTGCCAATTCAATCGCAAGCTGTTCAGACTTAAATTCTTGTTGTTGTACTTTAAAAATACCCGCACTTAAATCAAGTAGCGCAATCCCGATTTGATTTTGTTGGAAACATAGCGCGACGAGATTAGACGTTTGTGTCGCTGTGAGTAAGGCATCATCGGTTAATGTTCCAGGTGTGATGATTCGTACCACTCCGCGCTCTACAGGACCTTTTCCTGTAACCTCACCAATCTGCTCACAAATAACAACAGTTTCGCCTTTTTTGACTAAGCGCGCTAAATAGCCTTCGGCAGCATGAAAAGGCACACCAGCCATTGGAATCGGATTGCTATTGGCTTTTCCGCGATGGGTTAGGGTGATGCCTAAAAGTTTTGCTGCTTTTTTTGCATCGTCAAAGAAAAGTTCGTAGAAATCACCCATACGATAAAACATTAACGAGTGTGGATGCTGCATTTTTACTTTTAGATATTGCTGCATCATTGGAGTATGGTTGGAGAGATCCGTCGTTAATTCATTGATCGACATAAAAAACCTTAATTTAACTATTCAAAACTCTGCATATAAGAAGAGCAGTTTATTGCAGAAAAAATGATTTTAACGGATATAGCATGTGGATGCAGTATTTTCATGTTGAAGAATTGCGCGATTCTAATTTTAAAAAAAGTTAAAGCCTCATAGAAGCTTTAACTTTAACAGTATTCGATTGAATAGCATCAAAAGAGTTGGGATTAAGAATTTGAAAGTACCATCGGGCTATTTAAATTTGTATTCATTCAATTATTTTAGACTCAGAATGCCCAAACAAATTTTAAGTAACTGGTATGACCTTCAGGGCGATTTTCAACATTGGTTTCTTTCAGATATTTTGCTTCAAGTGACCAATTTTTATCTTGATATTGAATTGCAGGGCCAACCGCTAAAACCTGTCCACGCATACCAATTTTATCCCCATTTACCTCATCTGATTCAGTTTGCTTAAAGGCGTAGCCTTCGACAGCAACTTTGACATGGTCATTGAGTTTATAGCCTACGCTATAATCACCTGCAAAATATTCTCCAGACTTATACTTGGTGTCATCATTTTCAGTGTTGAAGCTATAGGACAGTTTGGTCGAAATATCTAAACCATTCTGGGGGGCATAGGTATAGGCAATGATCGGGCGCACGGTATTGTAATTTTTACCGATATTGGCAACCAAAGGTTGAGTCGGTGTTGCTGAGTCATATTTCCCAGTGTCTAAAACACCTTCGACAGCACCGATCCAGTGATGACTTCCATGATGCCAGCCTAGCATTGAACCGATAATTAAATCACCTAAACCACTATTACTGTCTGACATACCTGCTGCCGAAAGTCGTAAATCTACAAATGGTTGAGCAGCATAGAAACCGAGTTGCCCACCCAGATAATTTTGCTTGGTCATCCAAACTAAACGGGGGATGATTGCATTGACATCGGCATGAAAGTTCGGTGGTCCATTATCAAAACTGCCTGCATGGTAATTCTGATAGTAGTTGAGTAAATAGACACCAGGTGGTGGTAATGCACCTGCCATCATGCCTTCCGCACCAAGTGCAAAAGAGTCCCCGCCATTTTCTGTGGCGTGTGCGGATGTGGTCAGGAAACCGATGATGAAAGGAAGCGTTAAACTTACGATTTTTTTCATGTGAAATCCTTTTATTACTGTTGTCGTCCAGTTTCTGGTTAATGAATCATGTCTTTATAGCCATGAATTCGCTTTGCCTGATGTTGCAATCTGCATCCTGAGATTGAAAAGGCAAGTATGAGTTTCATGTGATCTGCAATGCATGCAAATCACACAAGTTTTGAGTTAAGTTTTTAATATCTAAGATACGATTAAATATGCTTAAACAATGCCGAACGTGACTGTCCGTTTGCGCCATCAGCTGCACTTAAGAAGCGTTCGGTATGAATATCTTTTTCAAATAAACGGCTCTGCATCAGGGTTGAAATGGCTGCATCAATCATTGGTGGAGGACCACACAAATAGGCTTTATGCCCACTGCATTTATTCTCAAAATGACTGGCAACCGCTTCATGCACAAATCCTGTGAAACCCGTCCAGGCATCTTCAGCCTTAGGGGCATTCAATGCAGGGATGTAGTGAAAGTTTGCATGTTCTTTGACAAGATTTTCAAAAATTTCACGGTTATACAGTTCTGAAACATCACGTGCACCTTGGAATAAATAGATATTCCTTGTTTCACCCGCTTCGAGTAAATCCAGAATCATCGATTGCGGGCTTGATAGACCTGAACCACCTGCAATGAAAATCACACCACGATCATCAGACTTACGCACAAAGAATTGCCCATAAGGTCCTGAAATATCCAGTTCATCGCCTTGTTGTAAATTCTCATGTACATAAGTCGTGGCTGCTCCGCCTTCAACTTTACGGATATGCAGTTCGACAATGCCTTCTTCATTTGGTGAATTGGCGATTGAAAATGCACGTGTACCTTCAATATTTGGCAATTGGATATTTACATACTGACCTGCCTGGAATTGCATCGCACGATCAATTTGCAAACGAATGCCTTTAATGGTTGGAGATAAGTCTTTAATTTCAATCACTTTGGCTTGGTAATCTTCAACCAAATAGCCTAAGAAATCCTCATCTTCATCGACATCCGCTTCAATGACCATGTCAGATTCAGGTTTACAGCAACATGCCAAAACCTTATTTTCCTCACGCTCAATATCCATCAGCGCAAAAGGAGAGGCTTCACCGACATCATAAAAACCATCAGTCACTTGTACTTTACAGGTGCCGCATGTGCCATGCCCGCAAGCGAAAGGGAGCCAGACCCCTTGACGCAAAGCAGCATCAAGGATGGTTTGATCTTCTTCGACTTCAATCGTGGTACCGATTGGTTCAATGGTAACTTGATAACTCATTCGCGTACTCCCTTAAACATGACTGCCTTTGTAGCCCGTTAAATTTGGCGTGACAAAGCGTAAAAGAGATTTATGATCGAAGCCTTGTTCTGCTAATGTTTTGGAGAAATCAGCATTCAGTGTTTCGCGGTTTAAGGTAAATTGCACAGTTGACCAATCAATTTCTGCAAATTCAGGATGCTGGCTGAATCCACCTGCGATTTGCTGATCAATCAATTCCTGCAAAGTTTGTTGTGGTGACACCACAAAAGCATGCGCTGAACAAAAAAGGGTGTGATGATCCCAACCAATAAATAACAGCATGTTGTCGCCATAATTTTTTTGTAGATCAAGAGCTTCAAATTGATAATTGTCTTGGATTGCTTGTACTGGCATGAGAATACTCCTAAATTCCTTGAGCGAAGCTATGCTGTGTATTCACTTTTGAATGGCTGACACAGCAATGAACTTCATCTTTAATTCCTTATGATGCTTATGCACCTTTCCATTTTTTCCAGCGTTCCTGGTCTGGTGAACCTTCAATATCTAAATTGTCTGCACCAACATTAAAGTTGTAATAGTCACGTAAAATCGTTTCTAAATCTGGACCACCACAGTTGCCTTGCAGGATCTGGTTCACTGGTAACCATGCCTGGATGTATTTCTCAGGTTCACGTTCGAAAATGTCATGACAACCATCTGAACAGGTGTGATAACGCTCGCCTTTATAAATGCTGTCACGGTAACTAAACATGGTTTGGTCGCCATCCATTTCCGTAAAGGTCATCGGAATCTGACAGATCTGGCACAATTGTGGTAAGCCGTTGCTATAGAAACGTTTGCCTTCAGCCTCTAATTTACGTGCCATTTCCCATTTTGGACGATAGTATTTATCGAAGGTGTCTGGATATTTTGCAGATAACCAATCCATTTCTTCATCCGTTGGAATCCACGTATGGAAGCCTGCAGCATGACCGAAGTTATAGAAAATCCACCATGCTTGATGCGAAACGTGTTCTTTCTCTTTTTCAATTACTTCTGAGTATTTCGGCATGCGAATACCGTAACGGCTCAAGTCTTTGAACAATGCACCGCCTGCTTCTTCAAAATAAGTTTCCCATGCTTCTTTCCAGGACATGACTTTATTCGGAAGCATGTAATCCATCATCATGCCGACGATCGAGAGTAGGCGAGTACCACGCCAGAACCATTTATCAATCCATTCCTGAACGATTGGCACGTTGTCTTCATGTTGCTCAAGTAAGAATTTGACAATTTCCAGACCGAGTGTCATGTGACGTGCTTCATCAGACTGCGCAGAGAAACCAAAAGTTACCGTCGCCATATCGCCGTTATAAGCCGCACCAGACATGAATGGAACGAACAATAAGTTGGTCAATACATATTCAAAAGCAAAGCTAATCGCCAATAAAAACTCGAATGGACCTGCTGAACGTGCATCTTCAAAGAATGATTTTGGTACTGACAAATACCACACACGGTCATGCATGTGCGACCAATCTTGGAAGCCATCAAAGAATTTATTGTAGTGGCTCATGGCATGAATTTGAGTTTGCACATGACGCAATTCATCAATAGATTGCATTTGTGATGCAATACGTGCACCGATCCCGCTAAACTGACGACCTACATGGGCATAGCCTTGATACGCTTGATATTCTAAAGGTGTAACTGCAGTTAAAAACAGTTTAATGGCATTTAAATAACGTTCATTGGAAACATTCATTTGCCCATTGTTTTGTGCAAAAGCATCGAAAATGGCATAGAGTTTTTTCTCTTTCTCCGCCTGATATTTCCAGTATGAATCCATGGTCAAACGGAATGGATCTTCCCATTTAGACCAATCGGTGATTTTAATGCCTTCAAACTCTTCATAAGGAAAGGCATCTTTACGATCTGCATAGGAAAAGTCCCAATCCAGATCACGGGTCAGCATGCGATAGCGGTCTTTGGCATTCAGCTTTTTAGTTGCGGTTTTAGTCGCTGTTTTTGTATTTTTAACATCAGTATTCATTTTTGATCATCCTGTTCAATCTTTAAATGCAGTTGTGCAATGACTTAATTCCATTTCAGGGTAAAGGTGTCATCGTCTTCATCGACGTTGCCACCCAGCGTGATCATATTCAGTTGTAACTCTTGAATGTCCCAGTCCTGTCCGAGTTTTTCAGACACCGTTTCTGCACGAATGATCAAACCTGTTTCACTTTCCACACGGATCATGGCTGGTAAATACTGAATCGTGGCATCGGGATTATCCTGTTCAATCGCTTCGATGATGTAGCGAGAGGTATCATTGTCCTGTAGCGCTAAATAAACTTTTGAAGTCATGGTGCAATTCCTTATGCAATATTAAATGTCAGCTAAACCCGCTTTTTTGCTACGCTCTGCGATCAGTGCAACAGCTTGTTCGATATTGCTATCACCCAATGCAAGACCTGCCCATGCGCTAAACGCTTCCTGGACCTGTGGTAATAGTTCAGTAATCCAGCCTTGAATCAGGGCTTTATTTTCCTCAGATTCTGCAATGGCAAGTTTGAATACAGGGTCAGACCATTTACGTAAATCGGTCAAACAGTCCTGCATAAACTCAGTCAGCATCGCCACGTCACGTGCGCCATTTTCCACTAAGTATTGATCAAACTGTCCATAGACAAGGCTTTGGATACAGCTATCAATTAACAGGTTTTGCAGCACATAGAGTTTGAACCAGTCCTGTTCAGTCAGACTTTGTTCGCACAATTTACGAAGCGGTTGCCAGGCTGCATCATTCATCCAGGCATCTTTGGCTTGCAATAAACACTCACCCGTATTGCCATCCAGTGCCAAGCCAATACGAGAAATGTATTGCGCCATACCGAGGCGATCCATTGCCGCAAAAATACAGGCTTGGGTAATGACTGTGCCATAACCATAGGCACTGCCTGACATCATGTGAAGATTTGCGGTTTGCTCTACATAGCGAAATGGGAGTAGGCAGGTGATGATTTTTTGCTTCACTTCTTCGCTGATATTTTCAACCAGGAAACGCTTTTCAAAGAAGGCATAATTGCTTTCAGCGGTATCCTGTAAACGTGCGCGATGCTGTACATAAGCGCCGTAGTAGAATTGACGCGGGTCTTTAAACACATACCAGTCCTGCATCTGTAAGGCAGTATGGGTTTTATCATTCAAAGTCTTATCAGGCTTCCATAAAGGGCGATAATGAAAGTTGGTGGTTGCCTGTACATCAAAACTGACTTCCTGGTAACGTGTTGCTGGCTTATTGCCAAAACGGCGTTCAATGTACGCGTAAGTTTGGCGAATTGGGGCTAGGCTCGATGTTTTAATTTCTAAAGTCATCTTGATCTCCGTATGGACTTAAGCGTGATCGTCTTGATCTACATGAGGTTGGGCTGGGTTGAGGACAGTAGGTTCAACGCCATAACGCCATTTGTCTTCCTGTGCGTCATTCCATGCTTGCTGTTCTTCTGTCATTTCTACGACCTGATTTATTTCACAAAAATGCTGAAAAGCTTCCTGAGGTAGAACTAGTTCGACAAATAAAGTTGGATCGTGAATCGCAAAATCAAATTCAACAAATCGGGCATCACGATCACCTGTAATACGAATGTATTTGGTGAGTTGCTGTTGTTGGTTCATAACGAACGTCCTTCTGTTTTTGGCACTGACATCATGTCGGTGACGCAACCTTGCGTTTGTTATGTATATTCCAAAAAGCGTGCCATCTTTTTAATTTTTATATTTTTCAAATACTTATTGTCTTTAAATAAAATCCTGATTAATTTGATCAGGCTAATTTCATCATTTGATGAATAGATATATTTGAGATTTTCATGTTTTGATGAAAATGAATGAATAAACTTTGAGTAGTGCTGTTTAAAAGCATGGAATTTTTTTAATTTTTACTTAAAAATGTATATTTATAATGAATTGATTTATAAAGGTATAATTTTAATATACTTAAAAGGTATGTAAATATAAGAATAAGGTAGTCTACCCAGGGTTTGTGAATTAGGTAAGATCAATATTGCATTCACAAAGACATATAGCCAAGGACGGACAGTATGCCCAAAGCCAAAGATGTGAAGGTCTATAAGCGGATCCTGGAACAGAATAAAGATATTCAGGATTTACTCGATAAAATTATTTTTGATACTGAGCATGGACAGATATGGTTTGATGAAAACCGTATGTTGCTGATGCATACCAGTATTCTGGGTTATTTGCGCAAAGATCTTTTTAATATGCTTGGCTTAGAACGTACCAAACACTTTTTTATCCGTTGTGGTTACCAGGCGGGGATGCGAGATGCCGAGGTCACTTCAAAACTGCGTCCAAATCTCAATGAAGCAGAAGCCTTTATGGCAGGTCCTCAGATGCATGGTATTCGAGGTATGGTGCAAGTGGATGTGAATGAACTGCATTTAAGTCATGATCAAAAAGAGTTCTATGCAGATTTCAACTGGCTGAATTCTTTTGAAGCCGAAGTGCATTTAAGTGAATTTGGTGCATCGGAGGAACCCGCCTGTTGGATGCTTTTAGGCTATGCCTGTGGGTATAGCAGCTTTGTGATGGGACAGACCATTATTTATCAGGAGACCCACTGTGTTGCAAAAGGAGATGAGCATTGCCGAATTATTGGTAAGCCGTTAAGTGAATGGGAAAATTCAGATGAATTAATCCGCTTTATGTCTCCAGATCCTGTGTCAGATGAAATTATTGCCTTACAGGCTGAGTTAAATGAATTAAAGAAAAATATTTATACCGAAGCTGAAAGTGACTACACCATGTTTGCTGCTATTGGGGAATCAGTGGCGTATCGAAAAGTGTGTGACCTGCTTAAAAAAGCTGCAGGCAGTAAAGTTGCTGTACTTTTACAGGGTGAAACTGGCGTTGGTAAAGAAGCTTTCGCACGTGGTGTACATGAAGGAAGTCAACGAAAGGCAGAACCTTTTGTTGCTGTAAACTGCGCCTGTATTCCACCAGATCTGATTGAAGCCGAATTATTTGGGGTGGAAAAAGGGGCTTTCACAGGTGCATCCCAGACTCGTATTGGTAAGTTTGAGCGTGCGCATCGCGGTACGATTTTTCTTGATGAAGTGATAGAGCTGTCTCCACGGGCGCAGGCAGCATTATTGCGAATGTTGCAGGAAGGGGAGTTTGAACGTGTCGGTGATCAACAGACACGGAAAGTTGATGTCCGGATCGTTGCTGCAACCAATGAAGATTTAGAGCAAGCGGTGAAGCGTGGTAAATTCCGTGCTGACTTATATTATCGTTTAAATATTTTCCCTGTGATGATTCCACCATTGCGTGAGCGCCGTGAGGATATTCCTTTATTAATCAGCCATTTTTTAGCACGTTTTGAAAATATGTATGATAAAACCTTAAAAGGTTTGAGTGATAAAGCTAAAAATTTTGTGATGAAATATGATTGGCCAGGGAATATTCGAGAGCTGGAAAACTTGCTGGAAAGGGCGACTTTACTGACAGATCATCAACAGGAAATCAAATTAGACAGTTTATTTCCTCAGCTTAAAGAACAGGATGTTGTCGTTCAGCCAGCGAATCGTTTTACCAATGTCGAAGATTTATTTACCGAAGATTTTTCTTTAGAACAACTTGAACAAAAAATTATTCGTACTGCAATGGATAAAAGTCGGCAAAATATTTCAGAAGCAGCAAGATTGCTTGGGCTTAGTCGAGCGACTTTGGATTATCGTTTGAAGAAACTTTCATAAATGAATTTAATCAATGAATGATTTGGTTTTTGAGTTTAATATTTTATTGAGAATATATGAGAAACATGGTGCAGGAAATCGAGTTTTAGGATTTTAGTTATAATTAATTTGTAGTTTTTTTAGCCTTGATAGAGTTAGTAGCATTTTTGATATATGCAAGTATAACAATAGGAGTATTTGCTAATACACATCAGTTATTATTAAGTGAAAAATAATTGGAGATTTTGGCTAGTTGGTGAGTTTTTAAATTTAGATGAGTGTTTTCTAATCGCCAGAATATAAATTTGAACAGAAACAATTCATATATAGACAATGAAAATCATAATTTTGTATAATTCATCACAATTTTAAAAATTAATACAAAGACCTAGTAAAATGGCGATAAATATTTATTCTGCTTTAGAGCAACTTGGACTCACAGCACAAAAGCGTGCCATTCACGTTCAATTTTCAAATATATCTTTAAATGATCAAGTTTTTTTACAGCGTATAGATGGTACGCATGAGCTTAATTCTGGTGTAAGTCTACAATTGATCTGCCTGTCAACAAATGCTGCTATCCCATTAAAACAATTCATTGGTAGTCAAGTCGCAATTGATGTTGTTACGGATAAATTAGAATTAAGCCGTACTTCGGGGATTATTACTAAAGCAGATATCGGTGCGAGTGATGGTTCTTTAACAATTTATCGCCTAACAATTGAAGATCCAACGGCACTTTGGAAACATCGTCGTAATAGCCGAGTATTTATGAATAAATCGGCTGTGGATGTAATTCAAACTATTTTTTCTGAATGGCAGCAGCGTAGTAGTTTGTTTGCCTCAAGCTTGATATTGGATAAAAGTGGACTCACTAAAGAATATGATATTCGTCCATTCATCATGCAATCATCTGAAAGTGATTTTGATTTTCTCACTCGCTTGATGCGAAGTGAGGGGATGAGTTGGCTCATTGATGAAGCGCAACATAAAGTATCTAGTTCAAGTGAGCAAATCCAAGCTCAAAAACTCCGTCTAATCGATGATAACTCACAATATAAATCATTAGATCGTAAGAATATTCGTTTCCATCGCAGTAGTGCTACAGAAAAGCAAGACAGCATTACCAATTTTATTGGACAACGCTCAATTCAACCGACTTCTGTTCATATTCAACGTTGGCAAGCAGACGCACTTGAGACAGAAGAAGGTGCTGGTTCAGTCCAAAGTAAACATAGCCATAGTGAGAATCAAGACAATGCGAGCTTAGGATTAGAACAAGCATGGCATTTTAGCCCTGCATGGATTCAAGATCTAAATGGCGAAGATGGTGCAACCAAATCAGGCAACAATCAGATTGAAAAATTTAACGAAAACTTAAGTAACTATTATGATTCACAAGCCAAACAGTTCACTGCAATTTCTACAGTACGTGATGCAAATGTGGGTTATTGGTTTGAGTTCAATGAGCATCCTGAGATTGATCAGCATGAGGGTTCAGATAAAGAATTTTTAATTACATCGAAGACTTTTTATAATCAGAATAATTTACCTAAAGACTTAACAGATCAAGTCACGGCATTGCTTAAACAAAGTCAGTGGCAACAGGCTGAAATTACAACCAATAATAAAGATGAACGCCAAGCCAATCACCTTATTTTACAACGTAGAAATATCAGCACAGTTCCAGAATATAATCCACTGCAACATCGCCCAAGTGCATCACCACAACGTGCCAAAGTAGTTGGTCCTAGTGGAGAGGAAATTCATGTAGATGAGTGGGGGCGGATTAAAGTTCGTTTTCTATTCACTCGAAATGAAGACAATACCCATGATGGTGGTGCAGGTTCGAATGACAATGATACCGATTCTGCGTGGGTTGATGTACTCACACCATGGGCTGGTGAAGGTTATGGCGCTCGATTCCTGCCGCGTATTGGCGAAATTGTGGTTATTGATTTCTTTGATGGCAATATTGATCGACCATTTGTTGTAGGGCGTATCCACGAAGCACAACGTCATCCAACGCAATTTGATAAGAAGGGCAAGTTACCTGATACTAAAAAGTTAGCAGGTATACGAAGCAAAGAATACCAAGGTGAAGGTTTTGGGCAACTCAGATTTGATGACACGACTGGGCAAATTAGCACACAATTACAAAGTAGTCATGGTGCGACTCAGCTTAATTTAGGAAAGCTGAGTCACCCTAAAGATAAAGCTGAAAGTGCTGATCGTGGCGAAGGTTTTGAACTGAGAACCGATCAATGGGGTGCAGTTCGTGCAGGGCAAGGTTTATTGGTCTCAACTTATAAGCAAGATCAAGCCAAAGGTGAACACCTAGATTCAGACATTGCAAAAAAACAATTGGAAGGTAGCCAAACAAATAGTAAAGCATTAAGTGATATTGCAAAAGGTCAAAAAACGGATGAAATCGAGTCCTTAGAGCAATTAAAAGCATTTGCAGATGAAATCGAAAAAGATATCGCCAAATATAAAAAAGCAATCATGCTACTGAGTTCTGTAGATGGAATTGCTTTGAGCACTCCAGAGGATATTCATCTTTCTGCAACAGGGATAATTAACCAAGTTGCAGGGGACAGTATCAACCTCAGTACCCAAAAAAATTTAGTGGGTCAAGCTTTAGGTAAAGTCAGTTTGTTTGCTGCGCAAGGTGGAATTAAAGCCGTAGCCGCACAAAGTAAAATTGAAGTTCAAGCACAGTCAGATGCTTTGGATATTTTGGCTAAAAAGGGTATTACCATTTCATCAACTGATGACAAAATTGTCATCAGTAGTCCGAAAGAGATTGTGATTACAGGTGCAAGTTCACAAATTACTTTAAATGGTTCAGGTATTTTCCCGAAAACAGGTGGTAAGTTCCAAGTCAATGCAGGGCAACATTTATTTCAACCTGGTGCGAGTGCAAGTGCTTCGGCACAGCTACCATCCTCAAATCCATTAAAAGGCGCATTAGATCTGTTAAAAAGTTACGGTGGTCAGGACTTTTTTAAACAGACGGGTTTTAAAGTGATTGATTCACTAGGTAAACAGGTTTCAGGAAAGTTGGACGGAAATGGCTTTGCACAAGTGACGGGGATTGCACCTGGTCCTGCTAAAGTAGAGTTTGAAACTGATCCACGCAGTGCATGGGATCAAGCAAGCCATTTCAATCGTAACTATACTTGGTCAGAAGATGTTGTAGGAGGAATTGCAGGTTTTGCCCAAAATGCTTTGGGTTCTTTGGGACAAAATATGATGTCGCAACTCAAAGATAATTTATTCTCTCTAAATGGCGATACCTTAAAAAATATAGGAAAAAATGCGCTTAAAAATCTTGGAAATCAGACACTAGGTCAATTTAAAGAACAATTTACTTCGAGTGCATTAAGCTCTGTGTCTTCTGCCTTAAATTTAAATTTATCACCTTCGCAAATGATGAATGTAGGACAAATATTGGCGAATCCAAGTCAGTCTTTACAAGCAATTAAAGAGCAAGGCGTCGACTTTTTCAAAGATCAAGCCTCTGCACTTATTGCACAGAAAACCAATGGTTTGTTATCTGGGATTAGTAATAATACAGGTTTTGTTGGCGCGTTAGGGTTTAATGGTCATTCAGCAGCAGATGCTGTCAGTAATTATAGTACTGGCAGTAAAGGGCAAACGAATTCATCTTTTTCAATGGATGATGATGTGATTAAAAAAGATGAATATTCTTCAAGATTCTTAACTTATACCATCACCACCCGTAATGGGGCTGCAAGTGTGCCATCGGCAAGTTCGCCACTTTTTGGAAATGCTCAAACCACTCCAATTGGGAGTGATCCTGAACCAATAGCAGTACAATCATTGCCAATGCCATCTTCTACGCCGAGGTCAACATCACCGTCCATCACAAGCAGTAATGGCGATTTTGTGAAAATGGAGTTAGAAGAGTCACGGACTTTAACGACTAAAATTACCACACGCAAAGTCAAAGCAGATGAGCAAAATGTTTTTAATGCGCAGAATAATTCTAAATAAATACGGATTATTTTGTCTTTAGCTAAATGTGAAATTTATTTAAAAAATAGAAGATATTAGGGTAGAAAAATGGCGTTAATCGATAATTCAAGAAATTCCGAGACTGAAAATACAACTGTTGGAACAAATAATTCAGCGACAGGTCAAACGAATCAAAATCAAGCCAAACCAGCAGTCGAGTTGGCAGTGTTCAATTTAGCAAGTGTTACACACACTGAAGATCATAAATTTATTGCGCATCAAATCGAAAGTTATTTAAAACAATGTGGTAATACAAACCTAGGGCAGTTAAAAAATTTGGCGAATGTACCAACAGTTGCCAATATTTTTGCTTTATCAGGTTCTGTACTTGATCTTTTACTTTTTGCCACGGAACAAAAACAAGGTGAAGCAGGTGTACAACAAGCTGCACTGATGAGTATGAACTTGATCGGTTTATATTTAGAGCCACAAGCAGAAGCGCATGTACGTATGGCACTTCGTCCATTACTCGGTTTAATGGCAGAATGTTTATATCCTGACAATGGAAAAATAAAAGAAGCAGATTTACGTCGTATGACCTTGCATTTAAATGCACAAATGGCAGGGGATTTAGAAAAATTCTTAAAAGAAACTCAAGGTAAGTTGCCCAGTCTATTGAGTGGTGCAACCACTTTAGGTTCATCCATTCTGAATGCTTTTACTTTGGAAACAGGTAAAGGACTCGTATCGCCAACCATTAACTTGGGTGCAACTGCTGAAAAACGCGACCCAAGTCAGCAGTTTAGCAATTGGGCGAAACCACTGATTGACTTGACAGGAACACCAGCTCAGTCAGATATGTCATCTAAAATGGAGATACCAAAAGCTTCATTTAGCCAACTACAACGGGAAAGCGCAGAAGCTTTAACAACGCTTACAACAGTGATTCAACAACAAGCGAATGCAGGAACAAAATATAGCCTTGCATGGTTGATTCAAGAAACACTAAAAGCAATCAAAGCACAGGGTAATAAGGCCAGTGCCAGTGTGCCCGCAAATCAGACAGGTGAGCATGAACAACATATCAATGGTGATATCTTAGAATTTGTGACGTTGCAGCCTGATGCTTTAAACGATCCGATTTGTGCAACGGCACAACCAGATGCAACACCAAGTGATTCGGCTACAGCGCATAGTATCAGCTATGCAATCGGCGCAGAACGTGTTAATCATTCAGACTTCTATTTACCGAAAGTGGGTTTTGCTTTTAGTCGTCAATATAACTCACAAATGAATGAATTTGATCACAGCATGATCGGCGCTCGTTGGATGATGCCATTTTCCAATGTGATTATTCAAAATCAAAACGGTTACTTATTTATCGACAGCAATGGACGTAAGCACCAACTGCCTGAGTCGATTGTCTATGAAGAATATATTGTTCCATTTGAAGGTTTTGTTGTTACGCCACATACTGATGGTGATTTATTGCTGAATTTTGGTTCAGAGTGGAATTTCCATTTCCATAGTTTTAATGGTGGAAAACACTACCATGTGGTGCAACAGTTTAACGATAAGACCAATGAAAAAGTTGTTTTAACTTATCTGTTATTTGAACAATTTGCCTATTTACAAGCGATCGATTTCCAACTGAAACGTGGTAAACATCAAGTTAAATTCGCGTTTAATGATCAAGCCAAAGTCATCGCTGCTTTTGTTGATGAGCAAGCAGAAGCTTTGGCACGATATGAATATGACCAACAAGGCAATTTGACCAAAGCCATAGATCAAAATGGTCATACACGCAGTTATGAATATAATAATGCCCATCAACTGACTCGTTATACCGATCGTACAGGACGTGGACAAAATATCCGTTATGAATCCACTGATGCTAAAGCCAAAGCGATTGCAGAATGGGCAGATGATGGTAGTTTCAAAACCCGTTTAGAGTGGCATCCACATTTACGTCAAGTTGCTGTGTATGATGCTTATGATGTACCGACCTATTATTATTTTGATCTCGATGGTTTTACTTACCGTACTCGTTTAGCGGATGGGCGAGAAAGATGGTTATCACGAGACAGCCAAAAACGCATTACCCGTCAAATCGACTTTGCAGGTTTAGAAACAGAACAAGTTTATAATGACCAAGACCAACTGATCAAAATCGTACAACCCAATGGCGGGATTATCCGTTTTGCTTATGATGAAGAGGGTAATTTAACTGAAACCAAAGACCCAGAGGGCAATATCTGGAAAAAACAATATGATGCAGATGGCAATGTCACCAAGGAAATTAATCCACTGGGACATAGCACGCAATATAAATACAATAATGACAATCAAATCGTCGAAATTACCGATGCTAAAGGTGGCTCGAAGAAAATCCAATATAATGATCTTGGACAAATGGTGTCTTATAGTGATTGTTCAGGCAAAGAAAGCGCATGGCAATATGATGAAGAAGGTACACTGCTTGCCCAAGCTTCTGCTGATGCCAAAGCCGTACAATACATTTACAGCACAAAAGGTAAAGACAAAGGGCAACTACAAGCAATCATTTACCCAGATGGACTGAAAGAACAATTTAGCCATGATGAAGAAGGGCGCTTGCTCAAACATACCGATACCAAAGGTTTGATCACACAGTATAAATACAATCAAGTGGGCTTACTTGAACAACGAGTGGATGCCAACAAACATCAAATTGGCTACCAATGGGATAAACAAGGTCGTATCCAAAAACTGATCAACCAAAACCATGCGGAATACTCATTTGACTATAACCGCTTTGGTCAACTGATCCATGAACAAGCTTTTGATGGTGAAGAAAAACATTATAGCTATAGTGAAAATGGTCAACTATTTCAAATCCGTCAACCGAATATCCTGACCCAATTTGGCTATCACCAAGATGGTTCAATCGCTTCAAAAACTTATACCCATCTGCAAACACGCCATAGCCAAACTGAGGAGTTTGAATACAACCTGAATAATCAACTCAGCCAAGCGAAAAACCAAGAAAGCCAAATTGATTTCTACAGAAATCAGCTTGGTCAATTGGTACGTGAACACCAACACTATAAAGTACCGCATCTCACCCCACTGACTGCGGTATTACGTTATGAATATGATGAGCTTGGTAACTTAACTAAGACTATTCGTCCTGATGGACAAGTCCAAACTAATCTCAGCTATGGTTCAGGGCATATTTATGGGATTGGCTTTAACCAACAGGACATGGTGGCATTTCAACGCGATGACTTACACCGTGAAACTGTGCGGATGTTGGCAAATGGCTTAATCCAAACCAAGAACTACAATGATGTTGGTTTACTCAGTTCACAGATCATCCGTCCTGAACAAGAAACAACAGACCAATTACAACAAGCAAAACACCAAGCTGAGCGTCACTACCAATACGACAATAACTATTTACTCACTCAAGTCGATGACAGTCGCTTAGGTAAATTGAATTACCAATATGATTCGATTGGTCGTTTGATTAAAACACAAAGCCCACATAGTAATGAAAGCTTTGCCTTTGACCCAGCAGGTAACTTGATCGACCCGATTGCGACACAGTCGAGCCAAGTGAAAAATAACCTCATTACCCAATATCAAGGTAAGCATTATAAATATGATGCGCAGGGGAATGTGATCGAAACCACCCAAGCAGGTAAAACCTTAAAACTTACTTGGGACAATCTTAATCGTCTGATTCAAAGTGACAACAATGGTCAAATCACAACTTATGGTTATGATGTATTTGGACGACGCTTATTTAAGAAGAATCAAAACGCAACAAATAGCACAAATGGCAGTCTGACTTTATTTGGGTGGGATGGTGATTTGATGGTGTGGGAGTCGTACCAATCAAATCGAGAAAGTTCTGAAAATAATAAAAATTACACCAAACATTATATTTATGAACCAAATAGCTTTGTACCATTGTTTCAAACAGGTTATACAGGTTTTATCAAACTGATTGAAACACCAAACTATTCAAGATTCCAAACAGAACCTTACTCGATTTATAAAGACCCTGTATGGAGTACAGAAACGAGAAAGAATAAAGCAGAATTGGAGCGAGTAGCGTTTTATCACTGTGACCAAGTGGGTACACCGCAAACACTGAGTAATGAGTTAGGTGAGTGTGTTTGGGAAATTAAGCAGGATACGTGGGGTACAACACAAGAAATAAAAACTCAAAACCAAGATCATCCGTTTGAGCAAAGTAATATC
The DNA here is from genome assembly GCF_001696605.3 of Acinetobacter wuhouensis. Taxonomy (NCBI): domain Bacteria; kingdom Pseudomonadati; phylum Pseudomonadota; class Gammaproteobacteria; order Moraxellales; family Moraxellaceae; genus Acinetobacter; species Acinetobacter wuhouensis. The sequence continues at coordinate 2,486,386 of NZ_CP031716.1, read as the reverse complement.
CGTTTCCAAGGTCAATATTACGACCCTGAAACAGGTTTACACTACAATCGTTATCGTTATTATGAACCGTTTAGTGCTAGGTATGTGAGTAAAGATCCGATTGGGTTATTCGGGGGATTGAATTTATTATCGTATCCAGTAAATAGTAATCAATTCTCTGATCCATTAGGTTTGATGGAAATTAATACTGTTTATACAAATTTAGGTGGTGGTTATGATATAGCTTATAAGTTTCATTTTGATTCATCTTGGATAGATTTTTTTAATTCAGGTGGAAAAGGAGTTGTTAAACAAATGGGAAAAATTGCGACGAAAACAGCTGGATATATTCAACCTGATCCAATTAAATTTAAAGGTGGAAAACTTGATTTTCCAGTTTGTCGAATGTGGGATGAAAAATTTGAAGCCGTATATAAAAATATGTTTGGGAATAAAGAGCGTTTAACAAGGGAGGAGGCAAAAAGGTTTTTGGATAAAATTAATAAAGATTATTCAATTGTTTTACCTAAATGGTATGGATATTCAAATTCTGAAAGTATTTTAAGTGAATTGGATAAAAGAGCTAAAGAGTTTAAAGGTAATAAGCAATATCAGGAAAATAGTGGTGCTGAAAAATTATTTAGACAATCTGATCGTTATATGAAAGATATGGAGAAGTGGTAATATGAACTTTTTAAGTAAAATTATATTAATTACTTTTTTAAATTTACCTTTAATTGCTTGTGCTCAAACAAAAAAAGTAAACTGTTCTGAAAATGCTCAATGTTATTATCAAATTGCGCAAGAAGAATATAGAATTAAAAAAAAATATGATGCTGAAATCATACAATCTTTGGAAAAATCAGCAAAACTAGGTCTAGATGCTGCTCAATATAAATTAGGTTTAATATATAGTGATCGGACATCTAATTTTTATGATTATCAAAATTCTAAGTTTTGGCTGAGTAAACAAAATGAGAAAAATTACAATGCTGCATATTTTTTAGCACAGCTAATTTATGAAAGAGGAAACTTGATATCTGCTGATTATGATGAGATAGAAAAGAACCTACTAATAGCAATTAAAGGTAATAATTTGGATGCTTTTAGGGATCTTTCAATGCTTTATTTTTATGCACCAGAAAAACATAAAAACCTTGATAAAGCATATAAATATAGTCTTCTAGCATCAGAAAAAAATATTCCAGAAGCTCAATATATTTTAGGAACACTTTATGACTTTGGTAAGGGACCTGTTAAGAAAAATTATAAACAAGCCTTTTATTGGTATAGCTTATCATCTATTAAAAAAAATGCACCAGCATTAAATAATTTAGGTGTTTTATATGCTAAAGGTCAAGGCGTAGAGCAAGATGAAGAGAAAGCATTTAAATATTTCGAGGAATCATATAACTTAGGTAACTCTGATGCGTTAATAAATTTAGGTGAAGCCTATTTAAAGGGGGTGGGTGTTAAACAAAATGTTTCTTTAGCAAAAAAATATTTTAATAAAGCTTTAAAAAATGGTGATTTAAAAGCGAAAGCTTATTTAAGTAGAATTGAAGATTAGGCTCAATTTAATTAATTGCTTCATTAATCTTTTTTTAATCATTTAAAGTTTTCATTTTTAAAGAATATCTGTAGTTTTAGGTGTGTAGTCTGGCGATTCTTTATTATCAATAAGTACCCTAGGCGATTTATAAAGCCCTTGTATGGAGTACAGAAACAAGAAAGAAAAGCTGAGCTTGAACTTGTAGCATTTTATCACCGTGATCAAGTGGGTACACCGTAAATTCTGATTAATGAGTTGGGTGAGTGTGTTTGGGAGATTAAGCAAGATACGTGGGGTACAGTTTTAGAGATCAATGCCAGTGATAACCTGCTTGAACAGACTAATATCCGTTTTCAAGGTCAGTATTACGACTATGAAACAGGGTTGCATTATAACCGTTACAGATACTATGAACCATTTAGTGTAAGGTATATGAGTAAAGATCCGATAGGATTGTTTGGGGGATTAAACAATTCTAGTTATGTGAATGATCCGAATCAGTGGATTGATCCGATGGGGTTGATGGCAGATTATGCGTGGACAGATGGCAATGGTAGTTTTTCTAGAACTAAAAATTCAAAGCATAAATATCCAGCAGATTCAATAACTACTGCTAAGAATGTACAAATGAATAGGCAAGCCCAGATTGATGCTGAAAATAGACAAAAAATGATGCAGATTCAGAATGAAAGTAAAAAAACACAAGAAGCATGGAATGCTTCAGCTCAGAGTATGAATGAAATAAATAAACAGCAATCACGAGGTTACGGATCTGAGAGGGCACTGATACCTGAGAAAGTTGATACACCTTGGGTACCAACCTCTTTACCTGATTGGGTTGTAGATGGCGCTGCAGGGTGGGGAGATACAGTTAGTTTTGGAGCTACAAGTAAAGTTAGAGATTGGATGGGTACAAATGATGTGGTAGATAAAGAGTCAAATGCTTATAGTGGAGGTCAAATTGTTGGTGTGGCAAATATGGGTGTTTTAGGAAGAGCAGCGATTTTTCAAGCAGGTGGAGCAACAAGTTTAATCACTGGAACAGGAGCGACTGCTAGATCGTATATGGCAGGGCAAGCAATGTTAACAGGAGGGGGGATTGGTTTGGCTATGGAAGTGGGGAGGAATTCATATAAATACAAGTATGTCAATGACTTACGATACTTCAATACTAATAAGATTCTAGCAGGATCTGCAATTGGATCTGGAGTTGCTAGTTTATATTCTGCTCCAATGACAGTGATGGCTGGGGGAAGTAGTCATAAGGTAGCTAAAGAGGCTTTAGATAAGTCTTTAGTATGGTATGAAAAGGTAGTTGTTGGCGCAAATGCTGGAGTTGTTGGTCAAGCTGTCTCTCAACCTAGTGGAGCAATAATTGATAAAATGCAAGACAAGAATGAGGATAATAATAAATGATAGAAATTATAATGACTCTTTTTGCTACTTTTTTTACTATAAAGGGGAAACCTTATTTAACTTTTATAGTAAGAACTTTAGTCCTTTCCATATTTTTAATAGTTGGTCTTACTATAAGTAAAGTTTGGGGTAATACATTAAATGAATATTTAGATTCATTAAACTGGATGTTTGGTGTATCTTTCGGAATGGGCGTGATATTAAGTTTATTTATAGAATTAGTAAATTATGGTGGTACTGAAAATAAATAATATTAAAACTGATGTGTGCTGAAATTACAGGAGAATTCCACTTGGAAGATTCTATGTAGCTAACTTATAAAAGTCTTCTACCATTTAATTTGGTGTCTTAAAATTCAATCCTTTTTGAATTCTCTGCTGATTATAAAACAACTAAGTGTGATAAAAAATCACACAATCAAGTAAAACGCTCAAACTGACATGGGATAACTTAAATCGTCTGATTCAAAGTGATAACAATGGTCAAATCACCAGTTATGGCTATGATGTATTTGGTCGTCGCTTATTTAAGAAGAATCAAAGTGAAAACAGTCTAACTTTATTTGGTTGGGATGGTGATTTGATGGTGTGGGAGTCACAGCAATCAAATCGAGAAAATTCTGATAATAATAAAAACTACACCAAGCACTATGTCTATGAACCGAATAGCTTTGTGCCTTTGTTTCAGACAGGCTACGCAGGTTTTATCAAATTAATTGAAACACCTGACTATTCAAGATTCCAAACAAAACCTTACTCGATTTATAAAGATCCAGTATGGAATACAGAAACAAGAAAGAATAAAGCGGAATTGGAGCGAGTAGCGTTTTATCACTGTGATCAAGTAGGTACACCACAAACCCTGAGTAATGAGTTGGGTGAGTGTATTTGGGAAATTAAGCAAGATACATGGGGTACGGCTTTAGAAATAAATGCTAGTGATAACTTACTTGAACAAACTAACCTAAGATTTCAAGGTCAATATTACGACCATGAAACAGGATTACACTATAACCGTTACAGATATTATGAGCCGTTTAGTGCAAAGTATATGAGTAAAGATCCGATTGGACTTAATGGTGGCTTAAATAATTCTGCTTATGTCAGTGATCCGAATCAATGGGTGGATGCTCTTGGACTAAATGGAGTCCCAACACTTCCGAATAGTAAAATAGTTCAACAGAGCGGAGTTACTATTGAGCATTATTATTATGGTAATGATCATTTACCTGCACATGCTCATGTCAATGGTGGGGGAAAAACTGTTAAAATAGGAGCAAATGGAAAACCATTGAAAGGAGAGCCAGCTTTGTCCTCTAAACAACAACAAGTTGTAAATGAGAATTTATCAGTTATTAGAAGAGATATTAATAAGATTAATAATTATTTGAAATTTCAAAACTATGGCTGTAGAACATGTAAGCCTGAAAATGCACAAACTAAATCGACAGGTACAACTTTAAAAGCTGTTGGTGTGATGAGTCTTGTTCAAAATGTTTTACATATTTTTACTATTCCTCAATGTAAGGATAACTCACTATCAGGCAAATGTCTCTGTGCTATGGAAGCAGAAACATTAGGATTGAGTTATGAACAACATTGTGATCCTTATGGACTTGAGAAAATATATTAGGTGAAAAATGAGTGATAAATACATTTGGATTATACAAAGTAGTGAAAATCTAAATATTATTGGTTGTTTTATCAATAAAAACGATGCGGAACAATATATTTTAGAAAATAAACTAAAATGTATGTTAACTAGGTATCCAGTAGATATAACAATCTATGATTGGGTGATTAAAAATGAATTGTGGCTACCAAAAAATGATCTACAAAAAAATAGTAAATTTAGAGCTAGATTTAGTAGTGCATATTTAGAACATCATCATTTTTTTCAAGAAGAAAGTTGAACAGATTGTTGATAATTAAAAAGAGACTCTCACATGGGAGTTTTTAGATTTAGCCAATAGGATGTTGAAAATTCTGAGTCTGTTAATTATTTTATGTAAGTTCATTTTTTATATGTTTTTGATTGTTAATAAGTAGATTAATGCTTCTGCCTTAAATGGCAGAAGCATTGGATCTATGCTATTTATTAAATATTGCAGAAGTTAGCCCAATCAGCCATCAAACCCTTACGTTTTTCGAGATAAGCTCCACGTAGATAAGCTGCTTCAACTTCATCAGGGAGTTTATGTGCGAGAACGTGTTCACATACTTCACGAGGATATTCAGTCTTGTCTGCTGACCAATCACGGAAGGTTGAGCGAAAACCATGCGTAGTCGCAATTCTATTCTGTTTTGGGTCAATATAACCGACACCATTTTCTGCAATCTTTTCATTATGCAGGCGTCGAATCAAAGTGGTAAGCGACATATCTGACAACATGCTTGCACTACGTGGTGAAATAAAGATTAAATCATCCTGTTGTGTATAAGGTCGTATACTGACTGTTCAAACAAGAGCAGTGCATGGCAATATGATGATGAAGGCACACTGACAGCTCAAGCCTCTGCTGATGCACAACAAGTTCAATATATCTACAGTACCCAAGGCAAAGACAAAGGACAGTTACAAGCGATTATCTACCCTGATGGATTAAGTGAACAATTTGCGCACGATGAAGAAGGACGTTTAACCCAAAGTGATAATAATGATCAAATCACAAACTATGGTTATGATGTATTTGGACGACGCTTATTTAAAAATAGCCTAAATGGTAGTCTGACATTATTTGGTTGGGATGGTGATTTGATGGTGTGGGAGTCATATCAATCAAACCGAGAAAATTCAGAAAATAATAAAAACTACACTAAGCATTATGTTTATGAACCAAATAGTTTTATACCGCTATTTCAGACTGGTTACGCAGGTTTTATTAAACTGATCGAAAAACCTGATTACACACGTTTTCAACATGAACCTTACTCGATTTATAAATATCCTGTATGGAATACTGAAACGAGAAAGAATAAAGCAGAACTAGAGCGAGTTGCATTTTATCATTGTGATCAAGTAGGCACACCGCAGACTTTAAGTAATGAGTTGGGTGAGTGTGTTTGGGAAATTAAGCAGGATACATGGGGCAAAGCGTTAGAAATAAATGTCAGTGATAACTTACTTGAGCAAACCAATCTAAGATTCCAAGGTCAATATTACGACCATGAAACAGAGTTGCACTATAACCGTTACAGATATTATGAGCCGTTTAGTGCAAGGTATGTAAGTAAAGATCCAATAGGTCTACATGGTGGATTAAATAATTCTGCTTATGTGAGTGACCCAAATCAATGGGTAGATCCGATGGGATTAAACGGTAATAAAGATAATAGAGGTTTATTTGGGATCACGGATTCAGCGATTGAAGAAAGTGATAAGCAGATTAAGCAGATGGAACAGAAAGCTAAATCTAATCTAAACAGAACAAAAACACAATTAGAGTTACTGCAAGTTGATGTTGCTAAAGGGAGGGTTGTAAGAGCAAATACGCTTGTTGTAAGTTCCACAGAAACTGAAAGGAATGATTTTCCGCAAATTCAGAATAAAACACCTAAAGGTGGCGGTATTCTAGGTGCACTAGTACCAGCTCATATGGCTGGTTTAGCAAAAGATCCAAATTTAGGTAAAGAGCTACAAGGTAACGCTCAATTAAGAAACATTACACTAGGTGGAGCAAATGTGGCAGGATACGCTCCCATAATTTTGACTACTGCAGGATATGGATATGCTAGTGCTGGTCCAATAGCCCAGTCCGCAATTGGTAATGGCGCATCAGCATCAGCTTTAGATGCATCGAAACAGGCATATGATTCATATAAATGTAACTGTAATCAGTTTAGTTTGAGCCATATATTGTTAACAGGTGGAGTCGGTGCAGCCACAGGGGTGTGGGGAACTGGTATGTCAAGAGCTGCGGGTGTAAAGGAGGTTAGTGGATCACGAATTTCTGATGCAATTGTTACGCAAAATTGGCAAGGTATTACCATTTTTGGTATGACTGAAGGAATGTCACAAATAGGTGGACTAGTTGTTGATAGTGCAGCACCAATCCCAGAAAAAGCAAAATAGTTATTTTGAGGAATTTAAATGTTTGATATATTTTTTACTGGAGTGCTTGGCGCGCTAATATTTGGATATAAGTTTAAAAATGAAACTTATTTTAAAAACTTCCTGAAAGGAGTGTTTATCGGTTTTTTAGGGTTTTTGATACGATTTATTCCTGATTATTTCAAGGGAGAGATGATGACCATTAGTGATAATTTTTTTGCACTTTTTTTATGTTTATCTATTGGTGCATTCTTAGGTTTAGTTTTTATGATTTTTTTTGGTATAAGAAATTCAAAATTTTAATCTGACATAAAAGAGTTTATTTGAGATATTATTATGAATAAAAAACAGAGTATTTCACTTATAGTGATTTTAACTTTTCCATTTTATGTGTTCGCTTTTAACTATGATAATAACAAAAAAAATGAAGTTTTAGACAAGAAATTACGAACTGTTGCTAATGAAGAACGTGAAAAATTACCTTTAGACATAGGTAATAGTACTACATGGGTTAAAGTTGAATATAACAAATTTAAATTTAAATATATTTATATTGTTGATACATCAAAAATAGAATGGAATCCATCTTTCTATAAGGACTCGATAAATTATTCTTTAAAAGAAATATGTAACCAATTAAAAGATGAGATAAGAAATGATATTCAATATGAGTATGAGTATCAAGATGAAAAGAATAATAAATTAGTTAATTTTACTGCTAATAAAAAGAGATGTTCAAATTTATAGCTTTTTAAAAATAAATTTAGGATATTAGGATAATGGATCAGATCGTCTTTATAGCATAGAAGTTTAAAAGAGTCTTTGTTGCATAAATACTTTATAGATAGATATTCTATAAGTTGATAAAATTTAATTAAAAATTTGGGTATGAGGGCGACCTAATTCCGTAAATCTGTTGAATAATGCTACTCGTGTATGAACCTCATTCACCCGACTTGGGGGAATCTTTGCCGTTAATTTATCGCCTAATAATTTGATACAATGTATAGTTTCTATCAAACTTAGCTCAGATCACTTCTTCAACATGATTCTTCCTGGTATTTGTATAAAAAGACAGTCTAGCACCTGACTTTATTTGATTGGGGGATTTGATGATCCCGACAAAACCAAGATCAGCAAAACAGTTATACTAAACATTACGTCAGAGATGGATCCGTAAATTTGAACAACTCCTATAAGTGATATTCTGCTCCTCAAATGATGTTATAAACATCAATATATGGAGTATTTTATGGCACGTAGACCAAGAAGAAATCATTCAAATGATTTTAAAGCTAAGGTAGCACTTGCTGCGATTAAAGCAGAAAAAACACTTGCTGAATTGAGTGCTGAGTTTGATGTTCATCAAAACCAAATTATTGACTGGAAAAATCAATTGATCTCAGCTTCCTCGCAAGCTTTCGATCAATCAAAAGCTCCAACAGAACCACCCATCGATCTAAAAAAACTACATGCAAAAATCGGTGAGCAGGCATTAGAAATTGATTTTTTAGAAGGTGTGTTGAAGAAACTGGGCCGCTTCAACCACAAAAGTTAATCGACGACTCACTTCAGATTTCAGTATCTAAGCAAGCTAAGCTGCTGAAAGTCTCCCGTGGTTGTTATTACTATCGCCCAAAACCTGTGAGTGCATCAGATCTGAAGCTGATGCGATGTATTGATGAATTACATATGCAATATCCTTTTGCAGGCAGTCGTATGATGCGTGATTTGTTGAATCGTCAAGGACATCATATAGGACGACGTCATACACGTACTTTAATGAAGAAAATGGGTATTCAGGCGTTATATTGCAAACCAAATTTAAGCCAGGCTAATCAAGCTCACCGTAAATATCCATATCTGCTCAAAGGGTTGGCTATTCAGCGCAGTAATCAAGTGTGGTCTACGGATATAACGTATATCCCTATGGCAAAAGGCTTTGTTTATTTATGTGCTGTGATTGATTGGCATAGCCGCAAGGTACTTGCGCATAGGGTATCGATTAGTATGGAGGTGGATTTTTGTATTTCGGCTTTAAATGAAGCGATTGAAAAATATGGTCGACCTGAAATATTTAATACAGACCAAGGCAGCCAGTTTACCAGTGATGCATTTATTGATGTATTGAAATCAAATGGCATTCAAATCAGTATGGATGGTAAAGGTCGATGGGTAGATAATGTGATGGTTGAACGATTATGGCGGAGCGTTAAATATGAAGAGGTGTATCTCAAAGCTTATAGCAGTGTCACAGATGCGAAAAAGCAATTAAGTGCATATTTTGAGTTTTATAATTTGAAACGACCTCATTCGAGTCTAGACAAAATGACACCAAATGAGTTTTACTATGATCAGCTACCCCAACAAAACAAGGTGGCTTAACTAGAGCGGAATATCACTTATAAATACGCTTTTAGTTGTTCAAACAAGTGGGACCACCTCTGTCTATGAGCCGAATCGTTTTGTGCCGTTACTCCAAGCAGGCTATCAAGGTTTCATCAAGCTGATAGAAACACCTGACTATTCAAGGTTCCAACACGAACCCTACTCGATTTATAAAGACCCTGTATGGAGTACAGAAACGAGAAAGAATAAAGCTGAGTTAGAGCGTGTAGCGTTTTATCACTGTGATCAAGTGGGTACACCGCAGACTTTAAGTAATGAGTTAGGTGAGTGTGTTTGGGAAATCAAGCAGGATAGTGGGGTACAGCTTTAGAGATCAATACCAGTGATAACTTACTTGAACAAACCAACCTAAGATTCCAAGGGCAATATTACGATAGTGAAACAGGATTACATTATAACCGTTATCGTTATTACGAGCCGTTTAGTGCACGATATGTGAGTAAAGATCCAATTGGGCTCAATGGTGGGGTAAATAACTCTGTTTATGTGAGTGATCCGAATCAGTGGGTGGATCCGATGGGGTTGGATGAGACCTTCATGGATCCAGTGTTTAAACTAATTCATGATACTACTGGATACGAACCTTCAGATGCAACTGTAAATGCGGCAGCAGGTTTTGGTGATGGTATGACTTTTGGTCTGACTGATAAAATTAGAGATAGAATGGGAATAAATGGAGTAGTAAATAAATGTTCAACGGCATATTCAAATGGAAACACAGCCTCAATACTTGTGGGACAAGTAGGCGCTGGTCGTGCAGTATATGTGGTTGGATCAAAAGCACTAACTTATTCAAGGAATGCTAAAGTTTTAGAAGCAGGTTCTAATGTTAGAAATTTTATGAAACGATATATGGGACCTGCAGTGATTCCTCTCAAAAGTTTTAAAGGCTTTAGAGATAGAATAAAACCTTGGTCGGAGCATGTTGCAAAAAAAGGTTTTGATAATGCTCGTCAAGGTTTAGGTAGGACAGACCCAAGTTTTAATAAATTGATACCATTGTCAGTAGGTCAGGGAGGGAGGTTCAATGAAACAGAATGTGAATAAAAAAGTAATAATTCATCTCTATGCTAAACATACTCCAATAATTGAATTTGATTTGGATAGTTACGAATGGTCAATCAAAAAAAGTTCTAATGCTCATATCAATGGTTATGGCGATTTTTATGATATAAATGGTGTAGAAAAACTAGTAATTATATTAGGCTGGGGAAATACTATCTATTTTTTTTGTGATAGTCTTATAGATTTAGCACAAGATAATTTAAGTGCATCTATTCATTCTAAATGGTTTTTAAAAAATAAATTTGTATTAAGAAGTGGGGGGGGAGTATTAATTAATGCTACATATAAAAAAACAGAAATTGAATCTGATATTTTTATGGATGTTGTAGATTATTTGAAAATAAAACCTTTTGAAGAAAGATTAAAGAAAATCACAAGAATGGTTAATTATTACAAAAATTAAATGCTAATTCATAGCACAAAATATCTGGGTTGTCTCGTTTTAGTATATAAGGGGGGATCGAGGAGAATATATAGATTTTCTATTCAAAATTCCAACATGAACCCTAATCCATTTATAAAGCCTAGTATGGAATATTGAAACGAAAAAGAATAAAGCAGAATTAGAGCGAGTGGCATTTTATCACTGTGATCAAGTGGGTACACCACAAACGCTGAGCAATGAACTAGGTGAGTGTGTTTGGGAAATCAAACAAGGTACTTGGGGTACAGCTTTAGAGATCAATGCCAGTGATAACTTGCTTGAACAGACCAATATCCGTTTTCAAGGTCAGTATTATGACTACGAAACAGAGTTGCATTATAACCGTTACAGATACTATGAGCCGTTTAGTGCGAGGTATGTGAGTAAAGATCCGATGGGGTTGATGGCAGATTATGCTTGGACAGATGGCAATGGTAGTTTTCTAGAACTAAAGATTCAAAGCATAAATATCCAGCAGATTCAATAACTACTGCTAAGAATGTACAAATGAATAGGCAAGCCCAGATTGATGCTGAAAATAGACAAAAATGATGCAGATTCAGAATGAAAGTAAAAAACACAAGAAGTATGGAATGCTTCAGCTCAGAGTATGAATGAAATAAATAAACAGCAATCACGAGGTTACGGATCTGAGAGGGCACTGATACCTGAGAAAGTTGATACACCTTGGGTACCACCCTCTTTACCTGATTGGGTTGTAGATGGCGCTGCAGGGTGGGGAGATACAGTTAGTTTTGGAGCTACAAGTAAAGTTAGAGATTGGATGGGTACAAATGATGTGGTAGATAAAGAGTCAAATGCTTATAGTGGAGGTCAAATTGTTGGTGTGGCAAATATGGGCGTTTTAGGAAGAGCAGCGGTTTTTAAAGCAGGTGGAGCAACAAGTTTAATCACTGGAACAGGAGCGACTGCTAGATCGTATATGGCAGGGCAAGCAATGTTAACAGGAGGGGGGATTGGTTTGGCTATGGAAGTGGGGAAGAATTCATATAAATTCAAGTGTGTCAATAACTTACCATACTTCAATGCTAATAAGATTCTAGCAGGATCTGCAATTGCTAGTTTATATTCTGCTCCAATGACAGTGATGGCTGGGGGGAGTAGTCATAAGGTAGCTAAAGAGGCTTTAGATAATTCTTTAGTTTGGTATGAAAAGGTAGTTGTTGGTCAAGCTGTCTCTCAACCTAGTGGAGCAATAATTGATAAAATGCAAGACAAGAATGAGGATAATAATAAATGATAGAAATTATAATGACTCTTTTTGCTACTTTTTTTACTATAAAGGGGAAACCTTATTTAACTTTTATAGTAAGAACTTTAGTCCTTTCCATATTTTTAATAGTTGGTCTTACTATAAGTAAAGTTTGGGGTAATACATTAAATGAATATTTAGATTCATTAAACTGGTTGTTTGGTGTATCTTTCGGAATGGGCGTGATATTAAGTTTATTTATAGAATTAGTAAATTATGGTGGTACTGAAAATAAATAATATTAAAACTGATGTGTGCTGAAATTACAGGAGAATTCCACTTGGAAGATTCTATGCAGCTAACTTATAAAAGTCCTCTGCCATTTGATTCGGTGTCTTAAAATTCAGACTTTTTTGAATTCTGCTCTGATTATAAAATAGCTCTATATATTTTGTAATATCCGATTTGGCTTCTTCCCTTGTTTTATAGTGACGATGATGTACTAATTCATTTTTGAGTATGCCCCAAAAGCTTTCAATTGGCGCATTATCGAAACAGTCCCCCCGCTTACTCATTGAACCTTTAAACCCATACTGTTCAACCATATTGCGATATTCATGGCTACAATATTGACTTCCTCTGTCCGAATGAACAATTAATCCTTGCGATGGCTTATGATTACGAATCGCCATACACAGTGTATTGCAAACGAGATCTGCTGTCATCCGTTCACTTAAGCTATAGCCAACCACTTGTTTGCTACAAAGATCTTTTAAAGCAGCCAAATATAGCCAACCTTCACCCGTCCATATGTACGTAATATCACTTACCCATGCAACATTCGGAGTAGTTACTGCAAAGTTTTGCTCTAATAAATTATTGTAAACAGAACGATTATGATCGCTATTTGTTGTCCTTTTAAAGCGCTTATGACGCTTACAGTACAACTGATTTAGTTTTTTAATACAACGGACTGCATACTCACTGATTTGAATGCCTTATGACTGTAAATACCTTGTTAAACGAATATAACCATAACTTTCTTGAGTTGATGTGTGCTGATAAAACGGAGACTTTCACTTGAGAGATTTTAAGTAACTAATTTGCAAGAGTATTACGTTATTTTGTTTAACTATATCAACAGGTTGGACTTTATTTTAAAACTTGCATACATCACCTAATGAAAGTCAGTTTATAATGCAATAAAAAAGGGCGTATAAAACGCCCTATTTTTTAATACAAATTATTTTTCAGCAGCAATTGAAGCAATCGCAGCGTCTACACCTTCGATAGAATCAGCAGCTTTTTTGATACGTGCAAGCGCATCAACCAATACTTCGTCAGCAGTCGCATAAGAAATACGCATATAACCGCCTAAGCCGAAAGCATCACCAGGAACAACAGCAACACCAGTTTCTTCCAATAACCATGCAGAGAACTCTGTGCAAGATTTTAAACCTTTTGCACGAATCAATGGACGGATGTTCGCATATGCATAGAATGCACCATCAGCAGGAAGACAAGTGATACCTTTAATGTCATTCAAGCCATTTACCACTAAGTCATGACGACGGTGGAACGCTTCGATCATTGGTTGAAGAACGTCTTGAGGACCATTCAATGCAGCTTCAGCAGCAACTTGTGAAATAGAAGTTGGGTTAGAAGTGGATTGAGACTGGATTTTTTTCATCGCACCAATCAATTTTGCAGGACCTGCTGCATAGCCAATACGCCAGCCAGTCATGGCATATGCTTTAGATACACCATTGAGCACGATTACACGGTCATAAAGATCAGGTGCAACAGTTGCGATGTTGTAGAACTCATCATCCCAACGGATTGGTTCATACATATCATCAGAAGCAACCAATACTTCTGGATATTTACGAAGAACTTCAGCCAAAGCTTCTAATTCAGCTTTCGTATAGATCATACCTGTAGGGTTAGAAGGGCTGTTTAATACCACTAAACGCGTTTTGTCAGTGATAGCAGCTTCAAGTTGAGCAGGCGTGATTTTGAAACGTTGTTCTTCACCACATTTTACAACAACTGGCACACCTTCAGCGATGATCACCATATCTGGGTAGCTTACCCAGTAAGGTGCAGGGATGATCACTTCATCACCTTTGTTTAACAAAGCAAGTGCCAAGTTAAAGAAAGATTGTTTACCGCCACAAGAAACCAAGATTTGGTTAGCAGCGTATTCAAGATTATTGTCACGTTTTAATTTTGCAATAATCGCTTTTTTTAGGCCTGGTGTACCATCAACAGCGGTATATTTTGTAAAACCGTTATTAATTGCAGCAATAGCAGCATCTTTGATGTGTTGTGGGGTGTCAAAATCTGGTTCGCCAGCACCGAGTCCAATTACATTTTTACCAGCAGCTTTTAATTCAGCAGCTTTGTTGGTAACAGCAAGCGTTGGAGACGGTTTGATGGCATTTACACGATCAGAGAGACGTACGTCCACGGCAGTATTCCTTCTTATAGGGATTAAAAAATAAAAAGCACACTATCATAGCTTAAAAATAGCAAGTTGGTCGCCCAAAAAATATGCAAATTCACTAAAAATGCACGAAAATTCAAAATATACTGTATCAAGAAAATACAAATGTAGACTGAATTGGGCAATCACTCGCATCGACGTAGAAATTTTCGTACAATATGCGGAGTTAAAATTGAGTGAATCACATGAGCACCCAAAATACTCCCAAGAAAAAGCCCGTAGTAAAACTTCCATTTCCTGTTAAGCATGCAAATGATGCGAAACCTGCGGATGAAGATGTGGAAGACATGCGTCCAAAACCACAGCAATACGCGGATCGCACATGGATGCCACCACGTGGTACACGTCGTTCGATGGGTAAACGTTAAGTTGAAACGTTGAAGTGTTAAAAAATAGGTGCTTGATGCACCTATTTTTTATTATAGCGTTTTTATATTTATCAGAATTTATTCTTCAATAATTTGTTCAAAATATTGATAATATTTTTCTTTTTCATACATGTTAATATCAGCGCGACATAACATATTTTCAACTTTTTCATGAGGTTGAGACATTGCAAAACCCATAGCAGAGGTTAAGGGTTGCGAGGCATAATATTGATTATTTATATTTAATTTATATTTTTAAACATTAAGTTTTATTAATTATTTAGTGTAGCTTATTATTTTAATGTTAATCTTTGAGAGATGAATTATAAAAAGCTTGCTTATTGGAATACATAATTTCATCAGCTCTTTTAAGCAAGGCTTCAATGGTCTCATTTGACTGTGTCGTTGCATAACCAATTGCAACATGAATAGGGAAGTCTGGATGTTTGATTTGGTCAACTTCTAATTCATAACGAATTTTATCTAATAATCTATTGATATGAATTTGCTTTGCTTTCGGCATGAGAATGACAAATTCGTCTCCGCCAAGTCGAGAAGCTGAATAATGGGTTTGAGTAATACTTGTTTTTAAAATTTTGCCAAATCTTCTCAGAATTTGGTCACCTTGGTCATGCCCATAGATGTCATTAATTTCTTTTAAACCATTGAGGTCGAAAAATACACAGGATACCGGGTAAAAAATTGTAGATTGGAGTTTTAAAATCTCATCATTAAAAAAAGTACGGTTATAGAGTTGAGTGAGCTGATCGTGCTTACTGAGATGTAATAAATGATTTTCTAATTTTTTTCGCTCAGAAAAATCTGTAAATGCAATTTGCACTGTGTCCCAATTATTATGTGAATTTGGAAAGATCACCAATTGTTCACGTATATTGAGAATATCTCCATGAACAGTTTGATACTCACATTCTCTACTTTGTTGGTGTTCGTCATTCCATAAAGCTAATAATTGGGCATGGAAATTTTGCTGACTAGATTCCCGAAGAATTTGCCATAAATTGTCAAAGAACAATTGTCTATTACCAGCTTTAAAAAGGTCGAGTAAAGCTTGGTTAACGCCGATATTCTTTACACTTTCAAAGCATTTTTTGGCAAACTCCGGATGTTTTGTCATGTGGCGGATGAGATCATTTACGCCTTGTTGTCTTAGTTGGTCAAATATTACTTTGATCTGGCTATAGTCTCTTACCCACAATGCAGTAGGGGAATGTAAAAATAAAGTTTCAGCAAATCGTCGCGCATTTTGGTAATCAGAAATATTTTCAGTTGTCAGCAACAAACGCTCCCAGCTGTCTTCATAGCCAGGCATAAAACTGGCTTTAAGTTGAATATCAATTTGTTTGCCTTTACAGGTATAGTTTACAGATGGACAAATGTATTGTGTTTTCTTATTCCATAAAGAAACAAAAAAATTGACCTTTTCTATACTGATTTTTTCTGAGTGTAAGTTTGCAAAGCTATGTAAGATTTCATCTAGATTGGATGCTTCATACATATCTAAAGTGCTTTGATTCACACGAATAGTGCGAATCATTACTAAGCAAGGTTGTAAGCGTTCAGGATCATCTAGAAGGTATTGTTCTAGGTCTTCAACACCATCGTCTAGCCATTGCTGGAAAGTTTTTTTGACCGCACTAAAGTCTTGGATCCACATTGCCATGGGAGATAAGTTGAAAATAGATAGATCGACTTCCCCCATAATGATTCCTTGTTTTTATAAATGTTGTAAAAAATTTAAAATAAAGCCTAAGTATAATATAGCTTATTTTTTAGCCTTATTTGCAGCTTTAGGTGGAGAAATTTCTTTTTGAGCATTCCACGCTTCTATAAAATCATGCTCGTTAATATTATACAACTCTATAATTGCTAAAATTACCCCGCCAAGTGTTTTTGTTTCATCATGCTGAATATCAGCATCAATCACTTGCTTGCTCTTAAGCGTATTTAGAATATCACTGATTTCAAAGCTACGATCTCGCCCATTACTATCAGTAGGATACATTGGTGTATTAATCACGATTTGGGCTAAACTCTTTTCAGCTTCAGTTAAATCTAAATCTTGAACTTTTTGTTCTAAATTTGCACTGAAAATAACATCTGCTGTGAGGAAACTGTGTAGCAGTTTTTGTGTCAGTTTAGGCAGTGTTTTTTCTACAAATGGACGGAATGAAACAGGGAAAATAACATTGCGTGAAATGCCTTTAAACATTGGTGCAATTTCTTCAACTTTATAACCTGCGACACCACAACCCACTGAGGTAATGAAGTACTTCATTTTAAGGTGATTTTTAGTATAAATTTTAAAATCATCAATATAATGTTGGATTTGAGAAAGTGGCATTTGTTGTAAATGCTCATTCATGGTTGGAATCGCAAAACTTTGCCCCGCCCAGCCACGACCAACTCCTTTCGTCGCACCGAAGTATAATAATGCTGTTTTTGCAGCACCACCTTGATGAGTGCCCGCCATATTACTGCCAAAGACAAAAATTGTGTCTTCAGGTAACTCTTTGATTATGCTTTCATCATGGTAGTGATAAGTCATGTTTTTTCATCTTGTAATCGGCTTGTTTCCATGTTGCTATTGAAACCCAAAAGGGTCAAGGGTATTTGTTGAATATTGTGTAAAAAGCCCCATTTAAAATGAGATGAAACCGTTGTTTCAATCGCTTTCTGTTAAACTAGAAGCTGTGTCTTTCAAATTGGTCAAAGAGTGAATTATTGTGAGTGAAAATCAACCTTTTGAACTTGTGACAAATTATCAACCTGCGGGAGATCAGCCCCAAGCGATTGCTAAATTGGTTGATGGTGTCAATCGGGGATTACACGATCAACTCTTATTAGGTGTAACGGGTTCAGGTAAAACCTATACCATGGCAAATGTCATTGCACAAACGCAACGACCAACCATTATCATGGCGCATAATAAAACCTTAGCAGCACAACTTTATGGCGAGTTTAAAGCATTTTTCCCCAATAATGCGGTTGAATATTTTGTCAGTTATTATGACTACTATCAACCTGAAGCTTATGTACCATCTTCGGACACATTTATCGAGAAAGACTCCGCGATTAATGACCATATTGACCAAATGCGCCTTTCTGCGACACGGGCATTATTAGAACGCCGTGATGCGATTATTGTGGCTTCTGTATCTGCCATTTATGGTTTGGGTGATCCAAATGCCTATATGAGTATGTTGTTGCATATCGTGCAAGGTGACCGAATTAGTCGTGATGACATCATTCGACGCTTAGTTGAAATGCAATATACGCGGAATGAATTAGAATTCTTACGTGGTACATATCGTATTCGAGGGGAAATTATTGATATTTTCCCTGCGGAATCTGATCAACATGCAGTACGGGTTGAATTGTTTGATGATGAAGTGGATTCGATTCGTTGGTTTGATCCAATTACTGGAAAATTGGTACGCAAAGCACCGCGTGTGACGATTTATCCAAAAAGTCACTATGTCACACCGAAAGATAATTTAGAACGTGCGATTGGTACGATCAAAGAAGAACTCAAAGAGCGTCAAGTTTATTTTAAAGAAAATGACAAACTGATTGAATTGCAGCGGATTGAGCAACGTACCCGTTATGATTTAGAAATGATGCAACAATTGGGCTATACCAATGGTATCGAAAACTATTCTCGTCATTTATCTGGACGACCAGCAGGTGAAGCACCGCCGACATTGTTCGACTATATCCCAGACGATGCTTTGTTGATTATCGACGAATCTCACGTGACTGTTCCACAAATTGGTGCAATGTATAAAGGTGACCGTTCGCGTAAGGAAAACTTAGTCAATTATGGTTTCCGTTTACCGAGTGCTTTAGACAATCGTCCGATGAAATTTGAAGAATGGGAACGTATCGTTCCTGCAACGATTTATGTCAGTGCAACGCCTGCAAAATATGAACTAGAAAAATCTGAACAAGTGGCAGAGCAGGTAGTACGACCTACAGGATTGGTCGATCCTACCATTGAAATACGTCCAGTATTGACCCAAGTCGATGATGTTTTATCTGAAATTAATATTCGTAAAGAATTGGATGAGCGCGTACTTGTCACAACTTTGACTAAGCGTATGGCAGAAGATTTAACTTCTTATTTAAAAGAATATGGGGTTAAAGTTGCTTATTTGCACTCTGATATTGATACTGTAGAACGTGTGAAAATTATTCATGAACTTCGTACAGGTGTGCATGATGTCTTGGTTGGAATCAACTTATTACGTGAAGGTTTGGACATGCCAGAAGTGTCTTTGGTTGCTATCCTCGATGCAGATAAAGAAGGTTTTTTACGTTCTGAACGCTCTTTAATTCAAACCATTGGTCGTGCTGCTCGTCATGTGAAAGGTAAAGCAATTTTATATGCGGATCGTATAACGGATTCGATGCAAAAAGCGATCGATGAAACTG
The DNA here is from genome assembly GCF_001696605.3 of Acinetobacter wuhouensis. Lineage (NCBI taxonomy): Bacteria > Pseudomonadati > Pseudomonadota > Gammaproteobacteria > Moraxellales > Moraxellaceae > Acinetobacter > Acinetobacter wuhouensis. The sequence continues at coordinate 2,466,952 of NZ_CP031716.1, read as the reverse complement.
ATCGCCGTAGAACCAAACAAATTCAATTCAATGAAGAACATGGCATTACACCACGCAGTGCAGTAAGACAAGTGATCAAAGAGATTGATACAGGTGAAGTGCTAAAAGATGAAGAAATTGAAGCTGGGATTGCAGAGCAGCATCAAGCATTGACTGCTGATGAACAACATTTATTGTCTGATCCTAAATTATTTACCAAGCACATTACCAAGCTGGAAAAAGAGATGTTAAAAGCGTCGAAAGAATTGCAGTTTGAACAAGCAGCGCGATTAAGGGATGAAATTGTGCGTCTGAAAGCCAGATTATTGCAGTAATAATTTGGGTGAATAAAACTTAAGGCTGTCGTATTTTGTATCGTGGAGGATACATAATGCTACAGTCGTTTGTTTAATTTATGATTATTTTATTATAAATATTAGAAAGTCGTTTTGAGGGGATAAGGTGCAATTATTTAAAACATTACCCAATATTGATAATATGAAGAAAGTAATAATAATTGGCGCAATTTTTTTTGTGGCTGGAATTTTTCCTAAAGCTTATGCCGAAAATACAACTTTAGCTGCTGTTCCGAAATTAGAGTTAAGCCAATACCTTGGATTATGGTATGAAGTTGCGCGTAAGCCGATGTATTTCCAAAAAGAATGTAAATCTGATGTAACAGCACGTTATACGGTAAATGAGTATGGAAATGTTGCGGTAGATAACCGTTGTATGACCCATGATGGAAAAGAACTACGCTCATTAGGTGAGGCTTTTATTAGCAATGAGCCATTTAATTCGAAATTTAAAGTCAGTTTTATTCCTGAAGCGATTCGTTGGTTGCCCGTTGCCCGAGGTGATTATTGGGTGCTCAAAATAGATCCACAATATCAGATGGCTTTGGTCGGAGAGCCAAAACGTAAGTACCTATGGTTACTATCTCGAAATCCTCATCCAGATGAAGCACAGGTGACAGAATTTTTGCGCTATGCGCAAAGTGTAGGATTTAGTGTTAAAGATTTGATCAGAACGAAGCAAAATGTGACTGAGTAATTTTTAGTGATTTAGAGATTGAATGTGCATTTCATCAATAGACTGAAGCCTTTTCTTTCATATATAGCATAGCCAATTTATGGAGTATTTTTCGCTTTAAATTTTTTATATCATGGCTTCTCGATTCGTAAATTTTGTTATTTTATACCTCATTTGGGGTATAGAAATATTCTTTGAAAAAACATAATTTAATAGAACAATAAATGAAAAATTGTTGGGGAATAATATGAAAAAAATGATTTTGGGAATTGCTATAGCTAGTTCACTACTACTCAGTGCATGTGGAGGCGATAGTGATGATACTACTTCAGGCACAGGCACAGGCACAGGCACAGGCACAGGCACAGGCACAGGCACAGGCACAGGCACAGGCACAGGCACAGGCACAGGCACAACAAACAGTTTTGAAAGTTTAGATTTAGTGCATACAATGACAAGTATTGCGTTTGGAGAGGCTACTGGTTCTGGTGTAGCTGATGCAATAGTTTACGGTTCAGATGAAGCAAAGAAAGGAGCTAAATGTAAGTCAGGTTCTTATACTATTTCAAATAATGTAATTACATTTAAAGATTGTGTAGGATTATTTGATGAAGACGGAGCAGCTTCTGGTGTTATCGATGTTACGGGTGATAATGTAGAAGCGAAAGATTTAGTCATTAAATATTCTAATGGTGAAAGTGACAAAGTAAATGGTAAATTGGTAATCAGCGAGTCAGCAACTGCGGTAACATTCACTTCAACTGGGTTAAGCGTAGTGACTCAGGAGCTATCTTCGAGTAATAAATTAATCCCTGTAAATTATAATCTAACAGACTATAAATTTGTCTGGTCACCACAAGATGCAACGACTGCCAAACTTCAAGTCAGTGGTAAACTTTCTTCAACAGGTAATGAAGGTGGTGATTACAAGGTTGCATTTGATAGTATGGCAACTCCATTCTTCGCTAAAATGGATGAGGATGAAGAGCTTGTAGGTTATCCATATGCTGGGACATTAAATATTCAGGATTTGAACAATAGTGCCAATTCTATTGTGCTTACAGCGATTAATGATCAAACTGCCCAGTATAAAGCAACTGGTGCTGGCAAAGTGTTATTTGATAAAGTAACAAAATGGTCAGAAATAGATGATTATTAAAATAATCATTCACTAAGTAAGTTATATAGACCGCATTATGAAAATAGTGTGGTCTTTTTTATGAAGTGCAAATTCAACTGAATGCCAGTGCTAACTCATCAGCAGAGTAAGTGCCATTCAATTGAATAGCACTCGGCACTGATTCGAAATTATGGACGAATAATCATACAAGTGGCAGTTGCATGTGCATAAAGTTTTCCATCTTCATCAACCAATTTACCTTCTGAAATTGCAAGGTTTTTACTTAAATTAATTACTGAACCAATTGCCAGTAATTCTTTGTCTTTAGGCACAGGGCGACACATTTTTACATTCAAATCGATGGTGCCATAACCGACACCTGCTTCAAGTGTGGTGTGTACAGCACAGCCCGTTGCAGAATCAAGCGCTGTCGCAGCGAAACCTCCATGCACACCACCTAAAGGGTTTAAATGACGGCTATCCGCTTTGACTTTAAAGCTGGCGTGACCATGAGATATCTCATCTAAATCCATAGGAATGGTTTCAGAGATGGAAGCTCTAGGGATATGCCCATCTACCATTGCTTGTAAAAACTCGAGTCCAGTCATTTCTTTAGGGTGTTTCATACTTTTATCCTTAGGTTTTTAAGTTCTAATTTAATTGAAGTTCTAAAAAGGAACTTAATTGATAAAATAAAGGCTTTGAATAGATAGTGTCAAATTTTTTAACGAATTTTGAATTATGCAGTCAATTATTTTGTCTAAGAAAAATTTAATGATCAATGTTGTAGAATTTTTCTATATGATCGGATTTATGAATGATTTTTAAAGCTATTTTTTCACCTGTTGCCCATGTTGCTATGGACTTTTCTAAGTCTACATCAATGATATCGAGTTCTTTACATAGCGTACGATGGCTTTCAATTACAATGAATTGAGGTGATTGCGTTTTTAAACATTTAGCGATATACCGTTGAATATCTTGAAGTTTATAAACATCAATAATTTTATAACGCATATTTATCCATATATTATATTTAAGTTGTTGTATTTAATAATTTAAAACTAATTATTTTAAATTACAATTGGAAATTCACGATTTAATTAAGCTTGATTAAAAAATGTATGATTTAACTAGAATTAGATATAACACACATAGTATTTTATATAAATAAATTGATAAGGATGAAGTTATGAAAGGACAGTGTGTTTGTGGTGCAACCACTTTCTCAGTAATGCTAAAAAATCATGATGTACATGTGTGCCATTGTTCAATTTGTCGTAGACAAACCAGTGGTGTGATTATGACGATTGATACAGAGCAAGGTAGTTTGGTCTTTGATCAGCAAGTGCATTTAACGGTCTATAACTCTTCTGAATGGGGGGAACGTGGCTTTTGTAATGTTTGTGGAACAAATCTTTTTTGGCGAACTAAAGACCAAAGCTATTGCAATATTAATGCTTTTGCTTTGAATGATTCACCTGAAGATTTAAAGCTTGATCTAGAGATTTATATCGACAATAAACCACAATTTTACAGTTTCGACAATGAAACCACGAAAATGACGGAAGCTGATGTGATCGCCTTATTTAATCCTACAGAATAAGGACTTAATTTAGCTCAAGGATGATTATTTAAAGTCGTTTTTTCTTTAAGTGTTACGCTATGGCATTGTTAAATGTGTAGGTGAACGCAATGAAGTTAATGTTATATCAGAGATGTTGATAGTTTTAATAAAAAATTACTTATAGCTTAATAAGTAATTTTTTTATATACATAGGTCTACATTGTTGAAAATGGATGCTCAACTATGCTGCTACGTTTGTGTATTGCCATGTTGGCTTTTGCTGCAAATTCAGTCCTATGCCGTCTCGCTTTAGTCAATACTTCAATTGATCCTGTGTCATTTAGTGTGGTTCGGGTAACGAGTGGTGCAGTCACGTTATTGTTTTTATTTCTGCTTTCTAAAGAAAGAGTTCCTCTGAAATGGAACATCAAGCAAGCATTTTTCCTTGCTGTTTATGTACTAGCATTTTCATTGGCATATATACATATCGAAGCGGGTACAGGCGCATTACTTTTATTTGGTATCGTACAACTGAGTATGGTGTTATACGGCGTTTTTCATGGCGAAAAACTTAATTTTAAACGCCTCTTGGGGCTGATTCTTGCTTTGGCTGGGATTGTGATTTTACTATTACCAAATTCAAAAGCACCACCTTTTAATTCTGCATTGCTGATGATTGTTTCTGGCATTGCTTGGGCTTGCTATAGCATCAGTGGAAAACAGATTACCAACCCTTTGGCGAGTACCTTTACAAACTTTGTACTTGCAGTACCGATCGTGATTGTGATGGGGTTATTTTTTATTGAAAATATCAACCTAGATATACATGGTGTCATGTTTGCAATGCTTTCTGGTGGCTTGGCATCTAGTGGAGCGTATGTCCTGTGGTATGCGATTGTCCGTAAAATTGACAGTATTACAGCAAGTACCGTGCAACTCAGTGTTCCGTGTTTGGCAATTTTAGGCGGTTCATTATTTGTCGGGGAAAGTATAAGTCTACGGATGATTGTTTCAACACTCATCGTATTGGCAGGCATTTTCTTGGTGATCAATGCTACGCCCAAAAAAGCATAGCCTATTGAAATGTAAGCACATCATTTGATAGTTTAGGGTTTATAAAAATGCCAGCTGTGATTAAGCTGGCATTTTTGACTCAACTAGAATTTAAGGCTTGTATAAACCGTGTTCCGTTAAATGTAATCTTAAAATACGGCGAAGTTCGAGTACGGCTTCAGGAGTTTCTTGAATGGAATGTCCACCTTTCAGTACTTTTTCAGAAACGGCACCATCTAAATGTGAACTGGTATATGGCACGATGCCATCCGTCATGACATTTGGATCAGAGCTATCTGTAACATTCCCCATAATTGAATGATAAATCATGCCTTTTTTAGGCATTACATCTTTGGTTAATAGGGTGAATTTAGAATTATGGCTCAGATCACTTGGTCCATTTTGAATCAAACCATGCCCAACATCTTTTAAGAAGTTTTTCGCATTCAAATCACGGTCATCTATCGAATCTGCTAAAGCTCCTAAGAACGCACCTGGAAGTTTAATAATCCGACGAGCAGCTAGGGTAAACCAACGATCCGCAAAAGCTGTGCCACGATGTGGTGCTGAAATAAAAATAGCACGGTCAAAGTTTGGTACAGGTTTCATCTGTAAACGTGCTTGGAAAATATGATCATTTTTAAACTTATCGTATTTCCGATTATTTAACATCTTTAAAGCAGGTTGAGTTAAATCAGAATCGCTAACCAATAGCCGTGCAATAATTCCCCCCATACTATGTCCAATCAAAACAGAGTCTTTTGCAGAAGAGGAATTTGGATCAATAGTTTTAAAAGTTTGATTGATAATGGCATTAATTTGGAAACGGCTTTCTAAAATCGGCATATTGGTTGAATAGAATACTTGCCAAACTTGATAGTTTTCGCGCAGTACATTATCGCCCATAATATCATTGGTTAAACGAATCCACGCTTCAGGGCTACTCGCCAAACCATGAACCAATACAATCACTTTTTTATTTGGGTTATAAGGTTCAAGCATGTATAAATGTGGCATGGTTAAACGCTGATCGCGGTCGATTAAGCTGAGATAAGCTGCGATCCCTAGATTATTTTCAGCCAACCACAAACCGTAGGGGGCAGAGAAATTAGCTGCAAGAGGATATTCTTTACCACCGACTTTGACTTTTTCAATGCTATACGGGTCATAAACTTTCAACTGAAAATTTGGGTCATGCAAGATGCTTTGTATACTTTCAGAGGATTGAGGTTGAGCAGCAATGCTGACAGATAAATAGCGTGGTTGGTGGATATTTGGATTCACACCACCTTTATAAGCATAATGTTCAGGATCAACAATATATTTATTTTCTTCTGATTTTTTAGTTTCGGGTAGGATGGCGACAAACTCAGCACCGAAACCATCTCGACGGTTGATGGAGCGTAAGCCTGAAAAGTTGAGATTATAACTTGAGAGTAAATTTTCAATATCTAACTGAGCTAATTGCGGATAACCATCAAAGTTGATGCTATAGCGACTTTCACCAATTTGAATCTGTTTCGAAACTTTTTGATTTTTATGGCGTAATGAATAGGTAGTAATCATTTTTGCCAAAGACTGATTGTAAAAATCTCGAATTTGGACTTGTCTATTATTGAAAATACGATCTTGTGGTTGACGCTCAGTATTAAATAAATAGGCATAACTATAACGGATACTTTTGTCTAGCATCGCCATTTGTTGATCTAAACATTGATCGTAATTTTGCTGATTAATTTTTTGTTTTTCTTCAGACTGATGCTTTGCAAATAGACTAATTTTACAGTTGGATGAGTCACCTAATGAAATCGCTTTGGTTAAATAGATTTCACTAATTGTAGAGAGGAGCTGTTCGTCCTGAATTTGCGGAATTTTTTCTAAATCAGCAACACATTTTTCAGGTTCTTCAGCACAAGACTTGGCTTCACGTCCTGTCATTGAGAGGACATTTAAACTGGCTTCACTCATTTTAGAACGCGTTAAAATACTGTCACGTTCATTGGCAATTGTGACATTTACTTTTTGATTTTTTACGCTAACTACTTGGCATCCAGAAAAAAACAGGGGACTGAAGGCTAAAGCATAGAGCAAAATATTTTTTTTAGAGTTTTGCATAATCATTAACTGGTTCAAGCTATTTCTGAATAATACGACAATTTTGTTTAAATTCAATTTGAAATCAAAAAAAATAGACTGAATGATCAGTCTATTTTTTAAATTCTAAATTGCCATTTTAACTTATTACTTCGCGAGAGCTGGATTCTTCAGTGTTTGCCATACATTATAGCGTCCTTGTTTTTCAACTTCAGGAATCAAGCGATCGACAACAGAAGCTTCTTCTGGGTATTTTACTTTATAATTTTTTAGCATTTGCACTGCATTTTTCTTCTGTTCCATACCTAAATAATTATTCACAGAAGATAAATAAGCTTCTTGGACACCCGCTTTCATTGCTTTATCTAAATATGGTAGTGCTTCTTTTTGACCACCACCTTCAGATAAAGAAAAGCCAAACCATAAGTTAGCTTCTGGATCTTCTTTATTGATTTTGAGAATACGTTGTGCGTAATCAAGAGATTTGGTGGTATATGATGAACCCAAATCCAAGTTACGACCTAGAATACTCGCTTTAAATGCACGAATAAGAACATCAAATGATGCATTTGGTGCAGCTGCTAATTGGTCAAGCTGTGTAGATACTTCTTTTAATTTTGATACAAAACCACTTTTTTCTTTGCGATCAGAAAATTGGGGTGGGTAATGGCGCGCTTTACCTTCCACCATTTGTAAGAAGTCATCAATTGCAGTGATGTCGATTTCATTTTCACCTGCAAGCACAGCATACTTCATGGTGCGCTGAGTATTATTTACAGTTGGAATGATCAGTTTGTTAGTATCTAAAATAAGCTTTTTAGTTGGGTTAGCAGGGTCAGTTACTTCAAGTTTGTTTACAGGGGCTGCTGCTGCTTTTTTTAATTCTAATTCAAATACTGGTGGCTTAGTATAATCAAATGGATTCAGTGCGTAGAATGGTGGTGAAATTTCTGGCTCAGTGTAAATAAAAGGTTCATTTGCAGCAATTTTATTTTCATGCTTCGTTGGAGTTGTTGAACACGCTGTCAGTACAGAAGTTGCAAGTAATGCGTATGCCAAAGGCTTAATCGTCATGAGGATCTTCCATTAAATTTATATTAAAAAATTTACATGTGCATCAGTCTATGAAAACGGACTGGAACATGCAACTTTAAAAGCATTATGTTATTAAAAATAATACATAAAGATTGAAAATTGATAACTCAGATTTGAAAAAATACTCAGATTTTTATTGTTTTTTATTTTGATCAGAAAAATAATTATATGTTGAAAAGTATGAAGTTATTTAGCAATAACTTCATACCATAAAAACTGTGCTTTTAGGTCTTAGATTGTTGCTTTTGCGCTTCACATTCACGACGAACATCATCAATGATTTTGATTTCTTCATCACTTAATGGTTGTTCTAAGTTTTGTTGTACATGAAAACTAGGATCAAGCTGTGATAAACGATGACATAAATCATTCATGCGCTTTTCATTTTGTTCTAGGCGATTAAGTAGGACACGCATGCCTTCGAGCATTGGATCAGTTTGTTCTTGCGTTGCAGCATAAGCCTGAAATTCAGGATTTGGATTTAAACTGTCAATCGCTTTTTCTGGACACGGTGCTTCTTGTACAGCACTTGGCTTGCTATCTTTATCTTTAATGATAAAGCGGGCAGGGTTACCAACAGCTGTTGCACCTTCTGGGACAGCTTTGGTCACGACCGCATTTGAACCGACTTTGGCATTTTTACCCACGATAAAAGGACCAAGAATCTTTGCACCCGCGCCAACGACAACACCATCAGCCAATGTTGGATGTCGCTTTCCCGTATTCCACGTTGTGCCACCTAAAGTGACACCATGGTATAAGGTCACATCATCGCCAATTTCGGCGGTTTCACCAATCACAACGCCCATGCCATGGTCGATAAAAAAACGTTTACCGATTTTCGCACCAGGATGGATTTCAATACCCGTAGTAAAACGACTGAAAGAAGACAGGATTCGTGCTGAAGTTTTACAATCCTTTACCCATAGTTCGTGTGCGACTCTATGCATCATCAGTGCATGAATGCCAGGATAGGTGGTCAGTACTTCAAAGGTATTGCGCGCAGCAGGATCACGCGCAAATACAGCTTGGATGTCTTCTTTAAGCTGTTTTAGCATTAGTTTTGATCCTCAGTTTTTGACTTTTTCCATGTACCATTATTCAAGGCTTGTACTCGGCTAAACACGCCTCTTAATAAATGATATTCCATCTTATCTAATTGTATACGTCCAAAAAGTCGACGCAAGCGCAAAGGTAATAATCTTGGATTTTTTGGATCCATAAATTCGATTTCAGCCAACATTTTTTCAAAATGTGGGTAGAATTGCTCCATTTGCTCATGGGTCACCAAAGGCTCGTCCCAATGCATATCATCAGCATCAGTCACATGCATCATAGCTTCGGTATCGACTTGTTTATCTGCTAATTCTAGTGTTGCCATACGCATTTCATAGCAAATGACTTGAATTGCCTGTGCAACATTCAAAACGCCATAATCGCTATTGACAGGAATGGTGACATGATAATTTGCCAATGCCAGTTCTTCATTGGTCAGTCCACGGTCTTCACGTCCAAAGACAATCGCAGTTTCCTGTTGTTCTTGAATCACGGCTTGCATCGTTTTTTGTGCAGCAGGGCGTGCTTCAAGCAATGGCCAAGGAATAGTACGACTACGCGCACTCGTACCAAAAACAAGGTGACAATCTTTAATCGCATCTTCTAAAGTTTCGACAATTTCGATCTGTTCAATCAAATCAGAAGCACCTGCAGAAAGTGCATCAATATCAGGGTGCGGATAAGTTTTAGGTGAAACTAAGACCAGTTTAGATAGTCCCATTGTTTTCATCGCACGCAAAGCACTACCAATATTGGCTGGCAGAGTAGTATTGACCATGACGATACGTACATGACTTAAATGCTGTGAAATCACAGCATTGTCGAAGATATCCATGAATATTCCAACATATAAAAATTAAAAAATTAGGGAGAACAATTTAGGAAAATTGACCTGCATCAGCCATATATTCATCCATGGCATCATCCATACTCATGTTCTCAGGTGGCGGAGCAACTTGAGTTGTTTGAGCGAGTTCACGATGATCTACGGCTTTGGCTGCTTTAGATTTGACATGGTATTCAAGATGAATAGATTCTTTGCCAAAATAATCACGTAATTTTGACAGTAAATCATCCAAAGGCGCGACTTTCCATTGTTGTCCTAAATGCAAATCAGCAGTTGCGTAGTCATAGTCCATCAATATTTGCATTGGAATATGCTGACACATATCGACATTACAGAAAGGTAATAGAATCTTTTGCAGATCAGAAACTAAAGTTTTACTAATAACTTCAGGTTGAAGTTTAAGTTCGATGTGATTGACACGTTTTTGACGGATTTCATTTAAGGTGAATGCTTTGGTTAAGCGTCCCATTGGGCGATCAAAACCTTCACGTTCATAAATTTCACCTTCGATGACCACCACTTTTTCATTTTGAATAATATCTTTGAAGCGTTGGAAACGTTCGTGATTCGCCGAGACTTCGATACGCGCAGTACCATCATCTAAGGTGATCATCATACGGTTCGGGAAGTTGGCTACATCGACCACTAAACCTGCAAAAACAGTCGTTACACCACGGCGTGTAGGCGTGAGTTCATTGATTTTATGCGGAATAAATGCTTTTAATTCTGCACGATAAACATCAATCGGATGACCTGTTAAATATAAACCTAAGGTATCTTTTTCACCTTTGAGCCGAACTTCATCTGACCATGGTTTTACAGGTTTGGCTGGTTTACGTTGAACTTCTTCAACTTCACCAAATAAATCCATGATGCCAGTTTCACGGTTTGAACGTGCTTGTTCTGCCGCTTGAACAGCTTCTGGTAATTGTGCCATCAAACTTGAACGTTCAATACCTAAACAGTCTAAAGCACCGGCACGAATCAAAGCCTCTAAAGTTCGTTTATTGATTTTCTTCAAATCTATGCGATGGCAGAAATCAAAGAGGTCTTTAAATTCTCCATCTTGTTCACGTGAATCAATCACCGACTGCATTGCAGCTTCACCGACACCTTTGATCGCGCCTAAACCATAGATAATAGTTTCTGCATCACTGGCATGGAATTGATAGAACGACATATTCACAGAAGGCGGTAAAACTTTTAAATTGTTGATTCGACAGTCATCGATCAAGAAGACAATATTGTCCGTATTCTGCATTTCCGAAGACATGACCGCAGCCATAAATTCAGAAGGGTAGTGCGCTTTCAGCCAAGCGGTTTGATAGGCAACGAGGGCATACGCGGCAGCATGTGATTTGTTAAAACCATAGCCTGCGAATTTTTCCATATAGTCAAAGATATGGTTGGCTGTGCCTTCATCAATATCTTTTTTCGCAGCACCTTCAATAAAGGTGGCACGTTGTTTGACCATTTCCTCGACTTTCTTTTTACCCATGGCACGACGCAGTAAATCTGCACCACCGAGGGTATAGCCTGCACAGAACTGTGCCGCTTGCATCACCTGCTCTTGGTACACCATGATGCCGTATGTCGGTTCAAGTACACTTTCAAGTAATGGGTGCAGGTATTCAAACTCACCACCGTGCATACGATGGATAAAGTCAGGAATTAGATCCATTGGACCTGGACGGTATAAAGATACGAAGGCGATAATTTCTTCAAATTTACTTGGGCGTGCTTCTTTGAGCATTTTTTTCATGCCCACGGATTCAAACTGGAATACCGCAGTAGTATTTGCATCAGCAAATACAGCATAAGATTCAGGGTCATCTAATGGAATATGCGCAATATCAAGCGGTGTTTCAGATTTGACACGCTTATTAATATTTTGAACAGCATCTTCAATCACAGTTAAGTTACGTAGACCCAAGAAGTCGAATTTAACTAAGCCAGCAGCTTCAACATCATCTTTATCAAATTGAGCAACACGACCTGTACCATCGGCTTCACATAATACAGCGGAATAATCAGTAATCTTCGTAGGGGCAATAACCACACCGCCCGCATGTTTACCTGTGTTACGAGTAATCCCTTCTAGTTTAAGCGCCATTTCCCAAATTTCGGCTGCATCATCGTTATCTGGGTTGGATGGATTGGTGACGATGTCTTTGAGTTGTGGTTCAGCTTCCAATGATTCTTCCAAACTTAAACCTAAAGGTTTGGTTGGAATCATTTTTGAAATACGGTCTGCCAAACCATAGGATTTACCCAATACGCGGGCAACATCTCGAATTGCACCTTTAGCTGCCATCGTACCAAATGTTGCAATCTGTGAAACGGCATCACGTCCATAGTGACGTGCTACATAGTCGATGACTTTATCACGACCTGCGATACAGAAATCGACGTCAAAGTCGGGCATGGAAACACGTTCTGGGTTTAAGAAACGTTCGAACAGGAGGTCATAACGTAGCGGGTCTAAGTCGGTAATTTTTAAACTGTATGCAACGAGTGAGCCTGCACCAGAACCACGACCAGGTCCAACTGGGACACCATTGTTTTTTGACCATCCAATAAAGTCCATTACGATCAGGAAGTAGCCAGGGAAATCCATTTTATTGATGATGCCAAGCTCATAGGCAAGACGTTCATCATAAGGTTTACGAATTTCAGCCCAGTCTTCATCACGTTTTTCTACAGGGTATAGTACATCCAGGCGTTCTTCTAAACCGACCTCGGACAAGTGCTCGAAGTAGGAGTGAATGGTGTGACCTTCAGGAATTGGATAGTCTGGTAAGTCATGGAAACCTAAACGTAAAGACACTGTACAGCGTTTAGCAATTTCAAGTGTATTTTCAATCGCACTTGGTATATCCGCAAATAATTCAGTCATTTCAGCGGAGGTTTTGAAGTATTGTTCAGGGCTATAATTTTTAGGGCGTTTATCGTCACCTAGTACATAACCATCTGCGATACAAACACGCGCTTCGTGTGCTTCAAAATCTTCCGCGGTGATGAAGTGAACATCATTGTGTGCAACCACACCGATGCCATATTTAGAAGCCAATTTAACCGCTTCGATGTTAAAACTTTCTTCTTGTGGGCGTCCTGTACGTGTTAATGCTAAATAGACCCGATTACCAAATTTTTCGATCCATTCTTCAAGTAGTGGTTCTGCTTTTTCAGGGTAGGCTGAAAGTAGCATTTCACCGACATCACTATGTAAGCCAAGCAGGACGATAATGTCTTGTGATTGTTCTAGTACCCAATCTTTTTGGATGCAGGGAATTGAGAGTTGTTGTCCCTCAATAAAACCACGTGAGACGATTTCAGTCAGTCCACGCCAGCCTTTATTGGTCATTGCGAGTAAAGTCGCTTTGTGATTAGCATCGTTTAAGCGAATGACACTACCAAAAATGGGTTTGATGCCTTTGCCCATTGCTTTGTTATAGAATTTGACTGCGGCATGTAGGTTGGATAGGTCTGTGATCGCTAATGCAGGCATTTCGTCTGATGCAGCAGCTTTTATCAGATCAGGTATACGTACGATCGATTCTGTAATCGAAAATTCGGTATGAATACCAAGATGAACAAACTGCATAGACCAATCCTATTTAAAACTGTGAAGTATTTTATCATGCTTAATCTATGATGTGCGGAAATATAATATTCCTATTGAATCGAGATTTTTGTTTTAAGTGATTGAAATTTATTCATAACTTTTTATATATGAAATATGGGAGGGTTATTTGAATGTTAAACCATCATTCAAATTATTGACTGATATTGTGTACTTGAAAATAAGTACCCATGTTTAAAAAGTTTTTTAATTCTATTTTGCAGAGTCTTGCATCAGAAGTTTTGATTTAGGGGTTAGCCTTCGGCTCGACCTACTTTTCTTTCGGGAAAAGTAGGCAAAACCATTGTCATCCGCAGAACTCGTCCACTTCCGTCAAAATATTAAATACATCGCAGAAACATAGCTAACCAAACGTAGTCCTGCCTCAAACAATTGCGGATGACGTTATCGCGTATCCACTTTATCAAGAAGTAAAATATATTTTTCATATTACGGTGTAACAATTATAAAAGCCTTTAAACGTTCTGAACCAATCCAATGTTTTGAAAATTGATAAGCAGCACGTCCTGAACGTTGTCCACGTGCTTGACACCATCTTAAAGCTTCGGCACGAACTTCGTCTGTAAATGAAATATTTTCTTTCGCCAAATAATGTTCCACAATTTCAAGATAAAGTTGCTGATCCATTGGATAGAACGACAGCCATAGACCAAAACGATCCGATAGAGAAATTTTTTCTTCAATCGCTTCTTGAGGGTGTAGTTCTTTGTATTGCGGCACATCAACTTTGGTCACTGGGGTATTTTCATGCATAAATTCAGGCAATAAATGACGGCGGTTACTGGTCGCATAAATCACAAAGTTGCTTGAACCTGATTGGAGTGAACCATCTAAAACACTTTTTAAACTACGATAATTTTCATCTTCTGCGTTAAACGCTAAATCATCACAATAGACAATAAACTTTTCAGGGCGATCTTTGATGATTTTTTGAATTTCAGGTAATTCTGATAAATCATCACGTTCAATTTCAATTAAACGTAAACCTTGATCTGCATACTTAGTCAATAGTGAACGAACAATGGAAGATTTACCCGTACCACGAGAACCTGTGAGTAAAATATCATTGGCAGGAAGACCATTTAGAAACTGTTCGGTGTTCTGAATGATTTTAGCTGTTTGGCGTTCAATCCCTTTGAGGTCTTCCAATAGAACCGCTTTAGGATTGTAAATCGCTTTGAGCTGTTTTTCATGCCATCTAAACGCGATTGCTTCAAAATCAGTGGGTTGTTTGGGTTCTGGTAAGACTTGCTGTAATTGGCTTAAAACAGTAGATAATTGTGCAATGATATTGTCAGGTAAATCGATAGTTGCCATGTCCGTTCGCTATATTTTGAAAATTACATTTGATGAGAGATTGCTCCAATATTAACACAGTATTTTTATTGATCTAATCTCAATAGGCGATAATTAAAAGGACGAGCAAGAATTAAATGACTGAAGGTGATTGATTCTCACGTGATTTTTAAGCATAGTTGAATGATGTGTGACTCATCCTCGGATTAAAATCAAAGGAATATTAGAAAATGTTATTAGAACTTACCCAAGATTTAAATCCACATCAGGCTTATCGTATAAAAAAACTAAAAAGAAATTTGGCGCATGCTGAATGCTACGAGGAATGGAAGTCCATTGCTTTAAAGCTAGACTCTGAAACAGGTGCGCAAGAGTGGAAACTGGATAATAGCTCACCGTATTTTGATGCTGAGATTATTTCCCATCGTTTAAATTTATTACGTCGGTATCGCCAACAAGGTCGTACTCAAGATTTGATGTATATCCTACGTGAAGGATTTAGTCATGACGTTGCAAATATTGGGCATCCGATGTTGTTTGCACATGCCTATGTCGGTACCAAAAAACTGATTGAAGATTATATTGATGAAGTGAGCAAAAGCCTTGCTTTTATTGCTTCTGAAAGTTGCCAAGAATTGTGTTTAGACAGTAAGAAAAGCTTTTTTGAAAATTGTGAAAAGGCCTATGGTCAGCCTGCACTGATGTTTTCAGGTGGTGCAACATTAGGTTTATTCCACAGTGGTGTGTGTAAGGCGCTGATGGAACAAGATTTAATGCCAAAAGTATTGTCTGGCTCAAGTGCGGGTGCAATCATGACAGCGATGTTAGGTGTCAATGAGCCGAGTGAAATTCCGAATCTTTTAACCGGTGATCAGTTCTATAGCGAAGCGTTTCATTTCCGTAGTGTAAAAGAATTACTCAAAGGAAATGGTGGTTTTGCGGATGTACGTTATCTCAAAAAATTTCTTGTAGAAAATCTAGGTGATGTGACTTTTGCCGAAGCTTTTGAAAAATCAGGTTTAGACATCAATGTAACCGTTGCACCGTATGATATTTCGCAAGAAGATGCGCGAATTATGAATAAATATACCTCACCTGATTTATTGGTGTGGAGTGCGGTCTTGGCATCTTGTGCAGTACCTATCTTATTTCCACCCGTGCGTTTGACCAGTAAGCGCTACGATGGATTACATACACCATATTTAGCCAATACGCGTTGGGTGGATGGCAGTGTGCGCAATGACTTCCCGCAAGAACGCATGTCACGTCTTTATAATTTGAATTACACGATAGCCAGTCAGGTAAACCCACATATTGTGCCGTTTATGCAAGATGATGAGGATCGTTATCGTAAGGATTTATTGAGTTGGCCACAGCGTATTGTTCGTTCACAGGGCAAGATGGCAACCATGGGTGTTATGGACTTCGCGCGTGGGCGTATGGGACGTGTACCTACGATTCGCCGTTTATTGGATCATGGTTATGGTGTTGTAGATCAGCGTTATTATGGTGATGTGAATATTATTGGTAATTATAGCTTGCGTCATTATAGTTATATGTTGCAAAACCCACGTCCGCATTTATTTAAATTATTGCAACGTGAGGGTGAGCGAGCAACTTGGCCGAAGATCTCCAATATTGAAACCCATGCACGTATTGGTAAAACCATTCAGCATTGTTTGGAAGTTTTGAATTTTCCAACTGAAAAGAAAACTTCCACAACACAATTATCAGAAGCATGAGTGAAATAGAGCTTCCTCAAGCGCTTAACTCATTACAAAGTCAAAAGTTTGGTCGCCGTGTTTATCAAATCCAACAGGGCGATCAAAGCTATTGGCTTAAGTTACAATTAAAACAATCGAATCAGGCGTATCAAGATAGTTTTTTACATGAGTTAGACATTTACCAACAATTAAATCGTTTTGAAAAAGTAGATCAAAGTTTTCTATGCAACTTTTCTATTTTCAATCCCTATCAAAAATTCAATTTAAAAGAAGAAATATTTGATCAAGCCTTATGGATTGAAGATGTTTCTGCATTGTTCGCTACGCATCCCAATCAACTTGAGCTAAGTGATATTTTTTCAACTTTAATGTTGAGCCTTGAAGTTTTAGAACAGTTGCATGATTTTGGTTATATACACGGTGATTTAAAGCTACAGCATTTCCGTATTAAGCAACAGCAAGCAGTTTTGATTGATTATGAGCAATGTTTTCATATTAGGGATGTCGAAGTCATGCCGAATACAGCGACACCGCGTTATATGGCACCTGAATTGTTTCATGCAGCACCAAAGTCATTTGCAACAGATCTTTATGCTTTAGGAATAATTTGGTTGGAATGGCTGACTCAGCGCCGTTTAACTGCAAAAAGCTATCAAGATTGGGCAATTTTGCATTGCCAAGAGCTTGAAGTGGACTTACCGAGTCGATTTAAAATATTTGAAGCGGTTTTAAAATCCATGCTAAAGAAAAAAGCAGGGCAACGTTGTACAAATATTTATCAAATAAAACAACAATTAAGCCAGATTGCTTAAACTAAAAGCACTATTCACCACTTTTGTTTTTTATTTAAACAAACGAGTATCTTTTTATAAAAAAGGGCTTGTCATACCTAAGTGATCTCTATAATATACACAGCCATCGGGGACGTGGCGAAATTGGTAGACGCACTGGATTTAGGTTCCAGCGCCGCAAGGTGTGAGAGTTCGAGTCTCTCCGTCCCCACCAAGCAATTCATTTGGTGGTACGAAAGCCCGATGAAATGTTATAGAGGATTGGTGTAATGGTAGCATGACGGTCTCCAAAACCGTTCGTCAAGGTTCGAATCCTTGATCCTCTGCCACTTATTTTAAAGATTCCACTGATGTGGTTTTTTTATTCGGGGACGTGGCGAAATTGGTAGACGCACTGGATTTAGGTTCCAGCGCCGCGAGGTGTGAGAGTTCGAGTCTCTCCGTCCCCACCATATTTGAAAAAGGCATGATGAAAATCATGCCTTTTTTATTGCCTAAAAATTAGAATTAAAAACATCAAAAATTATTATTTGCACTTACCCCTCGTTTGGGGAATATATTCTGTGGAAAAATAAGCATAGCCTATAAATCGAGTGTGAATGATTAAAAATAGAATAGGTAATTTTATGAATAAAATCTTAGTTGTGATCGGCTGTGTAGTCTCATTGAATTGTTTTGCAAATAATGATGCAGCGTTATTGCAACAGCAAATGAATGTTTTGAAAAATATGGGCGTAGATAATGCAGAATTGATGGATACCATGTCACGCATGCAAAAAGACTTTGCAGATGATGAGGAAAATGAGGGGAGTACTAAACAGCAAGCCAAGCCATCCCATTTTAAGACTTTGGGGCAATCAGATAAGGCGTCTTGTTCAACGGGTGAGGTACAGTTAGATACGATTTGCCAAGCTGCAATGTTGCGTTATCAGGCTTATCTTTCAGCGCTTGAAGCAAATGAATCTGAGAAGAATATAGAAACTTTATATTCACAACATCAACAAGCGACAGAACATTATATTCAAGTATATCAAGCGCTGTCGCGTTAGTTAGCTTGGATAGACTTGGTTGAATTGATATAAAATAAAAAGACCTCAGTGAATCACATGAGGTCTTTAACAGAGAGCTTCATTTTAAACATACGTTGATTATGTAAAATGGATCAACATTAGGCCTTTAAATGGTCTTCAAATTCTTCACCGAGTTGCATGGCTAAATTATTGCCTGATAAATCACACGTGACTAAACCATATTCTTTTTTAAAGCTGAAGGTAAATCCTTTATCATCAGCCAAAGTTTTTACAGAGTATCCCAGTTTTTCTAACCAGATACGGAAAGCGATCAAATTTTTTGCTTTAACAACCTTTTTCACAGAAGATCTCCTTAATTCCTGTCTATAAATTTAATAGGGATGACCACTAAATTTTTAAAGGGGGAAATTTGATGAAACTTATTTTTTATACCAATATTTGATCAGTTAGCGAAATGGGTCTTTTGTAGCAGAGCGTATTTTTTCTCTTTAAATGTGAAATGCAATTTAACAATTTTTAAAAATAAATAGGTAAAACAATTGGTTATTATAATATTTTAAATCAATCTGTAATATTTTGATGCAAAAATAGGGAATAAAAAACCAAGACTGGATCAGTGAAGATATTTTTATAAATGTAAGAAATAATTTCAAAAATAATGATCTTCCAATTTATGCATTGGATAGGTGTAAATTTAGAAAGTTCAAGATATCTTTAAATAAAATCGACTGATCTTGCCCTAAGGCCATCAAGTGCCCAGAATGAGAATAAGCTTTGATCATTTTGTCTGAACTCGCGATTTGTTCAAAAATATAATGCGCAGACTGTTCATATAATGCTTCATCCAGTTTGCCAAAAAGAGTGGCTGTAGGTGCATGGATTCTATTTAAGTTTCGCATTGTTGAAACCACAAAGTTTTCAAACTGTTCGAGTTGTGGTTGAGCCTTGATATATAACTGGGTATTGTTCAAGACCTGTTGATCAGTTTCAAATTGTTGTAAATATTCAGCGTATTTACTTAGGTGTTGAAATAAATCTTCGACAGAGCGAGTTTGTGGCGCTGACATACTGATACAAGCGCTAACAGGAAAGCTTTCAGCGAGTTTTAGGGAAAGCAAAGCACCTAATGAAACGCCAATCACCGCAATTTCACGATAACCCTGCTCAATTAAAAAATTGTAAGCTTGGATGACTTCTTGCCACCAATCATCAGGATTAAATTTTAGAAACTCATCGATCATTAGCCCATGTCCTGCATAGCTAAAACTATAGCAAGTGTATTGATGTTGATTTAAAAACACAGCTAATGGTTTTACATCACGATAGGTACTGGTATAGGAATGCAATAAAAGTACAGCTTGCGCTGAACCTTTTAAAAACATCGGCTTTGGATGAATTAGTTTAGGCATGGATTGAAAAGATATTGTCTATTGAGTAACTCATTTGCAGAAGCGAACAAGCTTTAGCAGAAATTCTCAATGTGTTTAAAAATTATCTTTCAAGGCACGAATGCGTGCAAACTCCTCGGCACTTTCGACACGTAAGAACGGATTGGTTTCCAGTTCCAGTTCAATGGTACTCGGTAAAGTAATTTCACCACGTTCACGTAATTGTTTAACTTCTTCAGCACGTTGTTGAATAGCGCGATTTTCAGGTTCTATATGCAAGGCAAACTGAGCATTCGATAGTGTATATTCATGGGTGCAATACACTTTGGTGCGTGGTGGAAGTGCAGCTAGACGATTCAGTGAATGATAAAATTGTTCTGCGGTACCCTCAAACATTCGACCACAGCCCATTGCAAATAACGTATCACCACAGAACACCATGTCCAATGCATCGATAAAATAAACAATATGACCTAAGGTATGTCCAGGCACTGCAATGATGTCAATGTTTAAACCATGAAATTCAAAATGATCATCATGTTGAAGTGGGTGAGTAATAAACGGAATGTGACTCAGTTCAGCACGAGGGCCATAAACAGGAATATTTTGATCGGCAATGAGTTCGGGAACGCCACCAATATGGTCTTTATGCCAATGTGTGAGCCAAATTTGCTTTAGATTTAAATGATGATCAGCACAATATTGCTCAACTAACGCTGATTCAGTAGGGTCTACGACAATAACATCATGACTCGATGTTTCTTCAAGTAACCAGATATAGTTTTGTAATTGGTTTTTGACATCGATCACGTGAATTTTAAATTGCATCTTTGAATTCCATTGTTAGTGCTGCTTCTATTTAATCTAAAATAGCTGATTTAAACAAGTTGAACCTTTTGGACAATCATTTTTGTGTCAAAGCATTAACTTTAAGTTTTAAGATACAGAAATGAAGTTTCAACGAATTAAATTGCAAACAAGCTGTTTATGAAAATGAAGTGCGCTGTAATCCTACTGCGCCGTATCATGCTGAATTAATGAAGAAAATCGTATGGATATGGATTGAGACAATCAGTTTGAGTGATAGTTATCCAATGCTATTTAACAGTGCATTTACAATTCAAAATGCGCTTTTATATTCAGTATTTACCTGACCTTAACAAGCAATGGCTTGATTGATTGCTAAAGTGTTGAGTTTGCCATTTTTAAAAGCAAAATGAACAGAAGCGGTATAACCGACTTCAAAATCAGCAGGATTCTTTAAAAACTGTTTCACTTCAGATGTATTGAGCATAAGAACACTGACGGAGTTTGTTCCAGTTTTGGCACTGTTTGGAAAGTCTTTTTTAAACTGGTTCGGTGTATATTGCTTATTGATTACTTTTGAATTAATCAGGATGGTATCCGTCATAGTTTGAGCATTTGCCCAACTCAACCAAACCATGCCTTTGGTTGTGCCAAGTTGTTGAAAATTATTTTTAGTTTTATAGAAATTTTCAGACTTTACTTGAGGATTATCCTCCCTATAAATTTCGAATTTTAAGTTTTTTCCAGTCGATGTCGACGTTGAATATTCATAATTTCCTGTACATTCTGAAAATTGTTTATTGATTTTTTTAGAGGGTTGACCAATCAATTTTTCGACTTGAGTTGATGAAATTGCATTGATGAGTTCAATACCATTTACTTTTACCGAAGTGGTGTAATCAATAGAGCTTTGTGCAAACGTGGATGAAGTTGTTGTTAAGCATAGCGTTGTTAAAATAAATGATAAAGTTTTCATTTTTTACCGTCATTACATTTGTAGGAATATTTCTGCCTTTGATTATGCATCATTTTTGTTGCATAAAAGCGTGCGTAAAATAATACATAACTTACGACCTTTTTTCTTCATTTTTTAAATGATATTGATCTGCATAGTTTTGAATTTCCTTAAAAATAAGATCAGCTTCTGGTTTGTCTAAAGTGATCCCAAAAGAGAGGGTATTTGATTTGTGTTTTAAATGAAGATTGCCTTTTTTAGGGCGAGGTAATTGGCTTTTGTTGGCATAGTACTCTGAATAGTACATTTTCTCGAAGTTTTCAAATAAAACGGTTTGAGTTTCTTCACAGTTTTTTTTAAGAAAATACAAGGGAATATATTTAGTAATCGTGATTTTATTCTGATCGATATAAATTTTTTCAGTGCCTTTGGAGAGCCATAAAATATTTTCAATTGTAAGATAAGTGAATGTACAAACAAAAGCAGCCCACAGCATCAAAAAGCCACTCGCATTTGAATCGTCACCAAAAAAGACATCATACATGTCTGAAATTCCTGCAATCCAAAAAAAACTTAACACAAGAATATTTATAAAAATATCAAGAAAATATTTTGATTTTTCAAATTGAATATCAATCTCAGTGTGATCATTTAGATGATTGATTTGAAACGTATTATTTTGATTATCCATGGTTTTAAAGTGTTAGATCATAATTTTTATCTTATTCTATATTGTTAGATAATTAAGTAAATAAAGCAAAGCCCTCAGAAGAGGGCTTAATGTGTATGATTCGACGGAAAAATTATCTTAACTTAGATAACCAATCACCAAGGCTTTGCACGATTTGTACCAAGATTAATAGTACAATCACTGTTAAGATGACCACGCTTGTATCAAAACGCTGATAACCATAAGAAATGGCTAAGTCACCAATACCGCCTGCACCAACAGCACCTGCCATTGCAGTTGCACCGATCAAGCTAATGGTTGCAGTGGTTAAATTTAAAATCAATGAACTACGTGCTTCAGGAATAATAAATTTAAAAATAATCTGGCTAGGTGAAGCGCCCATTGCTTGTGCAGATTCAACAATCCCTTCATTGACCTCAAGTAAAGACGTTTCAATCAAACGACCAATATAAGGACCGACATAGATGGTCAAAGGAACAATTGCAGCCCAAGTCCCGATTGAAGTCCCAACCAATAATTTAGTCAGTGGAATAACAGCAATCAATAGAATAATGAAGGGAAGGGAGCGTAAGGCGTTCACAATCGGGTTCATCACATGATAAACCGCACGATTCGGCATGATACCATTCGGACGTGTCACCAATAATATAATCGCTTGAATAAAGCCCCAAATCGTTCCAAATAACATTGCAAAGAATACCATGTGACAGGTTTCTTGCATGGCTGTAACAAATTGATCAATAGATAACGAACTTTTCCAGTAAGGCGCAGTCAGTTCTGTGAGCCACTGTACGATTAAATCTCTCATACGGTTACTCCTGATTGGGTCACTTTCACACCTTGTGCTTCGAAGAAGTTGATTACTTGTTGAATAATCGCAGGATCACCTAACAATTGAATAAACATCTGTCCGATCACTGAACCATTAATTTCAGTCATGTTGGCAAATAAAATATTCAAGCTAATATCAAATTGTTTAATCGCAGCTTGAACTACAGTCTCCTGAGCAGAAGTGCCTAAGAATTGCAGGCTATAAATACTCTTATGATTTTGATTTTCTAAATTATTGAGAATATTTACAGGAAGCTGTTGTTGTAGAACTGTTTGAATAAAATTCTTGGTTGTAGGATGCTGTGGTTGACTAAAGATTTCTAGGGTTGAACCTGTTTCAATCACTTTACCTTGTTCCATCACTGCAACATAGTCACATACAGATTCAATCACATCCATTTCATGAGTGACCATGACGATGGTAATACCTTGCTCTTTATTGATTTTTTTCAATAATTCCAAGACGGATTTAGTCGTTTGCGGATCAAGTGCAGAAGTCGCTTCATCGCAAAGCAATATTTTAGGATGATTTGCCAGTGCACGAGCAATCCCGACACGCTGTTTTTGACCACCTGAAAGTTCATCTGGATAAGCATCTTTTTTATGCTTTAAATCAATAAATTCAAGTAATTCATTTAAACGTTTTTCACGTTTGTCTTTACTTACACCGAGCAATTTCAACGGCATTTCAATATTATCTGCTACAGTTTTGGTTTGTAGTAGGTTGAAATGCTGAAAGATCATGCCGATATTGGCACGTTCTTGACGAAGTGAGCGAGCATCCAAAGCAGTAAAATCTTTTTCATTGATGATAATCTGACCTTGAGACGGACGTTCAAGCAAATTAATCAAGCGGATTAAGGTACTTTTACCTGCACCACTATAGCCAATAATGCCAAAAATACTGCCTGCTGGAATGGTTAAATTAATTTCATCCAGAGCAAGTAAGGTTTGACCTTTAAGATCATAGTGTTTGGAAATATTTTTAAATTCAATCATATCGTCAAAAAAATGTACAAAAAAGAAAAACAGGCAAAGTCACTTTGCCTGTTTAATGAAAGTCATTATAAGACTATTTTGATTCTGTAAGATAGCTTACAGGTTTATTTACATCAACTTTCGTACCTTGGAAATGATCTTGGATGTATTTTTCTACAGCAGCAGTATGGTAAAGCGTACCTAATTTTTGCAATGTAGGATCATTCTTACGCGCATCGGCAACAGCGACGATGTTGACATTCATTTTAGTTGATTGATCGATAGGCTCATGGTAGATCGAGTCTTTAATCACGTTTAGACCACCTTCCATTGCCAAAACGTTACCTAGAACAATCGCATCAACTTCATCTTTAGCACGTACAGCAGTTGCCATTTGAATTGGTTTAATCACAATTTTTTTCGCGTTTTCAGTGATGTCTGCTGGTGTACCTTTAACATCATCAAAACCAGCTTTAAGTTTAATCAAACCTGCTGATTGCAATAATAACAATGCACGAGATTCATTTGCACCATCATTTGGAATGGCAATGGTTGCACCATTGGCAAATTCTTCAATTTTTTTCACTTTGCTTGAATAGATGCCCATTGGCTCTAGATAAGTCGTTGCAATTGGTGCAACTTTTGCTTTGTTGTTGTCATTATAAGCGACCATATATGCATATGATTGGAATGCATTTGCATCGATTTCATTGTTTGCTACAGCCGTGTTCATAGAAACATAATCAGTAAAGTTTTTAACCTTTAACTCAATTCCAGCCTGTTTAGTTTCTGGCAATGTCGCAATATAGTTCCAAATGTCTGTGTCTGAACCGCTTGAAGCAAGTGTAACTGTCGTTAATTCACCAGCAGGTGCTGTACCTGCTTGTTCTGCTTTTGGAGCATCTTGTTTACCACAAGCAGCAAGAGTTAGCACAGAAGCACTCAGTAAAACGCCAAACAACTTATTCATGGATAATTCCTAACAAGGAAATGCAGAAGTAATTCTTATGCATTCTCGATGGTTGAGATCAATTTTTAACATTTTTGAAAATAAATCATGCTTTAAACCATTCGTCTTCTGGCATGCTTTATATTTCGTACATTTGAGGATTAGAGTACAGATTTAATGAATTAGATTTTTTAAAACTGATTCTAAAGATTTGTTTATCATATCAATAAATTTATATTATACATAGGGGCTGATTTTTTAAATCCTATACCTTGAGAGCGATTTGAATTCTATAATTTGAGTCAATTTAATAATAAAAACAAAAACTTTTGTTTATTCTTTGGGGGAACCGCTCATGCAATGGTAATTCACTAGATATAATTTTTTTTCAAT
This sequence comes from Acinetobacter wuhouensis, assembly GCF_001696605.3. NCBI lineage: Bacteria > Pseudomonadati > Pseudomonadota > Gammaproteobacteria > Moraxellales > Moraxellaceae > Acinetobacter > Acinetobacter wuhouensis. The sequence continues at coordinate 2,441,632 of NZ_CP031716.1, read as the reverse complement.
TTTATATATGATTTTTGAATATCAATGAAAGCATAGCGCAGTTTTTCTTGAAAGTTTTTATCGATTGATTCTATTTATAAGCTGTGGGGGGTGAGCTAAGTATTTGAGCAAAGTCGAATCAATAAAATATCCAACTTTACTCGATACATGATTTGGGGTGATGCTAAATCCTATTTAGTGTCAGTAAATTCACTAACAGGTTGATTGACTTCGACTTTGGTTCCAGCAAATTTGTCACTAATGAATTTTTGTACTTGTGGTAAATGATAGAGATTTCCTAATTTTGTATAAATTGGATCATTTTTATGAGCTTCTGCAACACCCAATAAATTGACATAAATTTTGGTGGTTTCATCTACAGGCTCATGAAATATAGAGTCTTTTAATACATTTAATCCACCTTCAAGTGCTAGGGTATTGCCCAAGACAATTGCATCCACATCTTTTTTCACTCGAACGGCAGTGGTCATTTGTATTGGACGGAGCTTTAATTTTTTAGGGTTTTCAATAATATCGTTAACAGTGCCTTTACCTAAGTCAAAATTGGACTTAAGTTTGAGTAAACCTGCTGATTGTAATAACGACAGGGCGCGTGCTTCATTTGCTGTATCGTTTGGAATGGCAATGGTTGCACCTTGCGGAAATTGCTCTACAGACTTCACTGTATTGGCATAGATTCCCATTGGTTCAAAATAGGTTGTGGCAACAGCAGCAATTTTTTCTTTGTTTGATGCATTATAAGCTGCGAGATAATTGAATGATTGGAAGGCATTTACATCTTGCTCGCCACTTGCAACTGAGGTGTTTAATACCACATAGTCGGTTAGGTTTGTGACTTTTAAGTCGATCCCTGCTTGTTTTGTTTCAGGAAGATCGGAAATATATTTCCAAATGTCTGTATCTGCGCCAGTTGATATGAGTTTAATTGTTTTTAGCGTTTGAGTTGAACCTTGATCATTTTCTTTTGATGTTTGATTTTGCTCAGGTTTGTTGCCACATGCAGATAAAGTCAGTACAGATGCACTTAGTAGAATGCCAAACAGTTTATTCATGGATACTCCAATTATTCGATATATTATCTTGAATTTTTAAACAGCGTTTTTTAAAGCATAACAATAAATTTAGAGCTTTCAATGGGTAGCATGGGCTTAGGATATTTGGATGAAATTTACAGCTAAGATGCATATTTTTATAAAACAATATAAATCAATAAATTATGAATTTTAAAAAAGGTATATTGGTTAAATAGTATACTTATCTGTAATATATAATATTTATTAGCTTTGTTATGAATTTATTGTATATGGGTTTTTATTAGATGAGTAAGCGGTATAGAGATGTATCTATGATATTTAGAGAATAGAAAAGTTGTAGATCAAGGATTAAAAAATGAATGAAAATACTCTTTTACTTGCGGAGTGTGGACGAGGAGAGTTTAGTAAAGAGAATAATTTGATCAGTTATGATCGTATAAACTCTAAATTAATTGATAGACGCTGTGTTAAAGACAGTGAAAATAGCCGTGCTGAATTTCAAGCGACGACAGGTTTCTTTTATCGCTTTTTCGATTGGAATAAAAATATAAGGTGTGCGGCACTTTTTTTGGAAAATGATCAGCTCATTTTTAATTTTGAGAAGCAAGAATACATTATTAAAACAGTCCGTACGACACGTTTTCTTTTATGGAAAAAGATTATAATTAATAACTTAACGCTTAAGGTTTATTCACCTATTAAAACTATTTTTATAGCGACTGATATGTTTCCAGAAGATGTTGAGCCAATTTATGGTCGGTTTTCAAATTTATTAAGTACGAGTCAAATTCAAGAATTCATAGCATTTTTAAAAGTAAGAAAGGATAAAATTTAAAAAACCCACCTAAGCGGGTTTTTATGACTTAAATGAATTATGCATTAGTACCCGTATGAAGCACTTTAGCATCAACAAAATGTGTGATGCAGAAAATCACCGCGATGCATTTCGTATAGTACATGACGATGTAATGGATGATCAGCTGAAACAAATGGATGATCAAACTCTCTTACTTTATCCATACCGAGTCTTTGTATGACACCTTCAGACGGTGTGTTGATACAGGCAGTCAATGAAATCACGCGATCTATACGTAAGTTTCTAAATGCATGCTTTAACACCGCTTTAGCGCCTTCGGTTGCATAGCCTTGATGCCAGTATTGGGGCAGTAAACGCCAACCAATTTCAGGGGCATCGGCTATTTCAAACTCAGGTGGATGTACGTGTAAGCCGATAAATCCAATAAATTCACCTGTAGCTTTTAGCTCTACTGCAAATAAGCCCCAACCACGTTTTTCAATGTCATTTTGGATACGTAGCAGAAAGGCAGTGGCTTCGGCAGCATCGAGTTTTTTAGGAAAATAGCGCATGACCTCGTCATTTGCACACATTTGGATAAATGGGGTGGTGTCGGAGTCTTGCCATTGGCGGAGGATCAGGCGAGGGGTTGTGAGTTGGATAGTCATAGTGGTGTTAGATTATCGTTTGATAGATTCATTTTCTAGTAGGTAGAGTTCATTTAGTAGTAAAAATTCGCGTAGCTGTTTAGAATAAGACTTATCAACTTCACTATGCGCGCGTTCGTTTCTATAAGCAGTAAAGATATTAGTGAATAGACAGCCTAAAGCATTTGAAACTCTTTCATTATTTTTATCCCAAAAATATATTGATTGGCGCTGTTTATCAGAAACAAATGCTGCTTTTAATAAGTTATTTGAAAATAAAGTTTGATCGTTAATTTTTGCTTTAACAATATCTTCCAATCTTGTATAGGCAGTTAAAATAGAATGATTAGGATCATCGTTAAATTTAAGAGCAAGATCTAAAATTCGAGAATCAATCAAGTGGTAGGGTAATTCTGTTGGATAGTAACGGTCATTTGTGACTTGGTATTCCGTAGTTTTATAAATTTCATAGATGTATTCGTATATGTTGGTTGGTCGTACAACTTCGGTTTTTAACATTATTTCAATATCAGTATCTGACAATGAACTATGATTGATTTTCTTCATTAATTTTTCAGAAATATTAATTTCGTCTACTGCTATATTGTGCTTTAAAAGAAGTTGCAGTGATGAAGCTAATCCTTTAGATCCTTCACTAGGGTAACCTGATCTAAAGCCTGATCTGATAATGTAAGTATTCCTATGGGATTTTATTAAATATGCATGTGCTTGATTGCAAGATAAAAGCAGTGCTTTTTCAATGTGTATTTGAGTTTGAAGAATGATGCCAATAGCGTCTAAACAATCTTGAGTATAGGGTGTCCCTAAATATTGTATTTCTTCAGATGGTTGATTAAATAAATTAAAGAGCATTTTTAGAAAGTATTTGTTTGATATTTAATTGAATATATCAAAAAACCCGCCTAAGCGGGTTTTTAAAATACTGAGACTCTGAAAACTTATTCAGCATTTTCACGTGCAATTGCACGGTAACCAATATCTTTACGGTATTGAACGCCGTCAAAAGTTACTTTTTGGCAAAGTTCTAAAGCTTTGGCTTGTGCTTCACCAATCGTATTACCCAGTGCAGTTACGCACAGTACACGACCACCAGCAGTCACGATGTCGCCATTTTCATTGGCTTTCGTACCTGCATGGAAGACTTTAGCATCAGCCATTTCAGTGTCTAAGCCTGAAATCACATCACCATTGCTAGAAGTTTCAGGGTAACCTTTAGATGCTAAAACGATACCAACAGTTTTACGCTCATCCCATTCAGCTTCCGCAGGTAAATTACCCGCAATGCCTGCTTCCACCAAATCAACAAGTGATGATTTTAAACGCATCATGATGGGTTGAGTTTCAGGATCACCAAAACGACAGTTGAACTCGATCACTTTCGGTTGACCTTGTTCATCAATCATTAAACCTGCATATAAGAAACCTGTGTAAACGTGACCATCTGCTTTCATACCATCTACAGTTGGACGCATCACTTCACGCATGGTTTTTTCAAATACATCCGCAGTCACAACAGGCGCAGGAGAGTAAGCACCCATACCGCCAGTGTTCGGACCTTGGTCACCTTCAAAAATACGTTTGTGATCTTGAGATGTTGCCATTGGTAAAATGTTGTCGCCATCAATCATGCAAATGAAAGACGCTTCTTCACCTGCAAGAAACTCTTCGATGACTACACGAGAACCTGCATCACCAAATTTGTTGCCTGCAAGCATGTCATCAATTGCATCGAATGCTTCTTGATTGGTCATGGCAACAATTACACCTTTACCCGCAGCAAGACCGTCAGCCTTAATTACGATCGGCGCGCCATTTTTTTCTACAAATGCTTTAGCCGCATCTACTTCTGTAAATACATCATAGAAAGCAGTAGGAATGTTGTGGCGTTTAAGGAAATGCTTAGCAAATGCTTTAGAGCCTTCAAGCTGTGCAGCAAACTGAGTTGGACCCCAGATTTTAACGCCAGCTTCACGGCATGCATCAACCACACCATTTACAAGTGGAGCTTCAGGACCAACGATGATTAAATCAACTGCATTGTTTTTTGCAAAGTCGATAATCGCAGCATTGTCTAAAATATTTAAGGCAACATTTTCGCATTTATTTTCAGTTGCAGAACCTGCATTACCCGGTGCTACAAATACTTTTGCGACTTTGTCATCTTGTGCGATTTTCCATGCAAGTGCATGTTCACGACCGCCATTACCCAAAACTAAAATATTCATGATCAAAAATCCTTCCAGAAATAGAATCCCCCTAAATCCCCCTTTGGAAAGGGGGACTCCCTTCGTTCTATTATGATATAGAAAACCCTCCTTTATTAAAGGAGGGCTAGGGAGGATTTATATATTAATTAGTGACGGAAATGACGCATACCCGTGAACACCATTGCGATACCAGCTTCGTCAGCAGCAGCAATTGTTTCTTCATCACGCATAGAACCACCCGGTTGAATGATACATTTGATACCTGCTTTCGCAGCATTATCAATACCATCACGGAATGGGAAGAATGCATCAGACGCCATTACAGCACCTTCAACCACTAAGCCAGCATGTTCAGCTTTGATCGCAGCAATACGTGCAGAGTTTACGCGGCTCATTTGACCAGCACCTACACCGATAGTTTGACGACCTTTAGCATAAACAATCGCATTTGATTTTACGTATTTCGCAACTTTCCAGGCAAAGATTAAATCATCAATTTCTGCTTCAGTTGGCGCACGCTTTGTCACAACTTTAAGGTCATCTTTCGTGATCATGCCTAAGTCTTGATCTTGAACCAGTAAACCACCGTTTACACGTTTATAGTCAAGTTGAGCCTGACGTGCATCAATTGCAGGAAGTTCGCCACATACAAGTACACGGACATTTTTCTTCGCGCCAGTTACTTCAAGTACGCCATCAGCGATGCTTGGAGCAATGATCACTTCAACGAATTGACGGTCTACAATCGCTTGCGCAGTTGCAACATCTAATTCACGGTTGAATGCAATGATGCCACCGAATGCAGACTCAGGATCTGTTGCGTATGCAAGATCATAAGCCGCTTGGATACCATCTAGAGAAACAGCAACACCACAAGGGTTTGCATGTTTAACGATCACACAAGCAGGTTTTGCAAATGATTTCACACATTCAAGTGCTGCGTCAGTATCTGCGATGTTGTTATAAGAAAGTTCTTTACCTTGTAACTGTTTCGCAGTTGAAACAGATGCTTCAGTTGCAGTCGCTTCTACATAGAAAGCTGCTGATTGATGCGGGTTTTCACCGTAACGAAGGTCTTGAACTTTGTTTAATTGGGTATTGAAAGTACGGGCAAACTTATCAGCTTCGCCTTCTGCTTTACCTACGCGAGCGCCTAAGTAAGAAGCGATCATACCGTCATATTGTGCAGTATGTTCAAATGCTTTAACCGCTAAGTCAAAACGTGTTGCATGAGATAAAGCACCGTTTGCTTTTAACTCTTCAACGACAGTTGCATAGTCAGATGCATTGACAACAATACCTACAGAAGCATGGTTTTTCGCAGCAGCACGAACCATGGTTGGACCACCGATGTCGATATTTTCAATCGCATCTGCAAGTGAACAGTTTGGTTTTGCTACAGTTGCAGCAAATGGATATAAGTTCACAACAACAAGGTCAATCGCATCAATGTTGTGTTCAGCCATTACAGCTTCGTCTAGACCACGGCGAGCCAAGATACCGCCATGAATTTTCGGATGTAATGTTTTTACACGACCATCCATCATTTCTGGGAAGCCTGTGTGCTCTGAAACTTCAACTACGGCAACATTGTTGTCTTTAAGCAACTTATATGTACCACCAGTAGATAAAATTTCCACCCCAAGAGCAGCAAGGTTCTGGGCAAATTCAACGATCCCGGTTTTATCAGAAACAGAGATTAAAGCGCGTTTAATAGTCATGATCTTCGTCAACAGTGTTTAAGTCTAGAGATTTAACAAATAGCTAATGCATAGGTAAAAAAAATGCCCACGCAAGCCGTGAGCATTTTATCATTTATTCACTCATTAAACCGTGAGCTTTCAACTTTTTACGTAAAGTTCCGCGGTTTAGTCCGAGAATTTCAGCAGCGCGAGTCTGGTTACCACGCGTATATTCTAGAACGACAGATAAAAGAGGTTTCTCCATTTCTGCTAGCACCATGTCGTACACTTGAGATGGTTGCTCACCTTGCAATTGTGCAAAATAGTGACGAACTGCGCGATCTACGTGAATACGAAGAGCGACATCAGATTGTGCAGTAAAAATAGGAGATTTGCTATTCATGCGAGTTAATCCGAAAAATCAAAATATTGCTAGGGTAAAGCAATATATAAATGTGGTCTAAAAAAATCTGAGCTCCGTTTTAGATCCTAAAACGGTTGGCTCTAAAACAAGAACAATTAGCTTGCCACAAATCATCGTATTGAGTGAAAAATAAGCGTAACAATAGATTAATATTTGTTACAACACTCTTTTAAACAAAAAACGTTCTACTTGCGCGATATTGAAATTATAAAGCACATAATAAAACTATATTTTTTTGAAAAAATGCGAGGAGTTTGCAGGACAAAGCTTTCGTGGCGCGTATGATACCATTGTCTAAGAAAAAATGAGCAAGAAAACTACATTTTTTTTCATTTTTTTATAGTTTTTTTCAATCTTAAGGGTGAATGATTACGAATTCATACTCATCAAAACTATTTCTCGGTTGTTTGATTACAAATTTAAACGGATAAGGGCTATTTTGCGGAATCCGTTTTATGCCTTGCAAACTATCAATCAAATATTCATCAGAAGTTATGATCGAGGTATTAACAACGTTTCCTTTATCTTTAAGCGTTAACTTTAATATCGGAAGTTCTAAGCTTTTAGAATACTGATTGTTAATTTGTCCTGTAAATTGGGTTTGCTGATGGTTGAGCGAAATAACTTTAATATTTTGAACCATGACTTTTTTATAACGTTGATCAATGGTGTCACAACGTAATATAGCGCATGTTTTTGTGAAAATTGAATTAACGATCGGGTACTGGTCTGTTAGTTTTGGGTTGAACCATACGATTTGAAATAACAGTACGTTGAACAGCGCAAGATTGATCAGGCTCCAAACTGCATAATAGAGGACGCTTTTAGACGAAGAACTATCTTGTTTGGGCTTATGTATGCCTTGTGCAAGATTTAAGCTTGGTATGACATTGATTGGTTCATTATTAAAGTAATTTAAGTTATTCAAATACGTTTTCAAATCAATATTTGAATTTTCAACTTTACGTTTAAAAATATCGTAAATAGTGAATTCAGCTTCTTTATTCTTAAAGAAAAAATCTTGGGGTTCTTCAAAATAAGTGATTGTGTGATCAATATTAGTATCAATAGGCGGTGTTTTTTGTAAATGCAGTAGGGCATTAAAATCATGTGAACATTTTGGGCAACAAACCATTCCCTGCGCAACAGTAAGCTGAGTTACTGATACTTTATAAATAGATGCACAATTTGGGCAAATGGTTTGTTTTTCAGCCATAGATATGATTATTTCATAGGATTAAAATTCTTTACGTGATCCTGAAATTCGACACCAAGTTTCGTCACGTTTCTCAACTTCTACTATATCAAAAAATTCAGAATAAACACTAGATACATCAGCTACTTGCTCTTCAATTACACCAGCGAGTGCGAATTCTCCCTCAGATTTAATTAAAGTTGAGAATTCTTCTGCAAGTGACATCAATGGTCCTGCAAGAATATTGGCAACTAAAATATCTGCTTGTTTATCTTTAAATTCTGTATTGAATTCTTCTGGAAGTCCAACATATAGATTTTCAAGTACGCCATTGAGTTCAGCATTTTGTTGGGTTGCTAAAACTGCTTGCGGATCGATATCCGTTGCATAGACTTTTTTAGCACCGAGAAGCAGTGCAGCAACACCTAAAATACCTGAACCACAACCATAGTCGATGACGATTTTATCTTTAACATCTGTTTTGCCTAACCATTGTAAGCAAAGAAATGTTGACGCATGGTTTCCTGTACCGAAAGCTAAACCTGGATCAAGTTTAATATTGACTGCATCTGCTTCAGGTGCTTCCATCCATTCTGGAACAATCCAATATTTTTCAGCAATCTGAATGGGTTCATAGGCATCCATCCAAGTACGTTCCCATTCTTGGTCTTCTAAGAATTCACTACGCATTGGTTCAGTTGGAAGTTGAGTACGAATAAAAGTTTCTAAAGCTGCGACATCAATCGTTTCATCATCTTCTTGCGCATAAATGCCTGTTACAATGACTTTATTCCAAAGTGGCGTTTCACCAGGAAGTGGTTCAAGTAAATCTTGATTCTCGGCATCATCTAGAGTCACACTGACTGCACCTAAAGAGCTTAACAATGTTTCTGTAAAATCAACTTGAGCTTGTTCTACTGTAATATGGATTTGTAACCACTTCACGGGAAAGACCTAAATCATTTTCTTAAAAACGCATATTGTAGCCGAAACAGGCAAGTTACGCCTATATTCCTGTAGAAATAAAAAATGGACGTTGAAACGTCCATTTTAAATCAGTGCTGCTTTTGATGCTGAATTTGTACAATGCTTTATTATCACTAAGCTATGCCATTTTTTGTACGGTTTCTTTGTCGGCAAGTTTGGAAATGAGGAATCCAAATAGGGCAGCGAAAATGTACATAAAAATAGAATAGACTGCGGCAGGCATCGCAACCGTGCTATTGGCAATCACAGTTAAGGCAATCGTCATCGCTAAAGTGCTGTTGTGAATGCCAATTTCAAAGGCACAAGCACGTGCTTGTGCACTGTTAATTCCCATGAGTCGTGGTACAAAATAACCAATCACCAAACTACAAATACAGAAAATGACTGTAGCGAAACCGACTTGGGTGAGGTATTGCAAAATATTCGCACGTTCTTTTGCGATTGCTCCGATGATAATTAAAACTAAAAACAGGACAGAAAATATACGCAAAGGTTTATTTAATTTCTCACTGAAATGAGGTGCATAGTGTCGAATTAGCATGCCAATACATACAGGTATTAAAATAATCGCAAAAACTTGAATAATCTTGCTGAATTGCATACTAATTTGTTGACCATCATTCATAAAATATTGAATCGAGAAATTTACAATCAATGGTAGGGTAAATGCTGCAATCACAGAATTAATGGCTGTGAGTGTAATATTGAGCGCAATATCGCCCTTAAATAAATAGCTAAATAAATTTGCAGTACTTCCCCCTGGTGATGCTGCGAGTAGCATTAAGCCGACTGCCAGTAAGGGAGGCAATGCCAATACTTTACAAATAATAAAGGCAATTCCAACAAGCAGAACCAATTGACAGAATAGAGCAATCAATACTGCTTTGGGATGTTTGGAAACTCGGGCGAAATCTTTGGGTGTAAGTTCAAGACCTAAGCCAATCATGATGATAGCTAAGGCAAGCGGAAGCATGATTGTAATAATCCCTGAATCCATATTTTCATCCTTAATTTGTTATTTTATATAGGTTAAAGTTGTTCGAAGAATCATCCAGATTCACTTTGAGTGTAATAGAAATAATTGAATTAGAAAATAAAAAATAATTAGAAAATTAGAGTACAGATGAACTTCACTTTTTAAAGCATAAAATTTAAAGTATAAAAAAGGACTCATCAATGTGAGTCCTTCCATTTTTAGGTTAGTAAAATCGATGAATAAATTCTACAACGTTGAAATGATCTTATTGAGCTGACGGTGGGGCAGGTGCATCTGTTACAGGTTGTTCACTTGTTTGAGGTGCAGATTGCTCAACTGGTGCTTCTGGTACAGCCGCAGGAGCAGGTTGCGTCGCAGGCACAGCTTCTACAGCGGGCTTATTGGCAATGGCATCATCTGCGACTGGAGGCGCAACTGCTGCTGAAGAACCGCCCGCAGGTGCAGGGAAGCTAAATTGAAGTTTGCCACTTTCGTTGGGTAAGCATGCACCATTATAAGTGACACCTTTATTGGCATAAGTGACCCAATCACCCTCTTTTTTCTTAGCACAGACTTGGATTTGCTTTTTAATTTCAGCTTTACTGGTATTTTCTTCCTCAGCATGTGCCGTAGAGAAAGCAACACAAGTCAGTAATGAGCTAACCATCAGCTTAGACACTATATTTTTCATATTCCTAATCCTTATATTCATTGAAAATTTATTTGTCTGAGTGGTTTTCATCCTAAAGCTGTTTTATGTTCAGTTAAATTTGATTTGTGAAGACTTACTGCAACGGTCTGTTTGTCTTATGTAGTCTCTGTAAAGTATTGTTTATTGGTTCAGTCTGGCGATTTAGCCCAATAAATTTGTAAAACTGCCTAAAACTTAAATCAAAATTTTGTTATAATTTTCTGTCATTCTTTTTCTCCTAATATTACCACTATGCATTATCCTAAAGTTTACGATGTCATTGTTATCGGCGGCGGTCACGCAGGTACGGAAGCGGCACTTGCTGCGGCACGTATGGGTCGACAGACTTTACTCCTTACTCATAATATTGAGACTTTAGGGCAGATGAGCTGTAACCCAGCGATTGGTGGTATTGGTAAATCACACTTGGTGCGTGAAATTGATGCTTTGGGCGGTGCGATGGCACTCGCTGCTGATAAAGGTGGTATTCAATTCCGTATCCTCAACTCTCGTAAAGGTGCGGCAGTTCGTGCGACACGTGCGCAAGCAGACCGTATTCGTTATAAAGCAGCGATTCGTCATACTTTAGAAAATCAAGCCAATTTGGATATTTTCCAGCAAGCAGCTGATGATTTAATTGTTGAAGGCGATACTGTTAAAGGTGTTGTGACACAAATGGGGATTCGCTTTGATGCGAAAACTGTAGTCTTAACAACGGGTACATTCCTCGGTGGTGTGATTCACGTTGGTTTGAATAATTCATCAGGCGGTCGTGCAGGTGATCCTCCTTCAATTTCACTGGCGGCACGTTTACGTGAATTAAAACTTCCAGTTGGTCGTTTAAAAACGGGTACACCACCACGTATTGATGCACGTTCAGTCGATTTCTCTGTGATGATTCCGCAACCTGGTGATTTCCCGTCACCAACCATGTCATTCATGGGCGATGTGTCAATGCATCCTGAACAAGTGAACTGCTATATCACGCATACTAATGAACGTACGCACGACATTATCCGTGGTGGTTTAGATCGTTCACCAATGTATACTGGTGTGATCGAAGGCGTAGGTCCACGTTATTGCCCATCAATTGAAGATAAAATTCATAAATTTGCCGATAAAAACTCACACCAAGTATTCTTAGAACCTGAAGGTTTGGATACGCATGAGCTTTATCCAAATGGTATTTCGACTTCTTTGCCATTTGACGTGCAGTTTGAATTGGTTCGTTCGATTCGTGGTATGGAGAATGCGCACATTCTTCGTCCCGGTTATGCAATTGAATATGATTATTTCAACCCGCAATCTTTGAAATTCTCTTTAGAAACAAAATCAATCAATAACTTATACTTCGCGGGTCAAATCAACGGTACTACAGGTTATGAAGAAGCAGGCGCACAAGGTTTATTGGCAGGTTTAAATGCTGCTCGCCGTGCATGGGATCAAGAACAGTGGACACCGAAACGTGATGAAGCGTATATGGGTGTGCTTGTTGATGATCTTATTACTTTGGGTACGAAAGAACCGTACCGTATGTTTACTTCACGTGCGGAATATCGTTTGATGTTGCGTGAAGACAATGCTGATCAGCGTTTAACAGCCATTGGTCGTGAAATGGGTCTTGTGGACGATGAGCGTTGGGATTCTTACTGCCAAAAAATGGAAGCAGTAGAGAAAGAAACAGGTCGTTTACAACATCTTTGGGCTGCACCGAATAATCCTTTGGGTAAAAAATTCGTTGAATTGACTGGTGATGATCTGTCTAAAGAAACCAATGCGATTGACTTGTTAAAACGTCCGAATATTAATTTCTCGCAAATTGCTGAAATCACAGATTCTGAAGTAACAGCATTTGTCGGTGAGCAGATTGAAATTGCGGTGAAATATGCAGGTTATATTAACCGTCAGCAAGAAGATGTTGCACAAATGAAGCGTTTGGAAGACACCCGTATTCCTGCTGATTTTGATTATGATGTGGTTTCAGGGCTTTCTCGTGAAATTACATTGAAACTGAAAGATGTTCGTCCTGAAACTTTGGGTCAAGCAAGCCGTATTCCAGGTGTTACACCTGCGGCAGTTCAGTTGGTGATGATTACGATTCGTAAGAATAATCAAACTAAAAAATCTGCTTAAGATTTTTTAGTTTTAAGAAGCTCGCGTAATGCGGGCTTTTTTATTGTCGCTATTTTTGATATTGAAAGGCTTGAATATATTACAATATGGTGTCACTATAACAATATATAATTTGTTCAAATAATTGACGTGTAGAAATATGAGTAGACAAGACCAAATCAAAGGCGCAATTTACGGTTTACTAATTGGTGATGCAGTGGGTGTACCGTATGAATTTAATTTACCCGAACAACTACCTGAATATTCCAAAATTGACATGATTACACCAAAGGGCTTTGGTAAAACTTATTCCAATATTCCTTTTGGAACATGGTCGGACGATGGTGCTCAAGCTTTATGCTTACTTGATTCATTGCTTTATAAAAGTAAATTTGATGCTGAAGATTTTATGAATCGAATTTGTAATTGGTATCAACATGGTTACATGGCTGTTGATTACCAAGTGTTTGATGTGGGTATACAGACATCGTCTGCAATTAATCTGTATTTAAATAGCGTTCCATTGGAAAAAGTTGCCAAAAATGATGAGTTATCGAATGGTAATGGTTCACTGATGCGAGTATTGCCTCTGGCATTGTGGCATCAAGGAACAGATGAAGAATTGATTCAAGATGCTTATGCACAATCGCATATTACCCATGCCCATCTACGTTCAAAAGTCTGCTGTGCTTTATATTGTTTATGGGCAAGATCTATTCTCAATGGTTTGAACATCAATACAGGATGGGAAAAAGCTGTAGCAATTTTACGTGAATATTATCAAGACAAATCCGAAGATTCGGAACAGCTCGAACTATATATTCAGCCAGATGAAGAAGGAGTGCATACAGGCAGTGGCTATGTGGTGGATTGTTTAAAATCCGCAAAATTTGCCTTACAACAATCGACTTATCAAGATGTTGTGAAAACAGCGATTTCACTAGGTCGAGATACTGATACCACGGCTTGTGTCGCAGGTGGAATTGCAGGATTGTATTTTGGTATGCAAGCGACTCCTCAACAATGGTATATGCAATTAAGAGGGAAAGAACAGGTAGAACTTTTGTTAGATCGACTACTCAATGTATCAGTAGGTTCTATATCTTCTGTATTTTAAATTTCAAACCCTTAAATGATCAATTTTAAGGGTATATAGCTTTAAGTGATTATATGATCATTATTAGCTTTTATTTAAATAAGTGATTGAATCATAATATAAATATATCTATTTATCTAAATTACTAATGAATAATCTTAGATTTAAGTGCTATTTATTTAAAAAATTAGGGTATTTTCTCAGACAAACCCGACCTTTGTCGTGCTATTTCTCCTCGGTATTTGATTTCACAATAGCCGAGCAAATTACTCGGTCATGTAATTTGTTCACTATTGATGGAGATCAATCATGGCACATGAACAGTCAACAAAGGTGCAAAAAATACTCACAGTATTTTTATGTTTCTGGGTCGCATTCTTTGAAGGATTCGATTTACAAGCACCTGGAATCGCAGCAAAAGGAATCGCAGCGACATTTGGTTTAGACCAAGTGCAAATGGGCTATGTCTTTAGTTTAGGCGTATTTGGAATGCTTTTCGGCGCATTCTTCGGTGGACGTATCGCAGATTATTTAGGGCAAAAGAAAGTATTGATGCTGTCTATCGCCATATTCGGTGTTTTTATGACACTCACTGCAATTGCACCGAATATTGAAATTTTATATGCAGCACGATTCTTTACTGGCTTAGGTTTAGGTGCTGCAATGCCAACCATGATTTCAGTGGTCGGCGATGAAGCAACTGAAGAAAATCGCGGTAAATTAAACAGCTTAATGTATTGCGGTTTGCCTGTAGGCGCAATTTTTGTCGCAGGATTGGGTATTTTGTTTAAAGATATTTCTTGGCATACCTTATTCTTGATCGGTGGGATTACACCATTGCTACTCATTCCATTTATGGCAATGATTTTAAAAGACAAACGAAAAGAACAAGTGGTTGCAGTGGATGAACATGAGAGGTGGTCCCACTTGTTTGAACAACTAAAAGCGTATTTATAAGTGATATTCCGCTCTAGTTAAGCCACCTTGTTTTGTTGGGGTAGCTGATCATAGTAAAACTCATTTGGTGTCATTTTGTCTAGACTCGAATGAGGTCGTTTCAAATTATAAAACTCAAAATATGCACTTAATTGCTTTTTCGCATCTGTGACACTGCTATAAGCTTTGAGATACACCTCTTCATATTTAACGCTCCGCCATAATCGTTCAACCATCACATTATCTACCCATCGACCTTTACCATCCATACTGATTTGAATGCCATTTGATTTCAATACATCAATAAATGCATCACTGGTAAACTGGCTGCCTTGGTCTGTATTAAATATTTCAGGTCGACCATATTTTTCAATCGCTTCATTTAAAGCCGAAATACAAAAATCCACCTCCATACTAATCGATACCCTATGCGCAAGTACCTTGCGGCTATGCCAATCAATCACAGCACATAAATAAACAAAGCCTTTTGCCATAGGGATATACGTTATATCCGTAGACCACACTTGATTACTGCGCTGAATAGCCAACCCTTTGAGCAGATATGGATATTTACGGTGAGCTTGATTAGCCTGGCTTAAATTTGGTTTGCAATATAACGCCTGAATACCCATTTTCTTCATTAAAGTACGTGTATGACGTCGTCCTATATGATGTCCTTGACGATTCAACAAATCACGCATCATACGACTGCCTGCAAAAGGATATTGCATATGTAATTCATCAATACATCGCATCAGCTTCAGATCTGATGCACTCACAGGTTTTGGGCGATAGTAATAACAACCACGGGAGACTTTCAGCAGCTTAGCTTGCTTAGATACTGAAATCTGAAGTGAGTCGTCGATTAACTTTTGTGGTTGAAGCGGCCCAGTTTCTTCAACACACCTTCTAAAAAATCAATTTCTAATGCCTGCTCACCGATTTTTGCATGTAGTTTTTTTAGATCGATGGGTGGTTCTGTTGGAGCTTTTGATTGATCGAAAGCTTGCGAGGAAGCTGAGATCAATTGATTTTTCCAGTCAATAATTTGGTTTTGATGAACATCAAACTCAGCACTCAATTCAGCAAGTGTTTTTTCTGCTTTAATCGCAGCAAGTGCTACCTTAGCTTTAAAATCATTTGAATGATTTCTTCTTGGTCTACGTGCCATAAAATACTCCATATATTGATGTTTATAACATCATTTGAGGAGCAGAATATCACTTATAGGAGTTGTTCAAATTTACGGATCCATCTCTATGTTCCTGCAATGACAGAAATTTTATTTAAAAATAATACCTATAAACAAACGTTACCACTTTGGGTGAGTTTCTTTTTCACATTAATGGTGAATTATATTCTGATCAGTTGGTTGCCAAACCTACTCATGGAACAAGGTTTAGAAAAGCAACAAGCATTTATGATTATGTTGATTTTCCAAGTCGGTGCTGTGATTGGGACTTTAGGTTTGGGTTATTTATTAGATCGTCTGAAACTTTGGCAAATGGCGGTAATTATCTATACAGGTCTATTTATTGCGGTATTGATTCTATTCACAACAAAGTCAATTCCATTGCTGATTTTCGCAGGGCTGATCGGTGGTATTTTCTCTACGGGTGGGCAGTCGATTCTTTATGGTATTTCACCGATTTTCTATACACCCGCAGGAAAAGTAACAGGCGTGGGGAGTGCGATTTCACTTGGACGTTTGGGTGCAATGACTGGTCCTTTATTAACAGGGAAAATCTTAGCATTAGGTTTGGGGACGACGGGTATTCTCGTGGCAAGTGCGCCAGGGATTGTGTTGTCTGCAATTGCAGTTACAGCATTATCGACGTATAAAGCGAATAAGAAATCATCTTATATTGGATGATGTCATTGAATTGATAATATAGGCGATCATTTAAATGGTCGCTTTTTTATTTATAAGATAAAAATATCAGGATAATTGTTTAACATAAATTAAGAATAAAATTTCAAAATTGCTTATTTCACAATCAAAATAAAATGTTCTAAATTAAAACTACGTTCAAACAAGAGGTGAAAACCATGACCATGAAGTGCATTCGTTACAATACTGCTGAACTTGCATGCTGCTTAATGTGATGTTCAATTCTCCAATGAAAACTCATGTCTTGTGGACATTTGCAAAGATGTGACATGAGTTTTAAATAAGCGCAAAACAATAAAATTTAAAAAAGAATGAAAATAATAAAAAATTAAGAGCCGAAAGGCTCTTTTTATTGTTTTGAATTTAGAGATTCTATGAACAGATTGCTCTAAAAATTATTCAATTTCATGAACGGCATTGAATACTTCAACAGGTTCAATTCGTACAATTTTTTTACCAAAACTTCTGAGCCACCAAACCAGTTGCGAAGTAAAAGGCACAACAGCACTGACTTGATAAAGTTGTTCATTTAACTGTTCAACTTTTTGCTCTTTACTGAGTTGGCTTTCTGTAAAGTAGAGTGCATCATCTTCGTGCATCACCAGTTTTAATTCAACATTTTCAGTTGGCTTTGAAAAATCAACTCTAAAGCCTAAAGCACCTGAATCAATATATTCATCAATATCAAATTGAACAGGGTGTAATGCGCGAGTGTCTAAAACAGTTGCAGATTTAAAACGATGCAGTGCAAAAGTTTGAACTTCAGTTTTATCATGTCGAGTACAAATCAAATAAATAATTGCACCTTTTTGAACCAAGCCTAATGGATTGAGTGTATAGGTTTTTTCCTCACCTTGATGTCCGCGTGAACGATAAACACATTCAATTTGTTTGTCTTGCAATAAACCCTCATAAATCGACTGTTGCGCTTGACGCTCAACGAGAGGGGGAATAACAGGCTGACTAGCGGGAACGATCCGAACACGGTTGATCCATTGGCGAACATTGTTCTGCGTTGAAAGACTACGTCGTGCTAAATCAAACCAAGGATTCATTTCATCAATCAAACTTGGTGGCAATAAATGTTTTAAGTGTTCTTCGACCATCATAAAGGTGACCGCTTGTGAGCTGGTCATGTGCGGTAAGCTTTGAATCGGTGCATCTGAGCGCCAGCGCCAACCTTGGGGAACTGTTTTATTGCTCTCAATCGGGAAACGTTGAGCGATTTGATTGAGATCACGTTGAATGGTTCTCAGGCTGATTTCAATGCCCTCGCGTTCTAAGGTTTCTTGTAATTCCCTCGTACCCAACCATTTACCTGTAGATAAACGAGAGAGAATTTGCCATTGGCGGTAAAGGCTATTGGAAGTTTCTTTTTCTTGTGCAGACATGATCTCTATCGTTTAAATCGTGAAAGGTTAAGGAATTAAATCAGTTACACAATAGAAAATTCAGCAACGTTCTGCAAGTTATATCCTAAATTTATCTGTTTAATTATTGAAAAAATTGACTAAAAAATTTTGAAACATGTTCGATCAAAACTTGTATTGAGCTGAAGTTCAAACAATGAATTAATAAATATTCTCCTTATTGTTTAAGCCGTAATTTACCTAAAGTTCACAGCTCACATGCACTTTGGCATTGATATTGCTTAATAAACTATGCCAAATAGAACATAAAAGAGGTTTGTATGCTAAAAGAAACGCTAGATACAAATTCACCGAAAGAACATTATTCTGAAAATTTTACTTTGTCTGTGATTGAGCAAACAGATACACAAACGACGCGTGCCATACAGCAACAAACGAGTCAGATTCAAGAGGTTGTACAATTCATCGATGTACAGCAACCCACACAACATTTGCTCAAACAAATGGATTCTATTTTTTTCAATGAAATGACGGATGATCAAGCTCTATCGCCTGAAACAGCTGAAAAAATAGAGGATTGGTTATCAAAGCACAGTATTTATGAACTTGAAAAGTTAAATGAATCAGCAAAATCACATTTTTTACATCAAGGTATTACATTTGCGGTCTATGGTGAAAAATCTGGAATTGACCGAACAATTCCCTTTGATTTAATTCCACGTGTGATTGCAAAACAGCAATGGAACAAAATAGCTGCTGGATGTACGCAAAGAATTCAAGCATTGAATTTATTTCTTGCGGATATTTATCATCAACAACATATTTTAAAAGAGGGTTTGATTCCAGAGTTACAAGTGTTGACGCATGAAGCCTATCAACCGATGATGTTAAATAATACGCTAAATGGCAATATTTACAGTCAAATCAGTGGAATAGACATTGTTCGAGATCGTCATGGGGATTTCTTTGTACTCGAAGATAATTTACGTACACCATCGGGTGTGTCGTACATGCTTGAAAGTCGTAAAATGAGCCAAAAACTCATGCCTGATTTATGTAATCAAACGGTTGCAGGTATCGAGCAATACCCACAATTACTGCGTGAAATATTGGCAGAAAATTCTAAAGTCGATGCGCCAACAATCGTTGTACTCACACCTGGTCGTTATAACAGTGCGTATTATGAACATGCTTTTCTTGCAAGAGAAATGGGTGTGCCATTGGTGACATCACGTGACCTTTTTGTTGAAAACGACAAGGTTTATGTGAAAACCATCCGAGGACGTCAACAAGTTGATGTAATTTATAGACGCCTTGATGATGGGTTTTTAGATCCGTTGAGCTTTAGACCTGACAGCACTTTGGGTGTTGCAGGGCTCATGTCGGCATATATCAGTGGTCATGTGGTGATTGCCAATGCACCTGGAACTGGCGTTGCGGATGACAAATCAATTTATCCTTATGTGGATAAAATGATTGAATATTATCTCAATGAAAAGCCCATTTTATGCAATGTGCCTACTTATCAATGTCGTGAAGCAGAAGCTTTAGATTATGTTTTGGCAAATCTTGATAAGTTGGTCGTGAAAGAGGCGCAAGGCTCTGGTGGCTACGGTATGTTGATCGGCCCTAAAGCAACTGAGCAAGAAATTGATTTATTTAAAATCAAATTGATGAGTTCACCATCTGCCTATATAGCGCAACCCACTTTGGATTTATCCGTTGCACCAACATTATCTCATCAAGGTATAGCTGAACGACATATTGATTTAAGACCATTCATTTTAAGTTCTCCAGAACGGGTGGAAATTGTTCCTGGGGGCTTAACCCGTGTTGCGATGCAACAAGGTTCACTGGTGGTTAACTCATCACAAGGTGGTGGAATTAAGGACACATGGGTGATTGATGAATTTTCAATTTAGCCCACGCCCATAACCTCAACCAAAGGAGCGAGAACATGATTTTACTCAGTACAAATGCACAAAATATATTTTGGTTAGGTCGCTATTTAACACGTATACAATATTTATGTAGCCAATATCCATTTAAAACCAATGAATTGGCTTTAGATTATGCACATGCATTCTGTTTGCCTGCATTTGATGCCAGTTCATTGAATGAATTAATTTTAGATTTTGAACAACCTGCGTCGTTTCATCAGCAATTCATTTGTGCAAAAAATAATATTCATGATTTGCGTGGTGTGATTTCCGCACAATCTTTTGCTGCACTCAATCAATTATTGCAACAAGCTGAACAAAATGCAGGATTTATTTGCGATGTCTGTGAGGAATGCAATGACGTCTTAGAAGCTGAAGAAGACGAATTGTTATTTCTATTTTTTAGTTTAGGGCAAAAAATGGAGCAACTGGATCGTAACTTACGTTTAAATCAAAATCATTCAGTGACCCTAATGCAATTGGATGGTTTGATTCGCAGTTTAGATCAGGAAGGAATGAGTAGTTTGCCTGATGTTTGGTTGGAACTTAAACAACAGCCAAATCGTGCGAATTATTATCATTTTAGTGATCATATTGATTCATTATTCGAATTGGATCGCCTATGAAGCTCATGATTAATCATCAAACACATTATCAATATACTGAATGGGCAAAGAATAGTATTCAGTATATCAAGATGACGCCACAATCAAACATACACCAACATGTGACAGCGTGGCAGGTGAGTGTACCTGGTGTGACACAACTGAAGCGTGATGCTTTTGATAATGTCTGGTTGACTAGTTCGCAGTCTGAGCCTTATCAACAAATGTTGATTATGGCACAGGGGTTTGTTGAGATTAATTTACACAATCAGTTTGGGGTTTCCGATCAATTATCACCCATGCTGTATTTGCAACCGACTGCTGCAACTTTATGTAATACAGAAATGCTGGATTTTGTAAAATCACATGTACCGATAATTACCGTGTCGAATTTTAAAAAACTTGCCGCAGCATTATTGAGTTATATGCCGTATATCAGTGCCAGTACGACAGTGATGCATACAGCAATGGAGTCTTTCACTGACCGACAAGGGGTATGCCAAGATCATAGCCATGTTTTGATTGCGATGGCGAAAGCCTTAGGTGTCCCCGCACGTTATGTTTCAGGTTATTTGCATGTAAATCAGCAATCTCACCTAGCCAGTCATGCATGGGCAGAAGTTTATTTGGATGGTGCTTGGCATGTTATGGATGTGAGTAACCAACTTTTTCGTCCAGATTCACATGTTTATGTAGCAGTTGGGCGTGATTATTGGGATGTTGCCCCTGTGCGTGGTATGCGTCAGCTAGGTGGAATTGAAACCATGTATTCTATCGTTCAAGTGCTTGCATGTTAATCTGATGAGTGTTAAATAGTCTAAACACTTGCAAAAGTGTGATTTATTTCAAATTTAAGACGTTGTTGTAAAAGGTAATTCTATGACGTATTGCTGTGCATTAAGGCTCAAAGATGGTTTGGTATTTATTAGTGATACAAGAACCAATGCAGGTGTAGATCATATTTCGGTATATCGAAAACTGTATACATTTGGGGTGCAGAATGAGCGTTTCATTTGCATTCAAACGTCTGGAAATTTGGCAACAACTCAAGCTGTGATTGGACATTTAAAGAATCATTTAGCACTCAAACAAGAACCCAATTTATACAGTGTAAATACCATGTTTGAGGTTGCGGGTTTGGTGGGGCAGATTCTACGTAAAGTGATCGCAGATGTAACCGAAGATACGCAAGAGCAAAGCAATTATTTCTGTAGTTTATTGGTCGGTGGTCAGATCAAGGGCGAGGAAATGCAGTTGTATAATATTTACCCACAAGGGAATTTTATCTCTGCGACCAGTGATACGCCGTATTTTCAGATTGGTGAAAGTAAGTATGGTAAGCCGATTTTAGATCGTGCTCTAAGTTATGACATGCCTTTAGATGAAGCTTTACGTTGCAGTTTAATTTCTTTTGATTCTACTTTGCGTTCCAATGTTTCTGTAGGTATGCCATTGGATACTTTGGTCTATCAAAAAGATTCTTTTGTGATTCCGCAAGGAAAAAGAATCAATGAAGATGAACCTTATTTTCAGCAGATCAGCAAACAATGGTCAGAAACCTTGAAGAAAGGTTTACAAGATTTACCAAAACCGAATGATGATTTTTTTCAGTGAGTTATATGTTGGTTTTTATTTAAATCCTCCCCTTGCGGAACACGTTCCTCACCTTTTTCAAAGGAGGGGGCTTCTCATTACTGGAAATTATTTTAGTTACAAGAAGTTCCCCCTCTTTTTTAAAGATGAGCAACAACGTTGCGCAAGAGGGGAGATTTTTATGAATCTATTCAATAATTTTATTTAACTTATTAGCACGAGGATGAGAGCTTTAAATAGCCCTCATTTTTTACAACCCTCAAATTTTCTTACGAACAGGGCGATTACTCATACGACACAGCAATTCATAACCAATCGTGCCATTGGCTTCTGCAACATCATCGACCAAACGATCTTTACCCCAAAGTTCGACTTTAGTACCCAAAGGTGCATTTAAACCTGTGACATCAATCGCAATCATGTCCATTGCCACTCGACCAATTACACGAGTTGCTTTGCTATTGATCACAACGTAGTTTTGCTTAGGAAATGCACGTGGATAACCATCACCATAACCAATAGACACAATGGCTATATCCATCTCAGTGTCTGCAACAAATGTTGAGCCATAACCAACAGATTCACCTGCTTGAATATGATTTAAAGCAATAATTTCCGCAGTAAACGTCATCACAGGTTTGATGTCTAAATCATTGGCAGACTTATCGGCAAAAGGTGATGCACCATAGAGCATTATGCCTGGACGGACAAAGTCAAAATTTAATTCAGGCCATTTAAATATCGCAGCTGAGTTACAGCATGACGCCATAATTGGATCACAGGCTTCTTTGACATCTAAAAATTGATTTTTTTGTTGCTCATTGAGCGGATGATCTTCTGCATCAGCATTGGCAAAGTGCATTGCAAGTACGCAAGTAAAACCATCTGCTTTGAGTGAGTTAATCACATCAATAATTTCAGGGACTTTAAAACCTAAGCGATTCATACCACTGTTGAGTTTGACCCAGACTTTTAATCCTTTGGCAATGTAGGCATCTTTTTGAGTGCGTAACCAATCTAACTGTTCTTGCTGATGGACGACGACTTCAATGTTATTTTCAACCACCACAGCCATTTCATCGGCACTGAAAATACCTTCGATTAAGGTAATCGGCTGTTGATAGTCCAATGCACGAATTTCTAAAGCTTCTTCAAGGCAGGCAACACCGAATGCATCCGTTTCAGCTAAGGCGGCTAAACAGTCTTTTACGCCGTGCCCATAGGCGTTGGCTTTGACCATGCTGACAATTTTAGCAGTTGGGGCAAGTTGTTTAACACGGTTTAAATTATATTGCAGCGCTTTACTGTCAATATAAACTGTTGCTTGGCGCACCCTGATTACTCCTTCAGGAAGATTTAAAAAATAAACGTGCAGTCTAAGCTGCACGTCATTTGGAAAATATCAAATATTGCTGAGGATTTTCCAATGCTGTCTATTGTATGCCGATCAACTTGAAATAAACATCAACATTTGTGTTTCTGATCATGATTTGACTTAAAATCGAAAATTTTGTGAAAATTGCTTCTGAACATAATTTGTAAAAATTTCAGACTTTATTTTTAATATAAAATTGTACATTTTATAAACATGATATTTTGAAAGGGTAGTAGAAAGATGGGAGCATGGTCACACGAACCATTTGGTAATGACACCGCCTGTGATTGGGCGGCTGAATTAGAGGAAAGCACGGGCTTTGTTGTGATAGAGCAAGCTTTAGATCAGGTCATTGCAGATAAAAATGAAGATTTTATTGATGCTGACGATGGCAGTATTGCGCATGCGGCAGCGGAAGTGTTGGCTCAAATCACGGGTAAGGGGACACAGGATCTAGATTTTCTGGATGGTGTGAGTCAGTGGATTGATCAACTGGATGCACGACCTCCTACTGCGCTGATTCAGAAAGCTATCATCGTTATTGATATCCTGACACAAGAAAATTCTGAACTCGATGAGTTGTGGCAAGATTCTGATGATTATGAAGAATGGACACAAAACTTAAATGAACTGAAAGAAATATTAAAAAATGCATCATAAACTTTGATATACCGAATAAATTGATGATGCGTATCTCTTATTATATTGGATTGTGTGCATTATTTTTTATGCAGACAGTTTTGGCATGTATGCCATACTCAGCGGATGATGTATTTATTGCACGTTTTCAAAGTTCTCAAGCAGTGCAGGGTGACGGCTCAAATTTCGCTGTAGTGCTCAGTTCAGATCAGTTTATTTTCCGTTCATGGTCGGATATATTTAAATATACCAAACCGATGCAATGGCACAGTACATTTTCAAGCCAAAATATTGCGAAAGACAGTCTAATTATTGGTTTAGCTTATGCGCCTGATGGTGGAAAGCCTGAGCAATATCAGATCGCTTCATTTGCAGAACTGAGTTGTGAGAATGATCAGTTGAGTATTTCTAAACCGATTGCACCATTTTTAGCGTGGAATAAACAAACTTCGAATTGTGCCTTGGGAAATCGGAAAGACATAGGAATTCTGGATGGTTTTTTAGAACATGACCAAGTTTATTATTTGGCAAAACTGCAACAGAAATATCTAGGCTGTCAGCAGTTAAATCAGGCATTTCCACCACTTGAAATGAATGATCATCCTCAACATTCACAAGTAACGGCGGGTTGGAAATTGTGGTGGGAAAGGCTGATCAACTGGTTTAAGTCGTAGTTTTGAAAATATCAGCCTGAATATAAAACGGTAAATTAAAGCCCACTTATGAAACAAAGAGCAGGGAATCCCTTACTCTTCATCATCATATTGCGCATAGTATTCAGGTGATAAATTACTGAATCGGGTATATTGACCTTCAAAAGCTAAACGTACAGTACCAATTGGACCGTTACGCTGTTTACCGATAATAATTTCTGCTGTACCTGCTTCTTTCGACTCTTTGTTATACACCTCATCACGGTAAATAAACATAATCAAATCGGCATCCTGCTCGATCGCACCAGATTCACGTAAGTCAGACATAACAGGACGTTTATTTGGACGGTTCTCCAAAGAACGGTTGAGCTGAGACAGTGCAATGACAGGACACATCATTTCTTTGGCAAGCGCTTTTAAGCTTCGTGAAATTTCACCAATTTCACCCACACGGTTATCGCCCATGCCTGGGACTTTCATCAACTGAAGATAATCGACCATGATACAGCCCAACTTACCACCATGCTGTTTTGCAATGCGTCTAGCTCGCGCACGCATTTCCGTAGGCGGTAGGGCAGAAGAGTCATCAATATACAGATGCTTTTCTTGAAGTTGTAGGATTGTACCTGTGACCTTAGACCATTCATCACCGTCCAGTTTACCTGAACGTAAGTGACCTTGGTGGACTTTACCGTAAGCTGAAATCAAACGCATGGCGATCGAGTCCGCGGGCATTTCCATAGAGAACACGAGCGCAGGTAAGTCGCAGTTGAATAAAACACTTTCAACGAGGTTCATCGCGAACGTGGTTTTACCCATCGAAGGACGCGCAGCGACAATGATCATGTCACCCGCTTGCATTCCCGAAGTCTTATTATCAAGCTCGGTAAAACCTGTGGTTAAACCTGTAATATTGCCATCAAGTTGTGACAACTCATTCAATTTATCGAATACGTCAGCTACAACTGAGGTAATTGGTTTAGGACCTTGTGCTTTGGCATTATTATTATGTTGTTCAGCAATCGAAAAAATATTGGTTTCAGCAAGGTCTAAAATTTCACTGACATCTCGACCTTTGGTGTCATAAGCATTTTGGAGAATTTCATTGCCGACTTTAATCATATTTCTTAAAGTCGCAAATTCTTTAATTTTAGCTGCATAGGTTTCTAGGTTGTAGAAACTTGATGGTGAGTCTGCCATCAGTTGCATTAAATATTCTTCACCACCAATGGCATCGAGTAGATTTTGCTTAATCAACCAGTCATTGACCAAAACTGCATCATAAGGCGAACTTTCTTGGGCAAGTTTTTCAATGGCACGGAAAATGTATTTATGTCGTGTTGCGTAAAAGTCGTTTTCATTCAACATGTCATTGACTTGTTCAAATGATTCGGCAACGGTCATCAATGCAGCAAGCACAGCTTGTTCGATCGCCAAGTTATGGGGTGGCGTACGAAATTCTTTTAATTGCTGTGCTGTGTCTGATGACTTAGCATCTTTATTAAAATTATTTGATGAAGCTGTGGCGGTTGCCTGTGACATATAAGACCTTGATTTTAAATAATGTGTATGCGGTAAAAAAAATTACTTACTTGATCAAGTAAGTATCTTAATGCAGCAGTCTAAAATTATCTAACGAGTATATTTGATAAGGGAGCATATCAAACTTACATAGGTAAATGGGGGAATGTTTGAAATTTTAAAGATAAAAAAAGAGCATACAAAAGTATGCTCTTTTTTTTGGTACGAAATTACTCAGATACGATAGTAACGAGAACTTCTGCAACAACATCATGGTGCAATTGGATTGCGATGTTGAATTCACCAGTGTTACGAAGCGCACCGTTAGGTAAACGTACTTCAGCACGGTCAACAACTAGACCAGCGTTAGTTAACGCGTCTGCGATGTCACGAGTACCGATAGAACCGAATAATTTACCTTCGTCACCAGCTTTCGCAGTGATTACGATATTTACTTCGTTCAATTGGTCAGCACGTGCTTGAGCAGTAGCTAAAACTTCAGCTTCAGCTTTCTCAAGTTCTGCACGACGAGCTTCAAAAGCAGCAGTGTTAGCTTCAGTAGCAGCAACTGCTTTACCTTGAGGGATAAGGAAGTTACGGCCGTAACCAGCTTTAACTGATACTTTATCGCCTAATTTACCAAGGTTTTTAATGCGTTGTAATAAGATAATATCCACGGCTCAACCTCACTTATGATTGTCAGTGTAAGGAATCAACGCTAAATAGCGAGCTTGTTTGATAGCAAGCGCTAATTGACGTTGGTAACGAGCTTTAGTACCTGTAATACGGCTAGGAACAATCTTGCCGTTTTCAGTGATGTACTGTTTTAAAGTGTCGATATCTTTGTAGTCGATGTACGTAACGTTCTCAGCTGTAAAGCGGCAGAACTTGCGACGACGGTAAAAACGTGCCATTGATGTTCTCCTTATGCTTCAACAGAATCTTGAGCTTGTTGTGCTTCTTCACGTTGAGCTTTACGCGCACGTTTTTCTTCAGCACTCTTAGCGAGTAAAGATTCTTCAGTGATAGCGTGTTCACGACGGATAATTACATTACGAAGGATTGCATCGTTATAACGGAACAATTCTTCTAATTCATTAAGCGTAGTTTGACCACATTCGATGTTCATCAAAATATAGTGCGCTTTGTGGATTTTGTTAATTGGGTAAGCCAATTGGCGACGGCCCCAATCTTCAAGACGGTGAATTTGACCTTCAGCATCTTTAATGTGAGAGATATAGCGTTCTACCATACCTACCACTTGATCGCTTTGGTCTGGGTGTACCAGAATTACGATTTCGTAGTGACGCATTGTCAGCTCCTTACGGTTTATGCAGCCCCATCCAAAAATGAATGAAGCAAGGAGTCATAATCTAACGTTAACTGAAACAGCTAACAGATTAAGCCGCAAAATTTGCGAGGTGGTATTATAGGCATAACACCATTGAATTACAATCTAAATAAACCGTGTTTCGCTGTACTATTTTGTGGTTTCTAAAACTTTTTGTACCAAGTCACAATTTAGTTTAGGCGGGTTGATTTCATAAGCTACGATTTTTTGACGATCTTCATGGAAAATGCGATCATTTTTTAATTGAAAGTCACTATTATTACTATACCAACGGAAATTAGGTAAGGATTGGTACGGGTCTTCAGATAAAAAAGTATATTTTTGATTGATTACCACATCGCGAGCCAGAGATTTGTAAAATCCTAGGCGAATATTACCTTTCCACTGGATTTGATCTATACGATCTTGCTGATTAAGAGGACGTGTATTGATTTCTACACGAGCTTGATAATTCATGACTTCAAAAAATAGAAAAAACGGAGCACCACCGCTAGAGAAAACATATTCTTTACCATTGCACATAATCCACTCATTTAAATAGTTTTTTTCTAAAGCGGTATACACAGTTCTTTCTTGATCAGTTAATTGTTCAAAAGTAACTTTTTTGTATTTTACTGGTGGAAAATCCCATAAATCTTCATCGCGATTGATTGTTGATACTTGATAGATATTCGCCCTTAAAGCATCTTGTAATTTTGTACTTGAACTCTTTGAAGCAGGGGCTTTATTCTCAGAAATTGGGGCTGTAATTGCGGATGATTCTGAAGGTTTGGTGTCCAAATTTTTTTGAGGCGGATTTGTGCTACATCCTTGTAATATCAACATTAAACAAAGTGTTCTTTTTAGCATGCTTATTTCCATGAGTTTAAAATAATAAAATCTATTGTATGAGAGATCGTAAGTTTGAAATGGTGATATTCATTATTTAAAAAATGGCTAGTTTTTCAGCAAAAAAACCACATAACCTTTAAAATTTGAATCAGCTTTAAAGTTTAAATTTGGATTCCATTCACCATGCTGAACCAGCCCAATTTTATAAGGCAATTTTAGAGCCGAAACTTTCTTTAAATATTGCTGATAATTCGCAATCGTCGTTGAACCCTGATAAGTCTGAATCACCGTTTCATCAATATTTTCTCTAAATAGCCTAAGCGTATTTTGATCTTGAATATTGGTCCAATCCATTAAACTGGTAATACTCAGTTGATATTGTTTAGGCAATTGTAGTCTAAGTTTTTGTAGAAAAAGGGCATATTTATTCAAGTTCTTCGTTCGTGCATCAAAATCAATCTGAATACCTTGAATATGATTGCCTGAGTTTTCCCATTGTCGAACACGTTTTAAAATTTGATCTAATTCATGAGCTTGCCAATTCAAATGATGATTTCTAAACACGAGCCATACTTTTTGGTGAGTTAATTTTAAAATTCCTGTGCCTTGAGGAATTAAAACAGACTGTTTAGAGCGTTTATCGACCCGAACTTCACCTTGTAAAATATAAATTTCTTTGGCTTTGGCTAAATAAGGTGCAGATTTAATATCGCCCCAAATCCAAAAAGCATCATAATCATTTGCATTAACATGATGATTTGAAGATGCAGATTGACTCGGCTGGCATGCAATAATGCTCAAGCAACAAAGTGATAGCCATAAAAACCGAATCAATCTTTTTGACATGGAAACTACCAATAATACTTCAAAGATTTTGCCCAAGTGGTATTTGGATAATCTTGTTTGATTTGGTCGTACCATTGTTTACGGACAGTTTTAGGTACTTCTTTATCATTACAATCATTCATACCGCTCGGTGAATAACACATGATGGCACGATATAGGGCATAGGCATGTAATTCACCTTTAGTACTTGATTTAATAATTGATTTATAAACATCACCACGAGCAAATTCGCCTTTATCCTCTTGGTTTGAAGTATTCTCCCCATTCATTTGATAAGGAAAACCATGATGACCAGTTCGAACATATTCACCCATACAGACATTTAACAGTGGATCTTTGGGGGATTTTTCTAATTGACTGGTCAATGTTGGTAAATTGGAACATTTGAGCTGTTGTGTAATGGTTGTGCCATTCCAAACAAAATCGGCAAAGGGTGGTTTTTCTTTATATTTATTGGAACTTTCATAATCTTTATATTGCACAGCATCTTTTGGTAGCTGGCTATAGTATTGATTAAACAGAGCATAATTTTGTTGATTCAACGATTTATGCAGTAGGGTGTAAATCGCTGCCTGTTTTTGATCAGTTGTTGCAACATTATTCTGGATGATATTTTGCAAAGATTTATCATTGGCTTTATAGAGGATAAAGCGCTTTTGTAAATTCATCTGGCCAATCAAAGGTTTCTTACCAATAAATGCACTGACATCTTGTTTGGTATTTAAATGATTAGACAGCGCTGTTTCAAATAAGCCGCGCTGATAAGAATTTTTCGACTTATTGAGTAGTTGTGACCAATATTGTTCAGCTTGCGTGGGATTGGTTTTTTCTAAGATTTGTCCTTTTAAAAAGGCTTGGCTCAGTTGAATGTATTGATTTAAATCATTGCTATCTGATAAATATTTTGAAGCTTCTTGTGGTTTTTTCTGTACATAAAATAAATGCACAGCTTGTAAATGTTTAAACAACTCAGGTTGATTTTTAAAAATTTCTTTTTGCGCATTCAACTGCGCCCATGCAATTGGTTTATAACCTTCAGCAGAAGAATCCCTCATTTGCATGAGATCATAAGTTGCCAATAAAAATGGGTCATTTAAATTTTTAACATTGAAATATTGACTACTAAAAACACGACGATCAATTTCGGCAGGGAACTCATTGACATCTAGATTGTAGTATTTGGATTTCGGATTGTTGATTTGCCAAACAATTTCATTGACCAATAAATCTTGTCGTCCAGTAAGCCAAAATCCACGACGCATAAATCCACGTGCGCTGGCAGCATATTGACCACTTGGATAAGCTTTGAGATAAGCTGTAATGTTATCTAAAAACTGCTTCAGTAAAGTTTTGTTAATTTTATCTAAGTCTACATCACCATATTGGTTGGTTCCTGTTGCATAGGCTGAATTTAAACTTGAGCGAATCAGCATATATTGCGAAGTTTCTTTGAGCCATGCATCATCTACAGTGGATAGTACTGAATATATCTTTGTTGCTGTGGAAAAGTTAGCATTGTAAAATGCAATTGTTGCATTTAAATAGGAGGCATATTGTCGAGTAGTAGGTGACCATTGCGCATTGATTGGAATTAATGGAATTTTATTGGTACATTCTGAAATTTTATTACGTTCAGAGATGAGAGCCTGTTTTTCAGATGCAGATATATTTTTATTATTTTGAACTTGAGTAATGAAACTGGTTTTACCATTGGCTAAAGTATTGCAACGTTCATCATAACCTTGTTGATCATTTGCAAATTTAATACGTTGGTTGGCAACCCGATTTTCTGCAGAAGGAACACCTTCAAAAGGTGTTTGACCATAAGCGGATGTCCATAACTCAGTATCGGGTTGACGCGGTTTAATATTCGCCAGTCCTAAATCACTGAGCAATAACAGCATATTGGTTTGGTTGTCATTACTTGGAACGAGAACGGGTAAATTACTACACTTATTGTAGCTGTCTCCATTTAAATAAAAATCAGGCTCACAAATGTCTTCAGCACCTGCATGCACAGTAGCGCTATAAAATAAAAAAGGTAGGGTGGAACTGAATAGGATTTTATAAATGAATTTAGTTTGAGTCTTCATTGAAAATGTGAAAGTTGTAATTATTGAAAATATGATAACAAGTGAAACAGGGAATACAAAGTGCAAAATATATTATTGAATCGAAATTGATTTGGGATTTAGAGCAGATTAAAAAAAAGATAGAGTGGAACTCTATCTTTTTAAAAAATTGGTAAATGTGGTGCAGGGGAGACGTAACTAAAACTAAAGCTAAAACTTAAAGCGGTAATTAAAATTACAGAATACAAAAAGTATTTTTTTGCCCAAACCTGATCATTTTCAGCTTTAAATCCAATCAGCGATAAATACACCCAATAAGCGCACATCACATTAAAGATAATTAAAAAGAAAATATTGGTATAGCCAAAACAATACAAACCATTTAATACCAGTGCAAATAAGATCACGTAGATCAGGCTTTCAACCTTAGTACGATAAATCGAA
The DNA here is from genome assembly GCF_001696605.3 of Acinetobacter wuhouensis. Taxonomy (NCBI): domain Bacteria; kingdom Pseudomonadati; phylum Pseudomonadota; class Gammaproteobacteria; order Moraxellales; family Moraxellaceae; genus Acinetobacter; species Acinetobacter wuhouensis. The sequence continues at coordinate 2,409,697 of NZ_CP031716.1, read as the reverse complement.
CGCGCAACGGGTAAAATAGGAATCCCAGCATTTTTATAGTCATCGAAACGATAAACTGCAATTCCCCATGAATGTGGCATTTGCCAAAGTGCATATGCTAAAAAAATCAGTAGCGCAGCAACATCAAATTCATTTGAAACAGCGGTATAACCAATCACTGGAGGGCTTGCGCCAGAAATACTGCCAATCACGGTTTGGTGAATGGTGGTACGTTTACTCCATAAACTATAAAAAATCACATATACGACAAAGCCAAGTACCGCAAAGCCAAATGCGTAGGCGTTGACAAAAAACCACAACAAAGCAAAGCCAAGTAAACCGAGCACAGCAGAAAACAATAAAGCAACTGTAGGGCTGATGGTTTTTTTGACTAAAGCACGATTCATCGTACGTTGCATTTTTTGGTCAATGTCTTGGTCAATGACATTATTCACAACACAGCCAGAAGCAACCACGAGGGTAGTACCAAGGAGTGTGATGAGAAGTAAAAGGAAATCTACAGAACCTTGAGCGGCTAAGAAAAAGCCGCCCAAAGTGGTAACGAAGTTACCGAAGAGAATTCCTGGCTTAGTCAGGAATAGATATTTCTTCAACATGACACCCTAGAGCATCATGTTTGAATGTAAGTAGTTCATGATCCATACAGAACCGATGAGAAGAACTGCGATACACAAGATCGTGTAAATGAATGCAATTACGTTCCAACGTTGTTCTGATGAAGTGTTCATGTGCAAGAAGAATACTAATTGAACAAGAACCTGCGCCACAGCTGTAATCGCAATCGTTGCTATAATCGCACCACGACCGAAGTCAGCTGGATGCATTGCCATATAGAATGGAACAATGGTAAGCAATACAGAAACAATAAAACCAATCGTATATTGTTTCACATTACCATGCGAAGCACCTGCAGAATTATGATCGTGACTCATTAGATAACTCCCAGTAAGTAAACGACGCTGAATACACAGATCCAAACGATGTCAAGGAAGTGCCAGAACAAGCTTAAGCAAGCAAGACGACGTGTGTTTGGAAGAGTCAAACCATTTTTCTTGATTTGATACATCAACACAAGCATCCAAACCAAACCAGAAGTTACGTGAATACCGTGTGTTCCTACAAGTGTAAAGAACGCAGATAAGAACGCACTCGTGCTTGGACCATGACCAGCATGAACTAAATGATTAAATTCATAAAGTTCCATACCGATGAACGTTGCACCGAATAACCAAGTAATCGCTAACCAAGTTAAAACTTGACCAACATTTTTCTTGTATGAAGCAAGTACTGCAAAACCAAAAGTCACAGAAGAGATCAAGAGAGCAAAAGTTTCTACAAGTACGAAACCTAAAGACTCACCAAATAAATCTTTTGGACTAGGAGTTCCAGGTGGAATATGACTGCTTAATACAGCGAACGCGATGAAGAGTGTACCGAATAAAATCAAGTCACTCATCAAGTAGGTCCAAAAACCAAAGACAGTGATGTCAGTATCATCGTGATGATGATGCTCATCGTGTCCGTGGTTATCGTGATGAAGTACTTCAGCCATTGTCTTAGTCCTTCTTCAAGTGTTTTTCAAGTAAAGCATAACGTTCGTTTTCGATACGTTCTACTTCAGCTGCAGGCACATAGTAATCCACTTTTTTCGTAAATGAACTTACGATGAAACTGATCACAGCACCTAAGAAAGTTGCAATAACAAGCCACCAAACATGCCATACCAAAGCCATGCCCATTACAGTAATGAACATTGCGATCACAAAACCAGCAGCACGGTCAGTTGGCATATGAATATCTTCATATTCTGTTGGACGTGCATACGCTACACCATTTTCTTTGTCATTCCAGAAAGTATCAATACCATTGATTTTTGGAAGGTGAGCAAAGTTATAGAATGGAGCAGGTGATGACGTAGACCATTCAAGTACACGACCATCCCATGGGTCACCTGTGTGGTCCATGTTTTGTTCGCGTTGTAAGAAACCTACAACAACTTGCATGATGAAACAGAAAATACCGATTGCAACAAGGACAGAACCGAAGAATGCAATTGCAAGGTACGGATCCCATTCAGGGTTGTCATATGTATTCAAACGACGAGTCATACCCATGAAACCAAGGATATAAAGTGGAATGAATGCAAAATAGAAACCGAAGAACCAGAACCAGAAAGATGCTTTACCCCAAGTTTCATTTAACTTCCAACCAAACATTTTTGGCCAGTAGAAAGTGATACCTGCGAACATTGCAAATACTACACCACCAATAATTACGTTATGGAAGTGAGCAATCAAGAATAAAGAGTTGTGTACTAAGAAGTCAGCTGGTGGAACAGCCATTAATACACCAGTTAAACCACCGATACCGAAAGTCACAAGGAAGCCAAGTGTCCAGTACATTGGTGATGTAAACGTAATACGACCCTTATACATGGTGAATAACCAAGAGAAGATTTTCACACCTGTTGGGATCGCAATAATCATGGTCATGATACCGAAGAACGCGTTAACGTTGGCACCAGCACCCATGGTAAAGAAGTGGTGTAACCATACAACGAACGCAAGAACTGTAATTGCGATAGTTGCATATACCATTGATTTGTAACCGAACAAAGTTTTGCGAGAGAATGTAGATACTACTTCTGAGTAAATACCAAACGCAGGTAAAACTAAGATATATACTTCTGGGTGACCCCATGTCCAAATCAAGTTCACATAAAGCATTGGGCTACCGCCAAGCTCATTGGTGAAGAAATGGAAACCGAAGTAACGGTCAAGCGTTAACATTGCAATAGTTGCAGTTAACACAGGGAAAGATGCAATGATCAATACTGCTGTACAAAGTGCAGTCCAAGTAAAGATCGGCATGTCCATAAGCCCCATGCCTGGTGCACGCATTTTGATGATGGTAACAAAGAAGTTAACACCTGTTAAAAGCGTACCTAAACCTGAAACCTGAAGTGCCCAGATGTAGTAGTCAACACCAACACCAGGAGAATACTGAATACCTGAAAGAGGAGGGTAAGCCATCCAACCAGTTGCAGCAAATTCACCTAATACAAGTGATGCCATCATCAAACCAGCAGCGCCTGCGAATAACCAGAAGCTTAAAGAGTTTAATAATGGGAATGCAACGTCACGCGCACCAATTTGAAGTGGTACAGTGATGTTCATCATACCTACAACAAGACCCATTGCTACGAAGAAGATCATGATCACGCCATGCGCGGTAAAGATCTGATCGTAATGGTCAGGATGTAAGTAACCTTCACCGCCGCCTTTTGCAAGGAACAGTTGAAGACGCATCATGATCGCATCGGCGAAACCACGCACAAGCATGACCACAGATACAATGATATACATGATACCAATTTTTTTATGGTCTACAGATTTAAACCATACATTCCACAGGTAGCCCCATTTTTTGAAATAGGTGATACCACCAAGAAGCGCAGCTGCACCTAAAGCCATGATGACCATGGTTACAAGTACGATTGGCTCTTGATAAGGGATCGAGTCCCAGTTGAGTTTACCGAATAATACCGACATGTCTTATTCCTCTACTGAAGCAGTTGCATGTTCAGCACCAACATGTTCAGTACCCGCTTGCGCAGAATGATCTGCACCGTGGTAGTTGCTCATGTATTTATTGATAATGCTTTCGAACAAATTAGACTCAACTGAAGAATAGTAAGTTACAGGATACGGCTTAGTAGGGAATGGACCTTTACGTTCAGCTTCTTCTGCAAGTGCTTTTTCTTCTGGGGTATGCGCATTTTTGAGCATATTCTCAATTTGGTGCTTAGAACGGTCACCATCTTTAAGCGCTGCAAATTCTGCTGCATCTAAAACAGTTTTTTGTTGAGCTTCAGGGTTAATTGAAGTTCCTTTACCTGCTTTAACTGCTTCTACCCAGCTGTTGAATTCTGGTTCAGTAACAGAATGAGCTAAGAAGCGCATTTGTGTGAAACCATAACCACTATAGTTAGAAGAGAAACCACGATATACGCCAGTTTCATCAGCTAATACGTGTAACTGAGTTTGCATACCTGCCATTGCATAGATTTGACCTGCTAACTTAGGAATGAAGAAAGAGTTCATTGTAAAGTTAGAAGTCACTTTAAAGTTAACTGGCGTTTTTTCAGGGAAACGAATTTCGTTAACAGTTGCAATTTGTTGTTCAGGATAGATAAAGATCCATTTAAACTGTTCAGCAACAACTTGAATAGTTACAGGCGCTTTGTCTGATTCAAGCGGACGGTATGGGTCATATTTATGTGAGCCCCACCATGTTAAATACGCAAGAATAGCAATAATAATACAAGGGATACCCCATACTACAATTTCAATTGCAGTTGAATGTGCCCATGTAGGTTTATAGTCTGCATCTTTATTTGACGCGCGATATTTCCAACCAAACCATAATGCCATTAAAATCGAAGGAATTACGACCAATAACATTAAGTAGATCGCAGTCATCATCAGGTTACTTTGACCTTCAGCAACTGGACCTTTTGAGTTTAGAAGTACCATATCACCGCCACACCCAGTTAAGAGTGCAGCCATCGCAGATAAAGACAATACAGCTAAAGTCGTTTGTCTCATTTTACAACCTCGGTGAAGAGTCCCATTCCCTAAATAAATTCGGGATAGCGAATAAAGTGTCGCATGATTGAAAATGACTATTATTTACAAATAGCAAACATTCTCAATCATCTGACACCGCTACGTTGTAGGGCATTATGCCTCATATCAGCAAACTTAGCTATAGATAAAGTGGCTTTAAATGACTGTAATAAAAACCAATTTATTTACTCAGGATTAAATTCAATTGAGCTTATTTGGATAATAAAAACAATTGCTTATGAATTGTATGGTTTTAAATTACATCCCTATGTTTATGTGAAAAGTTTTTCATTTATCACTTTGTATTTAGCAAATTGGTTAAGTAAAACTTAGCAGTTTTGACTGAAAACAATGATATATATCATGCTTTGCAATTTAGAGAATCGAAACTTAATTTTTAGAATAAGAGAAGGTTGTGTTTGGATGATAAATGTTTAGATGTTTGCTCAGTATGATTCTTCAATAATGAGGTTATGTTTTTATGTGTTCTTATTGATGTAAGTTAATGAATATAAAACACTGAGTTTTATATTCATTTGGAAATTTGTGAAGCATTTTTAATGCTTGTAATTACATTTTCTATTTTGAAATGTCAATCACTTTGGTTTTTGAGATACGGTCATGTAAGGCATAATGTGGTTTTGAAAGGAACATAACGAAATCGACAATAAAAACAATCACAAGTAATGGAATAATACTTGTTAATTGAGAAATAAGTAGAAATAAGAATGTACGTACAAAAAAAGCACGTAGAGAGCCAGCAAGTTGATTGGTTTCTACATCAACAATTTGTAATTTGAATATTTTTTTACCAATGGATTGACCAGTTTTGCTGATTAAAAAATATTGTACAATTAATAATGCAAATAAATATACCAGTAAACCAGTGCTCACATAAACTGGCATGCTTTGTGTAAGCATTTCAGTGACTTTTGTTTGATTCTCAGCTGAATATCCTGATTCTGCTATTTTATACGCATCAGCAGGTAGGTAGTAGATAATGGCACACATCTGCGGGATTAAAAGCAATAAAAAATCGATCAGTTTTGCAGAAATACGCTTACCTACAGAAGCAGGTGTGACCGATACTTGAGTCTTTTTCTCTACTTTTAGGCTTTGTATGGTTGGATTTGCTTCATGGGGATTTGACACGGGTGGATTGTGTATAGGTTCAAATACAAGTTTACCTTGTGTAAGTTCGCCAAGTGCTTTCCATTCAGTCATACCTTGATACCATGCTAAATCAGTCAATAAAACTTGTTGACTTGCAAGCATCTGGTTGAGTTCTTCAACTGAGTAGGGACCAGCTTGTTGGTTATTTCTCGCCAAGTAAATTTGCATAAAACTTAAATCTCAAAATAAATCTAAAATCGTGAATGAATACAATATAACATAAACTGAATTCATCAATTTTTATAAACGACTATGTATACAAGATTTTTACCCTGTTGAAAATTAAATTTACGTGAAATTTTAAAATCAACGATGAGAAACATTTTTGTTATGTGTTTATTTTCACTAAAAAACTTACATTAAAGCTTAATAGCTATTTTATGTTGTCACTATGTTTTTAATTTTATTGTGTGTTGTCGTTTGAAATAAAAAAGACCCTCTAAAGGGTCTTTTTATCAGCTTAATTAAGCTTAAGCTTTAGATTTTTCTTCAGCAAGGAAGAACCAAGTATCTAAAACTGAGTCTGGGTTTAAAGAAACAGATTCGATACCTTGCTCCATTAACCAGAAAGCTAAGTCTGGGTGATCTGAAGGGCCTTGACCACAGATACCGATATATTTACCTGCTTTACGGCAAGCATGAATCGCCATAGAAAGTAATGCTTTAACCGCTGGATCACGTTCGTCGAACAAGTGAGAAACAATACCAGAGTCACGGTCTAAACCAAGCGTTAACTGAGTTAAGTCATTTGAACCGATAGAGAAGCCATCGAAGTGTTCAAGGAATTGTTCAGCCAATAACGCATTGGTTGGCAATTCACACATCATGATCACTTTAAGACCATTTTCACCACGTTTAAGACCGTTTTGAGCCAATAATTCGATGACACGTTTCGCTTCGTGAACTGTACGTACGAAAGGAATCATGATTTGGATATTGGTTAAGCCCATTTCGTCACGTGCTTTTTTCAACGCGCGGCATTCTAACTCGAAGCAGTCACGGAAGTTATCAGACACATAACGGCTTGCACCACGGAAGCCCAACATTGGGTTTTCTTCTTCAGGCTCGTACAATTTACCGCCGATCAAGTTCGCATATTCGTTAGATTTAAAATCTGACATACGAACAATGACTGGCTTATCCGCAAATGCAGCAGCAAGCGTAGAAATACCTTCAACTAGTTTTTCTACATAGAATTCGATTGGTGATGAATAACCCGCAGTACGTGCCATTACAGCTGCACGAGTTTCACGTGGTAGGCTGTCAATGTTTAATAATGCTTTTGGATGCACACCGATCATACGGTTGATGATAAATTCTAAACGTGCTAGACCGATACCTGCGTTTGGAATTTGTGCAAAGTCAAATGCACGGTCAGGGTTACCGACGTTCATCATCACTTTGAATGGAAGTGCAGGCATAGACTCAATCGAGTTACGTTGGATTTCAAAATCTAACGCGCCTTCATAGATAAAGCCTGTATCACCTTCAGCACATGAAACTGTCACTTCTTGACCATCTACAAGGACTTCAGTTGCATTACCACAACCTACGATCGCAGGAACACCTAATTCACGAGCGATAATTGCTGCGTGACAAGTACGACCACCACGGTTAGTGACGATTGCTGCGGCACGTTTCATCACTGGTTCCCAGTCTGGGTCAGTCATGTCTGATACTAGAACATCACCAGGTTGTACTTTGTCCATTTCTTTAATAGAAGTAACGATACGGACTTTACCAGAACCGATACGTTGACCGATTGAACGACCTTCACAAAGTACAGTACCTTTTTGTTTAAGTAGGTAGCGTTCCATTGTGCCGACATTTTCACGGCTTTTAACTGTTTCAGGACGTGCCTGAACGATATAGATCTGACCGTCGTCACCATCTTTCGCCCATTCGATGTCCATCGGCGCTTGATAATGTTCTTCAATGATCAATGCTTGTTTAGCAAGTTCTTGAAGTTCTAAATCATTTAAAGCGAACTGTTGACGTTCAGCTTTTTCAACGTCTACAACAACAACAGATTTACCTGCCGCACCTTCTTCACCATAAATCATTTTTTGGTGTTTAGAACCAAGGTTACGACGGATGACTGCGTGTTTACCATTTCTAAGAAGTGGTTTTGAAACATAGAATTCGTCAGGGTTTACTGCACCTTGTACAACCATTTCACCCAAACCATAAGAGGCAGTGATGAATACCGCTTCACGGAAACCTGATTCTGTATCAAGGGTAAACATTACACCTGCAGCACCTGTTTCAGAGCGAACCATACGCTGAACACCTGCTGAAAGAGCAACGATGTCATGCGCGAAGTTTTGGTGTACACGGTAAGCAATAGCACGGTCATTATAAAGTGAAGCAAAAACTTCTTTAATCGCGATGAGAACGTTGTCGATTCCGCGAATGTTTAAGAAAGTTTCTTGTTGTCCTGCAAAAGACGCATCTGGTAAATCTTCTGCTGTAGCAGAAGAACGAACTGCAACTGCAATGTCTGGATTACCATTTGAAAGTGCTGCGAAAGCTTCGCGAACTTCTTTTTCTAAACCAGCTGTAAGAGGAGTGTCTACAATCCATTGACGAATTTTTGCGCCTGTTTCTGCAAGTGCAATAACATCATCGACATTCAATGTTGCTAATTCGGCATTGATTTTAGCGTTTAGACCACTTTGCTCAAGGAATTCGCGGTACGCGTCAGCAGTAGTTGCAAAACCACCTGGTACTGATACGCCAGCATTAGCTAAATGGCTGATCATTTCTCCCAGTGATGAGTTTTTACCACCCACGAGTTCAACGTCGTGTTTTCCTAGTTTTTCCAGACCGATTACGCGTGCTTCCAAAGTTGTTACTCCACTTATGCAGTTTTAATCACTATCTTGGCGTGAAATTATAACAAAAAACTGAGCTTTTTTATTCCACTCAGTCTAAGGTCATGTAAGATGGGCTTACTATAAAGATTATACATCGCTAAGACAAATGTGTAAGGAGATTTTTAATGTCAGAAAGTAACCAGATAAAGAGAAGTGTATTTTTTATTTCTGATGGTACAGCGATCACTGCTGAAACCCTTGGACATTCTTTATTAGCGCAATTTCCTCATGTAAAGTTTGATATACATATTATTCCTTATATTACCTCTGAAGAAGCTGCCATGAATGTGGTTGAAGAGATCAATATTCGTGCGGAAAAAGACGGTCAACAACCCCTAGTTTTTGACACTTTGGTTGACCCTTATGTACGTGATATTATTAATACTGCAAATGCTGTAAATCTTGATGTTTTTGAAGGGCTTATTAGTAAATTGTCGGATGTTTTAGGTACTCAGCCTACGACTTTAGTCGGGCAGACCCATGCGGTAACCGATTCTGAGTCATATAAAGCACGTATTGATGCAGTACATTTTGCTTTGGATAATGATGATGGGGCACGTACACGTCATTACGATAAAGCTGACTTAATTTTGATCGGGGTGTCACGTTCAGGGAAAACTCCAACCTCGATTTATTTGTCATTACAATTTGGAATTCGTGTTGCAAATTATCCACTTACAGAAGAAGATTTGGATGACAACCGCTTGCCAGCAGTGCTTAAAGAACATAAACACAAGTTGTTCGGTTTGATGATTGATGCTGAGCGCTTGGTTGCGATTCGTACAGAACGTAAGGCGAATAGCCGTTATGCGAGCTTTTCACAATGCCAAATGGAACTACGGGCTGTGGAAGGAATTTACATTTCAGAGGGGATTAAATACTTAAATGTTTCGGAAATGTCGATTGAAGAAATCTCAACACGTGTACTGCAAATGACTGGTTTAAAACGTCGAATTGGTTGATATTTAATCTCTAAAAATCTATTTTTTTGTCGTGATTAAGCTGAATGTAAATTCAGCTTTTTTTATGTTTTGTCATTACAAATATTGTGCTTATTCATATAAAATTTCTATTAATTAGCACAATAAAATGGACTGTATTTAGCAGAATTTGATTAAATTATACCCATTATTGATCTGGGCTTTTTAACATGTTTATAAGGTATCACTCAAAAAAATGAGGCATAGTTATAAAAAAAATGATGTGAATATTATCTGAAATGATATTAGGTATAGCAACTATTTAAAATCTAAATAGTAAAATTAGGAAAATTTAGACAATTTCGACTAATAAATACACAATTTGTTTTTTTGTAGCGTAAAAAAATTCATCTAATTGTCTTTTTATTGTTCCTAAAACAGTTTTTTGCTGAATTTTATCCAAGGCATCATTTTAAAATTGATTAAAAATGAAATAAAAGTAATGTAGTTCTATCATCATTGAATTAGGAATTAGGAATTAGGAATTAGGAATTAGGAATTAGGAATTAGGAATTAGGAATTAGGAATTAGGAATTAGGAATTAGGAATTAGGAATTAGGAATTAGGAATTTAAATCGTTTTGAATCTAGATTGAAAACCTTACTGATGCAGTGAACCATTTTGGACTTAGACAAACCATTGAAAAAATGGGGACTAAGGGAAGTCCAAAGAAGACTTCGCTTAGAATTGGGGGGAATTAATAAGTGCTAATCATCACATCTGCAAAATGTTCAACACCGTCCATGCTTTGAATCACATTTTCTGTAATTTTAACAATGGGCCAAGTAATTAACTGACAGTTATTGCGTTGTAGTGCTTTGTAATAGCTATCTGATTTAAAAAATACTTTGGTTTTTGCTGCAGAATTCGGCATGAGTTGACGTTTTAACCATTGTTCTTGGACTTGTGATTCTAGAAAACGAATAGACAACATAGATTTAACCCGCTGATTAAACAAACGACGGTTTTTAATAATCAGGGGATGTGAAACCAGTTTTTGCACACCTTTTTCAGTCTGAGGCAAGATAAAGGTAGGGGCGATCTGAAATACTTTAACAAATTCAGCTGAATTTAAAATGTGATCTAAATGGGTAACTGTCAATTGATCAGCACCAATAATCGCGACCTTTAATCCTGAAAAGTCCGTCATTTTGATCTCTGATGAAGCGATACATTTACCTTTATAGCATTTAAAAAACTCAGGTAAATTTTGAAAAAAACCTTCGGTTTGGCTCTTTTTCCTGTTGAGCATATTCTTTCCTTTTTTTATTTATGAACAGCGGTTCGTTCCATATTTACTTATATATCCAACTCAGAAATTTTGCTTGAGTTTGTGCAAGCTTGCCAGTCATCCTCAAGCTTTTGGTATTGATGATTGATTTTGAGAAAAATACTTTGAAAGTTTATTTGATTTGATACGAATTCTATCTATCCAAAATATACAAATTGGATTGATAGAATTCGCCATATAATGTGTGATTTATCGTTTTAATTTTAGAGATTATAAAACATCTTCTTTATTTTCAATCTCTTTTGACTCGATGTTTTGAGTGATATGAGGTAATTCTTGAGTATTATGTGTGCGCAAGTATTCTAGGTCTCGAATATTCTTTTGAACAGCAACAGAACCAAATAAGCTCAATAAAAATGCCATGATATAAAAACCCTTTTCGCTTAAAGTCATGGTTGCATTCCATAACCCTAAAGCTAAAAGTACAATGCAAATCGCGACCGAAGCCCAACATAGTCCATAATAAATGGCAGTTACTTGCTGACCTTCTAATTTATCACGAACAATTTTCTGTAATGAAACAGCAGAAAACAAACCATAAAGAATGAGGATGAGATAGTAGCCTTTTTCATTCAACTGAATTTGTGCATTGAATAAGCCAATACAATAAGCTGCAGCTCCTGCAAGTAAGGCAATCCAACTCACAGCAATAAAAGCGGGGGTGGGTTTGTTGATATATTGATTCATGGTTGCCTCTTATTGATTTTCTATAGATTTTTATATGATCTATTATGCTGATTTGAAAAGAGATGGCAATTTATTTCAAGTTGGTCTCTATTGATGAAAAATCATAAAGCGATGTGAATTGTAAAATTATGCTAAAAATTAAATAAATGTGATGCTGTTTTTGTTTTTTGAATTAAAAAAAACCAAAATGAAACATGGCGTCTCATTTTGGTAAAGAGGAAAAGTGACTATGTCTGTATTATTTTTTCAAATCCATCAATAAACTAAAGTTTTCTAAACGCTTTTGTGTGTCATAAATATCGCAAGTAAAAATAAATTCATCGACTTGATATTTTTCTAAAAGCTGTTCAAGACCCGTTTTTACTGTTTTAGGAGAACCAATTTGTGCCATGGCTAAGAAGTTTTGCACTGCCATTTTTTCGGAAACAGACCAACGTCCCTCCATACTGTCCACAGGTGGTTTAAGTTTTAAACTTTGTCCTGTTAATAAGGCTTGAATCCGTTGGTAAACACTGGTCGCTAAATATTGTGCTTCTTCATCGGTTGGTGCCACTACAGTTGGAACGCCCATCGACACAAAGGGTTTGTCCAAATATTGCGATGGTTCAAAATTATCACGATAAAGTTGAATGGCTTGTCCTAGCATTCTTGGCGCAAAGTGTGAGGCAAATGAGTAGGGAAGACCTAATTTTGCTGCAAGCTGCGCGCTAAATAAGCTTGAACCCAATAACCATACAGGGACATGTGTACCTTGTCCTGGTGTGGCTTTAATTCTTTGATTAGGTTGAGCATCAGCAAAATAACTCAGAATTTCTAAAACATCTTGTGGAAATTGATCTTCAGTTTCTTGGCGACCACGTCGAAGTGCTCGCATGGTCATTGGATCTGTACCAGGCGCACGCCCTAGTCCAAGCTCAATACGGTTTGGATAAAGTGTGGCGAGAGTTCCGAACTGTTCAGCGACAACCAAAGGGGCGTGATTAGGTAGCATAATACCACCAGAACCCACACGGATATTTTGTGTATTGGCAAGGATATAGCCCAATAAAACTGCTGTTGCTGAACTGGCAATACCATCCATGTTGTGATGTTCAGCTAACCAGAGTCGGTCATAGCCTAAACGCTCAGCATGCTGCGCAAGTTCTAAGGCATGTTTAAGGGAGAATTCAGCATTTTGATCTTCACGGACAGGCGCAAGTTCAAGTATTGAGAACTTGGTGTTGTTAAACGAATTGTCTGTTGAAACTGACATTTTTAAACTCTTTAATCTATATATCGAAATAATACGATATGAAGTGTGAAATGTATATCGATAATTTTCGATATTTTGTTTCCATGTGTTTAAGTCATTATTATTTTGGTTTTTTTAAATGGTTTTACCGCAGACATGAAAAAAGCACTCGAAAGTGCTTTTGGTATTCCAGAGAAATTAGTCTTTCCAATTTTTCCAACGGTTTTGATTTTTGTACTGACCATAATGGTTGCCGTTGTCTTTACGGTATCCACGATCATTGTAATTATAACTGGTATTGCGGTATCCATAACGACTACGGTCATAGCGGTCATCGTATCGATCATAACGGTTATCATATCTGTCACCGTAACGATCATCATAACGTCGGTCATCGCTGACTTTTTTACCAAGCGAAGCACCACCAGCTGCACCTAGACCTGCACCAATATAACCACCAGTTGATGTACCTGTTACATTACGTCCAACGGTATAACCACCTGCACTACCTAAAGCACCACCGATAATTGCACCATTACGGTCACGTTTATTTGATGCTGCGCCTGCACCGACACCACCACCGATTGCTGACCCGATCATTGCACCTGTTGAGCCACCCATTTGTTGACCAATCGCTGCGCCAACTACGCCACCAAGGGCAGAGGTCAATGCTGTATTGGTTGAGTTACCTGCATGAGCAGTTGAAATCATTGCTGTTGCGATTACCGCTGCACCAAATATTGCTTGTATTTTCATTTCAAACTCCGTGTCGAAGCTTCTTCGAATTATTTAACTTGAGATGATCATATCGAAACATATAGCAATAATTATGGATGCAGATGTAATCAATTTCACAATTTTGTGTCTAGATTGTATTTTTCATCTATGATTTTTATTCATAATTTAAATAAGTCTATAATTCACAATATGTTATTTTAATATTTAAAATGTTTTTATTTTAAATATTAAAAAATAATGTAGATGAGAGTGCAATAGAGAAAATAAAGCTTTATTTCATTGTTATAAAATGGATTTCTCTATGCTATTTTGCTGTAAATAATTCCAAATCATTCAGTGTGGTTATGACTCTCACAGAGCTTGATTGTAGTAAAGGTCTCATTTGTTGTTTGGTGAATTCACGATTTTCTAAAATCAATTAATTTTCGGATGTGTGTAGTAAATAATAGGCATCCAACAATCTAAAAGGTATTCATCATCAAGTGAATTTAACAGCAACTTTTGGTTTTTAAATTTATAATTTTTAAATAGATGAATACATTAAAACGAAAAAAGCACCCAAAGGTGCTTTTCAGATCATCCACGTTTTAGTGGTTATGACGACGATGCTTTTTGTAGTACTTTTTATTGTACTTGCGTTGATCATAATGGCGGTCTTCAGATACTTTTTTACCGAGAACCGAACCACCCGCAGCACCTGCGGCAGCACCAATATAACCACCCGTTGTTCCACCAACATTTTTACCAACGGTATAACCACCAACACCACCTAAACCACCACCAATCGCAGCAGCTGTACGGTCACGACGGTTTGTAGAAACTGCGGCACCACCTGCGCCACCGATTGCTGAACCAATCATTGCACCAGTGTTACCACCCATTTGTTTACCAATTGCTGTACCCGCAACACTACCTAAAGCTGAAGTAGCGGCAATTCGAGTTGAGTTGTCTGCATGAGCGCTCATTGTAAATAATGAAGTTACTGTCAAAGCAGTACTCAATAATAATGTATTTAATTTCATATGTTGCTCCATGTCCTGAATAATCGGACAGCTCTATCTCTCTTTTCGATGAGGTAAATGTAACAAAAATTTTTCCTGGAAATGTGGAGATGATCCTGTTAATTGATAGTGTTTGGTATCTGAATGTATGTTTTCTATTAACAATGTGACTTAAACGGCTAATTTAAAAACAAAAATGAAAATTGAGAAGAAAATGTGGGATATGAATGTGGTTTTATTTGAAATATAAAAGTTAATTTCACAAGTTTGTATTTTCCTGTCGAGATAACAGTGTCATTTAAAAGTCATAGTCGTTAAACTATGCGCAATTTTAGAATTTTCTTAACGACTTTGAAATGCACGGTAGATCAGGCATTGAAGTTGGTTAAGGTTTAGATTGAGAATGTAGTTAAAATGAAAGAATCGTTACGTTTACGATTAGATCAACTTTGTGATCGACATGAAGAGTTAGAAGCATTATTGGCTGATGTAGAAGTTATTTCAGACAATAAGCGTTTCCGTAATTTGTCACGTGAGCATAATGATTTAACTGAAATTACCAATGTTTGGAAGCAATATAAGCAAGCTGAAGAAGACATTGAAACTGCTGAAGTGATGCTGACAGATCCAGATTTCAAAGAAATGGCTGTAGAAGAAATTAAAGAGAATAAAGCTTTATTAGAGCAACTCGAAGCTGAGTTGAATATTCTCATGATTCCGAAAGATCCAAATGATGCCAACTCTGCTTATTTGGAAATCCGTGCAGGAACAGGTGGTGATGAAGCTGCGATTTTCTCAGGTGACTTATACCGTATGTATAGTAAATATGCCGAAACACAAGGTTGGCGTATTGAAATTCTGTCTGAAAATGAAGGCGAACACGGTGGCTATAAAGAAGTCATTTGCCTGATTAATGGTGAAGGCGTCTATGGTCGCTTGAAATTTGAAAGTGGTGCACATCGTGTGCAACGTGTTCCTGCGACTGAATCACAAGGTCGTGTGCATACTTCAGCATGTACTGTGGCGATTCTTCCTGAAATTGATGTTGATACCACGGTTGAAATTAATCCATCAGAACTGCGTATTGATACTTACCGTGCTTCGGGTGCGGGTGGTCAGCACATTAACAAAACAGATTCGGCAGTGCGTATTACCCATATTCCCACAGGTACAGTGGTGGAGTGTCAGGATGAACGTTCACAGCATAAAAACAAAGCCAAAGCGATGGCGCTTTTGGTTTCTCGTTTGGAAAATGCTAAACGTGCTGCTGCCGATGCTGCAACTTCGGAAATGCGCCGTGATCTCGTTGGCTCGGGTGACCGTTCTGAACGTATTCGTACCTATAACTATCCGCAAGGTCGTATGACTGATCACCGTATTAACTTAACTTTATATAAGTTGGATGCGGTGATGGAAGGTGATTTGACAGAATTGTTAGATAGTTTACATCGTGAATATCAAGCGGATCAGCTTGCGATGCTTGCACAGCAAAATGGTGGCTAAGTGAATATTGCACAGGCTTTAGCCTTACGTGGTGAACCTGAAAGCTACGAACGTCAAGAAAATGCATGGTTGCTTGAGCACATTACCAAAATTGATTCTTTTGATTTGGTGATGAAAAAAGAGCAAGAACTGACAGCTGAACAAGAACAGCAATATGTGGATGGTTTGAAACGTATTGCTGAAGGTGAGCCTTTGGCGTATGTCACAGGTTCGCAACCGTTTTGGACGCTTGATTTAACTGTAACCAAAGATACTTTAGTGCCTCGTCCTGATACTGAAATCTTGGTTGAAACAGTATTAAAGATTGAATTGCCTGAAGATTGTCGTGTTGTGGATTTGGGTACGGGTACAGGTGCGATTGCTTTATCATTGGCAAGTGAACGTCCTGAGTGGCAAGTCACTGCGACAGATATTTATGAACCGACTTTAGAAGTGGCTTTGCATAATGCTGAAAAGCATGAGTTGGATCATGTGAAGTTCTTTTTAGGCAGTTGGTTTAAGGCTTTAAATCGTCAATATTTTGATGTGATTGTGTCGAATCCGCCTTATATTGATGCTGAAGATGAGCACATGGCAAATCTTGCGACTGAACCTGAACGTGCTTTGGTGGCAGACAATCATGGCTTGGCGGATATTGAGCATATTATTCAGCAGGGCAAGAAGTGGCTTGCAACTCAAGGTTGGATTGTGCTTGAGCATGGTTATGATCAGGGTGAAGCGGTTCGCAATATTTTTAAGGGTGCGGGTTTTAAGGAAGTTCGTACTGTAAAAGATTATGGTGGGAATGATCGTGTGACTTTGGGGCAGTGGCAGAGTTAGTTTTATTTACAGCCTCAACTTTCCCTCTCTCTAACTCTCTCCCAAAGGGAGAGAGGACTTCTTTCTTAAGTCAAATTACTTTTCACTAATTGAATCGGTTCTAAGAGTTCTTCACCGAGTGAGGAAAGCATTTCTCTTTCAATCAGACGAGTGATTGAATCCAACGGTAAGTCATTGTCTTGTAAACCAAAAGGTTCTTCAAGTTCAGCACTTAAAGCATCCAAGCCTAAAAATAAGTAAGCAATCAAACTGACAATTACAGGTGTCCAAATTCCTAGACTTGATTCCAAACTAAAGGGAAGAATCAGGCAAAAACAATAGACAGTACGATGCAATAAAACTGAATAAGAATAAGGTAATGGAGTACTTAAAATACGGTCACAGCCTGCTTGAATTGCACCTAATTCTACAATGTGGTGATTCAACCCTTGGTAAATAATATCGGAAATTTCACCTGATTTTAGGGATTGTACCAAGGACTTTTGGATTTCTTCTAAAACATATTGTGATGCATTGATATGTGAGGAGAGCGCATTGAATTGCTGTTCATTGAAATTGACTTTATCACGATAATATTCAATAGATTGTTGGCTATTTCTAAGTCGATTACGCAGTAAACCTGTAAATAGCATCACACGATACATCATGATTCTGCGTTCATTATCATTCAAGACATGACTATCACGTGAAATATGACGAGAGGTGGCGATTAAAGCGCCCCAAAGTTTACGTCCTTCCCACCAGCGGTCATAACATGCCGTATTTCTAAAGCTGAGAAATATCGACAAAATAATTCCGAACACAGTAAAACCAATCGCAGGTACAGCAGGAAACGTAAAATAATGCTGTGAGGATAAATACACGATGATCGTTGAGATCAGTACCACTACACTTAAGGCAGGTAATACTTTAGGAAGAATCGTGCCATGCCATGCAAATAGCAGGGCAAAGCTGTTACTTTTATCTCGAATGATCATACTGTTTACCTACATATAACTTTGCCAGTGTTTCATAGACAAAACTATAAATGCAAGTTTCAAATAGGAAAATTAAAAATACGGCTGAGTAAAAGCCGTATTTTTTCATGATTTAGGTTCGCCAGCGTAAAAACCAGTTTTCAATCCATTTCATCAGCGTATCGGTCAATTTGCCCAGTACTGCCAATAAAATGATTGCAATAATCACTATATCTGGTCGGGAGGTTTCACGACCATCACTCAGTAAATAACCTATGCCTTGTGTGGCAGCGATTAATTCAGCAGCGATCATAAACATCCAAGCCAAACTTAAGCTATTTCTTAAACCCACTAAAACTCCTGGTGAAGCAGCAGGGAGTACGATTTGAAAAATAGTTTGTAAATAATTCAAGCGATAGACTTTGGCGACTTCCAGTAATTTTTTATCTACACCATGAATGGCTGAAACGGTATTGGTATAAGTTGGAAAGAAAGCCCCAATCGCAATTAAAGTAATTTTAGAAGCTTCATCAATTCCTAGCCATAACAGTAATAGAGGAATCCATGCAAGACTCGGAATGGATTTGATCGCTGAGAATGTTGGCTCTAAAAATTCTTCAATGTGTTGATTCAAACCCACCGCAATGGCAATAATCAGTCCAAGAGCACTACCCACAAAAAAACCAAAAAAAACTCGCCATGTACTGGTATATACATGCATGAACAAATCGCCATTGACTAGATCTTTAAAAGATTCAAATAAGCTACTCGGTGCTGGAAGAAGATATGGTTCAACCCAACCAGCACGAACAAAATATTCACAGAGTAAAATGAACAAAACTGGGATGGTTATTGCTTTTAACCATTTAATGAGCTTGGCTTTTATAACAACTTTTTTGACAGCCGTAGGTGCAATTGTATTGACTGCTGAAGCCGAAATTTTATTCATTATTTCCCAACAACCTTTTGCGCATATTTACTATCAAATAATTGATCAATTACTTGGTTGACATTGGTGCCTTTGCGGACTAATTCTTCTTCATTCAAAATTGTTCCTGCTTTTTTCAACGCATTTAAATGTTTCGCTGTTGGAATATTCTGATCGAGGTTGGTTCGGCTGAGTTGAAGTTTTGCAACTTCGAGTGGTAATTTTGCTTCACGCGCTAAAAGTTCGGCAAGTTTGTCAGGATTTGCTTTTGCCCATTTACGTGCTTGTTCATAGGCTTTTATGACGGCATCAATAGCTTCAGGACTTTGAGTTGCAAATTGATCTTTTACACTTAAAACACTATAGCTATTAAATGAAATATTACGATAAAGAAGTTTAGCACCTGATTGTAATTGGGCTGAAGCCATAAGTGGGTCAAGACCTGCCCAAGCATCGACTTGTCCACGTTCTAATGCAGTTTTGCCATCTGGGTGCTGTAAATGAACAAGTTGAACATCTCGTTTGTTTAAATTAACTGTTTCAAGTGCTTGAAGCGTGAAAAGGAACGGATCAGTTCCTTTGGTTGCCGCAATTTTCTTCCCTTTTAAATCTTTTAAAGTTTTGATCGTTGAATTTTTAGCAACGACTAATGCTGTCCATTCTGGTTGACTTTGAATATAAACAGTTTTGATTGGGCTTCCATTGGCACGACTTAATACTGCAGCTAGTCCAGCTGTTGAGGCAAAGTCTATACTGCCACTATTTAGATATTCAAGTGAACGGTTACTGCCTTGGCTAAAGACCCATTTGACCTCTGTTTTAGGTAAAGCTTTTTCTAACAGTTTTTGCTCTTTGACGACTAAACTTGTTGGTGCGTAGTAAGCATAGTCAAGTTTTAATGTTGTAGGAATGGCTGCGAATGACGAGGTGACAGTCAAGCTAAGAGTCAGACCTGAAACAAGCGTTGTCAATTTTTTGCCGAAAAATTTCATAAATACTCCATAAAATTCAAAGAGAAAACAGAATAGATATGTATAGTTTTTACGATGTAAGTACAAAAAAGAAAAATAGATAAAGACTTCATGAAAATTGAATTAATTATTATTTTTTAATTAAGTGCTTTATTTTAAATGTAATTTTAATATTTAATTTGTGTAATCTATATTATAGACAATTAAATGAAACACTTATCTAATAATTTTCTTAGTATATTTTTTTGAATATATAAAAAAACGGCATCATAGAGATGCCATTTTTATAAATAAGTGGTTTTTATACAAGATAGTCTTCTAAACAATCCGCAATTTCAATTTGGTCTAGGCTGCCTGTTTCGAGTGTGAGACACAATGCAACGATTTTTGCAGTGTCTGCAAGATTTTCTTTTTGCATTGCTAAACCCGAACGAATTGCATTCAAGCGATCTTGGTTAATATCAAGTGCTTGAGCAAGATCAAGTGGATTATTATTGCTAAAAAAATGCTGCATTGCATTGTCAAAATCTTGATCGGGCGCATTGAGTATGCCATCGATTAATTCATCGAAATGTTCATTTTGAGCAGAAAGTGAATGGATAAAATTTTGAACTAGATTGTGGTCTAGTACATCAATCATCTTAATCATGGTAGTGACCTGAAGGTGATTAAAGGGGAGGAGTTTGACGCAGGAGTGAGCAGAAAGACTGCTCTAAATTGAGTGAAAATTATACCAAATTGGTTTAAAAAGCAATCTTATTCAGACGAACTGTAAATATTTTCTAAAATCATGGAGATGGTTTTCTAAACACAAATATTTTAAAAATCAGCCAATACTTTGTAGATCACGGTAAGCGCCTGGACTAACGCCTACCCATTTTTTAAATGCACGATGGAAAGCACTGACATCCTGAAAATTCAACTGATCACTGATGTCTTGTAAGCTGTCCGTCGATTGTGTGAGCAAATCAATCGCCATGTCACGCCGAATATCATTTTTAAGTTGCTGATAACTCATGCCTTCATTTTTTAAACGGCGTTGAAATGTCGCTTCGGAAATATTAAGTTGTTGTGCAAGTTCACTCAGTTCCAACCATTCACATGGGGTAATTGAAAGCAGTTGTTTTCGAATGATTGAGCTGAGTGCTAGTGGATTTTTAAAACGAATCAGTAAATTTTCAGGGCTATTTTTAATGAATTCATACCATGATTTTTGATCACGTTTAATCTGAATATTTAAATAATTGGCATCAAATTGTAGATAATTTTCATCCGCTTGATAGCTGATTTTTTCACAAAAGCGCACGCGATAATCTTGGTCATCTTGTGGAGGATCACATTTTAATTGCAATTGATTCAGGATAATCCGTTGATCTGCTAACCAACAGATCAGACTATGAATCAGCATGATATAGGTGGCATAGCAAAACATTCTTTTATTTTGTAATTTATTGGTAATGACAATGTATGCATAATTTTCATCAATAATCAGTTTGCTGGAAAAATCATCCAAAATAAAATTGAAATATTGCAGTATTTGTTCAATTGCATTTCTAAGCGTGTCTGTATGCATGACCATTTTAGACAATAATTTATAACAACCACGGCGCATAGGATGACTGTCCATACCGAAAAACTCGTCATCCATCACATTGGCAATTTCAGTCCATAATTTTGCATAGGTCGAAACGGAAATTCGTGCTTTAGGTGCATGAAACAATTCAAGTGGAATTTCTGCTTGATTTAGAATGTGATGAGGATCAAAGCCCTTTTGCGTAGCATCAATCAGCGCTTCTTGTACGAGTGCAATTGAAATGGTGCCTTTATTTTCACTGAATTGTTGATTAATCACGGTCTATTCCATTATCTTGTGATTGATTTTTGCACAGGCAATTTTAAATTGTCCAAATCCATCATACAGGATGCAACTTTTGGAAATTGTACTCAAGCTTGACTATGTTTACTCTGCATCTTAAGTCGAAAAAGTATGATTTGCCATTCAAAGCTTGTGATTCAAAACTCACAATTTGAAACTGCTATTCAAAAAATGTTTAAACAATCAGGAAAATAAAATGAAAATTGAAGGAAAAGTTTTTGTTGTTACAGGTGGTGCTTCAGGTCTTGGCGCTGCAACGGCTACACACCTTGTCGGGCAAGGTGCAAAAGTGATTATGGTCGATATGAACCAAGCACTTGGCGAAGAAATGCAAAAGCGTTTAGGTGAAAAATCTAAATTCGTTCAATTGGATGTGACGGATGAAGTTGCTGTTGAGCAATTCTTCAAAAATGTTGAACAAGATTATGGTCAATTGAATGGTTTGATTAACTGCGCAGGCATTGGACCATCGGCAAAAGTTTTGGGTAAAAATGGTATTCATGCTTTGGCAGATTTCCAAAAAGTCTTAAATATTAATGTTTCAGGCACGTTCAATATGTTGCGCTTTGCTGCTGATGTGATTTCACGTTATGAGCTAAAAGCAGGTGAAGAAGAACGTGGCGTGATTATCAATACAGCCTCTGTCGCGGCTTTTGATGGTCAAATTGGACAAACCGCATATTCAGCTTCAAAAGGTGCGGTGGTTGCAATGACTTTACCATTGGCACGTGAATTGGCACGTGAACATATTCGGGTGATGACGATTGCGCCAGGGATCATGGAAACGCCAATGTTGAAAGCTTTACCGCAAAATGTTCAGGATGCTTTAGGTGCGATGGTGCCATATCCACCACGTTTGGCAAAGCCTGAAGAGTTTGCACATTTGGTTGGGCATATTTGTGAAAATGGCTATTTAAACGGTGAAGTGATCCGTTTAGATGGCGCAATTCGTATGCAACCGAAGTGATTGTAAATTCTTAACGATACCCAATTCACAATGCGAGTTTTATTTTCTTAAAAAGATGAGGCATATCGTTCTGTACGTTTAAATAATTAAACTTTTTATTTTCTTGCAGCAATTCCCCTCATCCTAGCCTTCTCCCAATGGGAGAAGGGACTTCCAATATAAATTTTTATTGTGAGTGAATAAATTTAAGATTTCGAATTATTTTTAGAACAGACTTAAAAATGCAAGTGTGTAAAAACAGAATATTACAGGGATGGATATTTAAATGATTTTAAATGAAGAACAAAAAATGGTTCAGGATATGATGCGAAACTATTCGCAAAATAAATTGAAACCGACTGCTGCTGAACGCGATAAAACTTCGCAATTTCCTGCCCAAGAACTAAAAGAATTAGGTGAATTAGGCGCTCTAGGCATGACCGTGTCTGAACAATGGGGTGGTGCAGGGCTAGATTATATTTCATTGGTGGCTGCGATTGAGGAAATTGCCGCAGGTGATGGTGCGATCTCCACCATTGTCAGTGTACAAAATTCATTGCCATGTGGAATTATTCAAAAATACGGTACAGAACAACAAAAACAAGATTATTTAACAAAACTCGCTACAGGTGAATGGCTTGGTTGTTTCTGCTTAACTGAACCACAAGCTGGTTCTGATGCAGGTGCGTTGTTGTGTAAAGCGGAACGTGATGGTGATTCTTGGGTGATTAATGGCACCAAACAATTTATTACCACAGGACAAAATGCCCAAGTGGCGATTGTATTCGCCATTACTGATAAATCCGCAGGGAAAAAAGGAATTTCCTGTTTTATTGTTCCAACAAATACACTAGGTTATATCGTTTCTCGAATCGAAGACAAAATGGGACAACATTGTTCAGATACGGCAACGATCGTCTTTGAAAACTGCCGAATTCCTGCTGAAAATTTATTGGGTCAAGAAGGTGCAGGCTACAAGATTGCATTGTCCAATTTGGAATCAGGGCGTATCGGTATTGCTTCACAATGTGTCGGTATGGCAAGAGCAGCTTTAGATGCTGCTGTGGAATATGCCAATGAGCGTAAAGCTTTTGGTGTGGAATTGGTTCAACATCAAGCAGTGGCATTCCGTTTAGCAGATATGGCGACTCAGATCGAAGCGGCAAGACAGTTGATTTACCATGCGGCCTGTTTAAAAGATGCAGGACTGCCGTGTTTAAAAGAAGCCTCGATGGCGAAGTTATTTGCTTCGGAAATTGCTGAAAAAGTTTGTTCTGATGCAATACAAATTCATGGTGGTTATGGCTATGTATCTGATTTCCCTGTAGAGCGGATTTATCGTGATGTACGTGTCAGTCAAATTTATGAAGGGGCTTCTGATATTCAGCGCTTGGTGATTGCACGGGAAGTGACGCAGATTTGATTGATTTTATATTTTAATACCATTCATTAAAAGTTAGACAATATAAATAAAAGGTTTACACAGACACGATATACATTGAATGGTTTAAATTGCTTTGCGTAGTCGATGCCTAACTTTTGAAGGATGAGGAATGTATTCCGCAAGGTTACAAAAATCCTTTGTTGGGCGAGGGGTATGTTCTATACCCCTGGCCAACGGCGACATCCATGTCGCCTCACGATAGCATCACCATGTGTAAAGCAATAGGTACAAAAAGAAAAAAGCTAAATTATATGAAGTTAATTTAACAGATTGGTATAAATTCAATGACTAAAATGAAAGGATGAATAGATATTCGTCCTTTTTTATTGTGCAAAAATACTGTGTAAATGAGGTTGTTCAAAAACTGCAACACAATTGAGGTATTTGGAAATTGTGTGCAAATTCTAATCATGATTATCTATAGACATCAGTCAGCGTGTTGAATGATTCAACATTTGAAATAAAAGCTAAAACCTAAATAGCAAAAAGCTAAATGGACATACAAATCGAGATGATTTGTAAAATTGAAACAAGGATATGGACATGAAAACACTAGAACAAGCCTACCAAGAATTTGATTATGAACAATTGATCGAAACGCAATTGTTTGGCAATCCTCAATCCATCAATGCCTATGAAGAATGCTGTGGACGTTATATCGGTTTAAATAAAGTGGCTTTGATTTGGCAGGGTAAAAATGGTGAATCATCTCAGTGGACATTTGAACAATTGGCAGAAGCATCGGCAAAGCTCGCCAATTATTTTCAACAGATCGGCTTGAAAAAAGGTGATTGTATCGCAGGGCTTTTGCCACGGACACCTGAACTATTGATTACGATTTTTGCGACTTGGCGTATTGGTGCAATTTATCAGCCTTTATTTACCGCATTTGAATCGAAAGCCATAGAGCATCGTGTTGAAACTGCGCAAACTCAATTGATCGTGACCAATGAAGAACAACGCCCAAAATTAAATGGTATTCAACTTGCGAATATTCTCACTGTTCATCAACAGGATACTGCGCATAGACTAGATCCTGATTTTTGGACTGAAATAAATCAACAATCATCTGAACAAGCGCCTGTGATGCTGACTTTTGAAGATGATTTTTTAATGATGTTTACCTCAGGTACAACAGGTTTGGCGAAGTCTGTACCTGTACCGTTAAAAGCAGTCTTGGCATTCAAAGAATATATGCGCCATGCAGTTGATTTACGTGAAGAAGATTCTTTTTGGAATCTCGCAGATCCAGGTTGGGCTTATGGTTTGTACTATGGCATCACAGGTCCATTGGGTTTAGGGCATAGTATTATCATGGATGAACGTGCTTTCAGTGTAGACAATGCTTTAGAAATCATTCGTCAATATAAAGTCAGTAATTTGACAGGTTCACCGACTGCATTTCGTATGTTCTTTGGCTTTAAAGAAAAATTTGATGAAACGATTAAATCACATCTACGCGCTGTCAGTAGTGCAGGTGAACCATTAACACCTGAAGTGATTCATTGGTTCAAAAATGATTTAGTCGTCAATATTTACGATCAATATGGACAAACTGAATTAGGCATGGTGATCGGCAATCATCATGCTTTAGAACATCCGATTAAAATTGGTTCGGCAGGATTTGCCAATCCTGGGCACCGTTTCGCCGTGTTGAATCAAAATAATGAAGAAGTAGAACAGGGCGGAATTGGTACGCTTGCAATCGATTTCTCACAATCACCACTCACATGGTTTAAGGGCTATGGTGGTAATAATCGTAAATCATTTGTTGGAAATTATTATTTAACAGGGGATACGGTTCGCTTTAATGAACTTGGTGGGGTTGATTTTATTGGTCGTGCCGATGATGTCATTACAACGTCAGGTTATCGTGTTGGACCGTTTGATGTCGAAAGTACTTTATTGGAATGTGCAGAAGTTCTTGAATCGGCAGTCATTGGTAAGCCTGATCCTGAACGGACTGAAATTGTGAAAGCATTCGTGGTATTGAAACCGCAATATACAGCTTCGGATGAGCTTAATCACAAATTACAGGATTATGTCCGCTCTCGTTTATCGAAACATTCTTATCCACGTGAGATTGAATTTGTGGAGAGTTTGCCAAAAACCTCAAGCGGGAAAATTCAACGTAATTTATTAAAACAACAAGAAATTGCCAAGATGCAAGGGATTCAACAGGTGAGTTAATTCTTAAGAAAAATATTTTACAGTTCCATGCTTTGCACCCGAAAGGGTGCTTTTTTTTAAATAAAGTCTAGAAAGCTTTAAGTATTTAAAACATAAAAAATGCCTTAGCGAACTAAGGCATTTTGAGTATTTTATTGAAGATTTTCAATATTACGCCATGCTTGGACGTTCTTCTGGGCGCATATCAAACAACAGAATCTCAGCTTGATCACCACCACTGAAACTCAGTGTGCCACCCTCACGAATACGTGCAGCATCACCAGTGTTGAACAGTTGACCATTGACCATCAGGCTGCCTTTGGCGACATGTAAGTAAACATAACGATCTTCAGGAATGGTGAATTCAGCGCTTTCATCACCATTGAACAAGCCTGCATAGATACGAATATCTTGTTTGACCGCAATGGTTTTGTCACCGCCTTGTTCAGAAATCATCAAATGCAATTTGCCACGTTTGTCTTCAGGGGCAATATTGATTTGTTGATAGCCTGGTGTGGTATTAACTTTATTCGGCACAATCCAGATTTGTAAAAAGTGAACATTTTCCTGTGCTGAATGGTTAAATTCACTGTGCGCAACACCACTGCCTGCGCTCATTAATTGAATGTCACCAGGGATAATTACAGAACCTGTACCCATCGAGTCTTTGTGTTCAAGCGCACCTTCGAGTACATAGGAAATAATTTCCATGTTACGGTGAGGGTGGGTGCCAAAACCTTTGGATGGCACTACAGTATCATCATTGATCACCAACAGATCAGAGAAACCGACTTGTTTTGGATCCCAGTAATCTGCAAATGAAAAACTGTGTTTTGACTGTAACCAACCGTGATGTGCTGCACCACGTTCTTGAGATAGACGCATATCAAACATTGTAATTCTCCGTAATTTAATTTTTAACCATGAATAAATCATAGCGGAGAAGCTCTATTGAATAAGCGCTGAAAATGAAAAGCTAAGTATGATTTTTAGAACGCTGAAAGTGCGTAACAGAACGTTGTTTATGTAGAGGTATATGTTTCGCTTCAATAAGAACTTAGCAGTTTTAGTGCTATGACCAGCTTTTAGACTATTCCAGGTATAAGTGAATTTATATGCGATCCTTTTTAGTTGCCTTATGCTTAAACTGGTTGTTAGGTTTAAATTACAGCAAACTGAATTCAATAAAATGAAGAAAGATTCCTAAATATTTATCAAAGTAGGAATCTTTCGTATTGATTATTGAATATTTTCTAATTTAAAAAAATTAGAACTTATAAGTTGCACCTACAAATACTTTTTGACGTTCTACTAAATAGGCATCAGATCCATTTGAAAGCTTTTTATCCAGTAAATTAATAAAACCACCACGAATCGTAAGATTATCATTCACTTTATAATTGCTTGCTAAATTTACAATGGTATGTGGTTTTTGCATGGTTGAGGTTGTAGTCTTTTCAGTTAAATACTGTTTACCGAGGTATTGTGCTGATAAATCAATATTTAAGGGATCAATAGGTTGCCAATTTAATGATGAATTGATGGTTAATTTTGACGTAGTAAGTAATGTAGTACCTGTATCCTCATTTTTAGCTTTTAAGAAGTAGGTTGCGTTGTTGTTCCATTTTAAATTGTCTAAAATTGGGAAATTTGCAACCATTTCTAAGCCACGTGTTACAGCGCTTTGAATATTTTCATTACGTGTGAACCAAACACCGTTTCTAACACCTAAAGGGGAATATGCAATTTTGTTTTTAAAATCTGTATGGAAGAATGTCAAACCTAGATCTGTCCCAAAACCAGTATAATTGACACCTATTTCGTAATTTGTACTTTCTTCAGGTTTTAGATTAGGGTTACCTGTCATATAACATCCACCACTAATATAGGTTAGATCTTTGCCTGTAGCCATATCTTTCCAAACTTGACCTTTTAAGCCGTTACATCCATTACCCCCAGACTGTGTTGCAGCTCCAGGCGTTGATTCTTTGACAGTTGGAGCACGAAAACCTTTTGCAACCCCACCCTTAATCACTAAGTCATCTGTGGCGCTAAAAACTAAATAACCGCGTGGGCTATGATGCGTACCATATTTATCATCATGATCTAAACGATCACCCACGGTCAATTTTAAATTGTCTAAAAGGCTGATGTTATTTTCAAGAAATAAAGCCCAACTTTTATTGTCTACTTTAGGATTTGTATAACTTTGACCATCCCAACTTCCTCCTGGTAGAGTTCCGATGGTGTCAGTATTTGTGAGCTCTTGTTTCTTCCATTGACCACCCAAAGTTAATACCTGATCAAATACGGCTTCAAAAGGCATGGTTAAATTGCCTTCAACGATGAGTTCATTAGATTTTGTTATAGAGTCTGCAATACTTGAATCATAATCATTGTAATAAGCACTTAATTTCGACTTACCAATATTCCATTCACCATCATGCGAAATACTCACTGAGTTATGCTCCAACTCTGTTGCACCCCAGCTAGTGGCAACTTCAGCACCTGTGGTTGGATTAATTCTAGAACCTTTTTCATTTTTTTGAATGCTATGCCCAGCTTCAAAACTTAATGAGTGCTGATCAGACGGCTTATAATGTAGCATTGCATTATAGTTTTGATCTTGGGAACCTGTTGTTCCACTTCCTGCAAGGTATTTTTTATCAGCTTCGCGTTCTGTTAAACCGGCAGTAAGTCGTAAACCTAAAGTATCCGTTAAAGGGCCTGCAGCCATTATACTTGTTTGTAGAGATGTTCCTAAATCTGAAGATGTAGTTGGTTGAGTGTAGTTAAGCGTTGCATTTCCGCCCCATTTATTTGGAATTTTCTTCGTGATGATATTGATAACACCACCCATTGCATCTGAACCATAGAGCGATGACATAGGGCCACGTACAACTTCAATTCTTTCGATCATGTCTGGTGTAATCCAGTTTAAATCTTGACGACCTAAATCAGGACGATAATTTGTATCACGTGAAGACCCGATACGTTTGCCATCGACTAAGATCAAAGTGTAATTTTCTGGTAAACCACGTAATTTAATTTTTGATCCTTCACCCGATGGGCTTATACCACCAGTTACGCCCGGAACTTTACTTAACAATTCTGCAATGCTACCTACAGGTTGTTTTTCAATATCTTCACTCGTAATGACACTGATACTTGCAGGTGCTTCTTTAATATCAACAGCTTCACTACTTGCAGTAACAACAATAGTTTGTAGTTGAGCTGTTTTATCTTGTGTTTCAGCAGAATAAGTTGAAAACGACATCGCGGTTAAAATAGAAAGTGAAAGTGTTTTCAGTATCAATTGTTTATTCATGTTAATACACCACTTAATTTGGGGGGGATTGTGAAGGAAGTGTTGCGTATTGTATTTGCTTGTAATCGCTAATGAAAACAATAATGATAATTAATATCATTAAGATATGCACAATTGTATAGTAATAATGGTCGTTACTTAGTTTTTGGGGGAGTTATTAGGGGAAGGGAATAGAATTAAGTTATTAATATATAATAAATTTTTAAGTATTTTTTGTATTTATAGCGTCGTATTACTTTGATTTTAAATCTGCATTGATAGTTCGAGCGGCTTCCTACGGCTTATGACAGTATCTAGTTTTGGGTGAGTTGTTTCATGGTTATTGATTGATTTTATTAAAAACCATGTAAATAGTATGTGTATGAGGTTTGGTTTATTATAGGCGTGTCATTTTTTACATTATTCGCTATTTAGTGGTTTCCATAGGCTAAAGCCAGTTTCTCTACAACAGATAATAAAAAACCTCATAAATCATTGATCTACGAGGTTTAATATGGTGGGCCCGCCCAGACTTGAACTGGGGACCAACGGATTATGAGTCCGCTGCTCTAACCAACTGAGCTACAGGCCCTGTAAATACTGCTATTGCAAGTATTTTCGTTGAAGAATACTAGCGAAAATAAAATTGAATTACAAGAACTTTAACAAGTACTTAAATTTAATGGATAAATTTTAAACATTGTTTAGGGGGGAGATATTAAATTATTGATGATCATCAGTACTTTGGGCAATTACATTGAGTGATTGATTGGCTTGTTTACGTTTATCTAAATAAATATCAAATGCGCTCCAAGCACATATGATCAAAAATACTGAAACAATAACAACAAATAATGTAATAAGCATGCTGCAATCCTTTTGCGCATTTTCGAATTTTGAGCTTGTGGCTCATTAAGACTAAAGTCTATATGATTCATCGAAATCTGAATATATTTATTTGATTAATTTTAATACAAAAAATCACTTATACCATTGTTTTTTATTATGAATGTTGGATTTTTTATATGCGGTAATTATCATAAATTTTAGATTGAAAAAACTATTTCACATTTTAAGTAAATTTACTTTTTACTCATTGGAGAATATAGATAACAAAATAAATATACAAATGTAAAAAAATAATCAGAATAGAGATTGTTTTTTTTAGTTTTTACTCTGACAATTTGCGTATTACGATTTTATGACATCAGGTTTCTATGAAAAAGTTGTTAGGAGAGCTTACTTTTAAGCTATCGGGTTGGTCATACGAAGTTGATCCAAGTGTATTAGAAAAAAAACAAGTTATTATTGGTTTTGAACATACTTCAATGATGGATGCTGTCCTTTCACTTGCTATTTTCCAAATATACGATATAAAAATTCATACTTTAATTAAAAAAGAACTATTTAAAGGTCCAATGAAACCTATTTTAGAAAAAATAGGGGGCATTCCAGTAGATCGTAAATCAAACAAAGATATTGTTTCGCAAATGGTTGAGCATTTTCAAAATAATGATGAGTTCAATTTGGTGATTGCGCCTGAAGCAACTCGCGCAGAACGAGGTCAAGCGCGTAAACCGATTCGTACCGGCTTCTGGCATATTGCCAAAGCAGCTGGTGTTCCGATTGTTTTGATGTATGCAAACTCTAAAACAAAGCAGGGTGGGATTTTTGGAAAGATCTATCCAACAGACTTAGATCAAGATTTGGCGGAAATCAAGCGCTTATATAAAGAGCATACAGGCTTGGATATTGTGATTCCTGAACAAAAAAATACTTAATTTTTTCTAAATCTAAAAAATAAGCCCTTTTTCAAAAAAAAGCGCTTATGGTAGAATTGCAAAAAATTTGATATGGCATAAGGCCAATCTACAGGAGCATATTTCGCATGGCGGGTCATTCCAAGTGGGCTAACACAAAGCATCGTAAAGCAAAACAAGATGCGAGCCGCGCTAAAGTATTCACAAAATTTATTCGTGAAATCGTAACAGCAGCTCGTTTAGGTGGTGGTGATGTTGCATCTAACCCACGTTTACGTGCTGTTGTTGAAAAAGCATTGGTCGCAAATATGACACGCGATACCATCAACCGTGCAGTTCAGCGTGGTGTTGGTGGTGAAGAAAATGCTGACTTGAAAGAAGTCACTTATGAAGGTTATGGCGTTGGTGGTGTAGCTGTGATTGTGGAAACAATGACAGATAACTTAAACCGTACTGTTCCAGATGTTCGTCACTGTTTCTCTAAAACTGATGGTAATTTAGGTACTGCAGGTTCAGTGGCTTATATGTTTACGAAACGTGGTGAAATTTCTTTTGAAGATGTATCTTTAGAAGATAAAATCATGGAAATCGCTTTGGAAGCAGGTGCAGAAGACATCGAAGTGGATGAAGAAGAGATCTTAGTCATCACAACTCCTGAAGCATTTGGTGATGTACAAGATGCTTTAACAGCAGCGGGTTTAAAATCTGACAATGCAGAAGTGACGATGAACCCTTCAACTAAAGCATTGATTTCTGATATTGATCAAGCGAAAAAAATCGTAAAAATGATTGATATGTTTGAAGATTTAGACGATGTACAAAACGTTTATACCAACGTTGAATTCACTGACGAAGTAATGGCTGAATTAGATGCGATGTAAGTTAACTTACTCAAATTAAAAAACCTCGAATTAAAAAAACGCACCTCAGAGTGCGTTTTTTATTTTTCATTATTATTAAAACTTAAAATCGTGCACATTAGTTCAATTAAACTCTATTCAACAAACCAGTGCAGTTAAATACTTGTTTATATTCTTTAATCACAAAACTAGAGTGGAGTGCAACGACATGATCAATTTTCCCAATTCTTTTCAGTAAAATTTCACTATAATTTTCCATGTCTTTGGCAATCACTTCGACCAAGAAATCTGCTGTTTGTCCTGTCACTAAAAACGCATTAATGACTTCAGGAATATTTTCCAGTTCTTCTAAGAACTTTGCAAAGGTATCAGTATCGTGTTTACTGAGTGAGATTTGTAAAATTACATGCAGTTTAAAACCTAATTTTTGAAAATTAATATCACGTTTTAAATTGGTCATAATATCGGTTTCAATCAGGTGTTTGATCCGACGATGTACAGAACTAACCGATAGGTTGATACGCTCTGACAGCTCGTTTAGGTTGATATCTTCATGGGTTAAAATTTCAAGAATTTGTTTGTCGTAGCGGTCAAGTTCCATGATTGTCTTCCAAATGGAAATATTTTCTCCTTAAATGTATCTTTTTTTATTATTATTTTCAATATTTAATAATAAATGAGAAATAAAATCTTAGAATTATTCATTAATGGGAATTTTTATTTTAAATAAATAGGGTGTTCATAAGTTTCATTATTTTTTAGAGGATTCTTCACATACATCAATTCCCGAAATATTATAGTGGTTGTCCATAGTCCATTGATTAAGATTATCAAATTTAAACTCGTATCCCGAACTAGTTGTTTGGGGAGAATTAGTTGGGAAAAGAATTGATAATTGGTTATTTTTTCCATTACATAATTCAAAGTAATACTTTGTTTCTTTTATTACTCGCCAATGATTCTGTATAAGTTGCGATTTTATAGCTGCCATATCTTCTAAACGCATTTTTGATTTATCAATTTGAATTTGCATAGTTTTTACTTCAGGTTTTTTAAAACCGATGTCTAATGCAGGTTGATATTGCGAAAAATATTGATTGGGAACAGTTTCATAAATCCTGATATCTTCAAGATTTGGAGTTGGGTGTGGAAATGTTAGGTGATAAATGAGCATTGCTGATGCAAAACAAATTGTGGTTAATGTTCCAAAGATTTTTTTTAGGTTCATTGTCTTAAAATATTGATTAAGGTTGGAATAATAGCTTTGTAAAAGTGTTATATTGTAAAGCGTAACATCAAAATCGATTGAGTACATCATGAATATGGAATTCGAACTCACCGAAGCAGAAATGCACCTTTATTCACGTCAAATTTTGTTAGATGGATGGGACATAGACGCACAGGAAAAATTAAAACTTGCCAATGTGCTGATCGTGGGTTGTGGTGGGATTGGTTGTACTACAGCAGAATTACTCGCGCGT
Source organism: Acinetobacter wuhouensis (assembly GCF_001696605.3). Taxonomy (NCBI): domain Bacteria; kingdom Pseudomonadati; phylum Pseudomonadota; class Gammaproteobacteria; order Moraxellales; family Moraxellaceae; genus Acinetobacter; species Acinetobacter wuhouensis. The sequence continues at coordinate 2,376,072 of NZ_CP031716.1, read as the reverse complement.
GCAGGTGTCGGTAAAATCACTTTAATTGATGCAGATACTATTGAGATCAGTAATTTACAACGTCAAATTGCCTATACAGAACAAGATATTGGATTTTATAAATCAGAAATTCTTGCCAAACGATTACAAAGCATCAATCCATTTATTCAAGTTGAAAGTTATACAAATAAGTTAGATCAATCGAATGCACAAGATTTAATTTCTCAACAAGATCTAGTTCTCGATGGTTGTGATAATTTCAAGACACGCTATCTCGTTAATCAAGTTTGCACATCGTCACAAGTCTCGTTAATTAGTGCTTCTGCGATTGGCTTTCAGGGGCAATTGTTTATGGTCGAAGGGGATTCAGCATGTTATGAATGTCTATTCCCAAAAGAACAACAGGCAAATGAAAGTTTACGCTGTGCAGATTCAGGCGTTTTAGCAACTACACCGAATGTCATGGCGAGTTTACAAGCGCATCATGCTTTACTCTTTTTAGGTTTAGGTGCAACACCGCTCAAGCAAAAACTGATGCTTTGGGATGGTTTAACAATGAAACAACGAATTTTAGCCTTTGAAAAAGATAGAGATTGTCCAAACTGTCAGGCAAGCCATACTGCAAATGCTCAATAATTTGCTACACTCAGACAAATTTAATTTTATTTTGACATTATGAAAAATAATATCTTTCTAGATGGTCTGCGTTCAGTTGCCCGAGTGGGGGAAACTGCGGTGATTGCAGCCAAAGCAGGCATTAAATATGCGACTGAAAAACCGAGTAATGCAAAGTTAATGCGTGAAACCTTTGAGTCGCTGGGTTCTACTTATATTAAGTTGGGACAATTTATTGCCAGTACGCCATCACTTTTTCCACGTGAATATGTTGAAGAATTTCAAGGCTGTTTAGATCAAACTCCATCATTGCCATTTAGCTATGTACAAGAAGTCTTAGCTTCTGAATTTGCAGGGCGTGATTTAAGTCAAATTTTTGCTTCAATTGAAGAAAAACCACTTGCATCTGCGTCAATTGCACAAGTGCATGCTGCGAAATTGGTCAGTGGCGAAGATGTGGTGATTAAAGTACAAAAGCCAGGTGTGGAAACCATTCTCTATACAGATTTGAATGTCTTACATTGGGCGACAAAAATCTTAGAAAAAGCTGTGCCAAAGGTTAAATTTGCTTCATTGGCAGATATTGTCGATGAAATTAAAACCCGTATGGTGCGTGAAGTTGATTTTATTGAAGAAGCACAAAACCTCGATGATTTTGTAAATTATTTAAATGTTTCACAAAATACCGCTGCGACTGCACCAAAGGTTTATCACCAATATTCAACGCGCCGTGTACTCACCATGCAACGTTTATACGGTGTACCATTAACCGACTTTGACGTGGTGAAGAAGGTGGCTAAAGATCCATCTCAAGTATTGATTACCGCAATGAATACGTGGTTTGGTAGTCTAATGCTATGTAAATCGTTCCATGCAGACTTACATGCAGGCAATCTGATGTTGCTTGAAGATGGTCGTATCGGCTTTATTGACTTTGGTATTGTTGGTCAATTAAAACCTGAAGTTTGGCAAGCGTGTATGGCATTTATGGATGCGCTGCAAAAGACAGATTATCCACTCATGGCTGAAAATATGCTGAAAATGGGCATGACCAGTCAGCAGATTGATACCAAAGTGCTTGCAGATGATTTAGAGCGTTTATTTAGTGGCGTATTATTGGCTGATCCTGCACAAATCATGACTTCGAATCCTTCAGATTTAAATGACATCATGATGGATATGGTTGGCGTAGGTGAGCGTCACGGTATCCGTTTCCCACGTGATTTCGCATTGTTATTTAAGCAAATGTTGTATTTTGATCGTTTCATGCGTGTGCTTGCGCCGTATACTGATATTTATGCAGATCAGCGTTTGCAAATGGTGCAAGATTTAGATCCTGCTTCGTTGTTGAAGCATTGATTTTCTAAGTAAACTTCATAGATTAAATAATCCCTCCCAACCTCCCTTTATAAAAGGGAGGAGCTTTCTTTTATATTGTAAATTAGAGAGTTGGAAGTCTCCCTTATAAAAGGTGAGGAGCATACTCCGCAAGGGGGGATTCTAAGGGAACATTCATGGATGCAATTATCATTGAAGGGTTAAAAGTCGATACAGTGGTGGGGTGTTTCAATTGGGAACGTCAAATCATTCAGCCTTTAATGCTCGATATCACGATTCAAACCAGTTTAGAGCAAGCATCCAATTCAGATGAATTAGACGATACTTTGAATTATGCGGAAATTTGTGAAATTTCAACCAAAGTGATTCAAGAAGCTGCCCCGAAATTGATCGAACATGCAGCCAAGTTAGTATTAAATGCACTTTTTACTACCTATCCAGTGGTTGAATCAATTATGATTACGATCCGTAAGCCTGCTATTATCCCGCAAGCAAATTCTGTAGGAATTCGTCTTGAACGACACCGCAACGATATTCGCCTTAGCACTGGCGAGTAACAACCATCCTCAACAAAATTTTAAAAATGCTTTTGCTCAAATCTGTCATTTGGGCGAAGTAACGTTTTCTAAAATTTATCTAATTCCATGTCGTGATGGTGTCGGTGCGGATTATTGGAATGCTGCGTGTCTCGTCAAAAGTCATTTATCTGTCAATGAGATGATTGCTTTATTAAAAAAAATGGAAGCAGGTTCAGGACGTGTACGTCCATCACATCAAATTTCTTTGGATGTTGATCTGATTGCATGGGGAACGGATTTATCTCAAATGCAATTTAATCCAAAAAAACTGCCTTTAGCATTGGATGTGAAAATTCCGATGTTGGATATTTGGCTAAATCAAGCTTTTCAACATCCAGTACATCATTTTCCCATTGTTGAGTGTGTATAAAATTGATTTGATTTCAACTTTATATTGATCAAATCTGTCTTTACGGCAGCATTGCATCATACTTCGTTATAAAAATGATATGCATTTGCTATTATTTTCTCTCTAAATATCATTATGAATTTTATACATAGTTAGGCATTAGAAAATATCATTTTATTCATGTCACTTAATTTTGTACTCTAAAATTATTCAATTCAAATATTTATAATCAATCAAGTTGTGACTTGGTTTTAGGACATTCATTCATGAAAAATTTTAATCAGAAAGTGGCAGCAATTACGGGTGCAGGTTCAGGGATTGGACGCCAACTTGCGATTCAATTGGCACAACAAGGTGCGCATTTGGCATTGAGTGATATGAATGAACAAGGTTTGATTGAAACTTTAAATTTACTCAAAGATTACCCTGTAAAAGTAAGCATTACAAAATTAGATGTGGCAAATCGTGAGGCAGTTTATGCATGGGCAGAAAGTTGTTTCAATGAATTTGGTCAAATTAATTTGATCTTCAACAATGCAGGTGTAGCACTGGCAAGTACCGTTGAGGGGATGAGTTATGATGAATTGGAATGGATTTTCAATATCAATTTTTGGGGTGTGGTTTACGGCACGAAAGCCTTTTTACCGTATTTAAAACAAAGTGGTGAAGGGCATATTATCAATACTTCGAGCTTATTTGGTTTAACAGCTCAACCTTCACAGAGTGCCTATAATGCGACTAAATTTGCAGTGCGTGGTTTTACTGAATCTTTACGTCAAGAATTAGAGATTGAAAATGCAGGTGTAAGTGCAACGTCAGTGCATCCAGGCGGTATTCGTACCAATATTGCCAATTCGGCACGGATGAGTGATAGCATTCGTGCTTTAGGCATGAATCCTGAAAAAGCCAGCCGTTCATTTAATAAAGTACTCAAAACACCGCCAGAAGTTGCCGCTAAAGTGATTTTAGATGCTGTTAAGCAAGATAAAGCGCGTGTTTTAATTGGTAATGATGCAAAAATTCTAGACTTGATTCAGCGTGTAACGCCATCGCATTATGCTAAAACTGTCGATTTTTTAACGAAAAAATTAACCAAAAAGAAATAGAATTGACTTGTAAATTGCCCGTTTCCACGGGCTTTTTTTATTGATAATTGATGTTACGCACTTAAAAAAACAATGCACCTTTCAAATAGTTTTAGAGCACACTCGGCGGAGTCGTACATCGAAAATTTCAATTTCAGGATTAGCTTTCAGCTTGACCTACTTTTGTTTCGGAAAAATGAGCAGTGAAACTGCGCAAGGAAACCATCTTGCGAAGCTTCGCTTCTCACCGCAAAACTCGTCAACTACCAACTTTTGATTGATATATCGCAGAAACATTAACTTATAGATCTTGCGCCATGACTGGCTCATGCCTCAAACACGTTGCGGATGACGTTACCGCGTATCCAATTCTATTGAGAAATAAAAAATGTTTTGATGTTACTGCGTAACATTAGTTGATAATGAAAATAGGTCGGTGCTTTAAAATGAATACTGGCTTAAATTATTAACCCATAAAATTGGAAATAAGTATGAATAATGCATCGTATTTTGACTATGTCATAACTTTTAAAAGGTAGATAGAATATAAATTACATGCTTTTGAAACGACATTCCAAAAGTATATGTTGGGTAAATGAGTTGCATAAATTTATAGGAAACAATCATGGGCTTAGGATATGGCGCTGGTGCAGGTGGCGTGATTGTTTTATTCCTTACCTTTATCAATGTATTGGTCATTTTTGCAATATGGGGTGGTTGGAAATACTATCGTCGAGGTAAAGGTACAACAAGCCGATTTGCTAACTCAATCGTGACAAGTTTGTTAGTGCTGTTAAGTGTATTTCCAATACTGGTTGTTATTTCATGGTGCATGATTTGGGTGAGTGATATTTCAACAGATCGTGCCCGACTCAATATCGTGAAAAAGCAAAATGTTCAGCTTGAAACAGCGTTGTCTTATGGTGAAATTATATTGCCGAAGGGGACGTGGGTAAATCGCGATGGAGATTCTGAGCATGATATTGAATTACTCCCGAATGATGCACGTATTGGATTATCGAGAGCATATTTTCCACAGCCTGTGAAATTAGGTCAATATTCTGCACAAGCCTTTGAACTGCATCGTGAATTGTTGATTGAAGTTGCGCAAGATTATCAATTTGAAGCGAAAGAGGCACAATGGAATTGCCCGAAAGGTTGGATTTTACAACTTGCCTATTCAGAAGTACTACCTGAAAATTATCGGTATCAACAAAATTATACGTGGTTTAAACCGAGTCAATGGCAAGCTGTTGGATGTTTTGATGCAGGGGAAGGTGGATTACTTATTTTAGCATTGAATGGTGATGGTCTGAGAAATGTAAAGGATTTAAAGGCTAAGTGATCTTTTATTGAAGATTAGAAATATAAAAAACCTGTTATAAAAACAGGTCTTCAGATTCAACTTATACGATTTAAAATTTTAAGATTTAAATAAAATAACTGGTTTTGGTCATCAATTTAGAAATCGCAGTCATGGTGATTTTCACTGGGATCGGTAAATCTACACCACCTGCATCTAAAGCGGTATCACGATGATGTAATTCATCTTCATTCATTTGCACTAAGATTTTACGTGAGCGTTCATCCTGTGCAGGCAACTGGCTAATGTGATGTTGTAAATGCATACTGACTTGGCGTTCAGTTTCAGCAACAAAACCTAAACTATATTTATCACCTGCAATACCTGCAAGTGCGCCCATACCAAAAGAAAGCCCATACCAAACTGGATTAAGTAGACTGGTATGACTATCTAATTCTTTTAAGCGATCTTCGCACCATGCCAAATGATCTTGCTCTTCGATCGCAGCAAATTCCATTTCACGGCGTACATTTGGAAGTTTGGCTGTTAAAGCTTGACCATGATAAAGTGCTTGTGCACAGACTTCACCACTATGGTTGACACGCATTAAACCTGCAACATGGCGAGCTTCACTCACTGCAAGTTTGGTTTCAGTTTCATTTGAAGGATTGGCACGTTGAGCAGAAGTTGCGCCAGGCACTAAACTTCTTAAAGCTTGATCGAATGAATTGATCAATTTGTCGATGCCCGTATATTGACGCATATTAGTCCTCCAAAGACACTTGAGTTGTAGCCACTAATGGTTTTAAACGAGTCAGTAACCAAATACTAAAAATAGCACTGAGTACAGCAGTAATACAAAATAGAATTTTAATATCTATTTTCAAAATACTTAAGATAATAATCGAGAAAATTGCAGATGAAACCATAAATATTGCATTAAAAATATTGTTCGCTGCAACAACGCGCGCACGATGCGACTTCGGTGCATAGGCTTGCATCATGGCATAAAGGGGAACGATATAAAAACCACCACTGATACCAAGAAGTGTTACAGCAAGCATCACATGATAATAGACTAAACCTGAGCTAAACATATCACCGACGGTAAGCAAATCTCCAGTAACTACAGGAACAAACGCTAAACTCCCAGCTAAGTAAAGTGCAAATGCAGTTAAACCTATAGCACCGATGGGCACCATTTTAATATTTACACTTGCGCCACCAATTTTACGGCACAGTAATGAACCGACACCAATACCGACAGAAAAGAAAGTCAGTAAAAGGCTGACGACATTTTCATTGGCATGTAGGTTTTGTTGTGTTAGTTGTGGGATTTGAGTCAGATACGTTGCGCCATAGAACCAGTACCATGAATTTCCAAGCAATACGAGAAATACTAATGGAAGGCTTTTGGCATATTTAATAGTCTGAAAACTGGTGCGGAAAAAGTTCCAATCTATTTTTAAATCAGCATTTGAAGTGGGTTGTTCTAAAATAAATCGGCTAGATAAATAACCTAAAACTGCAATCGCCAAGATGGTTAAACAAATCCAAACCATATTGCCTTGCGAAAGTGAAATGACCGCACCACCTAAGATCATTCCCACTAAGATTGCAATAGATGTTCCAGATTGGAATAGCGCATTCCCTGACATCAGTTCATTCGGTTTCAATATTTCAGGCAAAATGGCATATTTAATTGGACCAAAGAAAGTACTGTGTGTTCCCATCAAAAATAACGCAGCCAATAAAATCCATAAATTGCCCAATAAAAATCCTGCTGTCGCAATTAGCATAATAACGATTTCTAATATTTTGATGTTTCGGACTAAAAATGAACGTTCATATTTGTCCGCAATTTGCCCAGCGGTCGCAGAGAAGATGAAATAAGGTAAAATAAAGAGCAAAGCAGCGACATTATTTAAGGTACTGACTGCGGCAGTTTGTTGTTGAATCCATCCATAGGTAATCACTAAAAGCAGTGATTGTTTAAACACATTGTCATTTAAAGCCCCAAAAAACTGGGTCAGGAACATCGGTAAAAACCGTCGTGTACCTAAGATATGTTTATTTTTTTCCATTGAGTTGACTTCATTTAGTTATTTAGAAGAAATGTTTGAAAATAGTAACTCTCGTGCAAAATCATGTATGATGTTTTAACCTTAAATCATGTTTAAAACCAATTGTTTTGAGTGTTTTGAAAGATTCTTTTTAAACAGAATTAACTTTCCATAAATTCAGGTTATTCGAGCTTGGTATGCCAGCAAAAAATCAGTTTAAAAAATCAGTGCTTGCTTATTCTATACAGCCACATTTCGATTGGTATCATATCAATAAAATGTTATGCGCAAGTGTTTTTTTAAGTATTTTTGCTGTACCTGTAAGTAATGCTGAACAGATTTCAAACAACTTGAATCCGACTGAGGTGAAAAGTGAAATTACGCATAGTGCAGAACAATTAGAATCTGCTGCATTACAACAAGGTGTATCGAACGAAAAAATAGACCAGTTAGATCAAAAAATCAAAGAAGCACGACACATTGATCAATTTGATAGCACTCAAATGTTGCAACAGCAACAACAAGGTTTAGGTGTTCAAAATGACTTTAAACCAATTCAGTTTGAAGATCTTGAAGAATTACCAGCAGTATCTATTGATCAGTCTTTAGCAAATGAAATTTATCAAACAGCTGAAGCTGCCAAAACAGAAGCACAAAATTTTGAACATGGTGTAACGAAAGCACCAGAAGTCGGTGTAAGTGAAGCGACACAAATAGAAATGTCTGAAATCACTCAGGCGCCTATTAATGTTGATCAATTGATTCAGACTATTCGCGCAGACAATAAAATTGATGTCCGTGAAAATGCATCAGGTACAACTTTAGTCGATCGCAATGATTCAGAGAATGTAGAAGCTGAGCAAGAGAAACCAGGCTTTTTTAAACGGATTGTAAATCGTGTTCGAGGCCCTCAAGACAATGGTGTGGCAATTGCAAAAATTAGTGTATCGGTTTCAGGCGCGCCTACGATTCTCACCAATAATTTAAAAGCAAAACTTGGAACATTTACTCAGGAAGCTTATTCTGATTTTAATGGTTCGGTTCCTCAACTGCGTACTCTAGCGGTTCAAGCGGCACAAGCAGTAGGGTATTACAATGCGCAATTTAAATTTTCCAAAGCGGGTGATAATGCTTTACATGTGGATGTAACACCGAACAATCCAGTTAAAATTGTTGATCAAAATATAGAGTTTTCTGGAGCAGGCTCGAAGCTTGCACAATTCCAAGTGATTAGCGTATTACCAGATTTAGATAAGGGAGATATTCTGCATCATGGTGCTTATGAAACCATGAAAATGCGGATTAGCGACGCTGCTTCAAACAATGGTTTTTTTGATAGCTATTGGCGCTTACATGATGTCAAAGTTGAGCAACCTCAAAATACGGCCAAAATTGATTTAAAATATGAAACGGGTGATCGTTATAAATTGGCTGATGTCGAATTTAGAATGAGTGATCCATCTAAGCCATTGCCTATTGATTTAAAAATTCTCAAAACACTAGCACCTTGGAAAGATGGGGCAGACTATACGGCATGGCGTGTCAATGGTTTAGCCAATAACTTAACCAACTCGCGTTATTTTAACTACACCCTAGTAGATGCTGTTAAGCCTGATGCAATTGTAAAACCACTAGAGCTTCCAGCAGATCTACAAGCATTGGTGGATCAGGAAAAAGTCGCTGAATCAGTATTTACTGAACAGACTGGTGTGGAAAAGGCGCATGTTTCCAATAAGGAAGTGACCCAGAATGTAGTCAATGAGAATCAGTTTGCGGGGACTCAGAATTCGGGTGTAAATCCTAATTTGAAACAATTACAAGCCCAGCAAAAAGAAAAAGAATTGGATGAAGATGCGATGCGTGAGCAAGCGCGTGAAACTAAAAAAATTCCAGTGATTGTGACTTTGAATGCAGATCGTTTAAATAGCTTAGAAACAGGTATTGGTTATGGAACGGATACAGGTGTTCGTTTACGTGGACAATATCGCCGTGCTATCGTCAATCATTTAGGGCATTCTTTTGACGCCAATATGGAATTGTCTCAGATCCGCCAATCTATAGATGCACGCTACAACATTCCATATAAGCATCCACTGAATGACTATATTAGCTTAGTCGCAGGTTATGAGCGTGAAACTAGGGATGGTATTGGTAATGACATGGATTTGGTTATTGAGTCTGCTGTTGCAGGGGTAGACCGTATTATCAAAGGTTCGCGTCGAGAGTGGCAACATATTTTGGGCGTGCGTTATCGTTTAGACCGTGTCACTCAAGATGGTCCAGTCGATATTTCCAATATTCCAGATGCTTTTTTGATTCCAGGTTCAAATCAAGAACAACAATCTTTATTGCTTGGTTATGAAGCGACTAAAACGACAAGTGATAACCGTATTAACCCAACCCGTGGTTATAAGCAAAGTTATAAAATTCAATTAGGTAGCGGATCGTTACTGTCTGATACAGATATGGCGATTACCAGTGCAGATTGGAAAGGTTTATATTCTTTTGGGGCAAATGATAATCACCAAGTCGTAGGTGGCTTGAATGTGGGGTATATTTTTGCCAAAGACTTTGAGAAAGTTCCTTATAATTTACGTTACTTCGCGGGTGGAGATCAAAGCTTGCGTGGTTTTGATTATAAGAGCCTTTCTCCAATTGAATATGGTTATAAAGTGGGTGGTCAAGGTTTAGCTGTAGGTACTTTGGAATACAATTACCAATTTAAAGAAGGTTGGCGTGGTGCAATCTTCAGTGATTTTGGTAATGCTTACGACAAGTCATTTAGTAATGATTCAGAATACAGTTTAGGGTTAGGGATTCGTTGGAAATCTCCAATTGGTCCAATTCGTTTAGATGTCGCGTCAGGTATATCCGATCCTGGGCATCCAATTCGACTGCACTTTTTTATTGGTTCGCAACTTTAATCGACTAAAAATATAAGAGAATTACTGGAAATATTATGGCTGATGAAGAGCATCAAGATGTTCAAAATGAACAGCAAAATGATCAACTAGAGCAAGAGCAGGCAAAAAAACGTCATTGGTTACGTAATGTCCTGATGTCTTTGCTTTTGGTGATCATTCTCTTGATTACGGCATTGGTCATTATGTTTAGTACGGATAAAGGCAGTAAGTTTTTATTAGACCGTGTCGCTTCTAGTCAGAAAATTATTCATTATGAATATGAAGGTGGTAATTTACTCAAAGGTATTATTCTCAAAAATATTTTGGTAACGCTCAAACCTGTCGATGTGAAAATTGATCGTGCGGATGTATCACTTGGTTGGCGCGCAATTCTAGATAAAGAAATTCATTTGAGCCATGCCGATGTTAACAATTTACAAATCATCAGCAAATCACCACCCAGTGATGAACCATTCAAATTCAACGAAATTAAACTGCCTTTTGTTTTGCGTTTAGATAAAGCTGATGTCGATCATCTTGAAATAAAAACTGCCTCATCAAAAATAAGTTTTAATGATATTCATCTTGAAGATACATTGTGGTCTGAAACTGCGCTCAAATTTAAAAACTCCAAAATGGATATGGGCTATCTGTCAGTACGTAATGCCACAGGGAGTATGGACTTTAAACAAGGTGATTATCCGTTAAATGCAACAGCAATCGTAAAATTACCCGCTTTAAAAAGTATCAATGTTGAAGACATTTACGTACATGCGCGTGGTTCATTGGGTACAATCAGAGCAGGTATTGCAACCAAGACGCCTGATATGTTGACAGGTTGGGCGGTTGTCCATCCGATGCGTCCAAATGTACCAATGAATGGCGCTTTAATTTTTAAAGATTACCATTTGCCATTTTTACTTGAGCAAAAATTGTTGGCGAAATCAGGTAAAGCGACATTCCAAGGTGATATTAAAGGTTTAAATCTAGATTTAAATACAGATTTGAGTGGACAGAATATTCCACAGGGACAATACACTGCATCCGCACATACCGATTTAGTCAACCAACTCAATATTAATAATTTAAATGCTCAGTTGATGGGGGGCGCAATCAATGCGGCTGGGTTAGTCAGTTGGCAAGATCATGTGCATTGGGATATTAAAGGTCGTTTAGATCGTCTAAATCCAAAAGACAAGCTGATTCCACAAGTGGTACAGGATTTCTTACCCCCATCTTTAGATGCTGAGATTGGTTCAGTTGGTGAATTAAAACAAGGCTTACATTTATCTGCAAAAGTTGATTTTGATAAGTATGAAAATTGGAATGTAAGATTAGATCAGGCAGAGCAAAAGGGTAAAAAGCCTGAACCAATGTTAATGGATGTTGCATGGAAAAATATTGATCGTGCGGTACCCTATGTTGGTTGGTTGAGTAGTGAGCAAGGGCAAGTCAAATTAGCGCTTGTTGAAGGTCAGCAAAACATTCATGTCGCAACAGTAGTGAAAAAGCATGAAAAAGGCAGTCTGCCTGCTGGAAAATACGATGTTCAACTTGATCTAAAAGGCAATGACTTACATGTACCACAGTTCAATTATCTAGCTGATCAAGGCGCTTTATCGGGGAGTGCGGTTGTAGAATTACCAGATGAGAAACGCCAGTTAAAATGGAACGCTTTATTAAATGCGAAGAATTTTAATCCGCAAAGTATTATTGATACAGCACCAGTTAATTTACTCAATGGTCAGCTCAAAGCCAGTGGATATGCACAACCAAATCAGCAAATTATCAACTTAGAGTCGATTAATTTAACAGGGCGCATGGCAGGTCAAGCCAATGCTGAAACAATTCAGTTAACAGGTAAGAGTACTGCTGCTGTACTTTTCCATGATCAAAAAGCGGGTGGTGGTTTTAAAGGCTTTGCGGTGAATTACGATGGTGCATTAAATGCAACACAAATGAAGCAAGGCAGTGGCTTACTCAAACTTAAAGTTGCAGGAACTCCTGAGCTCATCAAAATTAGCGAATTTCAGCATGATGGTATCGCTGGAAAAATACTTGCCAATGGTTTGGTGCATATCAGCAATGGAATCGGTTGGGACATCAATGCCTCATTGGTTCGCTTTAAGCCACAATACTTTGTCTCTGCTGTACGTGGTGAGGTTTCTGGTAATGTTAAAACACAAGGCAATTGGTCTGATCAACTAAAAAGAATTAATATTCAGCAATTAAATATTGCAGGGATGATTAATGGTAAGCCTTTACGCGGAAAAGGTAACCTTGCTGTTGTTTTAAACAATAATCAAAAAGGATTTATGCCACAACAGTTTGAGGCAAATGACCTATTCTTGTCTTATGCACAAAACCAAGTTCAAGCAACAGGAAATGCACAAAACCTACGTTTAAAAGTGAATGCGCCTGCATTGTATGAACTGTATCCAAGCTTGCGTGGTAAAGCTTATGGTTATTTGAATTTACAAGCGCAACCTCGCTTAAGTGCTACAGCTAATTTAGCCGTTGATAATTTTGCCTTTGGCGACACACTAAGTGTTAAAAAACTTAGTTTAAAAGGGGAAATGCCAACCTCTGATACCGTACCATCTAAAATGGTGGCGCAAATGGATACATTACGCAGTGGTGATCGAGAAATTCAACATGCTGCTATGACCCTATCTGGAACATACAAGGCACATTTGTTGCAAGTTCAAGCTTGGAACTATTATTCTAAATTCTATGTACAACTTGCGGGTGGATTTACCCAGAAAAATGATTGGTTAGGGCAAATCCAAAAAGGTGAATTTGACTCAGTCCGTGTACATTTACTACAGCAACAAAATGCACCTGTAATTTTCAATTCAGCAAAAACGGAATTGTTTGTTGGTCAACATTGTTGGATGAGCCAACAAAGCCAACTGTGCTTTGATCAGCCAATTCGTGCAAGTAAGCAAAATGGTAATGTTTCATTCATCACTAAAAATTTAGATCTTCAAGATTTTGCAGCCTTTATGCCAGAAGGTTTGGCATTAACAGGTAAGCTAAATGGTTATGCAAAAGCTTCATGGGCGCAAGGTACTCAGCCGAAGTTAGATGCAAAATTAGTAACGCAAAAAGGTCAAATAGGCTTAGCGGCTGAAGATCCGAATGATCCATCAACTTCTATGGAATATGATGAAGCCAGTGTTATTGCAAAAAGCATCAAAGATGGTTTATTGCTCCGTGTAGATTTAAAAGCACCGAATATTGGTACTGGTTATGCGAGTGTGGTTGTCAATCCATACGTCGATTCAAAACCAATGCGCGGTGAAGTGGCATTTAATGAAGTTCAGTTGAAGATATTAAAACCATTTATAGCAGATGTACGCAAATTAAACGGTACCTTGTCTTTGGCAGGGAAAATCAGTGGAACTTTAACTCAGCCGTTGTTTGATGGTGATTTAAGATTGCGCAATGGTGAAATTAGTATGATTTCACTGCCTGTCAATTTAAATAACATTCAACTCTATTCGTCAATACGTCAAGATACTGCAACGATTAATGGTGCATTCAACAGTGGTCGTGGTGTCGGTCAGATTAATGGCTCAATTGATTGGAAAAATGATCCACATGTCCAATTACGTGTGAAAGGCGATAAATTATTAATTCGTCAAGCGCCATTGATCACAGCAGTGGTCGATACAGATATACAACTGGATGCCTTACCTTTAAGTCGTCGTATCAAAGTTAATGGTAAAGTTGATGTGCCAAGTGCGTTGATTTCAATGCCTGAATCAAGTGCAACAGTGGTAAACGTATCTCCAGATGTTCGGATCGTCAAAGAGGGACAAAACCAACTGGCTATTTTAAAAGCTGCGAAACCTTGGGATATTCGTGCTGATGTTTCTGTGAACTTAGGTGATAAAGTTATTTTCCAAGGCTTTAATAGTCGTATTCCTCTGATTGGGCGTTTGTATTTATCACAACGCGGTTTAGAAAGCGCTATGCGTGCCAATGGTGCAATTGGTGTGAGCCAAAAAGTCGTGATCGAAGCTTATGGTCAGCGTCTTGATTTAAATCGTGCAATTGCGCGTTTCAATGGACCATTGGCAAATCCAACGCTTGATGTTGATACCAATAAGAGCATTTCAGGCAGTACGGTGGGTATCCGTGTAACAGGTACAGCGACGAGTCCGAATATTCAGGTTTATAATGATGCAGGACTGTCTGATCAAGAAGCAATGAATGCGTTGATTACTGGTCGTATTAATGAAGGTTCGAGTGGTTTGAGTAATGCGGAAGGCTTCAAATCTGATGTAAATAACACAATTGCAGCAGCAGGGATTAGTTTAGGTTTGGGTGGAACTCGGGCATTTACCAATCAAATTGGACGTACTTTTGGTCTAAGTGGTTTGTCGTTTGATGCACAGGGTACTGGAGATGATACGCAAGTCAGTTTGACAGGTTATATCACACCAGATCTTTATATTCGTTATGGTGTAGGTGTATTTACCCCAGTGAATAAATTAACCTTGCGTTATCAAATGAATAAACGTTTATATTTGGAAGCGAGTCAGTCACTTGAGAAAGCCATCGACTTGTTCTATCACTGGAGATTCTAGCCTAAGAGTTTAAGCGCTTAGAAAAAATAGTTAACTAGAAAACTCGGGCAATTTGTCCGAGTTTTTATTTGTGGGTCAGTTTGCATATTGTCGATAAAAAGAGGTTTAAGTTGATTTAATAAATAAATTATTCCATGCTGTAACTGCGTTGTTTTACTCCGATTTAAGTTTGGAAAAATAATAAATGTATGATCAAAAACGTATTGAGAAATTAGAACAGGCTTTAAAGGAAAATCCTAAAAAATATCAAGCAAGGGTGACGCTTTTAGCTTGGTTGGGTAATTTGTATATTGCTTTTGGTGTGATTGTTCTACTGATTTTATTGGTCTTGGCTTGCTTATCCATTCTTGTGCTGAAGGCTTTTGCAATTAAAATTATCATTCCAGTGGCAATATTTCTATATGTCATTGTTCGTTCACTTTGGGTGAGTGTAGATAAACCACAAGGTATTGAAATTTTTCAACAAGATGCTCCTGAATTGTTTCAGATTATTCATCGACTGCGTGAACAATTAAATTCGCCACATTTTCACCATGTGCTTATTACAGAGGAGTTCAATGCAGCAGTGGTACAACGCCCAAGATTGGGTATCTTGGGGCATGATGAAAATTATTTGATTATTGGTTTGCCTTTGATGCAATCGCTTTCAACTGAGCAATTAACCTCAGTTTTAGCACATGAATTTGGGCATTTATCGAAAAATCATGCAAGAGCAGCCAATTGGATTTATCGGCAACGTATTCGTTGGTCACAGCTCTATATGTTGGTTGAACAAAATGCCAGCCGAATTGATATTATATTTCGTCCGTTTTTTAAGCGATTTGTGCCTTATTTTGCAGCTTATTCATTTCCAATTGCACGGGCAAACGAGTACGAGGCGGATAGAATTTCGGTAGAATTAACTTCTGCTGAAACGGTTGCAGAAACTTTAAGTACAGTAAATATAGTTGGTTGTTATTTAAATGAAGAATTTTGGCCGACCATTTTTAAGCATGCAGAAGAGATGCCAAAACCAAATGTGTCACCTTATTTGGGTTATGTACAACGATTAACAGACTTTGCGCAAAATGACAAAACACAGCTTTGGTTAAATCAATCTTTGAGTCTAAAAACCAGTTTTGAGGATACACATCCATCTTTACAAGATCGTTTAGATGCAATCGGACAGCCTGCCAAAGTTGCATGGGTGAGCAATGAAGCTAAATCTGATCGATTACTCGGTTCTCGTTTGATTGAAATTACTCAAATTTTTGATCAAAAATGGCAAAGTGATGTACTCGAAAGCTGGCAGAATCATTATCAGAATATTCAAAAGCAAAAGGAATATTTGGATGAGCTCAATCAGAAAATTGAACAAAGTGTTGCTCTGACTGAAGATGAAACAATTGATCATATTGATTTAACAGAGCGTATTGCACATGATCCTGAACGCGCATTTCAGCTTTGTGAAGTCTTGTATCAGCAGGATTCAGATAATGCACGTGTCAATTTTATTTATGGACAATTCTTGATTGAGCGAAAAAATGATTTGGGGTGTGAAATCTTAGAGCGCGCAGCTGAATTGAATGAGTTTTATCAAGTTAAAGTATATGAAACGTTGCAACAATTTTATTTATCTCAACAGAATTCGACCCTAGCGGATAAGTATCAGCTGCTTTTATTAGATAGGGTAGAGCTTGAACAGAATGCGATGCAGGAAAGAGAGCAAGTGACAGCGCGAGATCAATTTATTCCACATGCTTTAACGGATATTGAATTGGAAGCGTTGTTGTCGCAATTGAAAGCCTATTCAAACATCAAAAAAGTCTATTTGGTGAGAAAACAAACTCAATATTTAGCACATGTTCCATGCTATGTACTTGGTTTTAGCCTGAAACAAGGATTCGGTAAAGTGGATGAAGACGCGATTGTGCAGACCATGCGTGTTTTACACGAAAATGTGGCATTTGCAGGAGAGACTTTTTTATTGAGTTTTGATTTAGCACAAACGAAGCAAATGAAAAATAAAATACTTAAAGTGCAAAATTCACAACTCATTTAGCTTATTTAAAAACTGGTTTAAAACTTAAATGTAAAAAGTTTTAAATTTTAAATTGTTATAAATAAAATGCCCAATATGAATTGGGCATTTTATTTAAGTTTTGATTCAAATATTGATTTGATTATTCAGTCAGTAAGACATTCCCAAATTGTTCACGTAAATCACGTTTCAACATTTTTCCTGTACCAGTAAGCGGAATTGAATCAACAAAAATGACTTTGTCAGGAATTTGCCATTTTGCAATTTTATCGCTGTAGTAATCTAATAAATCTTGTTCGGTAATCTGGCTGTCTTTATGTTTAATCGCTATCACAATTGGGCGTTCATCCCATTTTGGATGTTGAGCCGCAATGGCTGCAGCCATCGCAATTTCAGGGTGATTCATGGCAATATTTTCGAGTTCTACGGATGAAATCCATTCACCACCTGACTTAATCAAGTCTTTGGCACGGTCACTGAGAAGCAGGTAACCATCTTCATTTATCGTAGCAATATCACCTGTATCAAACCAACCATCAGCACTCAATGCATTGCTCGATTTACCGTAGTACGAGTCAATAATCCAATGACCTTTGACTTGAAGGTTACCCGTAGTGTGTCCATCACGTGCGACTTCATTGGTTCCATTTTCTTCATCAGTAATACGTAAATCTACCCCAAATGGTGGGCGACCCTGAGAAAGACGGATATTGAGTTTTTCATCATCACTCAACTGTAAGTGTTTAGCTTTAAGTTGGTTACCTGTACCTAGAGGACTCATTTCAGTCATGCCCCATGCATGAATGGTTTCACACTGATAAATATCTCTAAATGCTTTCATCATGGCAGCAGGGCATGCAGAACCACCAACGACATTACGTTTCAAGCTATCAAGCTTACTACCTGATTGTTGAGCTGCAGCCAATAAACCTTGCCAAATCGTCGGAACACCGAGTGCGATGCTGACTTTATATTCATCAATCATGTGTACTAAACTTGCGCCATCCAAGCCTGGACCAGGGAGTACTACGGTACAACCGACCATCGCTGCTGCATAAGGCGTACCCCAAGCATTGACATGGAACATCGGTACGACTGGCAACATGACATCTTTTGCCGACAGATTGAGTGAATCAGGTAGTGCGATGGCATAGGTGTGCAAAATGGTTGAACGATGGCTATACAATGCGCCTTTAGGATTACCCGTTGTTCCAGAGGTATAGCACAGCGAACTCGCGGTATTTTCTTCTAATTCAGGCCACTCAAATTGTGCAGAATGGTTCGCAATCAATACATCATAAAATTTAACATCAGGAATTGCATCAGCAACATCTTGATCAAAAGCACCGAGATAGACAAAGTGTTCGACTGTAGGTGTGTGTGGTTTAACAGCTTTGATCAAAGGTAGGAATGTTTTATCAAACAGCACCACTTTATCGGCAGCATCATTGATAATAAAAATAAGTTGTTCTGGAAATAAACGTGGGTTAATGGTGTGACACACTAGACCACTTCCAGAGATGGCATACCACGATTCAAGATGTCGATGATTATTCCATGCAATTGTGGCAACACGATCACCAAGTGTGAGTCCAAAATCAGATAAGGCGTTGGCAAAGCGTTTTGAGTTTTCAGCAACTTGAGCCCAATTGGTTGTGGTGATCGTACCATCAGTATTTTTTGAAATAATCGCTGTATCACTGTGATAACGAGTCGCATGTTCAATCAGGCTACTGATTAACAGTGGTTGTTGCATCATACGTCCTTGCATATAAAATTCCTTTATAATCATATTGATAAATATTGAATATTAATTTTTCTAAAGCTTTCTATTGGGAAAAGATGATTCAAATAGAAAAAGCTATTATTTCATCCTATATAAAAGTCGGATTAAATCAAGAAAAAAGACAAATATTTTTTTAGATTATGTGAATTATTAACCAATAAAAACAATAGTTTAAGAATTATCGTAATATGAAAAAAATCTATCGAAATTAATGTGAAAAAACGTTTGGAATATACTACTAAAGAATGAAAAATAAAGTTTACATTTTTAGAATAAAATGTGATAAATATATCTTATACCTTGCTAAGGTATTGATGTTTTAGGATGAAACTATCGTTTACGACGAAATAGTCAGAAGGAGTTTTGCAATGTTTCAGATGATTAGAAAATTATTGTGTATCCATAGTTTTGAATATGAAATTGGAAAAAATAGTGTGATAAAAGAGTGCCGTAAGTGTGGTGCCCATCATTAATTTTCTAAACGAAGTGTAAAAATATCACCATATGAAATCATTCATGGCACATGACTGAACTATGGTGATATTTGAAATAATTTCAAAATCATATGTACTCAAAATAGTTCAAACGAATTTGAGATTTAAATAACAATAATATTCATGAGATTGGGTTTTATTCATTTATTTAGACCTTTTCATTCAATTTACATTTGATCAAATTAAACAATTCCATATTAATCCACTCACTCTTATATGATTTAAGCTACAATATTTCTTTTTTACATATTTGAGCTGTATGGCTAAAGATTTTTCTACTGAGAGTTATATTGTAGATGAGCAGCTTGCAGATACTTTAAGTTGGTTATCTCAGCATCAAGATTGTTTTGATGCCTTACATTTTGATGTTTTGACCCAAGAACTGAAAGTACATCATGCCAATGGTATAGATATTATTCGTTCAGGGATGTATTTAACCGCAAAGTACGGCATTCTTGTTACATCATTATAGCGTTAGGATAAAATGGCCAGGCAATTGATCTGCATGCATCAATTTTGATCCATCATTTTATTTCAAAATTTTCTTTAAACCTCATCTCTAAACTAGAGAAAAGACCGTTACACTAGTGACTTTAATTAACTTTGAATATCCAATTTCTGAATCGTAATGAATGTGAATTTAGCAGAGCATCAGCGTAGTATTTTAGCTGCAATGGGAATAGACCTTTGGATTCCTCAGGTCGATGTTCAAACACGTCATTATCAAAATACTTTATACCGTGATGTTGCTCAAAATGAAGCTGAAATTGCAACAACAGTTGAATTTAAAGACTTTAATCATTCCACAACAGCATTCACTAAAAACACAGAAAATGTCATAGTACGCCGTGAAAGCGCAGTTCAATCAGAAGTTTCACTGCTTAAAGTGAATGCTGAAACGCAACAGACAGAAGAGATCACTTCTGCAGAACAAATTCAAAAACAAACGGCGATCAGCGTTGAACCCGCCCTACAAATCGCGTCATTTGAAATTCAAGCTTATCAAATAGAACATTGCGTAATCTTTGTGGATGCTACTCAGCTGAATGATGATCAAAAAACTTTATGGGGAAATATCCAACGTGCGGCTTTTGGTCAGTATTTTGAGCTTAAGTGGCCTTTTCCAATGCTTCAATTTCAAGATGGTCGAGGTGCATCGATGTATATTCAAGGCTTCATCGATGGACTACGTCAAGAGCGTAAAATCATTAGTTTAGGGCAATTAACGCATTTAAATCAGAGTGATGTAATTCAATTGGCAAGTTTGCAAGAAATGATTGAACAACCTATTTTAAAGCGTCGCTTATGGCAGTTTATGCAGAAATAAATACCATTTGGATAAAAAACTTATTATTTTAGACATAGTCATTAACGAGATGTTCAGGGATATGAGTAAAAAAGTCATTGTTTTTAGTCAGATTGATTCAGACGTTCAGGCACGCTTAGAACAGCAATATCAAGTTGTGGTAATTAACCCGAAACAGGGTGATGTGAATGAACAAATTCTCAAGGAAGTGGTCGAAGCCGATGCCATGATTGGAGCAGGGCGACTATTAAATGAATCGAACTTGGCGACTGCTCAAAAGCTAAAAATTATTTCATCTGTGAGCGTGGGTTATGACAATTATGATGTTCAGTATTTAAATCAGAAAAGAATATGGTTGGCGAATACACCACATGTACTCACAGAAACCACAGCAGATTTAGCATTTACGCTACTTGTCAGTGCAGCACGTAAAGTACCTTCGCTTGATCAATGGACAAAGCAAGGTGAGTGGAAGCGTACAGTGGGTACCGCACAATTCGGTCAAGATATATTCGGCAAAACTTTAGGTATTATTGGTCTTGGTCATATAGGTGCTGCAATTGCACGACGTGGTTTTCATGGTTTTAATATGAATATCCTTTACCATAATCGCCGTGAAAAAATAGAAGTGGCTCAACAATTCAATGCGCAATATCGAAGCTTAGAGGATTTATTACAGCAATCAGATTTCGTAGTTGTTGCTGTGGATTTAAATTCAGAATCTAAGGCGTTGATTGGTGAGCATGAATTATCACTGATGCAAAAACATGCAGTTTTTGTCAATATTGCACGTGGTTCGGTGGTGGATGAGCAGGCTTTGATCGATGCTTTAAGTAATCAACAGATTTTTGCAGCAGGTTTAGATGTATATCAAAAAGAACCTTTGCAAGACTCGCCATTATTCAAATTGGATAATGTCGTGACGTTACCTCATATTGGTTCAGCAACAGCAGAAACACGTAAGAAAATGGCTGAATTGGCATATCAAAATTTAATCGATGCTTTGGAAGATCGCACACCGCGTTATTTGGTTAACCCACAATTTTAAAAATGTGGGAGAGGAGGTGCTTTACAATATTGTAAAAACCTCCTTGATATTATTGGTTAAAACAAAACTACACTTCATTGCAAATCTATCCTAAATTCGATGTTATATTCAAATAGTTAGAGTAAAAGAGCAATTCCTTTGAACAAAACCTTATTAAGTCTTTGTCTATGTTTGAGTACAAGTTTGAGCTCTGCAAATGATTTTTATCAAAATAAGGTAGGAGCTCAATTTGATGTGCCTGAAATTGGTGGTGGCGTAGGTTTTATTGATCAACAAAAAGAAAAAGTGATTGGTGAAAAAGTCTATCGTCAAGTTCAGCAACAAATGCCTGTGATTCAAGATCCATGGCTCGAAGATCAGTTTATGCAGGTTTTCTCGCGTATTTTAAGCCAAACTCAACTTGGACAGCCTGTTGGATTGGTGGTGATCAAAGATCCACAGATCAATGCTTTTGCAGTCCCTGGAGGATTATTTGCCTTAAATACTGGGATGGTCACAGCTTCTGGGAGTATGGATGAAGTTGCAAGTGTAATGGGGCATGAGATTGCGCATGTAACACAACGTCATTACAGCCGTTCTCAGGAAGCATTTAAAGGGCAGGGCTTACTTGCATTGGCAGGCATTCTGGTGGGTGCGGCGATTGCATCACAAGCCGATGGTGATATTGGTGGTGCTGTGATGATGGGAACGCAAGCTGCCATCATGGATAAGCAACTGAGTTATAGCCGTGACCAAGAGCGTGAAGCAGATCGCATCGGTATGCAGTTTATGTACGGTGCAGGTTTTAATCCTGAAAGCATGGCTGATTTTTTTGAAACCATGAATCGAGCAACGAGTCGCTTAAGCTATTTACCAGACTTTTGGTTTACTCATCCACTGACAACTGAGCGTATGAGTGAAGCAAGACTCAGAGCAAACCAATTTCCGCGGATTCCTTATCGTAATCTGCAATATGATTTTGATATTATTAAATGGTACACAGCTGTGGTGTCTAATCAGGCAACAGAGCGCCAGCTACAAGCGATTGCGAGAAATAAAAATATAGCAGGATTGATTGCTTTGAGTGAGTTTTATCTCATGCAGGGTGATTATGAAAATGCACAAACTCAAATTGATTTGGCTAAAAAAATCAACACGGATCATGCATTAATTACACTCATTCAAACCGATATTGATTTGGGTAAAAATAAAATTGATGATGCATATCAAACGATTATCAGTAAACAGCGAATAACACCAGAAAATAGAGCTTTAAGTTATAAATTAGCAGAAGTTTATATACGACAACAGAAGTCTAAAGAAGCTGAACAGTTGGTGAATCGTTTTGTGAATAAAAATAGTAAAGACATTATGGGGTGGCAGTTACTCCAACAAGCTGCAAATTTAGATAAAAATAATCCAATGCGTACTGTCAATGTTTTGCGTAATCGTGCAGAGGTACAATATTGGTCTGGGGATGAAGAGAATGCCATTAAGTCTTTACTTCATGCGCAACGTTTGGCGAAAGAAAACAATGCCATGAGCGCTCGAATTGACGTACGCTTAAAAGTTATGCAAGACGAACGTAAGTTGAAAATCTAAAATACGATCATCTAAACCATTAAAGAAAATTTACTTTCTATTCTGTTATAAACAGGTTAATCTAAGTTTTTTAAAATTCAATAAAACTGTTTGATTCATATGAAGAAAATAATATTTACTTTGATTCTTGCTATGTCTGCTCAGCTTGCTATTGCTACAGGTGTACCAGATCAATATGTGCGTGCCGTTGAAAAAATATCGAATCAATACAGTGCGGATATGAAGTTTTTTCTACGAAGTTTAGATCCGAAAATCACGCAATTTTCACCCCAGCAACAGCAACAGTTTTGTGGCATTGTTAAGAAATATGTTGATGATATGTATCAGGTGTCTGATCAAAATCGTCAATATTTACCGCTTTCAGTGCAATCCATGACCAAGCAAAATGTAATTGATAAAGTGATGCTATCACCTGAAATGCAATTGCTAAAAAAATATAATATTCAGTGTGATTTGCTTTAAGTTAATAGAAGTAAAATATTGATAATTTGAAAATATTTAAAATTGCAGAGGTTTATTAGCAATAATATTGATGTTGTTGAATTTGGAATATCAGTCAAATAGAAATAAAAATTTATAATAAATGATTGAGAAAAAAATATTGAATAGAGGATTTGATGAATCTGGACTATTTAACGTATCTATTTGAAACTTAATTATTTCATTGCAAAATAATTTTATTCAAATCGTTAAATAGACCAAATCAAACAGAATTTATTTAAATATAAATATTTAAATCAAGATTTGCGATGTGGGGATTAGCCAAGTTTTGCTTTAATTTTTGCAGAAACTTGTGCAGGATCGGCACGTCCGGCTATGATCGGACGTAGAGAATTCATCACCTTACCCATATCTTTCATGCTAGTAGCACCTTGCGCTTCAATAGTCTGCGCAATGAGAGAATCAAGCTCGTCCTCTGACATAGCTTCAGGTAGAAACTGAGATAAAACCTCAATTTCGGCTTGTTCTTTACTAGCTAAATCTTCGCGATTAGCACCTAAAAAGGCTTTAACCGACTCTTTGCGTTGTTTGATTTGCTTTTCAATGACCGCAAGAACCTGAGTATCATCAAGCTCAATGCGCTCATCGACTTCAATTTGCTTGATTGCTGCCTGTAGACTACGTATTACCGTTAACTTATCCATTTCTTTCGCACGCATAGCGGCTTTCAAAACATCAGTTATTTGGTTTTTTAAAGTAGTCATTTATCTTGTCCAGGTTAGTCAATCAATCACAAATAAATCTTAGTAAAGGCGAGTAGTACGTACTGATTCACGCGCCAATTTCTTTTGGTAGCGTTTAACAGCAGCAGCTTTTTTACGTTTACGTTCTTGAGTAGGTTTTTCGTAGAATTCGCGTTTACGAACGTCAGCTAAAACACCCGCTTTTTCGCATGAACGTTTGAAACGACGGATAGCTACGTCTACTGGTTCGCCTTCTTTCAATTTAACTTGTGGCATGAAGAATCCTCATTAAGTTATGGATAAGATCAGGGTCGAATTACCCTTGATCACAAGTGAAGGTCAGTATTTTACTCATTTACATCTCATATCACAAGTCTATAATAGCTCTGGCAATATTTTGAAACGGGTAAAAGGCAATTTAATGATCGTTCTGGGCTTAGAAACTTCATGTGATGAAACAGGATTGGCGCTCTATGACAGTGAAGTCGGCTTAAGAGGACAAGTGCTATATAGTCAAATTAAATTGCATGCAGAATATGGCGGTGTCGTACCTGAGTTGGCATCTCGTGACCATGTGCGTAAACTTATTCCTATAATTAATCAATTGCTTGAACAAAGTGGTGTGAAAAAATCTGAGATTGATGCAGTTGCTTATACGCGTGGACCAGGTCTTATGGGCGCGTTGATGACAGGTGCTTTGTTCGGTCGAACTTTGGCTTTTGCTTTAAATAAACCTGCGATTGGTGTGCATCATATGGAAGGTCATATGCTTGCACCACTTTTATCTGCAACACCGCCTAAATTTCCGTTTGTCGCTTTATTGGTTTCTGGCGGACATACACAGTTGATGGCTGCGCACAGTATCGGTGAGTACGAAATCCTCGGTGAGTCAATTGACGATGCTGCTGGTGAAGCTTTTGATAAAGTTGCAAAAATGTTGAAACTTCCTTATCCAGGTGGCCCAAATATTTCTCGCTTGGCAGAACAAGGTGATAAAAATGCCTTTGAATTTCCACGTCCAATGTTGCATCAAGGCTTACAATTTTCATTTAGTGGCTTAAAAACAGCCGTTTCAGTTCAATTGAAAAAATTAGATAGTGAAAATCGTGACGCTGATATCGCAGCATCTTTCCAAGAAGCCTTAGTAGATACTTTAGTTAAAAAATCTGTAAAAGCATTGAAACAAACAGGTTTGAAAACTTTGGTGATTGCAGGTGGTGTGAGTGCGAATAAGCGCTTACGTGAGCGATTGGAATCTGATTTAGCTAAGATTAAAGCGACTGTTTATTATGCAGAACCTGCATTGTGTACTGACAATGGTGCCATGATTGCTTTCGCTGGTTTTCAGCGTTTGAAAGCTGGGCAACATGATGGTTTGTCTGTAACAACTACACCTCGTTGGCCAATGACAGAATTGACTAAGCCTGAATAAAATTCGAGTTTAATAAATGAAAGAGGCGAAAGCCTCTTTTTTATTTGAATTTTTACAAATCAGAATTTACTTTAGAAATATTTTTTAGGACTTGATTCATGTGTATTTAAGTGAAAGTTAAAATTTTTATTTATAATATCTCATTGCTAAATCTCTAACATTTTTATTTTCATCATTTAAATAATATTTAGCTAATTCAGTTAGATGGTGTAATACTTGCATACGTACTTTCCAATCTGGATCATCTTTTAGCTTTAATGCACACGATTTGTTTTTACTTGCACATAAGCCTCTAATTTCTGAAAGTGGATCATTCATATATAGTTCGGCTAGATGGTTATAATGTTGATATATTGCTGATTTCCTGACTTTATCACTTGGATCATCGACATACTGCTGGGCACAGCTTATCCATGCTTTAGCGCACCATTCTCTTACCATTACTGAAGGATCATTCATGAGTTTTAAGCCAATTGATTCATCTTTGGTGGAACATACTGCGCGGACAAATTCATGAGGATCATTTATTAATTGTTCAACGATTTTATCGGATGCCCACAAACAACTTACTCGAACAGTTGGTTCAGGATCATTCATTAGCTCATGAGCAATCAATTTACTGTTTTCGGCAGCTTTTTTACGAACCTCTGCGAATTGACTATGAGCCATTGCTACAAGGCTACTTTGCCAATTCATACAGCCCTCATTAAAAAGTTGCCATATATCTTCATCATTTTTTAATAATTCTATAAATTTTTCATGCGTATTGGTGATACTTACAAACTTTTTGGATATTTCTTCATCTTCCAAAATTCCTCCAAATAAAGGGTCTAAGTAATCGAAGCATACATTCTCAACTAAACCTTCACTTGCAATTACATCGATATAATGACGAACATCTTCAAGTTTCATTTTTAAAAATTGTACATGATAATTTATACGATAAATTAGCAGTTTTTTTAAGGCGTTACTATTAATACGTTAAAACAAATAACTTTTTAAATGATTGCTGTAATTATTGAGGGGATCAACTATATTGAATTAAAGATGAAAAATGTCAAAAGAAAGAATAGGAGTATTTATGATACACAATACAAATAAAGAATCTTTATATAAAAAATTTAAACAAGGCGTTCGTCTACCTTACGATATTTTAAACATTCATAATATCCCAGATGGTGCAAAAGCAGGAAATTTTATAGAAATTCGTTGTGGCGGTTTTGGCTCTGAAATATCACCCCATCCAACTGAAAAAAATCAATTTTATGCACTCACAGATCGTGGTCCAAATACCACTTATGATGTAAATGGAGATAAAGGAAAAATATTTTTAGATCCAAGTTATACGCCTAAAATTGGGCTATTCCAGCTACATGAAAATGGCACGATTGAAAAAATCAAAGAAATCCTACTTAAAGATCCAGCAGGCCGAAATATTACAGGATTACCTAATCAGCATTTTGGCGCGACCAAAGAAATCGCATACGATCAGCATGGGCAAGTCTTAGAATATGGCACAGATGAATATGGTTTGGACTCAGAAGGATTGGTGGCATTAAAAGATGGCACGTTCTGGGTGAGTGATGAATATGGTCCACATATTGTGCATTTTGATGCAAATGGCATCGAAATAGATCGCATCAATGCTTATGAACAAGATACACGACGAAAATCAGACTATTTATTACCCTTAGAATTTGCCAATCGTCGTCAAAATAGAGGTATGGAAGGCTTAACGATCACACCAGATCAGAAAACTCTAGTGGGGATTATGCAATCCACGATGAGTAATCCTGATTCATCATTTTCGAAATCAGACCTTGTGCGTATTGTGATGATTAACCTTGAAAATAAACAAGTTTCGCAATATTTATACAAACAAGAGGGAATTGCTTATTCAAATACGGCAATCACAGCATTAAGTTCAAACGAGTTTCTAGTTGCAGAACGTGATGACGATTTTTATAAAGATAATCCGCAAGCGTTTAAACGTGTTTATAAAATAGATATTCGCAATGCAACCGATTTAGAAAGTATCCAAAATAATGAAGCTTTTCAGCAAGATGAAAATCTGGGTTTATTGATTGATGGGCAAACGATAGAGCAGTATGTTTTAAGTTCGGGTTGGGAGGGTTTAGCTCAACACGGTATTCATCCAGTTGCAAAAAAAATAGTGGTGGATTTGGCAGAGCGTTTGCAGTATCCACATGATAAAGTTGAAGGTCTATGGGTGATTGATACGCAACATTTGGCGGTTTTGAATGATGATGACTATGGCTTTTCTGAAACCGATGGTGTTTTAGAACAAAAATATTTAGATCAAGAAAAGAACATTATCGATAGCAATACACTTTATATTATTGATCAATTGGATTTGTCAGTTGATTCATAGTTGATGTAAATAAAAGAATTGATAAAAGCAAAAACCGCCAAATTCATTGACGGTTTTTTGCTTAAATTCCAGACTTTATATTCGAATCTTAAAATTAATATTCCCAAAACATACGTTGAATTTCTTTTGCATCTTTGGTTTTGGTCAGGGCTAAAGCTGCTAAAAGTTTGGCTTTTTGCGGATTTAAATCATGAGCGACTACCCAACCATATTTATCATCAGGCTGTTCTGCATTGCGTAAGACAAACCCTTGTGGAACACGTGCAGAGCGAATGATTTGCACGCCTTGTTGCTGTAATTGATTTAAGGTCGGAACGATATAATTCGGCACAGAACCATTGCCAGTGCCCGCATTGATAATCGCTTTTGCTCCTGCTTTGGCATACGCCAAATAGGCATCAGGCAGCATATTACCTGAACCATAGACGATTTGAACTAAAGGTAGGGCATCACCTTGAATATTTTCAATATTAAATTCTGAGCTGTTATTAAAACGTTTTGCGACATTTCTAAACCAATAGGGCTTTCCTTCAACGAGTGTTCCTAAAGCACCCCATTGGCTTGCAAAAGCATTGGTATGAATGTTAATAGTTTTGGTCACATCTCGTGCTGCAAAAATACTGTCATTCATCAGCACAAAAACGCCTTTGCCTTTTGCACTATCAGCTGCTGCAAGTGCAACAGCACTATATAGATTTAAAGGCCCATCGGCAGAAAGTGCGGAAGGTGGGCGCATCGAACCCACGACGACAATCGGTTTGTCGGTATGAACAGTTAAACTTAGAAAGAATGCCGTTTCTTCTAAAGTGTCTGTTCCATGAGTAATCACCACACCGTTAACATCAGGTTTTTTAACCAGTTCATTGACTTTACGCGCTATGGTAAGCAATTCTTTATCAGTAATGCTTTCAGATGCAACTTGAAGCGCTTGTACACCTGTAACATTGGCAAGGTTTTGGATTTGAGGCACAGCATTTAACAAATCGTCGACAGGGACTTTTGCTGCGGTATAAGTTGCACTATTAGTTGAGCTTGCGCCTGCACCTGCAATTGTGCCACCAGTCGCAACAACCACGACATTATTTTTGGCATAACTGGAAAATGGCAGAAGCATACCAATCGAAAGCGCAAGGGCGGTAACCGTTTTTTTCATAAAAGTTCCTTTTCTATCCATTGATCTATTATTTAAGTTTCAAGCATTTTCTATGCCGATTTTTAACTTAATATAAAAAATGGTCTTTTGCCCATATCTATTTAAAAATGTTATTTTTTGAATAATCATTCAAATTTATAATTGAAAAGTGTTGTTAGAGTAAATCGAAAATACAATATAGAAAACGTAAAAAAGGCACTCAGTGGAGTGCCTATTATTTAATTGTTGGAGAGTTAACGCATTTTAGCCAAGAAACGACTTAAGCGAGTAAGCGCTTCACGTAATTCATTTTCAGCAGGTAAGAACACCACACGGAAATGATCAGGCGTTGGCCAGTTAAAACCTGTACCTTGAACCAAAAGCACTTTTTCTGCTTTTAAGAAATCTAACATGAATTTTTCATCATCTTCGATCGGATAAATCTCAGGATCTAGGCGAGGGAAACAGTACATTGCACCCTCAGGCTTTACACAGCTCACGCCTGGAATATCATTCAACATTTCCCATGCAATATTGCGTTGTTCGTATAAACGACCACCTGGACGAATCAAATCATTGATCGACTGATAACCACCAAGTGCTGTTTGGATCGCATACTGTGCTTGATGATTCGCACACAAGCGCATAGAAGCGAGCATGTCTAAACCTTCAATATAGTCGGCAGCACGAGATTTATCACCTGTGATCGCCATCCAACCTGAACGATAGCCAGCAATACGATACGCTTTAGATAAGCCATTAAATGAAATACATAATTGATTACCTGCAAGCGCAGCAACAGATACATGTTCAATACCGTCATAAACGATTTTGTCATAAATTTCATCTGCAAATAAAATCAAATCGTATTTCTTAGCCAGTGCAACAATTTGTTCTAAAACATGACGTGGATAAACTGAACCTGTTGGGTTATTTGGATTAATAATCACGATCCCGCGCGTATTCGGGGTGATTTTGCTTTCCATATCTGCAATATCAGGGTACCAGTAATTTTGGTCATCACATTTATAGTGAATCGCAGTACCGCCTGAAAGATTCACTGCAGCAGTCCACAGTGGATAGTCAGGCATTGGAATCAGCATTTCATCGCCATCATCCAATAGACCTTGCATCGCCATTACGATCAGTTCTGATACGCCATTCCCGACATACACATCATTGACATGCATATTGAGAATGCCTTTCTGTTGATAATACTGACAGATTGCTTTACGTGCAGGAAAAATCCCTTTTGAGTCAGTATAACCAATTGCATTTGGTAGATTTAAAGCCACATCATTGATAATTTCTTGTGGCGCTTCAAAGCCAAATGGGGCAGGGTTGCCAATATTGAGCTTGATAATTTTATGACCCGCTTCTTCCATCTCATTGGCCGCTCGTAACACAGGTCCACGGATGTCGTAGCATACATGCTCGAGCTTAGACGATTTTTTTATTTCGCGTGGGGTTTGGATACTGTTCGGCATTTTGAGGTTCTCGGAAAGAGTGGAGTTCACTTTTGCATAACGATATAAATAACTTTTAAATGTTTCAGTTGTTACGAGATCAAGATTATGTTCGTCTCTAAGTAAGGCAACAATTTTTTCATGGGTAAATCCATCCTGTTGATATTGTCGAATCACAGGCAGCAGATTTTTAAAAATAACGCTCTTTTTTTGCGACATTTTCTAATCCTGAGCAAGAACAGCGCTTAGATTAACACTAAAATTGCTCACAAAAAAGCACCAATTGAATTAATTTGCTTACTTTAATTCTTGTATTGCTTTCTTTTTGCTACTGGTTCTGATGTAAGTCTTTTGTAAATTGTGAACTTAGGACTAGAAATTTTAAGATGAATAACGTAAATATACGATTAACCTATTTTAAGTAGCATGATAGTAAAGGAAATAATCATGGGAAAACTCAATAAAACAGACAGAGAATGGCAAAGAGAGTTATCACCAGAGGAATTTAAAATTACTCGTCAAAAAGGGACTGAGCCTGCATTTACTGGAAAATATTGGAATACCAAGCAGAATGGGACTTATGTATGTCGGTGCTGTGGAGAGCCACTATTCACTTCAGAGTCAAAATTTGATAGTGGTTGTGGTTGGCCAAGCTTCTTTAAAGCCATCAACAATTCTGCTATAGAAGAACATGATGATCACTCACATGGTATGGAACGTGTTGAGATCGTATGTCATCACTGTGATGCGCATTTGGGGCATGTCTTTGAAGATGGACCTCAACCAACGGGTTTACGCTATTGCGTGAATTCAGCTTCATTAGAATTAAAAACACAAGAAAAAGGCGACGAGGAAACTTATCCATGACAAATGTTTATCAGTTTGACGCTGAACTGTTAGAGGGCGAGAATAAATCTTTTTCAGATTATGAAGGGAAAGTTTTATTGATCGTAAATACTGCGAGTAAATGTGGATTTACTCCACAATTTGCAGGCTTAGAAAAACTTTATGAAAAATATAAAGATCAGGGTTTTGAAGTCTTGGGTTTTCCATGTAATCAGTTTGGAGGGCAAGACCCTGGTTCAAACGAGCAAATCGGTGAATATTGCCAACGTAACTATGGGGTGAGTTTCCCGATGTTCGCCAAGGTTGATGTAAAAGGCCCAAGCGCGCATGTGATCTTCCGTTATTTAACCAATAACAGTAAGGGAATTTTGGGCAATGGTATAAAATGGAATTTCACTAAATTTTTAATCAATAAAAAAGGTGAAGTACTTAACCGCTATGCGCCAACGACTAAACCTGAAGATTTAGAAAAAGACATTGAAAGTGCTTTGGCTGGTTAATGAAAGCGAAGCTATTTGAAATAATTTACTTTTTTAAATTGAACTTGTGATCATCCCGATGCACTTATAGATTTGAACTATTTTATAGATTGTAATGAATTTACAATTAAAAAAGCCCAATAAATAGATTGGGCTTTTTTGTCATCACTTCAAATTAGGATAAGAATGATGGATTTTGTATGAATTACAGACCTGCAGAAGCTTTTAATGCTTCAACTTTGTCTGTTTTTTCCCAAGTAAAGGCTGTATCAGAACCTTCACGACCAAAGTGGCCATAAGCAGCTGTTTGCTTATACATTGGTTGGATTAAGTTCAACATACGAGTAATACCGTATGGACGTAAGTCAAAATGTTCACGAACCAATTGAACGATTAACTCATCAGATACTTTACCTGTATTGAAAGTATTGATTGAAATAGATGTTGGTTCAGCAACACCAATGGCATAAGACACTTGGATTTCACATTTATCTGCAAGACCAGCTGCAACAATATTTTTTGCAACATAACGACCTGCATAAGCCGCAGAACGGTCAACTTTTGATGGATCTTTACCAGAGAAAGCACCACCACCGTGACGTGCCATACCGCCGTATGTATCTACGATGATCTTACGACCTGTTAAACCACAGTCACCTACAGGACCACCGATCACAAATAAACCTGTTGGGTTAATGTGGAATTTGGTTTCTGCATGGAACATTTCAGCTGGAATGATTTTCTTCACGATTTCTTCAATCACAGCTTCTTTTAAATTCGCTTGTGAAATTTCAGGATCGTGCTGAGTTGAAAGTACAACAGCATCTAAACGAACTGGTTTGCCATTTTCATAAGCGAAAGTGACTTGGCTTTTCGCATCTGGACGTAACCACGGAAGTGTGCCATTACGACGCAATTCAGCTTGCTTTTCCATCAAACGATGTGCATATGAAATAGGCGCAGGCATTAAAACATCAGTTTCACGGCTTGCATAACCAAACATTAAACCTTGGTCACCCGCACCTTGATCTTCAGGTTTTTGGCGGTCTACACCTTGTGCAATTTCTGGTGATTGTTTACCAATCATGTTGATCACAGCACACGTAGAACCATCAAAGCCTAAGTCTGTGTGATGATAGCCAATACCATTCACTGTATGACGTACGATTGCTTCAAAATCTACGTTTGCAGTTGTTGTGATTTCACCCGCAAGTACGACAGCACCAGTTTTTACTAATGTTTCGCATGCAACCCTTGCATATGGGTCTTCTTTTAAGATTGCATCCAAGATAGCGTCACTGATTTGGTCAGCCATTTTGTCAGGATGACCTTCGCTCACAGATTCCGAAGTAAAAACAGCATACTCGCGCATGAAAGTCCTATCGCAGTAATTTATAAAGACGCGTTATGTTACATCGACTTCAGTCTAAGCACTAGCACATCTTAGCCAAAATGCATGAAATTATTTCAATTAGATGGTTTTAAAACGAATAAACATATCAATTTTTCTTATTAAGAGCTCTTTAATTCTTTAAATAGAGATGCGATTTCGATTTTGAAATGAGTTTATATTTATCATGGATAAAAAGTCCTAAAAAATTATCCTAGAATTAAGTGATATATTTTTTTAGTGCTGGGTTTTAGAAATGAATTTAATTTTTAAAATAGGTGCTGTTTTATTTTTAAAATGAGTAATTTGACTCATTTTTATTACTTTGTGTGAAACCTTGTTATTTTTATGCTATTTAAAAAACTATAAATTTTAGATATTTAATTCGTGAAAGATTGCAGATGTATTATACTGAATAAATAACAAGCATCCTGATTTAGGCGATTTTTTTTGTATGCAATCTTTGGTTCATTTTTTGTCTAGTCGTATGGGAAATGATTTTAAGATTCTGAATTGGAATCCTATTCAGAAATGTATTTTGGTTTTTATACTTTTTATTCAAATTAAAGTTCTTTGGATTATTTGGAAAGCATATATTTTTCTGACACCTGAAGTGCAGATTTTTGTTCATTTATCAGAAGTTAGATTACAGCTATATATCGAATTTTTTGAGATATTTGTTGCAGTACTTTTTATTGTTGGATTATTACTAATCTCCAAATCAAGGAAAGGTGAGGTTATTTTACCTTATCTTTCTGTCAATGTTTTTGGACTCACACTGATTTTTGACGCTTATATGGCGGGTGTATTTAGTCCGAATACTATGACTAATGCTGTCTGTTATTTGTTTGTAGGATTTATTCTATTTAACGTACGGGTGATGCTCTCTGTTATTACAAGTTTAGCAATAACCATTGGTGTGATCAGTGATCAAACCATAAAAGGGAATTTAGTAAATGCGCCATTATTTAATTTTGAAACCATTGGAACGCCAGAATATTTAAATGGCTTTTGGATGGGTTCAATTGCGTATTTTACTTTCCCAATAATAATCATTTGTATTTTACTATTACTGTTGATCTTAAAACAATGGCGTGAACGAGAGAGTTATATTGCACATTTGGTACAATTTGATGCATTAACGGATGTTTATAATCGAAGAAAGCTCACTGAAATTTTACAACACTTAGATCGTGGGAAAAAGCATGCGATTTTGATGCTAGATTTGGATCATTTTAAGCAAGTAAATGATCGTTATGGGCATTTGATTGGTGATCAAGTTCTTATTTCTGCAGCAGAAGTACTGAAAGCGAATATTCGTAGCACTGATATTTT
The DNA here is from genome assembly GCF_001696605.3 of Acinetobacter wuhouensis. Taxonomy (NCBI): domain Bacteria; kingdom Pseudomonadati; phylum Pseudomonadota; class Gammaproteobacteria; order Moraxellales; family Moraxellaceae; genus Acinetobacter; species Acinetobacter wuhouensis. The sequence continues at coordinate 2,341,373 of NZ_CP031716.1, read as the reverse complement.
GGGACGCTATGGTGGTGAAGAGTTTCTGATTATATTGAATGATACAGATGAAAAGAAAGCTAGAACGATTGCAGAACGTTGTATCACTGCCTTAGCTGAAATTGAGCATCCTTTAACATATGATTCGACCTTTAATGTAACTGCGAGTATGGGAATTGCATTCCTTTATCAAGGTATCAATGTAAAAGATGCTTTAAATAGTGCTGATATCGCTTTGTATCAAGCAAAGGCGGAGGGTCGAAATCAAATTCGTTTCTCAAAAGATATTTTAGGTTGACTAAGAAATTAGATTTTTTGCTAAATTTTGCCTATTTTTTGTTCTCTTGTGTGTAAGCACGTTAAATATAGATTATTAGTCTTTACGCTTACATATTTTTTTAAGACAATAGATCGTTATTGAATTTGTATTCATCTTCTACATTTATTAACCCATTATTGGACTGAGATTTATGACAACCCCGCTGAATGAACGTCGTATTGCCAATGCAATTCGTGTACTCGCAATGGATGCTGTGCAAAAAGCAAATTCTGGACATCCAGGCGCACCAATGGGGATGGCAGATATCGCTGATGTGGTATGGCGTGAGTTTTTAAACCACAACCCAACAAATCCACAATGGGCGAACCGTGACCGTTTTGTACTTTCAAATGGTCATGGCTCAATGCTTCAATATGCATTATTACATTTGACTGGTTATGATCTTTCAATCGAAGATTTAAAATCTTTCCGTCAATTACATTCTAAAACGCCAGGTCATCCAGAATTGGGCTATGCACCTGGGATCGAAACTACGACTGGTCCGTTGGGTCAGGGTATTGCCAATGCAGTTGGTTTTGCACTTGCTGAAAAAACTTTAGCTGCTCAATTCAACAAAGAAGACATCAAAGTTGTTGATCATTTCACTTACTGTTTCTTAGGTGATGGTTGCTTAATGGAAGGTGTTTCTCATGAAGCATGTTCATTGGCAGGGACTTTGGGTCTAGGTAAACTTGTTGCTTATTATGATGACAACGGCATTTCAATTGATGGTGAAGTAGAAGGTTGGTTCTCTGACGATACAGAACAGCGTTTCTTAGCGTATGGTTGGCAAGTGCTTAAAGTTGATGGTCATGATGCTGATGCAATTCGTGCTGCAACAGTTGAAGCAAAAGCTGAAACTACTAAACCAACATTGATCATGTGTAAAACTGTGATCGGTTTAGGTTCACCAAATAAACAAGGTAAAGAAGATTGCCATGGTGCACCACTGGGTAATGATGAAATTGCATTAACCCGTGAAGCTTTAGGCTGGACAGAAGAAGCGTTTGTAATTCCTGAAGATGTTTATACATCTTGGGATGCCAAAGCTAAGGGTACTGCTTCTGAAGCAGCTTGGAATGAAACTTTTGCTGCCTATGCTGCAAAATATCCAACTGAAGCGGCTGAACTTAAACGCCGTTTAGAAGGTGATTTACCTGCTGATTTCGCTGCAAAAGCAGATGCTTATATTGCGGAAGTGAATGCAAAAGGCGAAACCATCGCAACACGTAAAGCAAGCCAAAATGCAATCCAAGCATTTGCGCCGTTATTGCCTGAAATTTTAGGTGGTTCTGCTGATTTAGCGGGTTCAAACCTGACACTTTGGAAAGGCGCAAAAGGCGTTGAGTCTGATGCTGCGGGTAATTATGTACATTATGGTGTACGTGAATTCGGTATGACTGCGATTGCCAATGGTGTCGCTTTACACGGTGGCTTCATTCCTTATGTTGCTACATTCCTGATGTTTATGGAATATGCGCGTAATGCAGTACGTATGTCTGCATTGATGAAACAACGTGTGATTCATGTGTATACGCATGACTCAATTGGTCTGGGCGAAGATGGTCCTACGCACCAACCTGTTGAGCAAATTGCATCTTTACGTGGTACTCCAAATTTAAATACTTGGCGTCCATGTGACACTGTAGAAGCGTCTATTTCTTGGAAATCTGCTTTAGAACGTAAAGAAGGTCCTACAGCGTTAATTTTCTCTCGTCAAAACTTAGCATTCCAAACACGTACAGAAGCACAAATTGCGGACGTTGCGAAAGGTGGTTATGTATTGGCTAAAGAAAAAGGCGAGTTGAAAGCGATCATTATCGCAACAGGTTCAGAAGTGGGCTTAGCAATGGAAGCGTATGCGCAACTTGAAGGTGTACGTGTTGTGTCTATGCCATGTGCTGAAGAATTTGTGAAACAAGATGCTGCTTATCGTGAAGCTGTTCTTCCGTCAAACATTCGTGCGCGTGTTGCGGTTGAAGCTGCACATGTAGATTATTGGTGGAAATTTGTAGGTCTTGATGGTCGTGTGATAGGTATGACGACTTATGGCGAATCTGCACCTGCGAAAGATTTGTATCAACACTTCGGTATTACCACTGAAGCTGTTGTTGCAGCAGTAAAAGAATTAACAGCTTAATTTAAATCATTAAATTTTCTGTTTAAAAAACGCTCCAAAATTGGAGCGTTTTTTTGCAAAAAAGTTTAAAAGTATCGTTATTTGACTTTGGCTTGAAAAGAAATACAAATGGTTACCATGCTTTGCTACAGCGCAGTTTATATTTTATGGGAACAAAAATAAAAAGGACAATCTTATGATTCGTTTAAAGTCATTTATGATCGGTACTTTGATTGGATTGAATGCATTGACCCAAGTGCAAGCTTTTGAAAAAACAATCAAAGTTCAGTGGGATGATAAAGGAAAATTTGAGCAAACCATTTTATCAAAGGTCGCTATAGGGCATTGGACTTATGTAGAGCTTGAATATCCTGGAAAATATCAGAAAGCCAGCGATAAAATGTTGATCAATATGAATGATAAAAGGGCGATTTTAAATTTGAGCCTGAATTGCATAGAACCAGATGAAAAAAGTAAATTTGTGATAGAGGATCATCGTGGGCTTGATCGTTTAAATGCAGAGCAGAATGATCTTGATATTGCTTTGGATGGTCAGAGTTATGGAAATCCATTTTTGCAAAGTGCTGTAGAATTGGAAAAATTTAAACAAGCCATATTAAGTGCAAAAAAAATCCAATTCAACGCAGATGCTTATGGTGCCCCATACCATTTTGTAAATCGGAATGCTGATTTATTGTTGACTCCAGTGACTTGCTCATGAATTAAAATAGGTGATTTAAGATTTATAAAATTGTTTTAATTTAAAAGCTTATATGATGATGCTGAAATAGAGAGGAAAGAGCTGGCAGTTTTTATTAAAAGGTATATAGTGTCCTGCGTCATTTCGTTTTCATGAGATATGATGGATTAAATTCCATAAGTGAGGAAAATATGAGCCTTTATGAGCAAATTAGTGACGAAATCACTTTAATGGATGCAGGTGAGCAAAAGTGGATTGGACAAGATTTACCACTTGAATCAATGGTTGCTGTAGAGTTGTTACTTCAGGATTTTCAAGAAGACAAGTTGATTAAAATTCGTCGTAAGAACCATGAAAAGCAAACTGGTTTAAAGCAAATTGACCGAATCTTGGTTGAGAAGCTATAAGATTGAAAAGCCCCGAAAGGGGCTTTAGTTTTATGTGTAATAAAAAATTTAAAATCAGAATAACGAAACCCTCATTGCACCCAAACTAAGTGCAGTGGATATTTAATGTGAGTTTGATAAGTTATTTTAATAATTTATATAAAGTTCATTGTGACGGAGTCTCATTGTTTTTGTTCATATATCGGGGATTAACCTTCGGTTGGAGTTACTTTTGTTTCGGCAAAAGTAACCAAAACCATTGTCCTTCGCAGAACTCGACACATACCGAAACATATCAAAATTATCGCAAAAACATTAACCTGTAGGTTTAGTCCTGCCTCAAACAATTGCGAAGGACGATTCCGCGTATCGAAAGTTGGTGAAAATCCACTTCGAACACAGGTTATTTATTAAGACGAAAAATGCTGATCGTGATTCACAACATGATTTTGCTGAAACATCGCTTGCAAATCAGAGCCAGAAGGTGCTTGATAAATTTTTAAACCAAACTCAGGTAAGATCGCCATCAGATGATCAAAAATATCAGATTGAATCATCTCATAATCACCCCAAATCGTGGTGTTAGCAAATGCATAAATTTCCAAAGGTAAACCTTCACTGGTCGGTTGCATTTGACGTACCATCACAGTTTGCGTTTGTGAAATGCCTGAATGTTGCTTCAAATAGGCTGTTACATAAGCACGAAAGGTTCCAATATTGGTTAAACGACGTTGGTTAAGCATTGCATCATTTAAAAATTGCTGATTAAACGCTTTCAGCTCGTTTTGTTTTTCATTCAGATAGGAATCCAGCAATAAAAATGCTTTAAATTTATTTTGCTCCTGTGCACTTAAAAAATGCACACTATTTTGATCAATAAAAATAGAACGCTTGATACGTCTCGCACCAACTTGTTTCATCCCACGCCAATTTTTAAATGTATCCGTGACCAATTTATTGGTGGGAATGGTGGTAAAAGTCTTATCAAAATTTTGTACGGTTATGGTATGAAGTGACATATCGATCACATCGCCATCAGCATTTAAAGAAGGCATTTCGATCCAATCACCAATGCGTACCATGTCATAAGATGAGATTTGAACTGAAGCTACAAGTGATAAAATGGTATTTTGAAATACCAACATCAATACCGCAGCCATTGCACCAAAGCCTGCAAGTAAACTGAATACATCTTTTTTCAGGAATGTGCCTAAAATCAATAAGCCACAAACGATATAAATGATCAGTTTGACTAACTGTAAATATCCTTTGATTGGCTTATTACGAGACTTAGGATTTTTTTGGTAGACTAAATTGAAAATACTGAGAAATTCACTGATTGCCAACGCAATTGTCACAAAAATAAAGGCTTGACCAAGCATTTGTACCACTGAAATCATTTTTTCTGATAAATGTGGAACAGTGACAATACCATTAATGATTACAATGGCGGGAACAATATTGGCAATGCGGCGAATGACACTATGCTGAGATAAAATGTCGCTATTGGCGAATTTTAATTTTTCAATCAGCTTTCGGATGCCACGCACAACAACTTGTTTAGCAACAAAGTTTGCCAATAAAGCGAAACCAATCAGGATCCCCAGTGAAGTGAGCATTTCTAACCAAGGATATTGATCAGACCAATCTTGAATGTTTTGGATAAAAGCAAACTTTTCCAAAAGTAAAAACCTCTTATATTGTCAAATGTGGTTATTCTATTGATAATTAATGACAATATCTTGATTGATAACGTTTGCGCTACATTGTTTGCACAGAAATAATGAACTTACTTAAGATTGCTTACAGCTAAAATGTATATAACAGATATGCCGTGAATTTCCACATCTGTTATAGTTTCTTTGTGAAGAAGTGCACCTACGCATTGCTGGGCAGTTATACTAAAATATCTTTTTATTTTTGAAATGTGAGACCTTCAATATGATGAAGTTTTTAAGAAAGAAAAATAAAACTAGTTTTGTCTTCTTTATCATGGTGTTGTATTCATTTATTGGTGTTGTAGCGGGTTATTTTTTAACAAACTATTTTATGTAAATATCGCCTAAAATGCGGGTATTATCGTTCAAATGTGATGGTTCCGATTTAAACTGGCAATTGAATTAAACGTCTTGATATTGTCAGTTTAAACCGAATGTAAACTCAATTATTCAGTGCTGAATAATATGTTGATAATTGGCTTAAGTTTTCAATTATTCAACAATTAATTCAGACTGGATTTGAATATTTGAGGTTAATAATTTGTGAACAGGGCAACTTTCAGCGACTTTTAATAGGCGTTTGTGTTGATCTTCAGTGAATTGACCTTTTAATGTGATTTTTCTCACGATATTGTTATGACCAGCTTCGGGATCACCCTCAGGGTTCAAAGCCAAATCAACTTGCACATGGTCGAGTTGAATGCCCTTGTGGTTGGCATACATTTCTAAAGTCACCGTAGTACATGCGCCTAAAGCTGAGAGTAAAATTTGCATCGGATTTGGTGCGGTATCTTTACCACCTTTATCCAAAGGTTCATCGGCATACCACGTATGACCTTGAGGATTGCTAAGTGTGACACGATAAGGTGTTTGGATGCTGAGCGCTTGTGCGGAATGAACCATTCAAATTTACCAAATAGAATATTTAATACTATAGATAACGAAAATTAGATGAAAACTCTAGTGTAATTTCTTGATCTATTTTCTGACTTTAATTTAATCCTACTTCTTGTTTATTCATATTGTCAGTATTTTATGTGAAAACATAGGTTTAAAACCTGAGGTGATTCAGGGTGTAGAATCGTTGCATATATGCAACATAACGTATTAGCAATAACAGTGAATTAAAATGTGAAGCGTATAGAATAGCAATCATTCTAAAGAGAGATTAAGAACATGAACTTTAAATCATTAACACTAGGCTTAGCGATCGCTTCTGTAGCAACTTTTACTGTCGCTAAACCAGTAGACTACAAAATTGATCCTACGCATACTGCAACTGTATTTACTTGGAATCACTTTGGTTTTTCTACACCGTCTGCAAACTTTAGTGACATTCAGGGAACGATTTCTGTAGATACAGCTAAACCTGCAGATTCTTCTGTGAATGTAACGATTCCATTATCAAGCTTAAATACAAACGTTAAAGCTTTGGATGAGCACTTAAAAACAGCTGATTTTTTTGATGCTGAAAAATATCCAAACATCACTTTTAAAAGTACTAAAGTTCAAGCTTTAGGTAAAAACAAATACAAAATCACAGGTAATTTAACTGTGAAAGATGTGACTAAACCTGTTGTTTTAGATGCTGTTTTAAATAAAACAGGTGCGCACCCAATGACTAAAGCAGAAACAGTAGGTTTCAATGCAACGACTTCATTTGATCGTTCTGCATTTGGTGTAGGTGCTTATGTTCCAAACGTGGGTGATAAAATCACTGTAAACATTACAACTGAAGCTTCTGTGGCAAAATAATTTTGTAAAACAGATATTTAAAAGAAAGCACTCAATTTGAGTGCTTTTTTATCACATGAAAAATTAAAAACTTAACTGGTTCATAACGTTCGCTAAAACCTGCGGAGATTTGGTCTCTAAAATAGGCGCATATTTTTCATTGTCATCACGTAACAGTGGAATGTTGATTTCAGCTTTGCGTAATTCACACGTATGACCAATGAGCCATTTTTCCATACTGTCAGCAGCCACTTCGACATGAAATTGCAGCGCTAAAATATTTTGTCCGATTCTAAAAGCTTGATTCGAGTAGATTTCTGAACTCGCCAATAATTCAGCATGTTCAGGCAAATCAAAAGTATCACCATGCCAATGCAAAACTTCAGTATTTTCCAAAGGCAATAACGGATTATTTGGAATATTTTGAATCTTTAATTTAGACCAACCAATTTCTTTCTGGTGTCCTGCATAAACTTTTGCCCCCAAAGCATGGGCAATCAGTTGTGCACCCAAACAAATCCCAATCGTGGGTAAGTTTTTTGCTAAACGTTGTTTTAAATAGGCAATTTCATCATTTAAAAATGGATAGTCTTCTGTTTCATAGACCCCAATCGGACCACCTAAAATAATCACCAAGCCCTCAAATTCAAAGGCTTTCTTTAAATCATCAACACCTGCCTCAAAGTAGCGAACCCGATAATCGTGTTCATAAAAGGTATCTTCAAGAATACCCAAATCTTCAAAAGCTAAATGTTGAATTGCATAGATCGTTTTAGGCAAAGCAGATGTTGGAGCAGTCATGATTTATACGGTTTTATAAGGAATATAGCGTATTTATAGCAGTTTATAGTGAGCTTAAATATAAAATTATGATGCCTTTTGCAACATGGCTTTAATACACTGTTTGCTTGATTCTAAAATCAACAATTTGATCGATTCATCTGTCATGCTACGTGCCATCAGTATTGCTCCGACCAATTGGCACATCACCGCCCATGCTTTTTCTTCACTGCCCAAATGTTTCATAAAAAGGTGCTGACCGCGGAGCAGTTCAGCTTGATACACTTGTTTTATGTCAATCTCAGAACGAGCAACTTCACTGGCTAAAGTCGGCAATACACAGCCATGATCAGGACGATCTACATGAGAAATTGACAGGTAGCGATTGAGTTCAAAGTCCATCCACGCTTCAGCATCCTCTTGATGTGGATTGTCTTGCCACATTTGAAGACTGTGTTGTAATTCATTTTCAATCAAAGCTTTGAATAAATCAGATTTAGATGAAAAGTGAGAATAAAAAGCACCGCTGGTCACACCTGCAGCTTTCATAAAACTGTCTACACCTGTGGCACTAAAGCCATTTTTTTTGGCAATTTGACCACTGATGTCCAATAACTCTTGACGTTTCTCAGCTTTATAGCCTGATTTATAACGCATTGTGCTATCTCACATATTCAACGGAATAAATATAATTATTGTCATGAGCTTAAATTATTTGATTATAAATTAAGCTTGACGATGTTGGGGAATTATAACATAGTAATCGTTATGATAACGATCGTTATTTTATTAATGGGTAATTTAACAACCGTATTGTTCGTTTAAAGTGAGCACAATAATGAATGAATTAAAACAGCAGGGAAATAAAGTGGCACTCGTGATTGGTGCGGGGGATGCCACAGGTGGTGCAATTGCAAAACGTTTTGCACAAGGTGGATATATTAGCTGTATGACACGCCGTAATGCGGATAAGTTACAGCCTTTGATTCAAGAAATAGAAGGATTTGGCGGTGTTGCTTATGGTTTTGCATCCGATGCACGTAAGGAGGAAGAGGTTATTCAACTGATTGAAGAGATTGAAGCGAATATTGGTGAAATTGATGTTTTAGTTTTTAATATTGGTGCGAATGTACCGTGCAGTATTTTAGAAGAAACAGCACGTAAATATTTTAAGATTTGGGAAATGGCATGTTTTGCGGCATTCCTTGTTGGACGTGAAGTGGCTAAACGAATGGTGACTCGTCAACGAGGTACAATCATTTTTACAGGTGCAACCGCAGGTATGCGTGGTTCTGCTTATTTTGCTGCATTTGCAGGGGCAAAACATGCGCTTCGTGCCTTGGCACAAAGTATGGCACGTGAGCTTGGTCCACAAAATATTCATGTGGCGCATGTAGTGGTGGATGGCGCGATTGATACTGATTTTATTAAGAATACGTTTCCGCATTTGTATGAAAAGAAAGATCAGGATGGTATTTTAAATCCTGAGCATATTGCGGAAAATTATTGGCATATTGCACAACAACCTCGTGATGCATGGACGCATGAATTGGATTTACGTCCTTGGATTGAAAAGTGGTGATACTGTTTGATGATTAATTGAATGAAAAAATTTAAATTTCGTAAGTATTTGAAGTTAAAAGCTAAAATTATTTAACGTTTTAGACGGAGTCTTATATCAAAAGTTTTAATTTCAGGATTAGCCTGCGGCTCGCCCTACTTTTTTTTCGGAAAATGAGAAGCGAAGCTTCGCAAGAAAACCACCTTGCGGAGCGTTGCTCCTCACCGCAAAACTCGTCAGCTACTAAATATTGATTAATTGCGTCGCAAAAACAGTATGTATCAGATGTAGCCCTGCCTCGAACAGTTGCGGATGATGTTATTGCGTATCAATATTCATCAAGGTTAATAAGTTTTTTACATTACGATGTAATAGCAGATAGTAATTTAAGGAAATTGATTCGATTTAAATGATAAGGAAAGCAAAATGAAACAAGTGGAATTCTATTTTGATTTTGGTAGTCCATATAGTTATGTGGGTTTTTACCGTATTCAGCAGATTGCGACGCAACATCAAGCAGAAATTATTTGGAAACCGATGTTATTGGGCGGTGTTTTTAAGGCAACAGGGAATAGTAGTCCGATGGCGGTTCCTGCCAAAGCACGTTATTCGATGATTGATTTGGGCAGATGGTCAAAACTTTGGAATATTCCTGTGCAAATGAATCCGTATTTCCCGATTAATACCTTGAACCTGATGCGTTTGATTACAGCCGTGCAACTGTATCAGCCTGAAAATTTTCAAAAAGTGTTGCAAGGTTTATTTGATGCAATGTTTGGACAGCCGAAAAACTTAAATGATATGAATGAACTGGTTACATTGGCGCAATCACTGGAACTTGATATTAATCAGGTACAAACATGGCTTGCCGATGATCAAGTTAAAAATCAGCTTAAACAAGTGACTGAGGAAGCCATTGAACGAGGTGTTTTTGGTGCGCCAACGTGGTTTGTGGGGGATGAAATGTATTGGGGTGTTGATCACTTACATTTTGTGGAACATGCATTGCAAGCGGTTGAATAGTATTTAAAAAACCTCATCCTAGCCTTCTCCCAAAGGGAGAAGGAACTTCCGATATTCTTTTGGATATGTTTTGAATCTAAAATTCTAAATAACAATATCAATTTATCATGTAGATGAATATGTAAGCTACTGAATCAGTTTTAAAAATAATAACTTTGAAGCAAAGCCAACATGATCGCCAATGTAAATACTGACAAAATCGTCTGTAAGCTGATCACAGCAGCCATGAGTTGATAATCACCATTCAGTAACTTGGTTAAAATATACGAGGCTGAAGCAGTCGGGATAGAAAAGAAAATCATGATCGCGATGACAGCTGCGTAATTCAGATAAAAAAATTGCAATACGATAAATGTCACGATTGGAATGATACACAATCTTGCCAAGCTAATGATGAATGCGGTTTTGAAATAGGCTTGCACGCCTTTAAATTGAATTGCCGTACCAACACACAGTAAGCCTAACATTAGACTGCTACTTGAAAATGCCTGTAATAAACTTTGAAAACCCGTCCAAATCGGAATCTGTAATAGGTTAAAAGCAATGCCAAGAATACAGGAATTAATCAAAGGGTTTTTGATCAATGAAATCGCAATATTTTTGATATTTAATTGATTTTTCGGTGTCAGTGAAAGAATGGACACTACATTTACAAAAGGAATGGCGATTGCCAAAATATTGACCAAAATACTTCTAATTTCAGGGTTGGGTAGTGTGGTTGCAATCGAAAGCCCAATATAAGTATTAAACCGAATCAGACTCTGGATATATACCCCGAAATGTGCATCTGGGCTTTTATTCAGTTTAGCAAAAATATAGGTACTGACAATGATGATCGCCATCATGGCAAAAATCACCATCAAAATGCTGTCGAGGTGTCCCATGTGCATATTGGCACTCGCCAATGAACTAAACAGCAATGAGGGAAACAGTACATAATAATTCAGCTTTTCAGCACCATTCCAAAATTTTTCATCCAAAGTACGCGATTGGAATAGATAGAATCCCAAGGCAATCAGTGCAATCGGTGAAAATAGAATATTGATCATTTGTAACATGTGCGCTGCCTGATCCTTACTGAATTGGGCTGAAACAATTCATTTGTGACAATTGATAGCTGAATTTGAGTATAGGATATTCCTAATAATACTTCATGGTAAAATGAGTTTTTACTCATGAGCAATGTGTGCATGACTTTTACCCAATTAAGTATTTTTGCGCTTTTGGCAGAGCAGAAAAGTTTTACAGTCGTGGCACATCATTTGCAAATTTCGAAATCTGCGATTTCTCATGCAATTAAAAGTTTGGAACAAGATTGGGCAGTGACCTTATTCCATCGTGATCATAACGAAGTAGAACTCACTGAAGCAGGCGCTCGTCTGTTGTTACATGTGCAGGAAATTCTTAATATTTCCAATCAATTAAAACAAGAAATTTCGGATATTCATGGTTTTCATTCGGGTACATTGCGTATTGGTTCTTTTGGTGCATCTTCATCCAATGTGCTGATTCCACTGATTTTAGAAAAATTTAGCATTGAATATCCCAATATTGAAGTATTTATCAAAGAGGGTACAGACAAAGATATTGCACAATGGATTCAGGAGCGCCGTATTGATGTGGGGTTTGTGGTGTTGCCTGATGAGCGCTTTGATACATTCTCTGTGATGAATGATATTTTTGTGGCTTTGATTCCAAAATCTTATGAACTTTCAAAGCAAAGTGCCGTGAGTTTGCAGGAATTAGTCGAGCATCCATTTTTAATGACTTCAGCAGGCAGTCAAAGTCATGTTACTGAAATGTTTAGAAAAGCTAATCTAAGCCCTAAAATTAAGTGTCATTTTTCGCAGATTTTAACCATTATTAATATGGTGAATAATCATGCAGGGATTTCGATTGTGGCGGATATGGCATTGAATCAGGAATTGATGACGTTATTTCCCAATGTGCAGAAATTGCCTTTATCACCCAATATTAAGCGTTCAATCGGTTTGGCAGTAAAGAATAAAAAGCAGATCAGTCCAATTGCAAAGGCGTTTATAGAGATTGCGCAGAAGGTTTAAGTTTTATTTTAAAAATGTTATGCAGTAAGTTAAAACACTTTTTGTTTCTCAATAAAATTGGATACGCGGTAACGTCATTCGCAACTGTTTGAGGCAGGACTACATCTGTAAGTTAATGTTTCCGCGATATATCAATCAAAAGATGGTAATTGACGAGTTTTGCGAATGACAATGGTTTTGCCTACTTTTTCCGAAAAAAAAGTAGGGCGAGCCGCAGGCTAACCCTGAAATTAAAACTTTCGACATAAGACTCCGCCGAGTATGCTCTAAAACAGTTTGAAAGGCGCATAGTTTTTAAAGTGTGTAACATCTGTTTTTAATTCGCGACATAAAAAATAAAGCGAACCGAAGTTCGCTTTATTTCATATTTAATTTAGTTCTAAAATTTAGAAGAAGCCCATTGCTTTGGTTGAGTAGCTTACAAGTAAGTTTTTAGTTTGTTGATAATGATCAAGCATCATTTTGTGGTTTTCACGACCGATACCAGACTTCTTATAACCACCGAATGCAGCATGCGCAGGGTAGATGTGGTAACAGTTAGTCCAAACTCGACCCGCCTGAATCGCACGACCTGCGCGATAAGACGTATGTGCTGAACGAGACCAAACGCCTGCACCTAGACCATAAATTGTATCATTGGCGATTTTGATTGCTTCATCATAGTCTTTGAATGTTGCAACAGAAAGTACAGGTCCGAAAATTTCTTCTTGGAAAATTTTCATGCTGTTATTGCCTTTGAAAATGGTCGGTTCGATATAGAAACCTTCGCCCACTTCGTGACGATCGCCACCACCTGTAAGCACTTGCGCACCTTCCGCACGACCTGTAGCGATACAACCCAAGATTTTGTCTTGTTGCTCTTGAGATGCTTGCGCACCGATCATGGTATCTGTATCCAGTGGATGACCCGTTTTAATACGTTTTACACGCTCAACTGCCATTTCCAAGAATTTGTCAGCAATGCTTTCCTGAACCAAGGCGCGTGATGGGCAAGTACAAATTTCACCTTGGTTTAATGCAAACATTGCAAAACCTTCAAGCGCTTTGTCTAGGAATTCATCATCTTTGTCCATGATATCTTCAAAGAAGATGTTTGGAGATTTACCGCCAAGTTCCAATGTTACAGGAATGATGTTTTCAGTCGCATATTGCATGATTTGCTGACCAACCGCAGTTGAACCAGTAAATGCAATCTTCGCAATACGTGGATTTGTAGCAAGTGGACGACCAACTTCGATACCAAAACCATTGACTACGTTCAGTACGCCAGCTGGGAGTAAATCTTGAATCAATTCAACGAGAACTAAAATACTTGCAGGTGTTTGCTCAGCAGGTTTCAAGACAATACAGTTACCTGCAGCCAAAGCTGGTGCAAGTTTCCATGTCGCCATCAAAATTGGGAAGTTCCAAGGAATGATTTGACCCACTACACCCAAAGGCTCATGGAAATGGTAAGCGATCGTATCTTCATCAATCTCAGAAATACCGCCTTCTTGCGCACGGATACAGCCAGCAAAATAACGGAAGTGATCAATCGCAAGCGGAATATCTGCTGCAAGCGTTTCGCGGACAGGTTTACCATTGTCCCAAGTTTCAGCAACTGCAAGAAGTTCAAGATTTTCTTCTAGGCGATCTGCAATTTTTAATAAAATATTTGAACGAGTGGTCGGAGAAGAACTGTTCCAGCTCGCTTTTGCTTTATGCGCAGCATCAAGAGCAAGTTCAATGTCTTCTGCAGAAGAACGAGGAACTTTGGTAAATGCTTTACCATCTACTGGAGAAATATTATCAAAATATTCACCTTTTAAAGGTGGAACCCATTTTCCATCAATAAAGTTTTCATATTGAGCTTTGAATTGTACTTTTGAACCAGGTTGGTTTGGATCTACATAACGCATAAGAATATCCCTTTACTTATTTTCATGCACTGAATGAAATAGGCATGATGTTTAAAATTGCATGTATGACGAAAGTCATTCTTTACATGATGAATTGAGCATAGAGAGGCAAAGGTAGGAGAAAGGTTGGACGAAAATTTAAGAGGATTTGGGCTATGCTTTAATCTTTGACAATGTTTTCTTGTTGGTCGAAAAAGCCAGTGGAAAAATAAATTTTAGCCATATTCTAACGCTTTGGTAGTAGTTGTGTTGACGAGGGCTAAGGGAGTTGTGTTAGTGTGATAAAGTAATTTATAAACATAGTTACTGGAATAAAAAAATAAAGAAGAAAGGATTTGGGAAATTTAGCCAATTTACATAGGAATGTAGCGTATGTTGAGCCAGAAAGAGTTAACCCATAAGCGAAATCTAATTGAGCAATTACGCCAAAGTAGCAGTTTGTCTTTAAAACATGCAGATCAGCTCGGTCAAAGCATCGCAAGTTCATGGCAACGTTCAAAATCTGCTGCGATTCCTAAAGATCGTGATGCTGCACCGCTGATGAATGTCAAAGCAGAGCGTAAATCAGTACTTGAAAAAGCCATAGAACATTGTGGTGATGAACTTAGACATATTGCAGAGCAGTCTTCCATGGTTGCTGCTGTCGGTGATATCGGTAGTACTATTATTTGGTCGGCAGCCAGTGGGCAAATGCGCAGTGCTGCAGAACGTGTTCATTTCGTGGCTGGCGGGCAGTGGCGTGAAGATTTGGTAGGAACCAATGCACTGGCTTTGTCATTGAAAACCCAACAATCAAGCTGTGTATTTTCCAGCGAACATTTCATGTCGTCTGTGCATGATTGGGTTTGTTATGCCTCTCCCATTATTGATCCTTATTCAAAACAAGTATTGGGTGTGATTGATCTTTCAACCACATGGAATAATCACAATAGTCTAGGGCTGTTAGCCGCAGAGCGCTGCGCTTCGATTATCCAGTCAGCATTATTGGAATATCAGCAACAACATTTATTTATCCGTGCTTTTGCAGTTCCGCAAGTTTTATTTAATGGCAAAATTGTCGTACTCACACCACGCCAAATTGAAATTCTGACCATTCTCGCTTTATGTCCTCAGGGCATGAATTTAGAAAATTTACATCAATCACTTTATGGTGAGCGAAAGGTGAGTGTGGGGACTCTAAAAGCTGAAATGTCGCAATTACGCGATATTTTAGGGGGAATGTTAGGCTCTCGCCCTTATCGTTTATTGGCACATGTTGAGGCTGATTTTCTGCAAGCAGAGAATGCGCTGGATTCAGGTTATACCGAATCTGCTTTAAAACTGTGTAAAGGCGTATTTTTAGCAAAAACAGAAAGTCCATTCTTATGTGCTTGGCGCGATTGTTTAGAGTCACGTTTAAGTGAAGCGATCTTTAAAGCCAATGAAACGGATGTATTGTTGAAACACCTTGCACACTTTCCAGAAGCAATTGATGCAGTTGAGCGATTGATTGAGTTAACACCTGAAGGGCATCCTGCACATCAAGTTCTGCTTAAATATAAAGATGAACAGTGATGCGCAGCAGCCGAAGGGTTGTTTCAACTAAATGGTTTAGATTTCTTTTTGTTCTAGCCATTGGAAAAGAGAAGCATAAACTTTTGTGCGCACATCTGGCGCAGATAATACTAAATCATGCAATCCATTTTGAATTGTCATGACATTGACATCACCTTGTAATTTATTTCCATATTTTACAATGTCTTTAACTTCTAAAATAACGTCAGTTGTTTGAGCATCCCGATTGAATTTTTTAGGATAACTGGTTTTATGTGAATGCATAATTAAGGTGGGAACATTCACTTGTGCGCCTGCATGGATTTCTTTCTGTGCTTCAAAAATAGCATGAACGAAACTGAGGTAGGCGAAAGGATAGGAATCCTTTTTCCAATTTAAATCAAAATTCCATTCACCATGAAATTTTTGATGCAGGCTTGGTACATACCATTTATTCAACTCACTTGGGAATTTTAGTTTTGGTAAATGTCTACCTAGTGCGGCTAGACGTGGCAAAGCAAGTTTTTTCTTCCATGCAGGCATATTAAAATCATAAAATGGACTGTTACACCACAGTGCTTTGATCAATGGATGATTTGGATAGTGTGCAGCATAGAGTGTTGTAATTAAACCACCTGTAGAGTGTCCAGATAAAAGCACACTGTTATGACCTTCTTGTCCAATGATCTCTAAAGCTTGAGTGATTTCAGCATCATATTCATTCAAGTTCAGCACGTAATAATATTTTTGATGTGGTAAATATGAGCGACCGTATTTTCTCAGATCGAGTGCATAAAAGTCATAACCATGTTGGTTAAATTGTTCTGCCATTTCTGTTTGAAAGAAATAATCAATAAATCCATGGATATATAACACGGCTTTGTTTGTTGTTTGCGATGCCTTTTTACGTACCAAGGTTGCTGTGACTTTACCCTCATAGTCATCAGGGAGGTTGATGGTTAATTGTTCATAACCTGAGCCAAGTATATCAGGTTGATACTTCAATTGTGCTGTAGTCATTTGATTTCCCTGTGAATATGAAAGTTAATTTATAAAAATTAAAGGTACGTGCTGACCATTTGTAAAGACTGATCATAAAGTTGTTGTGCAAGTTGTTTGTTCTTTGCCTTTGCGGATTTAAAAGCAGGCGTTTGCAGACTCACATAATCACCATTGCGTTTTGCCCATTTCGGATCAAAAGCGATTTTCTTAATCAGTTCAGCAGGTTTTGTTGGTGGAATCAATCCAAGTTTGATAATAGCATATTGCCATTTCGGTAGTTCACGATAGATTTCTGAATCTACACCACCGGGATGTAGCGCATTACTGGTGACATTTGTCCCCTCAAGCTGTTTGGCTAAAGCATTACTGAATAAAAGGTTGGCAAGTTTGCTGTTGCCATAACTGATTACGCCATTATATTTTTTGATGTGATCGGCTTTAAAGTGCTCTGGTTTGATTGAACCTAAAACGTGCATCATTGATGCTAGATTAATCACGCGACCATGTTCAGCTTTTTTAACTAAAGGAAGCAGTTTCATGGTCCAGAGGAAAGGGCCGAGATAGTTCACGCCAAATTGCTTTTCATAACCATCGACTGTGGCTTCTAGCTCGGGTGTCATCATGCCTGCATTATTCACTAAAACATCAATTTTTTCGTATTTGGCAATGATTTCATTGGCGGCTTGATTAACTTGCTCGAGACTATTTAAATCCAAAGCAATCACATCAACTTGTCCTTTATTTAAGGATTGTAACTGCTGTTGCGCAATCTTCGCTTTTGCAGGGTTGCGACATGCAATGATCACATGATGCCCATCTTTGACAAAAGTTTCTGCAGTTGCTAGCCCGATGCCGGTATTCGCACCTGTAATGACGATTATTTTCTCATTTGCCATTTTTAGATTCTCTGTATTGAATTATTTTAACGGTGTTTTAAGCATCATAAGCATAGTTTGTATTTTTGACAATATATGTTGTCATTTTGAGAATTGAAATAAAAAAAGGGAATATCACCGAAGCGATATTCCCAAAAGTAGAGAAGTGAAACAGTAGTAAAATTTAAACTGAATGGGAGTAACGATTACATCGCGGCTTCAAAGATACCGATCACTTGAGCATCCGTTGCTTTACGCGGGTTGGTCAACATGCAAGCATCTTTTTGAGCATTTGAAGTCATTACAGCATGATCTTCAGCTTTCACGCCAAGCTCAGCTAAACCACTAGGGATACCGATTGATGCAGAAAGTTCACGGATCGCTTCGATAGCAGCAAATGCAGCCTCGGTCACAGTTAAACCATCTGTGTTTACACCCATTAGCTGTGCAATTTTCGCATAGCGATCTGGACATGCAATGAGGTTAAATTCACATACGTGCGGTAATAAAATTGCATTACATACGCCGTGTGGTAGGTTGTAGAAACCACCTAATTGGTGCGCCATTGCATGGACATAACCCAATGAAGCGTTGTTAAATGCCATACCTGCGAGGTATTGTGCATATGCCATTGCATCACGTGCTTCTAGGTTTTCACCATTCGCAACAGCAGGGCTTAACCATTCACTGATCATGCTAATTGCTTTTTCAGCACATGCATCTGTGATTGGGTTTGCAGCAGTAGATACATAAGCTTCAACAGCGTGAGTTAATGCGTCCATACCTGTTGCAGCAGTTAATGCAGCAGGTTTTGCAATCATTAACTTAGGATCGTCAATAGCAACAAGTGGTGTACAGCGCCAGTCAACAATCGCCATTTTTACATGAGTATCAGTGTTAGTGATGATACAGAAGCGCGTCATTTCTGATGCAGTACCCGCTGTTGTATTGATCGCAACAAGCGGTGTCATTGGCACTTTACTTTGATCAATCCCTTCATAATCACGGATATGACCGCCACCCGCTGTGACTAAGCCAATACCTTTAGCACAGTCATGAGATGAACCACCACCTAAAGATACGATAAAGTCGCAACCATTTTCATTATAAGCATTTACACCGTTGTGTACGTTAATGTCCGTTGGGTTGGGTTCTGCGCCTGGGAAAACGTGGCTGTCTACACCTGCTTCTTTTAGATAGTCGACAATAATGTCTGCAACGCCGAATTTGAATAAGCCAGCATCAGTGACGATAAGTGCTTTTTTCGCCCCTAAATTTTGCGCTTTTACACCAACTTCTTTGGCACAACCAGGTCCAAAAAGTGATACGCAAGGGATATAAAAACCGTTTGTTTGATCTGCAATATTTTTAAAAGCCATGGTGCGATTCCTTCTACCATTGTTATTTCATCATTCCATCAGGTGTTGATCACCTTGAGATTGAGTATCTTGGTTGAAGGTTTTTTTTAAAACCTACGAAACACCTACCAAATTATATTGAAGATTTTCATCTTATATCTTTTTGAAATTTATGAATAATATTTTTACTTTAAAAAATAGATTTCATAGTAATATCATTTTCTAGAATTAAACGACAAAAAAAGCACCCTTAAAAAGGATGCTTTTTTCATACATAGATTGCAGGAAAATTATTTTTCTACAATCGCTGTTACACCTTGACCACCCGCAGCACAGATCGAAATGAGTACACGACCTGAACCTTTTTGGTTAATCAATTTTGCAGCAGTAGCAAGGATACGACCACCTGTCGCAGCAAATGGGTGACCCGCAGCTAAAGAAGAACCTTTTACGTTTAATTTGCTACGATCGATTGAACCCAATGGTGCATCTAAACCTAAACGTTCTTTACAGAATTTAGGATCTTCCCAAGCTTTCAAAGTAGAAAGCACTTGTGATGCAAAAGCTTCATGAATTTCATAATAATCAAAATCTTGAAGTTTGATGCCTGCGCGATCCAACATACGTGGAACAGCATAAGCAGGCGCCATCAATAAACCTTCTTTCTTACCAAGGAAGTCTACAGCAGCTGTTTCAGTGAAAGTTAAGTAAGCAAGAACTTCATGACCATTGGCTTTAGCCCATTCTTCAGATGCTAAAAGTACCACAGAAGCACCGTCAGTCAGTGGAGTAGAGTTACCCGCTGTCATTGTCGCAGTATCACCTTTACCAAAAGCAGGCTTAAGTTTTGCAAGTTTTTCTACAGAAGAATCTGGACGTAAGTTATTGTCTTTTTCTAAACCTAAGAATGGCGTGATTAGATCTTCAAAGAAACCTTCTTCATAAGCTTTCGCCATTTTTTGGTGTGAAGTTGCTGCAAGCTCATCTTGCGCTTCACGAGGAATACCCCATTCTAAAGCCGTGATTGCTTGGTGATCACCCATTGACAAACCAGTACGTGGCTCACCATTTTTCGGTGCATCCATCAAATCTTTAACATTGATTTTTGCTAAAGCTTTTAAACGATCTTTACCTGTTTTTGCGATGTTAAGTTCAAGTAAAGCTTTACGTAAACCATCACCAAACGCAATCGGTGCATCAGAAGTTGTATCTACACCACCTGCAACACCCACTTCGATTTGACCAAGTGCAATTTTATTTGCAACAAGGAACGCTGCTTGTAAGCCAGTACCACATGCTTGTTGAATATCGTAAGCAGGGGTTTCAGGTGCAAGTTGAGTGCTGAGTACACATTCACGTGTCATGTTAAAGTCACGGCTATGTTTCAATACTGCACCTGCAACCACTTCACCTAAGCGCTGACCTTGTAAATTAAAACGTTCTACTAGACCGTTTAATGCTGCTGTGAGCATGTCAGAGTTAGAAGCTTTGAAATATGGACCATTTGAACGTGCAAAAGGAATACGGTTACCACCGATGATTGCAACGCGACGTACAGTATTTTGACTCATAGTTTTGTCCTGTTGACCAGAAGTTTGAGTTTTAGAAGATGAAGAAGTGACTTTTTTAACCGTTGTGGTTGCTGCTTTACTACGTGGCGCTGTTGTAGTTGTACGAGTCGGTTTTTTTGTCGTACTTGTTGCAGTCGCTGCTGTAGTGTTTGTGTTAACATTTTTACTCGTACGGGCACGAGGTTTTGATGTATTTGACACAGTCTCTGTCGCAGTATTTTCAACGTTTGAATTTTCTTGAGTTGTTTTGCTCATAAGGCTTTTCCAAGCATGTTCGCAATTTTCTTAAGTGTTACATTAACATAATCATCTATGGGCTGAATTGACTATAATGACATTTGCATATTCTTTCAGGTCAAGTCATCATTATTGCAACTCAAGTATTATTAAACTGAAACTTATGGAACATTTGTATGATAAGTATCTGAGATTGCATTGAAGTTAAAAGATCGCTTAGGTTCCATATACAATTAATTAGATGAGAGATAAGAAACATGTCTGACCAATACCAAGCATTTGCAAAATCTCCAATTGGTAAATTTGTCATTAAAAATTTGGGTTTACCATCACCGATTCAAATCGAACGTTTTGAGTCGCCTACACCGGTTGTAAAAGGTGCTGTTTTATTTGGTGCGGCACCAAATAGCCAATTTTCAGGTGAAATTGCACAGGTTCTCAGTAATATCCATGCAAATACCTATGCAGGAAATAACGCAGAACTACAACAAGCTGCTGCAAAGTCTGGTTTAAATGTGGGTGCATTTAACGAAGGTGATAAAGAGTCTAAATTCAAAGCAGTGGTTTTCGACGCTTCTGGTATTCAAAACTCAGAACAATTAGATGAACTTTATAAATTCTTTAATCCAGTTGCACGTCAAATTGCAACTTCTGGTCGTGTGATTGTGATTGGTTTAACACCTGAAACTGCACCGACGATCAAACAAGCAATTGCACAACGTGCACTAGAAGGTTTTGTAAAATCAGTTGGTAAAGAATTTAAAAAAGGTATCGCTGCTGATTTGATTCTTGTGGATGCGGATGCAGGTCAAAACTTAGAATCAACTTTACGTTTTGCGATTTCTCCACGTTCTGCTTATGTATCAGGTCAAGTGATTCGTGTATCTAAAGGCAATGTTATCGATGTTGATTGGGCAAAACCTTTAGCTGGCAAAACAGCTTTAGTGACAGGTGCAAGTCGTGGTATTGGTGAAGCGATTGCACATGTATTGGCTCGTGATGGCGCACATGTTATTTGTTTAGATGTTCCACCACAACAAGCTGACCTTGATCGTGTTGCTGGTGAAATCGGTGGTTCTACATTAGCGATTGATATTACAGCTGCGGATGCGGGTGAGAAAATCAAAACTGCTGCTGCGGCTCAAGGCGGTTTAGACATTATCGTTCATAATGCAGGGATTACACGTGACAAAACTTTGGCAAATATGAAGCCTGAGTTATGGGATCTTGTGATCAACATTAACTTGTCTGCTGCTGAACGTATTAATGACTATTTATTGTCAAATGATGGCTTGAATGCAAATGGTCGTATCGTTTGTGTATCATCGATCTCAGGTATTGCGGGGAACTTAGGTCAAACTAACTACGCAGCATCTAAAGCAGGTGTGATTGGTTTAGTTAAATTTACTGCACCTGTGTTGAAAGATGGTATTACGATTAATGCTGTTGCCCCTGGTTTCATCGAAACTCAAATGACTGCTGCGATTCCTTTTGCAATCCGTGAAGCAGGTCGTCGTATGAATTCTATGAGCCAAGGCGGTTTACCAGTTGATGTTGCTGAAACGATTGCATTATTTGCATCTACAGCATCTACAGGTTTAAATGGTAACGTTGTACGTGTATGCGGTCAGAGCTTGTTAGGGGCTTAATCAGTCGCTTTATTCCCTCTCCTTGAAGGAGAGGGTTAGGGAGAGGTGGAGTTTAGTTCCGATACATTTCGCCTTTCCAACTTTTTCCTTAATGTTTGTTAAGGAGAAGTAATCCATCAGATAGATTAGAAAAATTCAAAGGTTTAGTATGAATACTCGCCATTTTAGTCAACTTCCAAAACCTTATTTAGCTTATCCAAAAGTAATACAAGGTTTGATTTTTAAAAAACCGAAAGGTGAAAAGGTTCTACCGCAAGTTGAATATGTGGTGGATTCGTTCAAAGTCGATCAAAAACATTTAAAAGCCTACAACGAAGTGTGTGGTTTTAAAAATAATGGATATATTCCTGCGATTTATTTAGCGGTTTTATCGCAAAGTTTGCAAATGCATATGATGACAACAGAAGCATTTCCATTTGCAATCTTAGGTTTGGTGCATATTCGTAATCAGATCAAACAAACCCGTAAAGTGGGTGTCAATGAGCAACTGACTTTATCTTGTAAATTTGGCGAGTTAAAGCCACATGATAAAGGTGTGCAGTTTGATTTTATTACCACAGCAAAAGTGGGTAATGAAGTGGTGATGGAAGGTTTAACGACTTATCTTGCACGCCAAAAGATGGATGGCTCTGTTGCTGAAAAAGCCAAAGAAACGAAAGAGCCGAATTATCAAGTACAAGCAGTTTGGAGTGTTTCTGAAAATACAGGTCGTCGTTATGCAATGACTTCTGGTGATTTCAACTTGATTCATATTCATGCTGTAACGGCTAAAGCGTTTGGTTTTAAACAAGCAATTGCTCACGGAATGTGGAGTAAAGCACGTGTCTTGGCAAGTTTGAATTTGGCAGATGCTTATGAAGCCGATGTTTTCTTTAAACTACCGATGTATTTGCCATCAACCGTAGAGTTTTTAACAGCTGAAACAGGAAAAACTACAGATTTCTTGATCCGTAATCAAAAATCACAAAAACCGCATGTTTCAGGTATAGTCAAAGCAATATAATTTACCATAGTATAGGAAGCCTAAGTCGAGATGATTTAGGCTTTTTTTTGGAATAAAAAAGTAAACGAAAATTGATAAGAATGGGCAGGACGATGAGTGGTTTAACGGATATTATTTTTGCAAATACCAAAAATTATCAAGGCGTTGTAGATGAGCGTTTTCAAGATTTAGCAACTCAATTTAGTCGTTTACAGGATGGTCGGATTGAGCATGGTGGTGCTGCACTGACCGTTTATTTTCAAGGTCAAAAAGTTGTCGATATTTATACGGGTAAAAAATCTCAAACAGAACAATGGAATGATCAAACCCTTTCTGTCTGTTATTCCACGGGTAAAGGCATTTTGGCTACACTTGCACATATTTTAGTGAGTGAGGGCTTGGTTGATTATGATCTTCCTGTTGTAAATTATTGGCCTGAATTTGGGCAAAATGGTAAGGAAAAAATGACTTTACGCCATATTCTGAGTCATCAAAGTGGTTTATATGATATTCGTAATATCATTGAAAGTGCTGTTGAAATGGCGGATTGGCAGCACATGCTGAATGTCATGGAACAGGCGACACCACGCTTTAAAATCGGTGAAGATATTGCTTATCAAGCCATTACTTTTGGCTGGTTGGTGGGTGGTGTATTAGAAAAAGCAACGGGGCGAACATTAACAGATTTAATGCAAACGTATTTGGTTGAACCTTTACAGTTAGATGGTGCTTATTTTGGTGTGCCTGCGCATGAGTTGTCTCGTGTTGCGCGATTAATTCCAAAAAAGCAAAGTACAGCACCAGCCCAAGCGGAATCAAAAAAACCTAAAAGCAAACAAAAAAAAGCATCCTTCTCAGATAAATTAGCGGAAATGACAGGGCAAAATCCGCAAGATTTTTTAGATGCGATGGTGCCTAAAGGCATGCGTGATTTTAGCTTTTTTAGTGATCAAGGTTTGCAAGCGATTATTCCTGCTGCCAATGGCGTATTTAGTTCAAATAGTTTAGCGAAAATTTATGCGATGATGGCAAATAAAGGTGAATGGGACGGTAAGGTATTTATTCGTCCCGAAATTTTCGCTGAGTTAAGCCAGATCCAATCGATTAAACGTGACCGTGTGATGCCAATCCCGATGAAGTGGCGTCTGGGCTATCATCGTGTCATTACGATGGGGAAACGTGTGAAAAAAGGTTTTGGGCATATTGGTTATAATGGTTCAGGTGCTTGGTGCGACCCGCAACGTGAACTGAGTTTTGCTTATACGCATAACTTTGCCATTGGTTCGATTACAGGGGATTATCGTCTATGGGGACTGACTCAAGAAACTTTGCGTTGTGCAGATAGATTGGTTAAAGGTAGTAAAGGCTGGTTTTGATTTAATTGAGAGCATGGATACAGGCAGGGTTTGAAGAAATTGATCGAATTATCTCTCATAAGAAATAACTCTATAGTTCTTCATTCACTAATCATCAAAAAAACAGTATCCTTATAGCCATAATGAGGAGCTTTCATGTATCAGGTACTTGCACGTAAATATCGCCCACGCAATTTTAATGAATTGGTTGGACAAAACCACGTATCACGTGCGTTAACCAGTGCTTTAGATCGTGGACGTTTACATCATGCATATCTGTTCACGGGAACACGTGGCGTAGGTAAGACCACAATTGCACGTATTTTAGCAAAATGTTTAAACTGCGAAACTGGTGTGACTTCTACGCCGTGTGAAGTGTGCGCAACCTGTAAAGCTGTTAATGAAGGGCGTTTCATTGACTTGATCGAGATCGATGCTGCTTCACGCACCAAAGTTGAAGATA
Organism: Acinetobacter wuhouensis; assembly: GCF_001696605.3. Taxonomy (NCBI): domain Bacteria; kingdom Pseudomonadati; phylum Pseudomonadota; class Gammaproteobacteria; order Moraxellales; family Moraxellaceae; genus Acinetobacter; species Acinetobacter wuhouensis. The sequence goes on along the minus strand of NZ_CP031716.1, from coordinate 2,316,068 downwards.
CTCGTGAACTCTTGGATAACGTACCTTATGCACCGACTCAGGGTCGTTTCAAGGTTTATCTGATCGATGAAGTACATATGCTGTCAACGCATTCATTCAATGCTTTGTTAAAAACATTGGAAGAACCGCCTGAGCATGTGAAATTTTTATTTGCAACGACAGATCCGCAAAAGTTGCCGATCACAGTAATTTCACGTTGTTTGCAATTTACCTTACGTCCACTTGCTGTTGATGAAATTACTCATCACCTCACTAATATTCTTAATAAAGAAGAAATTCAATCTGAACAAGATGCGATTTGGCAAATTGCTGAATCTGCGCAAGGTTCATTGCGTGATGCACTATCTTTGACGGATCAAGCGATCGCTTATGGTCAAGGTGAAATTCATCACCAAGATGTTAAAGAAATGTTGGGGTTGATTGATCGCACCATTATTTATGATTTGATCTTAGCAATTCATCAAAATCAGCGTGAACGTGTCAGCCAATTATTACTGCAATTTAGACAGCAAGCTTTAGATGTTTCATTGGTTTTAGATCAATTTATCTCGACTTTGCATGAATTGGCAATGTTGCAATATCTGCCTGATTTAAGTCTGAAATATAGTGCTGAAATTAATCAGAAAATTATGCAATTGTCGCAATTGGTTTCCGCTCAGGACTTACAATTGTATTACCAAATCGCATGTAAAGGTCGAGCAGAGTTACAACTTGCTGTTACACAAGAGCAAGGCTTTGAAATGACGGTGTTGCGTTTATTGGCATTTAGACCAATTCAAGTCAATGAAGTTGTGGTTTCGCAACAGCAAGTTTTCCAGCAACAAGTTTCTCAGCAAATTGAATCAAATGTTGTTATTGAAAATAGTTCGTCTTTAAACAGTCCACCGTTAAATCGTGAAGCGGTGCAAGCAGTACCAGTTCAAGAGGTTCAATCACAAGACTCATCATCTTTTGATCCAGATTTAGAAGAAGTAGAAGAACAATTGGCACAGCAATCTGTTGCTGATCCTGAGCCAAGTAGTGATGATTATTTAGATGAAGAAGTTGAGAACTCAAATGATCAATTTACGAATGTACAGAATGAAAATATTCAGCATTTAGAACAAGCTGAAAATGAACAGATTGTTGCGGACGTTCAAAGTGTTATTGTTAATTCCGAAACACAGCAGATACAGCAAGTCGTGCAAGTTGAAGCGGCAGAACCAAGTTTGACTTTATTTGGTGGTGAAATATCACCTCAACCTGTGGTGCAGGATCAAACTCAAGATGTTTTCTTTTTAGCACCTGAGTCTGATCGTGAAATTGTTGATTCAAGTGTAGCTGTTGAAAATGCTGTTCAGAAACATGCTCAAACAGTTCAGCAAGATCATTCACAACTTGAAAGCACTCAGACTCAAGTCACTACAACACATGCAGTTCAATCGAGTCATCATCAAACGCCACAAGAAATTTTAAGCTTACAGCCTCAAATTCTTGAAGGTGAGTGGACAGTGGATAAGTGGGAATATTGGTTTAGAAATAGTTCGCTTTCTCCTGCTGTGCAAGAATTGGCACAACATGGTTTGATGATCGGTACGATTAATGGTCAATCTACGTTTCAAACTTCAAAACAATATGAGAACTTACTCAACCAGACTCAACATGATCTTGAGGCATCACTAAAACAACAATGGTCAAGTACCGTATTTAATGTGCAATATGGTGAAGTTGAGACAATTACGCCGTTTATGATGCAACGTGAGCGGAAGGTTCGTGCATTTGATCGTGCATCTGAAATGCTTCATCAAGAGCCTATTGTAAAAAGTTTAATGGAAGCATTTGATGGACAGTTGGAAAATATACAACTGAAGTAATTGAGTCTGCTTAATATGGATATGAAGTCATAAAAAAGCCTGTACTTAGTCAGGCATTTTTATTGATGTATTATTTATTTGATTAAATAATTTTTTAAAGCATCTCGCATTTCTTGTGGAATCGAGGTGCTTTTTTTAGTTTCACGTTCTACAAATACATGGACAAATTGACCTTGTGCAGATGCTTCACCTTTTCCTTGTTTGAAAATGGCGAGATCGTAAGTCAATGAAGAATTTCCGATTTTAGCAATTACAACGCCGACTTCAATGATTTCTGGATAAGTCAGTTCTTCTAAGAAATTACATGATGAATTGACCACTAAACCAATAATTGGTGAGTGATGAATATCAAAGCCTGCTTTTTGAATGAGTAGAGCATTCGCAGCAGTATCGAAATAACTATAATAAGTCACGTTATTCACATGCCCATAAATATCGTTATCTGCCCAGCGGGTTTGAATCGGGAAGAGAAAAGGGTAATCCGTACGATTTTTTATTTCAGGTTTCATTTGAGTTTTACATTTGGATATTATCTTTATGTTTTAACCAACTTGTCACATAGATTCAAGTTTTTAGTTTTATTTATGACATAAAAAAGCCTATTCAATTTAAGCGAATAGGCTTTAAGCTTAATTGATGAAAATCAATTAGAAACGGTAACCTAGACCCAAATAAGTCACGATTGGTTTAATTTCGATGTCGCTTTGACCTGAAATTAAAGTCATCGAACCACCAGTGTATGGGTTTGTGCCGTTGACATTTAATTTAGCTTTTGTTGTGAGATGAGCATAAGAAACTGACGCTGTTGCATACCAATTTTTATTGATACTGTAATCAATACCTAACATTGCAACTGGTGCTACAGCATCATCAACTTTAACTTTACCCAATTGTGGATTGAATGGGGCGAGTTTAGTAGCTTTTAATGCATCATTAATTGCAGAATCAGTTTCTACATTTGAAAAGTGTGCATACATTAAGCCTGCACCTACATAAGGGCGGATTTTATTGTTAATTGACCCAAAGTGGTAACGTGCAGAAATCGTAGGTGTATAGGCATCAGTCGTTGCCGCTTTATCAAATTGATTTAAATCAAGTATCGTTTCATTTCCAAGCTTAATAGCACCTTTGCCTGCAAGCTTCATCTCAGGCGGAACACCCAAAGTTAATTCTAATGAAACGTTATCATTCACAAAATAATCAAGCATTAATCCTGCTGTATCAGCGTCTTGTACTTCAAAACCAGCATCAGGATTGGCTGCTTGTAGATTTGCCATAGCTCCTAATAATGGTGAATTACCAGTTTTACCATAGACACCTTGACCGCTACTTTGTGGCATTACATGTAACCAACCAGCTGATACACCAAATGTTTTGCCATCTGAAGTTGCTGCATGTGTAACCGTATTTAAGCTGAATGCGACTAAAGGTAAGATCGCGATGCTGAGTTTTTTCATAGAATGATTTTCCGATGCTGTAAGTGATCTTAATTTTCCGATTAAGATGGGCAGCGATTCTAGAGTAATTATTTTAAAAATTAAATGAAAGATAAATTAAAAAACAATCAGTTAAGATGTAATTAATTTATTGATTTGTAATAAATTACTGAAAATATAATACTTATTATTAAATGTCTAAAAATGTGCTTTATTTTAAATGGTTAAAAAATAGATGAATATTTGGCTGTAATTTCAACTTAATGTTATTTTCATAGTATGAGAAAAGATTAATAAAGAAGCAGTTAGTTGTTGCTTGATTGGGAGGTTAAGTCTGGATGCGTTTGAACTTTAGGGGATAAAAGCTTATTGATGAGTCTTAATTCATCAAAAAGCTTTACCTTCTTACTATAAGAACGGTGTTAATAAATCGCTTGATAAATTTTCAGAGCATCTTCTTGTTGCATTACTCTTGGATTATTTTGCAAAAGTCGTGTTTGTAACATTGCATCATTCGCCAAAGTTTCAAGTTGATGTTCTTGTACATTTAAATCACGTAGTTTTAAGGTTAAACCACTATGGTCTAAATGGCTTTGTATATGATCAATAAAGAGATCACATAAACCTTCGGTACTGCCTTTACTATATGGATTCAGCCATTGCATCAGTTCTGCATAATGTGTTTTTGCTTCAGGCGCATTGAATTTTAATACTTCAAGTAAAACGAGAGCATTGGTATGCCCATGCGATAAATGAAAATGCCCACCCAAAGGATAGGCAAGTGCATGCACAGCACCGACTGGCGCATTGGCAAAAGCCTGACCAGCAAGCATCGAACCCAGTAGCATATTTTGACGTGCTTCTAAATTTGAACCATTTTCTAAAACTAATTTTAAATTTTTATTCAACAGTTTGAGTGCTTGTTTGGCAAGCATGTCTGCATAAAAATTCTTTTTAATCTTTGAAGTATAAGCTTCGATTGCATGCACCATCGCATCTATACCTGTTGCCGCGGTGATATGTGCAGGTAAGCCTGTGGTGAATGTTGCATCTAAAATTGCTACATCAGCATATAAGATGGGTGCAACAATGCCTGTTTTGGTGGTTTCACCTGTGGTAACGATAGAAATAGGTGTTACTTCAGAACCAGTCCCCGCTGTAGTAGGAATTAAAATCAAAGGTAAACGAGGACCTTGGGCATTATTCACACCATAGATTTCTTGAATGGTCTGAGTTTGTTTTGGATTTGCCAATATTGCAATCAGTTTGGCAACATCCATTGAGCTACCGCCACCAAAACCAATCACCACATCTACATTTCTTTGTTTAGCAAACTCAACGGCAGATAGCACAATGCTCTCAGCAGGATCAGCTTGAACTTCTGAATAAATTTCATACTCTATTTGAGATTGTTCTAATATTTCTAAAATAGGTAAATGGAGTGAATGTTGAATCATTCCTGCATCGGTGACAATTAAGGCTTTCTGATATTTATGGGCTAAAATATTTTTAAGTTCTTGAATCGAACCTACCCCTGAAATGATATTGGCGACAGTCTGAAATTGAAAATGACTCATGTGTATTATCCTTAATCTATCATCACAAATTAAACATTATTGTTTTACAGTTCTATAGGATTCGCTTGCTAAATAACTTAACATAAGACTTTATAAAATAAATGATCATTTGAGGTTGTTATGTCATCCAAAACGCCATACAAAGTTTTATGTGTGTGCTTGGGAAATATTTGTCGTTCTCCAACAGCTGAAGTGGTGTTACGACATTTTTGTGATGAAAAACAATTAAATGTTATTGTTGATTCGGCGGGAACAAGTAATTATCACCCGAATAAAGCTCCAGATAGTCGTAGTCAAAAACATGCAATAAAAAGAGGCTATGATCTTTCTTCTTTAAGAGCTAGACAGCTAAAAACACAGGATTTTTTGGACTTTGATTTAATTTTAGCGATGGATCATGAAAACTTCGATGATATCCAAGATTTGTTAAAACAAGCTATTCGACAGTTTAGTGCAAGTCAAATCAGGTCTACAATTGCATTGATGAGTAAACATGATCAGCTGTATCCACAACAAGCCTTACCTGATCCTTATTATGGTGAAGCAGACGGTTTTGAACGCGTGATTGATCAATGCGAGTCAAGTAGCCAAGCTTGGGTCAATGTTTTGCAACAGCAATTTCAATATAAATAATTGATTGAAATTTAATTATCATTTTACAAGGTGATTTTAGCAAATTGCTTTAGAACATCGTTAGGAAATAATTTAGATAATGAATATTGAATCTCAGGTTCAACTAAAGCCATTCAATACCTTAAATTTGAGCGCAACCGCTTCTCATTTTGTTAAAGTTCAATCAGTTATTGAACTTGAAGAAGCTTTGCAGTTTGCTCAACAGCAAAATTTAAATGTTTTACTCCTTTCAGGAGGCAGTAATATGATGCTTCCTGAACAGATTCATGCACTTGTGATCGCGATAGATATTCAAGGTATTGAGTTATTCGCAGAAGATGAAAATACTGCAACCCTCAGAGTGGGGGCGGGTCAAGTTTGGCATGATTTTGTGTTATGGACGACGGAACAGAAAATGTATGGTTTACAAAATCTCGCATTGATTCCGGGTTTAGTTGGCGCGTCACCTGTACAAAATATTGGTGCTTATGGTGTTGAAGCAGGCGAGTTTATTGAATCTGTTGAAGTTTATGATCGTCAAAGTAAGCAAACACAGCACATTCAGGCGGTTGATTGTCAATTCTCATACCGACATAGCATTTTTAAAGATGATCCAAATCGTTATGTGATCACCCATGTTATTTTTAAATTATTAAAACATGCTGATTTAAAAATGAATTATGGTGACTTAAAAGCTGCTATGGGGGATGAAATTACGCCTGAAAACTTGCAAAAACAAGTAATTCAGATTCGCCAAAGTAAATTACCAGACCCAAAAGAATTTCCAAATGCAGGGAGTTTCTTTAAAAATCCAATTATTAATCAACAAGATTTTACACAATTAATTGAAAAATTCCCTAATATTCCACATTATCCTCAAAAAGATAATCAAGTTAAAATTGCCGCAGGTTGGTTGATTGATCAGTCAGGTTGGAAAGGTAAACGACTTGAGCAAGTGGGTATGTTTCATAAACAAGCTTTAGTACTGGTAAATTATGCTGATGCAACATTGAAAGATGTGAAAGCAACTTTTCAAGCGGTACAAAAAGATGTTTATGATAAATTTGGTGTACATTTAGAACCTGAACCTGTGCTTTTTAATGAGCAAGGTTTAATTCAAAACCATTAATAGAGTAAGTTTATGGTGAAACAACATTGGATGGTCAGATTTGTACGAATAGTTGCGATACTATTTGTCTTATTGAGCTGTCTGGTGGTTTTTTGGTATACACCATTTTACTCCAATATGATGGTGAAAATTCTAAATCATGTCGTTCCTGTTGAAGTAGATCAGGTTGCAGCGCAAAGTCAACAAAAGGCAGCATTGTCAGAAGAAAATACACTTGAACCGGGTTCTGACTTATGGATTGCACGTCAAGCGTATTTGAAACTTTTAGATGAGGAAATAAAAAGTAAAAATGCACAAGATTTAATGGTGCTACAACTGAGATATAAAGCCTTACAAGAAAAAATTTCCCAAGAACAAAAAAGTGAAGAACAAGAGCAGGATAAACCTGTTATTCCTTTGCTTTCAGAACAAGTCAGTTCTGAGCAAGCAAGCTCAGAGGTGGCAGCTTCTGGTGTTGTGAGTGATCAGTCAAGCGAAACTGTTAAAGCGTTATTGGATTTAAATAGTGAAGACAATAAAGCTTTAATGGATGAATATTTGAAATTCTTAAAAACCCATCAAATCGATGAAGCATTATTGGTGGGAGATACGGTTGCGGTTGATGCAGAATTGGCGAGCTCACAAGTCACTGACGTTGTTGAAAATGGTTCTGATGCGAATAAACAAAATCGAGAGAGTTTAAAATCAAGTCAACCCTACGCAATTGTTGTTTTGGGTGGTGGATTAACACTCGATAAAAATCAAAAAGATATTATTGTAAATGAATATACACGATTAAGATTGGAAACAACTTTAGCATTGGAAAAGCAAAATAAACTCCCCATCGTTTTGAGCGGTGTAGAAGCACCTTATATGCAAAAATGGTTAGCAGAACGTGGAGTGGAAGCAAAACTGCTTGAAAACCGCAGTATGAACACTTGTGAAAATACACGTTTTAGTTCATTACTTTTACAAAAGAAAGGTGGAGCGCCAACAGTACTATTAGTCACAGATCGTTATCATATGCCTAGAACAAGACGATTATTTGCACTAAGTGGTATAGAAACCATTCCAGTTAATGCGCCAATGCCGACGCAACTTAGTGAATGGCAACCAAGTAAACAAAATTATGATCATAGCCGTCGTGCAAATTACGAAACATTAGCAACAATCCGCGATATGTTGTTCGGATCAAGTGGCTGTAGAGAGGTGCCTTAATGGCAGATATTCCATTTTTAAATCCAACGATTTTAAAGCAACTTGATTTACCTGTACCAAATCGAGATACCACACCATTATTATTAGAAGCATTAAATTTAAATCGTGAATATATTGCCAATAAAGAAATTAAGTCTTATCAACGTTTGTATGGTTTTGATCAGCTAGATTGTCAGCACTGGCAAGGCTATATCAAAATGCCTTTGTTTAAGCTTCATGTACAAGTGTTTAAACCAAAAACTGAAAAAATAAAAGGCAGTGTATTTTTACTTCATGGCTACTTAGAACATAGTGGTATTTATCAACCGATTATCAAAGAAATATTAGAGCAAGGCTTTAGTGTCATCACCTATGATTTGCCTGGGCATGGTTTAAGTGATGGGTCACCTGCAAATATTAAAGACTTTGATCACTATCAGCAGGTTTTACATTCAGTTTATCAATATGTTAAAAATTCAACACAATTGCCAAAGCCTTGGTTGGGAATTGGACAAAGTACTGGTGGTGCGATTTGGATGCATCATTTACTTAAATATGCGCAAAAACGTGAAAACCCAATTGTAGAGCGAGTATTATTGCTTTCACCTTTGGTGCGTCCTGCAAAAACAGCGTGGTGGCATAACTCGATTGGTTTAGGCATTATTCGACGAATAAAAAAAGAAGTGCCACGTCATTTCAAAAGAAATAATCATAATCCAGAATTTTTACGTTTTGTTCGTTTAAAGGATCCTTTACAACCGAGAATGATGGGGATGGATTGGATTTTAGCGATGTCTAAATGGATGCAGGAAATGGAGGATTACCCGAAATGTCGTATTCCTGTATGGTTGGCCCAAGGTGCACAAGATCAGACTGTTGATTGGAAATACAATATTGATTTTGTTCGTCGTCAATTCAGATTGCAAACTTTATTGATCTTAGAAGAAGGTTCACACCAACTCATCAATGAGCGTGCAGATATTCGTGCAGCACTCACAGGTCTTATCCCTGCTTTTTTACATGCCCAATCAGGTGGGGACTACTATGAATAATAATTTTAAATAGATGTTATAGTTTTGATTTAAATAAATTGACTAAAAAATAGATGAATAATGTCATTTTTAGTGCATTTTGTTTGAAAAATAATCACACGGTGGTTTTTGTTGAAAATAGGGCTTGCGTTAGTTTTGAAAATCTATAGAATGCACTGCATCCCGACGCGATACAGCAAACGAACTTAGCTTACAGGGTTAAGTTGTTGAATGTTTATTGCGTCTTATTTATCACTGACGAGGTGATAAATAATTCATTAAGAGAATATGAAGAACAACTTGTGTGGATTTTTACTAATTGATTGATCGAAATATTATCATTGATTGATTGGTTTAAATTACTCGAAGTTTATTTGAGAGAATTTGTCAGAAAATTGATGAGCCAGAATTGTGACCTTAAGTCACTAATGATTTTAACTGAAGAGTTTGATCATGGCTCAGATTGAACGCTGGCGGCAGGCTTAACACATGCAAGTCGAGCGGGGGAAGTTGCTTCGGTAACTGACCTAGCGGCGGACGGGTGAGTAATACTTAGGAATCTGCCTATTAGTGGGGGACAACGTTTCGAAAGGAACGCTAATACCGCATACGTCCTACGGGAGAAAGCAGGGGATCACTTGTGACCTTGCGCTAATAGATGAGCCTAAGTCGGATTAGCTAGTTGGTGGGGTAAAGGCCTACCAAGGCGACGATCTGTAGCGGGTCTGAGAGGATGATCCGCCACACTGGGACTGAGACACGGCCCAGACTCCTACGGGAGGCAGCAGTGGGGAATATTGGACAATGGGGGGAACCCTGATCCAGCCATGCCGCGTGTGTGAAGAAGGCCTTATGGTTGTAAAGCACTTTAAGCGAGGAGGAGGAGCTCTTGGTTAATACCCAAGATGCTTGGACGTTACTCGCAGAATAAGCACCGGCTAACTCTGTGCCAGCAGCCGCGGTAATACAGAGGGTGCGAGCGTTAATCGGATTTACTGGGCGTAAAGCGTGCGTAGGCGGCTTTTTAAGTCGGATGTGAAATCCCCGAGCTTAACTTGGGAATTGCATTCGATACTGGGAAGCTAGAGTATGGGAGAGGATGGTAGAATTCCAGGTGTAGCGGTGAAATGCGTAGAGATCTGGAGGAATACCGATGGCGAAGGCAGCCATCTGGCCTAATACTGACGCTGAGGTACGAAAGCATGGGGAGCAAACAGGATTAGATACCCTGGTAGTCCATGCCGTAAACGATGTCTACTAGCCGTTGGGGCCTTTGAGGCTTTAGTGGCGCAGCTAACGCGATAAGTAGACCGCCTGGGGAGTACGGTCGCAAGACTAAAACTCAAATGAATTGACGGGGGCCCGCACAAGCGGTGGAGCATGTGGTTTAATTCGATGCAACGCGAAGAACCTTACCTGGTCTTGACATAGTAGAAACTTTCCAGAGATGGATTGGTGCCTTCGGGAATCTACATACAGGTGCTGCATGGCTGTCGTCAGCTCGTGTCGTGAGATGTTGGGTTAAGTCCCGCAACGAGCGCAACCCTTTTCCTTATTTGCCAGCACTTCGGGTGGGAACTTTAAGGATACTGCCAGTGACAAACTGGAGGAAGGCGGGGACGACGTCAAGTCATCATGGCCCTTACGACCAGGGCTACACACGTGCTACAATGGTCGGTACAAAGGGTTGCTACACAGCGATGTGATGCTAATCTCAAAAAGCCGATCGTAGTCCGGATTGGAGTCTGCAACTCGACTCCATGAAGTCGGAATCGCTAGTAATCGCGGATCAGAATGCCGCGGTGAATACGTTCCCGGGCCTTGTACACACCGCCCGTCACACCATGGGAGTTTGTTGCACCAGAAGTAGGTAGTCTAACCGTAAGGAGGACGCTTACCACGGTGTGGCCGATGACTGGGGTGAAGTCGTAACAAGGTAGCCGTAGGGGAACCTGCGGCTGGATCACCTCCTTAACGAAAGATTGACGATTGGTAAGAATCCACAACAAGTTGTTCTTCATTGATGTATCTGAGGGTCTGTAGCTCAGTTGGTTAGAGCACACGCTTGATAAGCGTGGGGTCACAAGTTCAAGTCTTGTCAGACCCACCATTCTGACTAACGAAATATTTGAATGAGAGTTTAAATATAGAATACAGAAAATTAGATATATTGGTCTTAAGCTGGGGACTTAGCTTAGTTGGTAGAGCGCCTGCTTTGCACGCAGGAGGTCAGGAGTTCGACTCTCCTAGTCTCCACCAAATTTTAAGAATAGAAAAGCAACGCTTTTCCTTAAAATTTAAGCAAAAAGCTATGCTTTGCGCAGGCTTTAATCGAACGAAGTCCTAGATTATAGAAATTAATAAGAAGTCGGCGTATTATACGCGTCTTGTTAACTTCTGTGATTTATCACAGTTTACTACGCATCGACGAGATGGTAGTTAATCATTAACAGAATATATTTGAGTTGAAATAAATTGTTCATACTCATTTCAATTAAACATAAGAATATGACACGCAAGTGACATGTTTGAATGATTAAGAGAAATTGAGTTACTAGCGATTAAACTGAATCAAGCGTTTTGGTATATGAATTTAGATTGAAGCTGTACGGTGCTTAGGTGCACAGTACTTCAAACTGTAATGTTGATTGTTCTACTTGTAGGAACAAGCGACTGTTTGGGGTTGTATAGTCAAGTAATTAAGTGCATGTGGTGGATGCCTTGGCAGTCAGAGGCGATGAAAGACGTAATAGCCTGCGATAAGCTTCGGGGAGGCGGCAAATATCCTGTGATCCGGAGATTTCTGAATGGGGGAACCCACTTATCATAAGATAGGTATCGTAACATGAATACATAGTGTTACGAGGCAAACGAGGGGAAGTGAAACATCTCAGTACCCTTAGGAAAAGAAATCAATTGAGATTCCCTCAGTAGCGGCGAGCGAACGGGGATCAGCCCATTAAGTTATATGTGTTTTAGCGGAAAGCTCTGGGAAGTGCTACCGTAGAGGGTGATAGTCCCGTACACGAAAGGGCACATATAATGATGACGAGTAGGGCGAGGCACGTGAAACCTTGTCTGAATATGGGGGGACCATCCTCCAAGGCTAAATACTCCTGACTGACCGATAGTGAACCAGTACCGTGAGGGAAAGGCGAAAAGAACCCCTGTGAGGGGAGTGAAATAGATCCTGAAACCGCATGCATACAAGCAGTGGGAGCCGACTTGTTCGGTGACTGCGTACCTTTTGTATAATGGGTCAGCGACTTATATTCAGTAGCAAGGTTAACCGTATAGGGGAGCCGTAGAGAAATCGAGTCTTAATAGGGCGCATAGTTGCTGGGTATAGACCCGAAACCGGGTGATCTATCCATGAGCAGGTTGAAGGTTGGGTAACACTAACTGGAGGACCGAACCCACTGTCGTTGAAAAGCCAGGGGATGACTTGTGGATAGGGGTGAAAGGCTAATCAAACTCGGTGATAGCTGGTTCTCCCCGAAAGCTATTTAGGTAGCGCCTCGGACGAATACCATTGGGGGTAGAGCACTGTTTCGGCTAGGGGGTCATCCCGACTTACCAAACCGATGCAAACTCCGAATACCAATGAGTACTATCCGGGAGACAGACTGCGGGTGCTAACGTCCGTAGTCAAGAGGAAAACAATCCAGACCGCCAGCTAAGGTCCCAAAATCTATATTAAGTGGGAAACGATGTGGGAAGGCATAGACAGCTAGGAGGTTGGCTTAGAAGCAGCCACCCTTTAAAGAAAGCGTAATAGCTCACTAGTCGAGTCGGCCTGCGCGGAAGATGTAACGGGGCTAAAATATAGTACCGAAGCTGCGGATTTACACGTAAGTGTAAGTGGTAGGGGAGCGTTCTGTAAGCCGATGAAGGTGTGTTGAGAAGCATGCTGGAGGTATCAGAAGTGCGAATGCTGACGTGAGTAACGACAAAACGGGTGAAAAACCCGTTCGCTGAAAGACCAAGGGTTCCAGTCCAACGTTAATCGGGGCTGGGTGAGTCGACCCCTAAGGCGAGGCCGAGAGGCGTAGTCGATGGGAAATTGGTTAATATTCCAATACTTCTGTGTAATGCGATGAGAGGACGGAGAAGGTTAAGTCAGCCTGGCGTTGGTTGTCCAGGTGAAAGGTAGTAGGCATGCATCTTAGGCAAATCCGGGGTGCTCTATGCTGAGAACTGATAGCAAGCTAGTTTACTAGCGAAGTGGCTGATACCATACTTCCAAGAAAAGTCTCTAAGCTTCAGTTACACAGGAATCGTACCCGAAACCGACACAGGTGGTCAGGTCGAGTAGACCAAAGCGCTTGAGAGAACTCTGCTGAAGGAACTAGGCAAAATGGTACCGTAACTTCGGGAGAAGGTACGCTGTTGTTGGTGATGGAACTTGCTTCCTGAGCTGACGACAGCCACAGAAACCAGGCCCCTGCAACTGTTTATTAAAAACATAGCACTCTGCAAACACGAAAGTGGACGTATAGGGTGTGATGCCTGCCCGGTGCTGGAAGGTTAATTGATGGGGTTAGCGTAAGCGAAGCTCTTGATCGAAGCCCCAGTAAACGGCGGCCGTAACTATAACGGTCCTAAGGTAGCGAAATTCCTTGTCGGGTAAGTTCCGACCTGCACGAATGGCATAATGATGGGGGCGCTGTCTCCAGCAGAGGCTCAGTGAAATCGAAATCGCCGTGAAGATGCGGTGTACCCGCGGCTAGACGGAAAGACCCCGTGAACCTTTACTGCAGCTTGACATTGAACTTTGATCTTACTTGTGTAGGATAGGTGGGAGGCTTTGAAGTGGCGACGCTAGTTGCCATGGAGCCGTCCTTGAAATACCACCCTGGTAATATTGAGGTTCTAACTCTGTCCCGTTATCCGGGACGAGGACCATGTCTGGTGGGTAGTTTGACTGGGGCGGTCTCCTCCTAAAGAGTAACGGAGGAGTACGAAGGTGCGCTCAGCGTGGTCGGAAATCACGCGTAGAGTATAAAGGCAAAAGCGCGCTTAACTGCGAGACCCACAAGTCGAGCAGGTACGAAAGTAGGTCTTAGTGATCCGGTGGTTCTGTATGGAAGGGCCATCGCTCAACGGATAAAAGGTACTCTGGGGATAACAGGCTGATACCGCCCAAGAGTTCATATCGACGGCGGTGTTTGGCACCTCGATGTCGGCTCATCTCATCCTGGGGCTGAAGCAGGTCCCAAGGGTATGGCTGTTCGCCATTTAAAGAGGTACGCGAGCTGGGTTTAGAACGTCGTGAGACAGTTCGGTCCCTATCTACCGTGGGCGTTGGAAATTTGAGAGGATCTGCTCCTAGTACGAGAGGACCAGAGTGGACGAACCTCTGGTGTACCGGTTGTGACGCCAGTCGCATCGCCGGGTAGCTATGTTCGGAAGGGATAACCGCTGAAAGCATCTAAGCGGGAAGCCTACCTCAAGATAAGATTTCCCTAGGACTTTATGTCCTCTAAAGAGCCGTTGAAGACTACGACGTTGATAGGTTGGATGTGGAAGCATGGTGACATGTGAAGCTGACCAATACTAATTGCTCGTGAGGCTTGACTATACAACACCCAAACAGTTGTGTTGTATGCATCAATCGATTCAAAACCAAACAATCAGTAATGATTGACCTTGATTTAGTTCAAAAGCTAGATACAATTACCAACTCAAATTATCCTGTTAATAACTCATTTGACCAAAGCTAGGCACACACTGTAAATACAGTTAAATAAGACCAAGTGATTAATCATAAACAGTTTGCTGGCGACAATAGCAAGAGTGAACCACCTGATCCCTTCCCGAACTCAGAAGTGAAACCTCTTAGCGCTGATGGTAGTGTGGGGTTACCCATGTGAGAGTAAGTCATCGCCAGCTTTTAAATTCAACACCCCAGTCTTTAAAGAGATTGGGGTGTTTTTTTGTTTAAATTATTTATGTACTGTAAATATTATCAGTGACATATTATATTTTATAAATCAAATTAAGATAAAAATGCGATATCAATATTTTTTACGGATTATGAAGGTGAAGAAATTCTTGCTGATAATGAAGTAACTGCATCAAAAGAAGAAATAATTCAATTTATGAAACAGATCTTGTTAATTAAAGATAATTTTTTAGGAATTATTGATCAGAATGATTTGTGTATACAGTTTATGGTTAATCAAGATTATTCTATCTTGGTTGATATTCCTATACTTGAACTTGATGGTTCGTATACAAAAAATACAACAATGATGGGTGCATTACAAATAGTTCACGAATTGGATGCCATGATTCAAATTGAGGATATTGATAATTTACAATTTGAGAAATGGTAGGCTTATTTTAAATGTAGTCTTTCAAAAGGATACCGAAATTGGGTTATTCATTATTTTGGAATTAAATTATGGATAAAGAATTGGTAGATCAGACTCTGGAGCTTCTAAAAAAGAGATTTGAGGCGAATATGTTTCGTCACTCTACTCTAGAATGGGCATCGGTTTATGAGCAATTACTACTAAACCCTGAAAAATTGAATGCTTTATTTCAAATGGAGCAAACGGGTGGTGAACCTGATGTTGTTGTCATGGATTCAAAATCTAATGTCATTACATTCTATGATTGTAGTGTTGAAAGCCCTAAGCCACGCAGAAGTTTTTGTTATGATGATGAAGCGTTAAAGAGTCGAAAAGATCATGTTCCCCAAAATAGTGTGATCTCTTGTGTAAAGCAAATTGGGTCACAACTTCTAACAGAGCAAGAATATCGCGATTTACAATCTATTTTCCATTTTGATTTTAAAACATCGAGCTGGGTACAAACACCTGAATCAATTAGGAGTTTAGGAGGTGCGATTTTTTGTGATTATCGTTATGGAGAGGTATTTACATACCATAATGGAGCGCAGTCTTATTATTCTTCACGTGGATTTCGGACAAAGTTAGTTATTTAGTCGTTGCATTTTTTACTTAATTTTAAATAAAAAAACGGTAAGCCTAGACTTACCGTTTTATTAACTGTGATTTGTTCAGTATTAGAAATTATATTCCATACCTAAACCGATCACAGTTTTCTTATCATCTTTTACTAACCAATCACGTTTTTGTTGAGCTACAACACCGTAAACACGTGCTTGTTTATTGATGTTGTAATCAGCACCAATACCGTAGATATCTTGTTGACGATCATCACGACCATTTGATTCTGTTGTTGCTGAGATATATTCAGCTTTTAATTTGATTGGTGTAGACGGGATCGCATATGCAGCAGTTACACCAAAAGAATCTTCTTGTAGACCTTTATAAGATGTTACTACAGCAGGAGTACCAGAGCTTGTTGCAACAGTATCATCTGTCGGTTGAGCTGTTTGCCATAAAGCACCAAATACTAAACCATCAATACCTGCAGTTTTTAAGTCGATAGAACCCGTTACACGTACTGCATCAGTGTAGACACCAGAAAGGTTGTAGGCACTGTATTTCGATGCAATTGAATGGTTTGCAGCTACAGCAGCAGCGATACCATAATCTTTATTGTCGTAAGTAATCGAACCAGAAATTCCGTCGCCAAAACCATTACGGCTACCTTTATTACCTAAAGTAGCGCTATTTGCAGTTTCAGATTCTTCACCTTGTTGGAACATGATGTTAAATGCTAAACCGCCAAGTAATTTTTTATCAGATTCAAAACCGATTACGTTATTTAGACGATCTTCACCAGCTAAGATAGCTGTCATATCTAGTTCAGTGTGATCGTTGAAAATATCTTGGTTGCTTCCAGCAGCAGTTTTTAAATAAGAGTCATACTTACCAAATTTTAATGTACCAACACCATCAGCTTTTACACCTAGGAAACGGTTACGCGCATTAAGGTCAGTATCTGAACCAGAACCATCAGTAGAGATTGCCCATTCTGCTAAATAAACAGCTGATAATTTATCAGTTAATTTTTCTTCGCCTTTAACACCAATACGTGATGAGTTAGAGTTTAATTTTGTAACGCTTTCATCTTTAAAGCCATTTTTGTCAATTTGATCTAAAGATACGTTGAGCTTACCATACAATGTAGGCGCTGCTTGAGCTGCGCTTAAGCTAAGAGTGGCGATTGCTGCAGCGAGTAGCACTTTTTTCATTGAGATTTCTCCAAAACATGTTCAAGGGTTTGCTGTTGCTTTTTTTATTTAGTAAGTCTTTCGTTCAGTTGCTTACTAACTTGCATGCAGTATCTGCAAACTTTGTTACATATAAGTGAAGAATAAATGACAGTTTAATGACGAAATTTATATGAATGTTTTCAAAAATAAAAAAGAGACTCGATGAGCCTCTTTTTTTAAGATATTTAATTATTTAACTTTTTAGTTGAGCGCAGCTTTAATTTTCTCAGCAAAAGCTTTAATTTTATCTTGATCACCCATTTGTATAGCATGTTTTCCTAATTCATGAACAGAACTTGGAATCAGATGAAAATGAACATGCGGAACTGTTTGTCCAGCAGAAGTACCAGAAAGTTGCATTAAAACAATGCCTGTTACCCCTAATCCTGTTTCAATCGCTTGCGCTATTTTTTGTACAATTTTAATGGTATAGGCAACTGCTTCTGGATCTAAATCGAGTAAAGTTACAGCGGGTGTCTTCGGAATCACCAATGTATGCCCATCTGCTTGTGGCATGATATCCATAAAAGCAAGGACTTGATCATCTTCATATACTTTTATTGCAGGAAGTTCACCCCGTAAAATTCGTGCAAAAATATTCTGATCATCGTAAGCCATATTCATTTCCTTAAATTGTCGAATGTTATTTACAATTCAATTCTTTCTGACGTTCCTTTATAGAGTCAAGTTTTTGTTGCTCTTTTTCAGAAAATTTAGGCTTACTTGTATAACAATTGTCATTACCATATTTAGCTTTTGCTTCAGGATCTTTAAAACAGAAGCCTTTTGATGCATAAATGACATTGGAGTCATCCTGTAATTTTTTACATTCCTGAGCATTGTCAGCAAATGCTTGTGTACCCACAAAAATAGATAAAGCGGATAATGCCGCGATAACATACTTATTCATTGTATTACCTCAAATTGACATATTCACGTGTCACTTGATTAGATTATAGGGTGTAACTATTATTATTCAATGGCGAAAAATTAATCTAATGTAATTTTACTCCATGATTCGTACATTTTTACAGCGCTCGAAAAATCACTATCCGGTTCGGCAAGATTATTGGCAACATTGATTAAATTTTGAGTCAAACTGATGACTGGAGTGGATAATTTGGCTTCACGGACTAAATCAACAGCGATTCCAGTATCTTTGGCAAGTAAGGGGAGTGCAAAGGTGAGGGGAAAGCTTCGATTGAAAACACGTTGAGGTAAAACAGATTCAGTTACACCACTTTTACCACTGGAAGCATTAATACAATCTAAAGCTTCATTTAAGTTAACACCATGTGCTTTTAAAGTGGTAAAACCTTCAGCAGCGGCACACAGATGTACTGCCATCATCATATTATTCACAGCTTTAACTGCAAAGCCAGCACCTGAATCTCCGACATGTTTAATCAGTTTACCGAGTGCTTGCATTGCAGGAAGTGCTTGCTCATAGGCTTCTTTTTGACCACCAACCATAAAGGTCAATGTGGCATTTTCTGCCCCAATGGTTTGACCACTCACAGGTGCATCAAGAAATTGAACATTATTTTGAGCAAGTGTTGAAGCAAGTTTACGCGCAGACTCAGGCACACCACTAGTACAATCCACCCAAATAGCACCTGATTTAATTTCTAAATCTTGAATTAAATTCTCAACATCTAAGCTGGTCGGTAAGCATGAAAAAATGATGTCGGCTTGTACGGCTTGGGATATTTCAACAGCTGTCGTAGCATACTCTGTTGCATGTTGTTTGGCCTTTTCGAAATTACGGTTCCATACATAAACCGTATCGAAATGTTTAGGTAGATGCGCTGCCATGCGGTAACCCATCGCGCCTAATCCAATAAATGCAACTGTTGTACTCATAATTCTCTCTTAAGCCTGCTTTTAAATTTTGCTTGATCGTTGTGCTAACCATTCAGACATTTTAGGCCAAAATTCATCGGCACTTTTTTGACTCGACATCAAACCTAAATGTCCTCCAGGAATAAGAGTAAACGTGACATCAGTACTATTTGTCAATTCGCTTAAAGGCTTAACTGCATTTGCTGTTACCATTTGGTCACCTTTACCAGCACCGACCAAGAGTGAACAATTGATATTTTTAAGCTCGATGATGTTGCTACTAAGTTGGATTGAGCCATTTTTTAATGGATTTTGTAGCCAGACATTAAACAACATATCTTGATTAATACCGCCTGGATAATCCACCATATGATTTAAAAAATTGCCAAGTGTCGCATGCTCATGTAACAGTTCTTTATCATCAAGATTAAGAAGTAACTGCTTATGACCTTCATACCAACCTTTAGGGTCTAAAATTTTAAAGCCAATAGCATTTAAAAGACCTGGTGAATGAATGAATTTTTTGGGTAAACCACCTTTGTATAGGGTATCTTTAATTTTCTTATTTTTAATAATTAAACTATTTATTCTTTTATAGAGTTTACCAATGCCACCAGAGGCATAACTGTCAATTGGACTTGCAAGAACGATTAAATTTTTAACATAATTCGGCGTTTGCATCGCGGTATAAAGCAATACAAAAATGCCTGCCATACTCCAACCATGTAATGAAATTTGTTCACTTTGAGAATGTTCACGAATTTTTTCAATACAATAAGGCATTGATTCATCAATAAAATATAAGAAGTTTAAGTGTCTATCTTGGAAAGTTAGTTTTCCCCAATCTAGTAAATAAACATCAAAACCTTGTTCGGTATAATATTTAATCAATGAACGATATGGATATAAGTCATAAATCGCCATATTGATAGATAAGGGAGCAGTAAAGACGAGTGGTTCTTTAAATTTTTTTTCAGGGGCTGCGTAGAAGCGCACCTTGGTTTGATCGTGTTCAGCAATCACATCATAAGGTGTACTTTGTGAGAGGACGAGTGACTTTCCATTAAAAATTCGCGTAGACAGATTTTTTAATTTAGCCTTTCGTTCTTGAAACTTTGTCGATACTCTTGCCATAAGCGATGTTTGTCTCATTTTTAAGCAGATTTGTCCGAAGTGTAAGCGATAATTTTACATTTTACCTTGACCTTAAATACATTGGACGCTCAAAATGTTGGCAATATTTTACAAAGGCAGTTTTAGGACTGAGTAGTTGAAATGAGCCAGCACGACGACATTGAATACCAACTTGATACTTTAGCCATTCGTACAGGGCATACCCGTGGTTTTGAGGGTGAGCATAGTGAGCCGATCTATTTAACCTCATCATTTGTATGCGAAAGCGCTGCTGATGCTGCTGCTAAATTTTCTGGTGAAATTCAAGGGAATACCTATTCACGTTATACCAATCCTACAGTTCAAACTTTTGAAAAACGTTTGGCGATTATGGATGGCGCAGAACGTGCCGTGGCAACAAGTTCAGGTATGGCGGCTGTGCATGCAGTGTGTATGGCATATTTAAAAGCTGGTGATCATGTAATCTGTTCACGTGCTGTATTTGGTTCAATCATTTCATTATTTGAAAAATATGTCGTTAAGTTTGGTGTTGATGTTACTTTTGTAGATTTAGATGATCTTGAAGGATGGAAACAGGCGATTCGTCCAAATACACGCTTATTGTTTATTGAAACGCCATCAAATCCATTGGCTCAAGTGGGTGATATGCAGGCAATTGCGGATATTGCCCATGAAAACGATGCATTATTCGCTGTAGACAACACATTCTGTACGCCTGTGCTGCAGCAGCCGATTAAGTTTGGTGCAGACTTAATCGTATATTCATCAACAAAATATATTGATGGTCAAGGTCGTGCGCTTGGTGGTGCAGTTGTTGGTAAAGACAAGCTTGTAGAAGAAATTAACGGGGTAATTCGTACCTTAGGTAATTCGATGAGTCCATTTAATGCATGGATCTTCTTAAAAGGTTTAGAAACTCTCAATCTGCGCATGAAAGCGCATTGTGAAAGTGCACAAAAATTAGCAGAATGGCTAGATCAACATGAAAAAGTTGAAAAAGTTTATTTTGCTGGCTTGCCACATCATCCAGGTCATGAATTGGCTAAAAAGCAACAATCAGGCTTTGGTGGTGTTGTATCATTTGTTGTAAAAGGTGAACGTCAAGGTGCTTGGACCGTCATTGATAATACTCGTTTCCTTTCAATTACTAGTAACTTAGGTGATGCTAAATCAACAATTACACATCCAGCGACAACTTCACATGGTCGTATGTCAGCGGAAGCTAAACAAGCAGCGGGTATTGTTGAAGGGTTGATTCGTGTATCAGTTGGTTTGGAAAACATCGATGATATTATTGGTGACCTTTCTCATGGCCTAGATTTAATTTAAGATAGGCACGAATTGACGAATTAATTTTAGAAAATGGTTTAGATCGGATTGAGTCTGATCTAAACCATTGAGTTAGTATTTGAATCAAAGGACTTTTGTTCGGAGTAATTTATGAACATTAATATGCTCATGCAGCAAGCTCAACGCATGCAAAAAGACATGGAAAAAAACGTACAAAAAGCCAAAGAAGAGCTTGCACAAACTGAAGTTCATGCTGAAGCGGGTGGCGGTTTAGTTAAAGTAACAATGACTTGCCGTAACGTGGTTAAACGTATCGAAATCAATCCTGAACTTTTGCAAGATGATGCGGATATGATCGAAGATTTGATCGCTGCAGCAATGAATGATGCTGCACGTCAAGCTGAAGCGATTTCAGAAGAAAAAATGAAGGCTGCAAATTCAGGTATGGGCTTACCACCAGGTCTTTCAGGTTTATTCTAAGGAAGTATAGGTGTTTAGCGACCGTTTCGATCAGCTCGTACAAGCCTTACGAATATTGCCAAGTGTTGGGCCAAAATCGGCTCAACGTATGGCATTGCATTTAATCATGAAGAATAAAGAAGGTGCGATTGGTTTGGCGCATGCGTTGAATGAAGCAACTTCTTATATTCATGAATGCGGTATTTGCCATTCACTGACTGAAAATGAAGTCTGTGATATTTGCTGTTCTACAGAGCGTGATGACCAGTTGCTTTGTGTGGTTGAGTCGCCGGCTGATGTTATGGCAATTGAACAAAGTGGTAGTTTTAAAGGGAAATATCATGTTTTGGGTGGGCATTTGTCACCCTTGGATGGTATTGGTCCTGAAGAAATCGGTATCCCTTATTTGGTTCAGCGCTTGAGTGATGGAAAGGTCACAGAAGTCATTCTTGCAACCAATGCAACAGTAGAAGGGCAAGCGACTGCGCATTATTTGGTAGAGGCGACGAAGCATCTATCATTACAAATGACGCGTATTGCTCAAGGTGTGCCGCAAGGTGGTGAGTTGGAATATGTGGATAGCCATACGCTGAGTCAGGCTGTACATAATCGTATGAAAATGAAGTAATTTACTGTTGTAAATATTTTATTTAAATAAATTGATTTAAACTGCATTCAAACAGTTTAGCTTTAGGGTTTATGGATCTTTTTGTTTTTAATTTTTGAAATTAGAAGCATAGAAGTGAAATAAACCCTATTTTGTTTAAATATATTTACATTAATCCGTTATTTTTTTAGGTAAACTCAGCTACATCTATGATTTGTAAATCTATTCATCATATATTCTAAACAATGTGTTGAGTAAGTTGTAAAAACTATATTTAAATTTAAATTGATTTCTTAAATTTACTGTAAAATAAAGTATTTATATGGAAATAGTTTAAAAATATTATATTTATATATTATATATTCAGGTAAAATCGAAGACACTTTCGAATATCACATTTGACTCAACTGACATGTTTCAATTTATCAATCAACAGGCTGAACTTGATCAAGTGTTGCATTTAATGCAGCAAGCATCGATTTATGGCTTAGACACTGAATTTATAAAAGTCGATACACTTTGGCCAAAGCTCGGTGTTTTTCAGATCAATGTCAATGGTCAGGTTTTTTTACTCGATGGTACAACATTAAATTTAGATAAATTTTGGGCACAGTTATTCCAAGCGCAACAAAATATCTTTCACGCCTGTGGTGAAGATATTGATTTGATTTTTCATTATGCTGACCAGAAAAATCTTTCCAATGTTTTTGATACCCAAGTCGCTTTGTCATTTCTTGGTCATGGTCTACAAGTCAGTTATCAGAATGCGTTAAAGTTAGTGTTAGATATTGATATTGATAAAGATCAAACACGCTCAGATTGGTTAGCGCGCCCTTTAACATCTGACCAAATGAATTATGCTGCTAATGATGTTTTATACATTATGAATCTAGCAGATAAGTTGAAAGTAGAATTAGAACAAAAAAGTTTATATCAACACGTACTTGAAGATTGTCAAAATTTGACTATTGAAATTGCGTCTGAAACACCAAAAGAAAGGCTATATAGTGATATTGGGAATTATCGACATTCACGTAAACAGTTGATGCAATTGCAACAATTGAGTGTATGGCGCGAAGAGATGGTGAAAGCGCTCAATCAACCACGTAGCTTTATTCTAAAAAGTGCGACAATGATTGATTTGGTTGAAGTCAATCCAAAGAATATGTTTCAACTTTCGAGTGTGAAAGGCATTCGTCCAAATGTGGTGCGAGAGCATGGCAAGACGATTTTGGATTTATTGAAGTTTTTACCTGAAATGGATGAGTGGCCATTGCGTATTGCACGTCCAATTAAGCATTCATCACAAGGGATTACGGCTGAATTAGACCATTTAATTACGCAAATATCACAAGATGCACAAGTACCGAAAGAAGTATTGATGCGTAAAAAATGGTTGAATGCCTTGTATCAGCATGTGGTCTTTCATGGTGATGAGCAAGATTTGCCAGGCTATTTATTGGGTTGGCGCTATGATCTTTTAACGCAACCATTAATTCGCTTACTACGTGAAGATGAGCAATATTTATCAAAACAGATGAAAGTGAATGATTGAATAAAAGTGGCTCATGGCATGACTGATTCATCGAACTTTTAGATACATAAAGTGATCTATTTCTGATCAAAGATTTACAAATGACGATAAATAACGACTGCTGCGTAAACTTTCGATAATGTATCTGTCGTTTTTTTCATGTATGCTGTGACATGAGTTTTATTGAAGCTGTTGTTTAAAATGCATTGTGATATTTACAAATCGAGCAAAAAAGACGAAATGTATCTTTATGTGGCTCGTCCAGATCATCCAAATGAAGATGAAAATGCTGATCCTTTAGCGGTTTTGTCAGACGCGCTACGTGTTGCATTTGGTCGTGCGACATATGTGATGCATCTTGAGTTATCTGAATCTCGTAAATTGGCACGTGTGAATGTGTCACATGTAATAGATTCGTTACAAACAAAAGGCTTCTTTATTCAAATGCCGCCAGAAGGTTTAATTAATCCGAATGCGGTTGAACCAGAGGGACTACGTGGTGCTTGAGCAGTTATCAGGAATATGGGCAAACTTTTTAGGTTTATTTGATTCTATCCCAGAAGATAGTATTGCAGTTACAGTCTATATTCTTGGGACACTGATTATTTTATGGTGTTGGTACGGTATTGCAAAACGCCTACCAGCACTGCTTGGCGGTATTACATGGATTATTGTATTTGCAGTTCTTGCAACCCCAACAATTTCTGAAGGACCTAACTCTGAAATTGCGCCTGCAATTTTCGGATTGTTATTTGGTATTTTAACTAAAGACACACCATTGGTTTGGTCTAATCTTGCTTTGATCAGTTTTGTCATCGGGATTGGATTGGTCATCGGTTACTTTTGGTCAAATTACAAAGCCAATAAAATTACCCAAAAAAGCACAGTAGCAAAAAATACTTCACCACTTTAAATAAAAAATAAAGGTTATTTATGTCTGTTGATTCTCAACAATTTACAGGTACTGAACAGTATATCGCGACGGATAGTCTGAAACTGGCTGTAAAAGCAGCGCGTGCATTGCAAAAGCCATTATTGGTCAAAGGGGAGCCTGGTACAGGTAAAACTTTGCTTGCAGAGCAAGTTGCTGAAAGCCTTGGTTTAAAACTGATTACTTGGCATATTAAGTCTACAACCAAAGCACAGCAAGGTTTGTATGAATACGATGCAGTTTCTCGTTTACGTGACAGCCAGTTAGGTGATGATCGTGTTTATGACATTAAAAACTACATCAAACCAGGTAAGTTGTGGGAAGCATTTACCAGCGAAGAGCGCTGTGTACTGTTAATTGATGAGATTGATAAAGCAGATATTGAGTTTCCAAATGATTTATTGCATGAACTCGATAAAATGTCGTTTTATGTTTATGAAACAGGTGAAACGATTACTGCGACGCAACGCCCAATCGTGATCATTACATCAAATAATGAGAAAGAATTACCAGATGCATTCTTGCGTCGTTGTTTCTTCCATTATATTGAATTTCCAGATGAAGCGACGATGCGTGAAATTATCGCAGTGCATTTCCCAAGTATTTCTGGTACTTTGGTCTCTGAAGCTTTACAAGTGTTCTTTAAGTTACGCCAAGTGCCTGGTTTAAAGAAACTACCATCTACGTCTGAATTGATTGATTGGTTAAGCTTATTGATGGCAGATGATATGCCAGAAGATGTATTGCGCAATCATGATAAATCTAAAGCCATTCCACCATTGTATGGTGCACTGATTAAAAATGAGCAAGATGTTCAATTGCTTGAACGCTTAGCCTTTATGTCGCGTCGTTAATGGGGAGATCGCAATATGTTTGTGCGATTGTTCTATACCCTCAGAAAATATGGTGTCCCTGTTTCGACCCGAGAATTGATAGACTTAAACCGAGCTGTCAGTGAAGGTTTGGTGTTTGCAGATCAAGAAGATTTCTATCAATTGGTGAAAACGGTGATGGTCAAAGATGAGCGCTTCTTTGACAAATTTGATCGTGCTATGAAAGATTATTTCGAAGGTATTCATACCTTTGATATTGATGATCTGCTCAATAAAGTTCAAAAATTACCGAAAGATTGGTTTGATCTCGAATTATTAGAAAAGCATCTAACACCAGAGCAACGTGCTGAATTGATGAAAGCAGGTTCGCTTGAAGAATTGATGAAAATGCTGGAAGAGCGTCTACGTGAACAGCATAAAAAACATCAAGGTGGCAACCGCATGGTTGGTACAGGTGGTACTTCACCTTTTGGTGCATTTGGTGATCATCCTGAAGGTGTTCGAATAGGTGGTCCAAGCCGTAAAAATTCAGCAGTCAAAGTTTGGGAACAACGTAAATACCAAAATCTTGATGATGAACAGATTTTAGGTACACGACAAATGCAAATGGCATTGCGTCGTTTGCGTAAGTTTGCCCGTCAAGGTGCTGCTGAAGAGTTGGACATTAACAGTACCATTTATGAAACAGCAAAGCAGGGCATCTTAGATGTGCAAATGGTGCCTGAGCGTCGTAACCGTATCAAAGTTTTGATGTTATTTGATATTGGTGGTTCGATGGATGCACATATTGCCCAATGTGAAAAATTATTCAGCGCAGCCAAAACTGAATTTAAAACTTTAGAATATTTCTATTTCCATAACTGCTTATATGACTATGTGTGGAAAGACAATTTCCGTCGCTCATCAAGCCGTATGAATACTTGGGATTTATTTAATACCTATGGTAAAGACTATCGTGTAATTGTCGTGGGCGATGCCAGTATGGCACCTTATGAACTAAGATCAGTCGGTGGTTCAGTGGAATATAATAATGAAGAAGCGGGTGAAGTTTGGCTACGTCGTTTGCGCAATCATTTTGAAAAAACGGCTTGGCTGAATCCTGAAGAACAGAATTATTGGCACTACACTCAAACCGTTGCTGCGATCAAACAAATTTTCGAAGATCACATGTTTCCAATGACACTGAAAGGCATTGAAGACATGACCAAGTATTTATCACGTTGATTTGGAATACTTGAAGATCTATCCAGCAACCAATTTAAAAATGGAAATATGATGGAACATCAAATTAACGGAATAGCTTTACCCAATGAAGACGGTTTCTTTGGTGAGTACGGCGGTCAGTTTATTCCTCCACATCTAAAAGAAGCGATGGATGAAATTAATGTGGCTTATGAAGCGATTCGTAAAACACCAGAATTTCAAAATGAACTCGCTGATTTATTTGCCCATTATGTAGGACGCCCAAGTCCTTTGTTCCATGCAAAGCGTTTGTCTGATCAATTGGGCGGTGCGCAAATTTATCTGAAACGTGAAGATTTAAATCACACGGGCGCACACAAAATCAATCACTGCTTAGGTGAAGCATTACTTGCCAAGTATATGAATAAAACCAAAGTGATTGCAGAAACTGGCGCGGGTCAACATGGTGTGGCTTTGGCGACAGCATGTGCTTTGGTGGGTATTCCATGTGAAATTCATATGGGACAAGTGGATATTGAAAAAGAACATCCAAATGTTGTGAAAATGAAGATTTTGGGTGCAAAACTGGTTTCTGTGACTCAAGGTACTGCAACATTAAAAGATGCTGTAGATAGCGCATTTGAAGAATATTTAAAAGATCCGAAGAACTTTATCTATGCGATTGGTTCTGTCGTCGGTCCACATCCGTTCCCGAAAATGGTACGTGATTTCCAATCAATCATTGGTAATGAAATTAAAGTCCAAACTCAAGATCGCTTTGGTGCGCATCCAGACTATGTGGTTGCCTGTGTTGGTGGTGGTTCAAATGCTGTCGGTGCATTCACAGCATTTTTAAATGATGCTGATGTGAAGTTGGTGGGTGTAGAGCCTGCGGGTCATGGTTTAGATACAGATATGCATTCTGCGACTTTGACTTTGGGTAAACCAAGCCAAATTCATGGTATGGCGTGTTATGTGCTTGAGGATGAGCAGGGCGAACCTTTACCTGTGCATTCGATTGCATCTGGATTGGATTATCCGGGGGTAGGTCCTCAGCATAGCTTCTTGAAAGATTTAGGTCGTGTGGAATATTCAACAGCGACAGACCAAGAATGTTTAGATGCATTTATGACACTTTCTCGTGTTGAAGGTATTGTGCCTGCACTAGAAAGCTCACATGCGGTGGCATGGGCGATTCGTGAAGCGCCGAAACTGTCTAAAGACACTAAGATTGTTGTGAACCTTTCTGGTCGTGGCGATAAAGATGCAGATTATGTTGCTGGAAAATTGGGTTTGAACTAATTTTCTAACGATCTGATTTGATAAAACCTAGCTACGGCTAGGTTTTTTATTGTTTGATATAATAATCATAAATTAAAACTTTGTATTATGCATATTAATAGTAAATCGGTTTGAATTTGTAAAATCTGTAGTGCTTTGGAACAAAGTATTCTTAAATAAGAACTTAAGGACACTATAAGAAATTTTAACAATATACTATTACTCAAAAAAGGTCTTTCATGAATATTAAAAACATATATGCAGCCAATAGCGTACTAGAAATGATTTACCAATTAATGGATCATCAATTCAGAAGAGTGGTAGAAAAAGATTATTCATTATTTGAAAAAGAATTGGTCAAAGTAAGTGATAGTGTTGGTCGAAAGCTTGCACAGGATGTATTAGCGTCTCGTTGCTATCCACAAGTAGCGCTCTCTGCCATAGAAGGCTATATGTTTAATTTAGATGAAGATATCACTACGATTGATCAATTCAAAAAACATGATAAACAGAATTTTTTTAATAAATTAGAATTAGGTGAAAATCCTTATGCTTTAGATAAAAATATCAAAATCCAATCATTTATAGATAAATATATACAAATAGGCGCTATTGCGAACACAGTAATTTCTAGGTCACACGCACATCCATGGCATTGTGAACAAATCATAAGTAGCGAAGATAATGAATTAGTACCAATTACTAAGGGACAGGGGCTGTTCCTTAAAGGAGAAGATTATCAAGAAAGTGAGTTACTGCTAAAACAAAATGAAATTATTAACAGTGTTAAAAAAGCACTTATGAGTCAGGCAGGGGTAGATAAAATACTGGTTTATAAAGATATTAAAATCGTAGTTTTGTATGCAGATTATGATATTGAATATTATAATAAAAATCTTGAATTTCAATATATCCAAGATTGTTTAACAGATTGGGGGTATATTTTTGACACTATTAAAATTAAACCAGTCAAAGAAAATAGAATGAATGTTGAAGCTGTTGATGCTGGCATAGCCAATGAATTTGAACAATTTAAAAAAGAAATTTCAAAAATTACAGAAGAATATGATTTTGTAGTGGCATGTGGGTTATCTGATTCATATAGTACAAGAAATTTAGGTTTAAAAAGAGGTTTTAGACAAACTTATTC
This sequence comes from Acinetobacter wuhouensis, assembly GCF_001696605.3. Taxonomy (NCBI): domain Bacteria; kingdom Pseudomonadati; phylum Pseudomonadota; class Gammaproteobacteria; order Moraxellales; family Moraxellaceae; genus Acinetobacter; species Acinetobacter wuhouensis. Next base: position 2,286,859 of record NZ_CP031716.1, on the reverse strand, counting down.
TATTTTAAATAATTATATTGATGACAATAAGTTTTATATTTATTTTGGAGATTTACGGCAACCTATATCTAACTTTCAAAAAAAATACTATGAAAACAATATGGTAAAAGGAAACAGAGTTTTTAGATTGGAAAATCGTGCAGTAGTGTGTTATTTACCAGGTTGTATGCAAGATATTATAATTAATATGACTATGTGGATTAAACCCATGCTGAAAAGTTTTAAAGAGCAGAAGTTTCATTCTCCTGATTATAAAGTGGCTGTTTTGACTCATGACTATTATATTGATTGGAAAGAAGGGAAGCGAAATACAATTAGATGGGCATTTGTTACGCAATTCGAACCACAAGATGCAGATAAGTTTTCTATGAAAAAAAATGCAGAAATTACTATTTTTGATACGGATGATATAAGACCCGATAATATATTTTTTTTCAGGAATTGTAATTGCTTTATTCCAATCAAAAAGATTGATGGAGATTTAAAAGCAGGTGATCATTTATATTATTTGGAAATTTAAGAAGCATTATATATGAATATAAAAAACAAAAAAATTGTAGATCAAATATTTCGTCAATTAACCAAAATTAATGAAAGAATGCCAAACCCTAATTTTACAGAAATGATTTCTATCGAAGAGTGTTTAGGCAGAAAATTGGCGGAAGATGTTCAAGCCAATACAGATTACCCATCTATTGCATTATCCGCAATAGATGGAGAAATGTTCAATATTCAACATGAAGTATCAACTCCTGAACAAATCAAAAGCATTGATATAGTGAATTTTTATGGTGCTTTGTCGAGGTCTGAAAACCCATTTCGACTGTTTTTAAATAAAGAATATACATCTAGTATTTCACGCTATATGAAAATTGGAAATATTGCAAATACAGTAATTCCAACGGAACAATATTCCGCATGGTTGGGGGTACGAGGAGATTTTTCACTGAAAGGAGGAGAACGACTGGAACCAATACAAATTGGTAAAGGTTTAATTTCAGTTGGTTCGGATTATAAAAAAAGAGAAATTATATTAAACAAAGATACTATAATAACACTAACCAAGAAAATGTTACTTGAACAGGCTGAAATTACACACGTTACTGCATATAAAACCACAAAATTTGCTTTACTTTGTGTTGATTATGACTTGGAAGATTTAAACAGTAATGCAGAGTTTAGATATATTCAAGAATGTATGAAACTTTGGGGATTTGAAGCAGAAATTGTGAAAATAAAGCCTTTTTTCGAAAGTGAAACTAAGATTGATAACGAAGATGATTTAATTTCAACAATTGATGTAAAGACTTATGTAAAAAAATTGAAAGACATCGCAAACAGCTATGATTATATAGTCGCATGTGGGTTGGTTAATAATAAAACACTTAGTCGTTTAGGATTAATGGCAACGAACCGTTTTTTTCATAATGATATTTCTTCGGATTCCTTAATTGGCAATTCATATCGAATGTATTGTGGTGAATTGAAAGCTCCAACTATACGAAAAAAAATAAAATTTACTGATGAAAAAGGAATGGTTCGAGCAGAGATACAAAAGAGTTTTGATGATTTTTGTGTGATAACTTATTTACCAGGTAATATTCTTGACATTATTATAAATATGCACGTTATTGTAAAACCAAATATATTAAATCGTTTATATGCTCGACCATTTCAACCTGATTGGAAAATAGGTATATTGACACATAATTATAATTTAACCTTAAAAAATACGCACGATACTCAAGTTTTATGGGCATTTGTATCTGATGTTCATTATGATGGTAAGTTTAATGAAATGAGAATCGGTAGCACTCCTGAACTAAAAATAATAACTGTAGAAAATGAACGCCCAGATATGCTTTCTTTTATGAAAGATTGTAATTGTTTTATTCCTATTTCAGGTGAGGATAATCCGTTAAAAGCAGGCGACTATTTATATTATTTGGAAATTTAACCATACTAAAAAATTAACACAAAATAAAACCCTCAAAAGAGGGTTCTATCAATTTAAAAAATTAACCTGAAATATATTGCTGTAACTGATCAATCAGTTTTTTCTGATCTTCCATTGTGGCTTTGACCAAGTCACCAATCGAAACAAAGCCGACCAAGACACCTTCTTCAAGTACAGGGAGGTGACGTAGATGACCGTCAGTCATTAATTCTAGACATTGTTCTACAGTATGGCTTGGCGTCACAGAAATAACTTTAGATGTCATAATCTCAGCGACAGTGGTATGGTCAGATGTACGCTGCATCAATGCAATTTTACGGGTATAGTCACGTTCTGAAAGGATGCCGACCAGCTTACTGTCTTCTGTTACGACTACTGCACCAATACCTTTATTTGCCATAAGCGTAATTGCTTCTAAAACCGTGGCAGACGGCGAAATCGTATAAACTTCACGACCAATTTTATCTTGGATTACTTGTGCTACTGTAGTCATAATTATTTTCCTTATTGAGTGTGCCTCTACTGCACACCTTTAAATTAACTGTATTTTAAAACTTTGCAAATACTTTACAGTCACAAATTATAGTGCTTGTTTTTTACAGCTTTCTTAAATCAATGGAAAATAAAAATTAAATCGCCTGAAATTGGGGTGAATTTGCAAAAAAGAAATGATCCATTTGCAAAGTTGAAAGTTTAAATTTACGAGAAGATGAGTTAAACAAAGCCGGTTTAATATTTAAACGTGTCAATGTCGGGAGTAGAGAATCTTTAAAATCCTTTGGTGTGATTTTTCGTGGTGTATAGTTGGGCCAGTGAATCTTTGCATACTGATGTGCTTGAACGGCATTCAGCCAAAAGGGGAAATATACTTCATCTGAGCCAGACTTCATTGCCCAACCTTCATGGTAAAGTCCCCAAAGAACACCACAATACATCAGTGATTTTAAAATAGAAATTTTGATAAAAAACTCATTTGAAATCGGCTGTAGATGAATATACTTTTTCATAATGGGCATTCATTTTTAGTACATTTCTATTGTAATTGAAAAAGCGTTAAGAACCGTTGGCGCTTTATACTGAATCGTAAGCAATTATTAAAATTAGCAAAGAATGTTATAAGAATGTCTGTTTGGGAAACGTTTTGTGAGTATTACGCTATAAAAGAATAAACAAGCGGCATTAAAAAACGCCACCGAGGTGACGTTTTATTATGCTTGCATGGTTGCCATCTTTTCCCAGTATTGGGCTTTTAGCGAATCACGTTCTACACGGAAACCTTGGTAATAAAGTTCTGCAAGGAACGTTGCTGCTTTACCATGCCCTGCTTTTGCTGCGTCTTCTAATGCCTTTACAGCTTCTACAAAGTTCATTTCACATTGAATCGTATTTACAGCGTCTGCATAAACATGTTCTAGGTCTTGTTGAGAGATTTGATGAATCATATATAACTCCTTATTGTAATTATGATCTTTAAAACTACAGCTCCCCAACGGAGCTTATACTTAACTAATCTAACTTAACTTTATTAAACTAATATTACAAAATGCTTCACTTGTCAAGTAATCTACTGGGATTGCTTAACGAATATAAGATTACATGATTAAACAATAATCAGAAATAATATTTATTAAAATCAATATGAGAATTATGACAAAGGGAGAGTAAAAATGACTAATACAATAGATGGATTTACTTTTGATGTACCCGCTGCTGAGTCTCAGATTGTTGAATTAGCTCAGTATCATCGAAAACAATTGGACGAAGCAATTTACCATCAAGAAATACATCTTGGTGATTACTGTTTAGCCCAACGTAAGCGTGTTTACGATTATACCAAAAATCTTGACGCAACGCAAAAAAAAGGTTTTTACCGTGTTTATGATAACGAATTGCGACGCCTTGCAGATGATGATGACTTACATCCTGTACATGCGGAAGGTGGTGTGAGTATCTTCGCAGTGGTGATCGCGTTGGTGATTATTGCTGGAATTTTATATTTTGCATTTCTAAGGGCAGTTTTATAAAAGTTAATTTAAACTGATTTTCTTAGAGATTTAAAAGTTCAGTGGTCAAGGTCAAATTATCGGTGTTATGTATCATGCTTATTTACTAAAAACTCTCATCAATTGCTGATGGGAGTTTTTCTTTTTAGATCTTGTTGTTGAAGTGTATTTTTATTTGTTGGTGGAATAAATCGAAAGATGGGTTTGTACATTTAAAATGATCAATAAACGGTTTAGGCATTTAAAAGTCTGGATAAAGCGCTATTTTTTTATCTCTAGGATGATAGACTATCTGCAATTCGAGGTAGTTCATGCTTAAATTCAAAGATTATTTTCAAAAGTTGTATCGTTCTTTTCCTTTAGAGCGTTTTTTGAATTTTTTTGTGGCGTGTATGATTGTTGGAATGATAACACTTGCAACATTGGCGCTTTTGCGTCCGATCAGTCCGACGCAGTATAAAAATGTCCTTGCATATTCTGATCAAGCGGCTTATCCGAAAACGCAAGTCCTCGCAAAACATTTAAGTCAACAAGAGCTTATTTCGGTTGCCGAGTATTTTCGGTTGTTGCGCGCTTATTATTATGAAAAACAACGTATTAAACAATATCCTGCTGTAGATGTGGCTAATTCTAAATAAGCTTTCACGATTCACGATTCACGATTCACGATTCACGATTCACGATTCACGATTCACGATTCACGATTCACGATTCACGATTCACGATTCACGATTCACGAAGCAGGTCTAATGGTCTTTTTAATGATCAGGGCTGGAATATCTGGCATTGTCTGAGTGTCAGGTTTTAAGTTTAAATCTTTGTTTTCTAGCTGATTCGGTACTTCAAGATCATTGATTAGCATTTCTTTTAAAGCGACTTGATCAAGTGTAGGCGCAACAACAACAAGGGTTAAACGATCTGCACGTAAGTGTTTTTGGATGGCAGTTTGGACTTGTTTGGCTGTAATGCTACTTAGTTGTTTTTGATATTGATTTAAGTAATCTGCAGGTAATTGATAAAATCCAATCGCTGCAATCTGTGCATTGATATTGGCATTTGAACTAAATGTCATTGGAAATGATCGCAAAAGTCCTTCTTTGGTTTCTTCCAATTGTTTTTTTTGAATTGGCTTTTTGACAAAGTCACGCAAAGCTTGATGCGCAACCTGGATACTATCAATCAGCTGTTTTTCTTCAGTTGAATAACTCAAACTAAAAAAACCTTGTGAGAGCGTACTGACCAACGAACTATATGCGCCGTAAGTATAGCCACGTTTGACTCGTAATTCTTTCATCAGTACCGAGTTGAATCCGCTACCACCAAAGATTTGATTGGCAACTTCTAAAGCAACACGATCAGGATCATTTCGTTGAATGGCTAAGTGTCCCATCATGACATGGGCTTGGCTTGAGTTAAAAGGAATGTAATGAATATTAAAATCTTGTTGATCTTCAGGTGTTGGTAGAGGCGCAACGGCTTCACCTTGGGTGATATTTTGGCTGATTGTATTCGAAATTTTCATTGCATCATTGGCGCTTAAATTTCCCGTGATTGCGATATTCATATTCTGAGCGACGAGTAACTTTTGACGAAATGTTCTGAGTAATTCGGGGGTTATCTTCTTTAAACTACCATTGGTTCCTGTCGTGGGTTCAGCATAAGGATGTTGTCCATAGAGTGCGCGATAAAAGCGAATATTCATCATTCGGCTTGGGTTTTCTTGGACTTGTTTTTGACCAATCTTAGTGTTGTTTAAGACTAAATTTAAACCCGAAGGATTGAATTGTGCATGATTTAAAATGTGCATCATCATATTTACAGCAGGGTTGAGTTTGTCTGGATCGGACAAAACTCTTAAGCGTACGGTAAACATATCACGATACGCATTGACACTAAATTGTGCGCCTAACCCCTCGAAGGTCGAAGCAATTTGTTTGGCTGTATATTGCTCTGTACCTTCAGTCATCAGTCTTGCAGCCATATTTGAAATACCAAACAAGCCTTTACCTATCGCTTCATCTTGTGAAGATCCTGCATTAAAAGTCAGTTGAATATCGACAATGGGTAGATCTGGTGCTGAAACAAAGAGTGTGCGAACTTTTAAATTATTCTCTAAATCTTGAACAAAAGGTGTCTGATAGTTTTGCTTTTTTTCTAAATTTTTCAGGCTTTGTAATGTGGAATAGGATTTTAAAACAGTATTATCTATCATTTCATCCGTATCACGATCATCGAATTCGACCTCTGCATGATTTAAACTAGCCGTAGAGAGTGTGATAATAAGTAAAAGCGATGTTTTTAAATGTTTTTTTGAAAATATAGACAGACGCATAATTCACCTTATTTATTCTTTTGTGTTTTCAGGCAGGAGATAAAGACTACTTAAGTTATCTTTGACGAAATAAATATTGGCGATTCTGAGTAAATCTTGTGGGGTAACTTTGTCATAATGCTTTGGTAATTCATCAATCAAGCGAAAACTCAAACCATTGACCTCTAAATTGCCAATCATATTGGCTTGCCCTGCAATATCATCTTGGCTATAGATCAAATTTGAAACGAAATTATTCTTCACTCGATCAAGTTCGTTTTGATTGACCAATTCTGTTTTAAATAAACTCATTTCTTTTTCAATGGCTTTTTGTGCATCTTCTAATGAAACGCCTTCACTCGGAAGAGCTGAGATCATGAAAATACTGTCACCACGATTATATGGGTCATAACTGACACTAATTGCGGTCAGCGTTTTCTTATCGCGGACAAGGCGATCTTGTAGACGAGCTGAAATTCCACCATCGAGTAAGGATTGGATAATCGTAAGTGCATAGGCATCTTGTGGGTTTTTCGCCGTGGCAATGGAACGTACATTCCACGCCATAAATAAGCTTGGTACTTGTACAGGTAAATGTACTTGCATGTGACGATAACCGACGCGGTCATATTCGAGAACATCATTGCGATCCGGAAGTTGCTTTTTAGCAATACCACCAAAATACTTTTCGATTTGTTTTAATGCCTGCTCAGCATTGACATCACCCACGATCACAAGTGTTGCATTATTGGGGGTATACCATGTCTGATACCAATGCTTGAGGTCTTCTAAACGAATATTTTGTAAATTTTTCATAAAACCAATCACGGGTTGACGATAGTGACTGGTTGGATAGGCAATCCATTTAAAACGTTCATAGGCAAGATTGCGTGGATTGTCATCGGTTCTTTGGCGACGTTCTTCCATCACTACTTTAATTTCAGGATCAAAGTCTTGTTGTTTTAAAACCAAGTTAGACATTCGGTCTGCTTCAAGTTCTAAAGCGAGAGGGAAGTATTTTTTTGGATAAAGTTGATAATAATTGGTGTAGTTGGTAAATGTTGCAGCATTGGTTCGTCCACCATAGATTCGGCTAAGACGCGTAAATTCATCATCTGGAACTTTCTGCGTGCCCTTAAACATCATATGTTCAAGTACATGGGAAATACCCAATAGATTGCCAGATTCATCACTGCTGCCAACACCATACCAAATTTGGGTCATGACAATGGGGGAACGATGATCTTCACGGATAATCACTTTTAGCCCATTCTTTAGTGTGGTTTCAAAGGTAGTGCGAGCAAGTTGACTTTCGGGCGCTGCATAAAGTGATGTTTGTATAAAATTCAATGAAATAAAGCATACAGGCGCAATTAGCATTCTCCATAATTGAGTTCGGGAACGGACAAGAATTTTAAAAGATTTGGATTTTAAAATACGCACAAATTGCCTGAATATTTATTCTAAACGTATAACTATTCTCAAAAAATTAAAGATTTAAAGCAAGGCAGGAATGTTGCATTTTGGTTGAGATGTTTTATCACTGCTTTAACACTAAAAATTGCCTTAAAATATGCTAAACTCATTCTTTTTTAACGCTATGCTTTTCAAGGAATCGGCATGCAGGAACAGCAAAATAAATTCTTGATTGATGCGGATATTGGTGATGATGATGTCACATTACCGAGTTTACCCGCAGTCAATGTGCCTATTATTGAAAATGAAAAAGTAGAAACACCTAAGACTGAAACAGTAGTTGAAGAAAGTCTTTCAGAGGAAACTACCCAAACTGAAGAAAAAGCCAAAGGTGGCTTCTTCAGTCGTATGAAAGAAGGTTTAACTAAATCTCGTAAAAACCTTGCTGATGGGATGGTGAATATCCTGATCGGTGGTAAAGAGATTGATGATGAGTTACTTGAAGAAGTTGAAGAGCAACTTTTGGTTGCTGATATTGGTGTAGAAGCGACGAAAACCATTATTACCAATTTAACTGAACGTACTGCGCGTGGTGATTTGATCTATTCACATTCACTGTATAAGGCATTACAAGAAGAATTGGTTGCTTTACTTGCGCCACGTGTAAAACCTTTACATATTGACCCGAACAAAAATCCGTTTGTGATTCTTGTTGTTGGTGTCAATGGTGTTGGGAAAACCACGACCATTGGTAAATTGGCAAAACGTTTACAAGGTGAAGGCAAGAAAGTCATGCTTGCGGCAGGTGATACTTTCCGTGCAGCAGCTACTGAGCAATTACAAATCTGGGGTGAACGCAACAATATTCAAGTGGTTGCTCAAGGTCATGGTGCAGACAGTGCTTCAGTTATTTTTGATGCTTTTGAAAGTGCGCGTGCCAAAGGTGTAGATGTACTGATTGCCGATACCGCAGGGCGTTTGCACAATAAAAGCAACTTAATGACTGAGTTGACCAAAGTTAAGCGTGTAATGCAAAAAATTGATGCAACTGCGCCACATGAAGTGATGTTAGTTGTAGATGCGGGTACAGGTCAAAATGCCATTAACCAAGTTGAAATGTTCGATGAAGCTGTTGGTTTAACAGGTCTAACCATTACTAAATTGGATGGTACGGCAAAAGGTGGTGTGTTGTTTAATATTGCCAGTCGTACGCATGTGCCAATTCGTTTTATCGGTGTGGGGGAGAAGATTGACGATCTACGTCCGTTCTCTGCGAAATCCTTTGTTGCAGCGCTTTTTGAGACAGATAAATAATTCATATTATTTATTAATCATTCAATATTAAATAAAAGAACTCCGCTTATGCGGAGTTTTTATTCATTTGGATTCTGAGAAATGTTTAATTGTTTTAAAAAACAGCAGAATAACCTGACCACACTGAGAATAAAAAAACTTTAGTGGTTAGAATACCCATATAAAATTTATGGTTTTTATTTGGTTTAATCTTTGGGGGATTTATGGCATTTTTAGCGAAAATAGGGCAAGTACTGAACACTGAAATTTCCAAAGATTTAATTTTTAAAAAGAAAGAATTAGAAGAAAATACCTATAGTTTTTTGGAAGATATGAAAAAACGCAGAAGTTATTATGAACTCAGTAATCGTGTGAGTTTAAGCCCTGAATATCTTACCCAATTGATTAAAGATGCTGCGCGTTGTTGTCCTTCGGCTTTGAATTCGCAAAGTGCTCGAATCGTCATTCTGTTGCAAGGTTCTCATTATAAATTTTGGCAAATGGTGAAAGAGGTACAACATCACGCCGTGGCTGAAGCCATTTGGGAAAGTATGGATGTTAAAGTTGATCGTTGTGCATCTGCTTTTGGTACAGTTTTATTTTTTGAAGATCAAGACATTATCCAAAGCCTACAAAAGCGTAAACCTTTGCAAGCAGAAGAATTTCAATTGTGGTCTGAACAAACGTCTGGAATGGTACAGTATGCGGTGTGGACTGCAATTGCGAGTACAGGTCTAGGTGCTTCGATTCATCATTTCAATCCATCTATAGATCAAGCAACCACAGATTTACTGGATTTACCGAAACAATGGCAACTCAAAGCACAGTTGGTTTTTGGCAGTATTCTTGAAACTGCTGTAAATAAAAATGAATTAAATGATGAGGTTATATTCAGGGTGCTTTCATAAGCGTAATTTTTTTAAATTTTTATAGTGAGTGCTTTAAATTTAAAGCCTTGAAAAGATTTGATTTATTATATTGTTCTAAATATGGAACACTTTGTTATTGATATAAACCTGACGAAGTAACGGAATATGCAATACACTGAGACCATGTTAAAGAAAACGGCCAACAGGGTCACAGAAGGAATATAGATATGTCATTTTTAAATCAAATCAAACAACGTCGTACAATTTATGCAATTGGTAAAGATGTAAGTCTAGATCAAGCGAAAATTGAAGAAATCATCAAAGAAGCTGTGAAACAAAGTCCATCAGCGTTTAACTCACAATCTTCACGTGCAGTGATTTTATTTGGTGATTCACACGTTAAATTCTGGACAATCGTACTAGAAACTTTACGTAAAATTGTTCCTGTTGAAGCTTTCGAAGGCACTGCAGGTAAAATCAACAGCTTTATCGCTGGTGCGGGTTCAGTATTGTTTTATGAAGACATGAGCGTGATCAAAGGTTTACAAGAACAATTTGCGCTTTATGCAGACAACTTCCCAGTTTGGGCTGAACATTCTACAGCAATTGCGCAATTTGCAACTTGGACAGCATTGTCTGAAGCGGGTATCGGTGCATCATTACAACACTATAATCCAATCGTAGATGAAGAAGTGGCTGAAGTATTTGGCGTACCTGCGGATTGGAAACTTCGTGCACAATTGGTATTCGGTTCTATCGAAGCGCCTGCTGGTGAAAAAGCATTTATTGATGATGCTGCACGTTTCAAAACTTTTAACTAATAGAAAATATTTTAAAAGTTTGAGCCAATTAACAATATGATTGGCTTGATTTGAAATAAAATCAGCCTGTTTAGATGATGAGTCTAACAGGCTGTTTTTCTATTCGACATTTATAAGAAGCCTCATTATTACAAACTAAGACTTTCCGATCAGCAATGATAAAATTCCTGCTGCAATGAGTGGACCTACAGGAACACCGCGTAGTAAAGCAACACCAGCGACTGTACCAATGAGTAAACCAGCCACAACATTGGGTTGATTGGTCATGAGCGACACACCACGTCCACCTAACCATGCTACCAATAAGCCAATCGCAATAGCGCAAAGTGATTTCCAGTGCATAAATGATTTGAGAATCTCTTCACCTGCAATTTTTCCGCTGGCAATGGGTGTAAGTACACCAATGGTGAGGATGATAATGCCGACTTCTAAACCATGACGTTGTAAGAGTGGGAAAAACTCACTCAGCGGTGTGATGCGAAAGACGATCAATACTGCTGCCGCTATAGTCACTGCTGTGTTATGACTGAATACGCCACATGCAAGTAATACAATCAGCACCATTAAGTTTAGGTCTAAACTGCTAAGACTCATTTTGATTCAACATTTTTTATTTCAATACACCTGAACATTATACTGAAAAGATAGAAAGGATAGGGCGCAGCATTGGAATATTCTAAATCATTGCATTATTAAGCTTACTTGAGGATTGATTGAATATTGATGTGACATGGGGATTGCTTTAAATATCAGTTAGGTTTTTAAGCCGAGATCCATTAAAATACATGTCAATTTATTTAGGTTCTGTTTTATGTTTTTGGAAAAAATGTTGCAATCACAAGGCTTTGGTTCACGTAAGCATTGTCAACAACTCATTAAGAATGGGGCGGTTGCTATCCAAAATGAAGTTATTACAGAGCCTAAGTTTAAATTGAATCTGCAAGATTTAGAATTTTCCGTGCATGGTCAGTCTTTTCAATATCGTGAAAAAGTGTATATAGCACTCAATAAACCCGTAAATTACGAATGCTCACATCAGGCGACACATCACTTTAGTGTGTTTGATTTATTTGATGATGTATTGATGAATCGCGGCATGCAATGTGTAGGGCGACTCGATCAAGATACAACAGGGTTGTTATTGCTCACGGATGATGGACAATTTTTACAGGCTTTAACACATCCTAAAAAACATGTGCCTAAAGTTTATCAGATGCAAACTGCTGATCCAGTGACTGACGAACAGATTCAACAACTTGAGCAAGGTGTTGAATTACGAAATGAAAAGGGTATATTTTCGGCAACAGATGTTATCCGTTTAGATGAATTTAAATTGCAAATGACCGTGCATCAAGGTGTTTATCATCAAGTTAAACGAATGCTTGCAGCAGTTGGAAATAAAGTGGAAAATTTACATCGTGCACAAATTGGACAATTAAAATTAACTGATTTAGCTGAAGGTGAATGGATTTATCTAACTGAAAATCAGGCTAATGCTGCGAAAAAACTGATTGCAGATCAAATTTAAGTTTAAAAAATACATTGAGACTTAAAATATCGACCTTATCTATCTGCTTAAAGATACTTTTATTTTAAGAAGCAGTGGAAAGTTTGAAACTCATTATCTTTAACGAAGCCCATTTGTTCATAAAGCTGATGGGATTGGTAATTGCTTTTTTGAGTTTCTAGACTAATACGTTGCGCATTTTCATGACGTGCAAAAAGTATTGCAGTATCAATCAATTGTTTGGCTGAACCTTGCCTGCGATAGCTTGGTGTGACATAGACATCATCTAAAATATAATATTTTAAACAGGCAACAGAGGAAAAACCTAAATACAGCAATACAAAGCCTGTAAATACATCATCTTTAACGTGAATAAAAATGACACTTTCTTTATTCTCAAAACGTTGAGTAAGAAAGCTGAGAGATTGTTTGATATTGGAGGATGCACCGTAAAATTGACGGTATTCATCAAATAAAATAGCAAGTTGGTTTAAATCTTCTTTGGTCGCACGACGAACGATCATTTATCACTCCTTGCAAAGTAAATTATTATCCTTGCAATAGAGCATAACCAAAAAAGTGAAAAGTGAACTCAAAGAATTGTTTAAAAATGCGACACTGTTAAGTTTTGTCACTTTCACCCAAGATCGCATTCAACTCTGCAAATAAATCTTCATCGTCATCACTCAATTCAACAGTAGGATTGGCTTGCCCATTTTGTTGTTCTTGTTTCAATTTTCTTAATTTTAACAATTGATCCATATTGATATTTTGATTTTCAATCGCGAAGGGGATCGATTTGGTGATCACGACTTGTTTAAAAAATAGACGAACTGCTTGAGCAGGGGTAATTCCCAATTGCTTAAAAACAGCAAAAGCTAATTTTTTTTCTTGTGAATCAAGGCGTACTTGATAGACTTCAGTTTTTCTCATGAATAAAACCAAACAATATTTGAGTTTGAGTGCCTATTTTAATCAAAGCTTAAGTAATTTCAATGTCTAATCATCAAAAAGTCGTATATTGTCATTACGTCAAAATTACAGTGTGAGTTCAAATTCAGAACAGAAATGCAAATTCTCCCCTATTATCGGATCTTTGAAATGAATTTCTTTGGCTAAAAGTTGTAAAGGCTGGGTGAAGTCTGCATCGTTTTTATGCTGAACTACTGGATAGAATGGATCATTTTTGATTGGAATGTTGAGCCAATTTAAATGCACACGTAATTGATGTTGCTTACCTGTAGAGGGCTTGAGTAAGTATTTTGCCCATTGCCCGTTACATTCAAGAACTTCAATATCTGTATGTGAATTACTTTCACCTTCAATCACTCGCATGGTGTAAAAGGGTTCCCCCTTATCCATTCTCAAACTTAAAGAATATGGAAATTTCAAGTCAGCTTGATAAGGTGCAATCGCGTGATAAGTTTTATCCACTTTACGCTCTGCAAACATTTGCTGATACAGACTACGTGTTTCAGGTCGCTTTGAAAACAATACAATGCCAGCAGTTTCACGATCTAAGCGATGAATCGGAGTTAAATCTGGATTGCCAGTGGCTTTTTTAAGCCTGACCAAAAGGGTTTCTTGAACATATTGTCCAGTTGGGCTGATGGTTAAAAAATGCGGTTTATCCACCACCAATAAGTCGTCATTTTCAAATAAAATCTCTTCTTGAAATGGTACATGGGTTTCATGAGCGAGAAAGCGATAATAATAAATATGCGTATTGGCTTGGAATGGACTATTGATATTTAAGCATTGCCCAGTCATATCAATAATCAAATGATCATCAAAACGCTGTCGCCACTCAGTTTCTGAAATATGCGCAAATTGCACTGTTAAATATTCCAATACAGTTTTGAAGGTTTGTTCTGATTTTTGTAAAAAAACCTTTGAAGCGGTCACGCCATCTCGCATTGGGGGAACATAGTCTAAAATGGGTGAGGTATTTTTCATAAGAACAGTGAATTAAAATAAATGTGTTACAGTTGAGCGGATCAAAGCGCTATTTCTAGGCAAAGCAACATAGGTTTTATGTGCTTGCAATGCTATCATAACGTCTTGTTTGAATCCTGTCGTGAGCACTATGCAATATTCATGTAAATTAAGTCTAAGCAATGAACAAGAGACCGAAAAGTTAGCGCAAAAGTTGGCGCAACATATTGCCCAAGGCGTGATTTATTTAATCGGTGATTTAGGCGCAGGAAAAACCACATTAACACGATATTGGCTACAAAATTTAGGTCATCAAGGTGCGGTAAAAAGCCCAACTTATACCTTGGTTGAGCCTTATACCATCAATGGAACAGTAGTCTTTCATTTTGATTTGTATCGTTTAAATGATCCTTATGAACTTGAATTGATGGGTATTCGTGATTATTTAGATGTACCGAATGCTTTATTTTTATTTGAATGGCCATCGAAAGGTGGTGATGAAATTCCTCAAGCAGATCATGTCATTACAATTCTCAAAGCAGAAGATGAAAGCGTGCGTGAAGTGATCATTGAAAGTGTTTCGGAAACACTTATTCAGGCGCTGAGTTAATTTTTATTTTATTCATTATCATTTCAATCATGCGAAATGAGTATTGAGAATCGTGCCCAATCAACATTCTATTCATTTTAATTTTAGGTTAATTGAATGCAACGTGAAGACATCAGTTTAAGACGTATCCAAACTTTAAATCCTGCTCTTGCCAACCAAATCGCGGCAGGTGAAGTGATTGAACGCCCATCGTCTGTGGTCAAAGAGCTACTAGAAAACTCGATTGATGCGGGGGCGACTGAACTGATTATTCGTGTGGCAAATGGTGGGAGTACTTTGATTGAGATCATCGACAATGGTCGCGGGATTCATCCAGAAGATTTAGCCTTATCAGTGACGCGCCACGCCACCAGTAAAATTCAAAATGCTGAAGAATTGCAAGCCATTGTCAGTTTAGGTTTCCGTGGTGAGGCTTTGGCTTCGATTGCTGCTGTATCACGTTTGACATTGACCAGTAGTCAAGATGATTCAGGCGTGGGTTATCAGTTGGAAGTGAATGGCACGGCTTTTGATCATCAGGATATTCAAGCAGTAGCTGCACAGCAAGGCACACATATTCGCATTCAAGATTTATTCTTTAATGTGCCTGCACGTCGTAAATTTCTGAAAAAACCAACCACAGAATTTGGACATATTGAAGAAATTGTGCGCCGTATGGCACTGACGCATTTCGATATTCGTTTTGTCTTAGAACATAATGATAATATTCGCCTGAATTTACCGATTGCAGATAGTGGTGAATTGCGTTATCAGCGAGTGCAACAATTATTGGGTCGTCAATTTACTGAAAATGCTTATTGGATTGATGCGGACAGTATCAGTATGCGATTATCGGGTTGGTTAGGTCATCCCTCAGATGCACGCGCGCAGGCAGATTTGCAATACGTTTATGTGAATGGTCGTATTGTCAAAGATAAAACCATTTCTCATGCGTTGCGCATGGCATACGATGGTATTTTACATGGGCATCAATATTCAGCTTATTTACTATTTTTAGAAGTCGATCCTGAAAATATTGATGTCAATGTGCATCCGACTAAGCATGAAATTCGTTTTTTAAATCAGCGTGAAGTGCATGAATTTGTACGTCATTATGCCAAAGAAACTTTATCGCAATTTCAAACAGCAAGTGCTGAATTGTCTTCTGCAATGAAGCAAGATCAAAATGACACCAATCAGCAATGGCAACAGGCTCAACCTCGTTATCAAGAGCAATTTCAGTTACATCGAAATGCAATACAAGATTCTCATGATCATCAGCATATTTCGAATGATCAAAATAGCCTAAGCAATGCTGATTCTCAGATGTTGAATGATGGTTTAACTGACTTTAGTCAGCCACAAGGGCAAACCATCAATTATTCACAATCATCACAACAATATCGTGGAACGCAACAGCTCAATAATGCATTGAAAAGTTATTTAGCACCTTTACGTGAGCAAGACGATTCAGATTTGAATAATCATGCTGATTCACAAAATCTATCCGATCAGGCTTCTTATGAACGCTCGGTGCAAAATCTTGAACATAAGCAGAGTAATTATGTTGATGAGCATCCATTAGGTATTGCGATTGCACAATTGCACGGTATTTATATTCTTGCTCAAAATACCGAAGGCTTGATTATTGTTGATATGCATGCGGCACATGAACGTATTTTGTTGCAACAAATGAAGTCAGCTTGGGATAAACCTGAATTTTGGACATCACAGCAATTATTGATTCCTAAAGTGATTTCTATTACCCGTATGCAAGCGACTCGGATTGATGAATTAAAACCGCAATTAGAACGTTTGGGCTTAGACATCGACCAATATGGCGATGATCAAGTGATTGTACGTGGCGTGCCTGCGATTTTGCATAAAGCAGATTTTGAATCACTTGTCCCTGAGCTTCTGAACGATTTAGATCCGAATGATGAGGCACAGGCTTTACAACAGAAACGTGATCAAATTCTTGCAGGTATGGCATGCCATGGTGCAGTGCGTGCACATCGGATGCTCAGTTTGTCTGAAATGAATGCTTTATTGCGCCAAATGGAACAGACTGAATTCGCCAGTCAATGTAATCATGGTCGTCCAACATGGCGTGCATTTCCACTTAATCAATTAGATAAATTATTTGCTCGAGGAGAGTAGTTGTACATGTCAAATCAAAAGCCTGTCATCAATTTAATGGGACCGACTGCGAGTGGGAAAACCGCTTTGGCATGTGAACTATATGAACGCGGTGGCTATGAGCTGATTTCCGTCGATTCTGCGCTGGTTTATAAAGAAATGGACATTGGTACAGCAAAACCGACCAAAGAGGAACAGGCGCGCTATCCGCACCATTTAATCGACATTATTACGCCACTTGACGTGTATTCTGCGGCTGAATTTGTTGAAGATGCATGTGGATTGATCGACGATATACATGCACGTGGTAAAACACCGATTCTGGTTGGTGGAACGATGCTATATTTCAAAGCGCTATTAGAGGGGCTTTCTTCAAATTTACCGAGTGCTGATTACAATATTCGAGCGGAAATCGAGCACAAAGGTGAACAAGAAGGGTGGCAAGCCGTTTATGATGAGCTGAAATCAGTTGACGCTTTAGCTGGTGAGAAATTTAAAGTGACTGATAAACAGCGAATCATCCGTGCATTGGAGGTTTATAAAATTACAGGTCGCCCAATTACACAACTACAGGCGGAACAACCCAAAAAGCAACCATATCGTTACAATTTTCATAATTATGCATTGGTACCAGATCGGTTAGAATTACATAAACGTATTGAATTGCGTTTAGAAAAAATGTGGGATATTGGTTTTTTAAATGAGGTAAAATACCTGATTGAAAAATACGATCTCAATGAAAATTTGCCAGCATTCCGCTCGGTGGGTTACCGACAAGCAATTGAATTTTTGAAAAATTGTGATTTTAGTCATGAAAGTGAGCGGCAAATGAAGGATAAATCTTTGTTCGCGACACGACAATTGGCTAAACGTCAATACACTTGGTTACGTTCTTTGCAAGAATTACACCAATTCAACACTTTTTTAACGATAAAGCAGGCTCAAGAAGACTTGCGAAACTTACACGGATAAAGCAAAATTTAACAACTATCTTTTTTATAAATTTTAATTGAAAAATAAAGATAGTTTTTGCGCTGATTTTAATTTTTTTTTGGAGTATAAAATGTCTAAAGGTCAAACTTTACAAGATCCGTTCTTAAATTCTCTCCGTAAAGAACGCATTCCAGTTTCTATCTTTCTTGTAAACGGTATCAAATTACAAGGTCATATTGAATCTTTTGACCAATATGTAGTTCTTTTGAAAAATACAGTAAGCCAAATGGTTTACAAACATGCGATTTCTACAGTTGTACCTGCACGTAATCCACGTCCTGCTGGTGCTCCTGCTGGTGCTCAAGGCGCTGCTGGTGGCTTCGGTGGTCAAGCTGGTGGCTTTGGTGGTCAAGCTGGTGGCTTCGGCGGTCAACAAGGCGGCTTCGGCGGTCAACAAGGTGGCTTCGGTGGTCAAGGCGGCTTCGGTGGTCAAGGTGGCTTCGGTGGTCAAGGTGGCTTCGGTGGTCAAGGTGGCTTCGGTGGTCAAGGTGGCTTCGGTGGTCAAGGTGGCTTCGGTGGTCAAAGTGATTTCGGTGGTGAAACTAAATTTGAGGACTCATCTGAAGATGAAAACAATCGTTAATTTGTAGATAAATTCATCTTTGATGATCTATGAATTAAATAGATTCTTAAAAGACGCTCTAGGGCGTCTTTTTTTATGGCTAAAGTTTAGCCAGTGTTTATAAGTGAGGTGTTAATTATTGTGATTTTAATTTTTTTGCTGGAATTTGAAAATAATGATCTATTTAACCTGAGTTCGAAGTTGATTTCTTCCAAAAAATTGATACGCGGAAACGTCCTTCGCAATTGTTTGAGGCATGAGTCAGTCATGGCGCAAGATTTATAAGTTAATGTTTTTGCGATAATTTTGATATATTTCGGTAGCTGACGAGTACTGCGATGAGGATCCTCAAAATATACTTTGAGTCCGCAAGATGGTTTTCTTGCGCAGTTTAACTGCTCATTTTGCCGAATGACAAACATCGTTTCGTAAGAGTGCCTCGAGCCGAAGGCTAATCCTAATATATGAACAAAACCGATTAGACTCCGTCACAATAAACCTTACAAAAACCTTACCCTACTGAAATTATTAAAATAACTTATCGAACTGACGTTATTTAGTTTTCACGCATAAAAAACCAGTGATCTTGCACTGGTTTTTATCAACTCTAAAACTTAACTTTTGCCTTGTTTCGGGTCTAGATTTGGATCTTTGATTTCAATATATGTGTTGGCGCGCAATTCTCTGATCCAGCTATCATATTCAGATTCGAATTGGCGTTCCCCAAGGATTTGACGAGCCATACGTTTTTGGTATTCTGAAGTCATATCTTGTTGGCGCTTGCCAGTGACCTGGAGAATGTGCCAACCAAACTGAGTTTCAAATGGTTGACTGATGTCATTGACAGTTGCGTTTTGCATTACTTTGTCAAACTCAGGCACCATCATGCCTGGACTTACCCAACCTAAGCTACCGCCGTCACGTGCGGAGCCTGGATCACTTGAATATGTTGCTGCAAGTGTAGAAAAATCATCACCTGCTTTTAAACGATTATAAATACTGTTAATGGTTTGTTTGGCATTTTCAGCACTCACAACTTCTGATGTTTTGATCAAAATATGACGAGTTTCAAATTGTGGTACAAGTGCTTTTTGATCATTCGATTTTTTTTCTAATAATTTTAAAACATGTATACCGTCTTTTGCAGTAATCAAGTCTGTTGTTTGACCTATTTCGATGGAGCTAACACGTGCCGCGAGTTCAGCAGGGATGTCAGAAAGAGGACGGAAACCCATATCTGCACCATCAACTTTGATTTGAGCAGTACTATATTTTTTTTCAATTGCTTTTACATCATTACTATTTTTTAAATCCGCACGCACTGATTTAGCAATATTTTCAATTTCGGCTACTGGTGCATTTCCAGCAATACGCATGTGCAATACTCGAGCTTGACTGCCTACAGCTGCTTGACCTTCTGGGGATTTAAGGAAATTGTCTACATCTAGATCTGTAATTTTAATTCTAGACATTACTTGCTGTTGGCTGAGTCTTTGAATCAGTAGATCTTCAGACACACGACCACGAAGCAATTCATAAGTTCCTGGTGCGACTGCATCTAATTTTTGTTGAAAAGCTTCGAGCGAACTCGAGCCTGATTGTTGTGCGACTTTTAATACAGCATCATTTAAGCTTTTCTCATCAGCCTTTAGACCATATTTTTTAACTTGTTCAAGTTGTGTATCACGTGTGATGAGTTGGCTGAGTACTTGCTGTTCTAAAATATTTTGTGGTGGAATTGGTTTTTTTTGTGCTTGTAGCTTATGTGTTGCTTCAGCAATACTTTGATCTAAATCACTTTTTAAAATTGCAGTAGAACCTACGACTGCAATAATTTGATCTTTAGGGATATTCGCATTTGTAGATATGGATGTAGCAATGAGTAAAGCTAAAGTTGTTGCTTTAAATAAATTTTTAAAATTTTGCGTCTTCATTAATGTGTCCAAGATTGATTAGCTTTATCAAAACCTAAAATACGATTTTCAAGTAATGAACTTAACTTGTTGTTTAAACCACCAAGTCCTTTTAATGTGATTTCAGCCATTACCGCATTTTTACGTTTGGTATCTGGAGAAGAAACATCATCTAGATCGTTGTAGTAAGAACGACCATAGACAGAAATCCCCCAACAACAAGATTCATAATTTACACCGAGTAAATATTCACGAGCAACACGATTATCAAGGTCATATTGTGCATGACCCATGATACGCCAGTTGTCTTTTACAGGTTGTATAAATGATGCAACTGCTTGATCATATTTATCTTGACGATCTGGCAAGTCTTTTCTGTAGAAGTAACCTACATTATATAAATTACCTTTTGCACCTGTGTAGTACAGTTGCAAGTCTTGTTGAGCACTATCTCCATTCGACATCCATGCGGAGTTGGTGCTGATGGTAAAGTTTTGTGAAAGTTGACTGGATAAGCTTAAAACAGGGCCGGTATGCTTTTCACGATCGATTTCATCTAGACCACTACGTAGTCCCACTTTACGATCAGAGAAGTAATAGCTTTGCCCAACACTTGCTCTTAAGCGCTCTAAGCCAACTGTATCAAACAAACTGTAACTCACACCTAAAGACATGAAATTATTGTCTTCTAGGCGGTCATGCCCATAGAAACGATACGGACTAAATAACTGGTCATAGCTGATCGATGCCGTTGTTGAGTCAAAATTCGGGTTTAGATTTTGATTCTCATAAGGTGCGTATGCGTAGAAAGCACGAGGTGTTATTGTTTGGAGATATTTGCCATCTTTCTCAAAGGTTAACCCTGTATCCAATGTAAATTGTGGCACGATTACTGATTTTGTTCTGGAATCAGAACCATTATTTTGTGTGTCCTGGTCGTAGTAAACGTTCAGACTACGAACAGAAACTTCAGGAATCACAAATGACCACGGGTTTCTAAAATTATAACGCGTTGCAAATTGATTATATAAACGAGTACCGCTTGGTTGGCTGAGTGCTAAGCCTGCATCATTGATGTCTTTTTTAAAGTAAGCGGTATCGTTATTAAACTCGTATTCCCAACCTTGTGGGTTGCCACCGACATAATTAAGTAAAAATTGTGGCAGACGTGCGTATGGCTTATCAACATCGGGTATGGTTTCGTCGAGTGTTTGGAAGTCTTCAACTTTTAATTGTGCTTTTAGACCAGGAATGCCGTGGGCATAGTTAAGTTCCCATGCACGACGTTGGTTTAATTCAGTTCGTGTACTTGGATTATTGTCTAGATCAGAGAAAAAATCTTTATCAGATACATAGTTGTATTCTAAATTCGTCGACCATTGCGGATTAATATTCCAGTTATGCAGGAAGTGTAGGTCTTTACGATCTTCATCATTATATTCACGATCATTCGGTAAATAGGTTCCCCAAATACTGCCTTGACCGAAATTCTCTGTTAAATAACGAAACTCTCCTTGTGCGACTAAACCGCGATCCGTAATCATTCTTGGTGTAATCGTTGCATCATAATTTGGTGCAAGATTTAAATAGACAGGAACTGAAAGTTCAAAACCACCGTCATTGGTAAAGCCGAAATTTGGATTCAGAATACCCGTAGTACGACGATCATCTATCGGAAAGTTGAAATAGGGAACTGCGAGTACAGGAACATCTTTGACATACAGTTTTGTGCCACGTGTAACACCACGACCTGTTTCTTGGTCAAGGGTGATTTGATCCGCTTTGATGTTCCACGTCGGTTTTTCATCAGGTGGGCAAGTGGTATAGCTTGCATCTTCTAAAATGATTTTATTTTGTGATGGACGTTCAATACGTTGAGCATGACCATGTGCATGTGTGAGTTCGGCAATATAAAAACTATTATTGAGTTGCCCAGTTTCATCTTTCAAGTTGTAATCAATTTGATCACTTTGTGCAATGATCCCACCTTGCGCCATTTGCACATTACCTTTGGCTTTGGCAAAGGTTTGAGTTTGATCAATGGTCACTTCATCAGCACGGATCATACGACCAGATTGGTCGATGACCACATCACCAGAAAGGATTGAGTCCCCATTCGGGTTGTAGTAGCCATTATCCGCTGTAATGATGGAGGATGCTTCTTCGGGTTTTACAGATGTAGATTGAGTGCTAAACGGCGTAACCCAGACACCTTCACAATAACGATTGCTTGGATTCTTTGAATCACGGACTTGCGCTTCAGCAGAATTTTTATCGACATAATATTGTTCAAAAAAGTTTTGTCCCGCAAAACTTTCCTTAATTGCAGCATTAAGTTGCGTATTATTTACTTTGGATGTCGCAACATCTGAAACATTGTTTGCTGTTTCAGCATAGCTTGATATTGAGCTTCCACAAAGTAGAGTCAAAACAGCGGTAGCCAAAGGATTAAATTTAAACTGATGCTTCATTTGTATCACTAACCAAATCTGCTAATCGCAATTAATTATTGTCGCATCATAGAGAAAAAGTTGATAAGTAGCTACACTTAGCACTTCAAAAATTCAGCCTGAATTAGATTAAATTGCAAATGAATACACAACGTGAACAATTGATACAAACATGGTTAACATCTGTACTCAGTTCAGATCAATTTGAAATCAATTTTTTAGCAGGCGATGCGAGTTTCCGTCGTTATGCACGAATTATCTTGAATAATAAAACATTTATGCTGATGGATGCACCTCCTGAGAAGGAAGATTGTCGTCCTTTTGTTGCTATTGATGAATTCTTTGATGTAAATGGTGTACGTGTACCGCACATTATCGCAAAAGACTTAGATCAAGGCTTCCTATTGTTGGAAGATTTTGGCGATGTTTTATTGTCTACCAAATTGACTGATGAAACAGTAGATACACATTATGCACAAAGTTTTAAACAGTTAGTGCAACTTCAAAGCATTGCAGGGGAATCGCATTTACCAGCCTATGCTTATGAAAAGCTAATTTCAGAAATGGAGTTACTCACAGACTGGTTATTACCATCTTTAAACATTCAAACCACAGATGAAGAGTCAGCATTAATCAAGCGTAGCTTTGCAATTCTTGCTAATGCTGCTTTGGCACAACCACAAGTGATCGTACATCGTGATTTTCATAGCCGTAATTTGATGATTCTCAATGGTGAAACGGATCAAGGTGTAATTGATTTTCAAGATGCAGTGATTGGTGCAGATACCTATGATTTGATCTCGATTACGCGTGATGCGTATGTGCAATGGAATCCTGAACGTGTTTATTCATGGTTTAAAGTGTTCTATGACTTATTGCCTGCTTCTGCTAAAGATGGTCGTGATTTTGAACAATTTAAACGTGATGCTGACTTCATGGCAATTCAACGTCATATCAAGATTCTCGGTATCTTCGTGCGTTTGTTTGAACGTGATGGAAAATCAGGTTATCTCAAAGACTTACCACGAGTGATGTGGTATTTGCTTGAAGAATCAAAACCGTATGCAGAACTACAACCATTCATGCAATTTATTCATGCTAGAGTCTTGCCGAAATTTGAGCAAAAATATGGTAAATATGAGGTTGTAGCTTAATGAAAGCAATGATATTGGCAGCAGGTTTGGGCAATCGCATGCGTCCACTCACTTTATACAAGCCAAAGCCTTTATTAGAAGTGGGTGGTAAAGCCCTGATCGTGTGGCACATTGAAAAATTAAAAGATATTGGTGTGACTGAGATTGTCATCAACTCTGCATGGTTGGCAGATATTCTGATTGGCACTTTGGGTGATGGTTCACAATTCGGGGTCGACATTCGCTGGACACGTGAAGAAGAAGGCTTAGAAACTGCGGGCGGTATCATCAATGCATTGCCATTATTAGGTGATGAACCGTTTATTCTGATCAATGGTGATGTGTGGACAACCTTTGATTTTGCAACATTACTTGATGTGAAATTAGGTGATGATTTAGCCCACTTGGTTTTTGTGCAAAATCCTGAACAGCATCCGAATGGTGATTTCACACTTGCCAATGGTCGTGCCTATACCTTTGATCAAAACGTTGAGGGTGAAAACCTGACCTATAGTGGTGTTGCGGTTTATTCTCCAAAAATGTTTAAAGGTTTAGAAGGTGGTAAACGTCCAATGTTGCCTTTGTTTAAACAAGGCATGTTGGATGGAAAAATTTCAGCCGAAAAAATGCAGGCTGCATGGGTTGATGTCGGCACACCTGAGCGTCTAACCGCTTTAGATTTGCAAATTAGACAGGGTGTTTATGCCAATTGATGTATGAAACTGTGCATTTAAGTATGAATCTGCATGCTTAAGTGCATATTAACTCATCATTAACTACTGTTCCACGCGCTAGAAATCGGTATACTTCATACAAATTTTTTTGAGATGTTATTGATCATGCATCCATTTTTTCAAGAGTTAAAGCAAGGTAGTATAAAGCTTGGCTTAAATTTGAGTGATGAAGCACTTGGTTTACTGTTGAAGTATCAAGATGCGCTCGTGCTGTGGAACAAAGCCTATAACTTAACAGCCATTCGTGACCCGAAAGAAATGTTAGTCAAGCATTTATTGGATAGCTTAAGTATTTTAAATGATTTACCACAAGGTCGTTTGCTCGATATTGGTACTGGTGGTGGTATGCCAGGGATGATCATTGCATTGTGTCAACCTGAGCGCCAATGTGTATTATTAGACTCAAATGGTAAGAAAATTCGTTTTCTTAAACAATTTATTGCAGATTTAAAACTAAAAAATGTCGTCGCAGTTCAGACGCGTGTAGAAAATGAAGATAGCATCAATGAACTCGGGCAATTCGATGTCATTACCAGTCGTGCATTTGCCTCACTCACAGATTTTGTTGCAGCGTCACAACCCTATATGCATGAAAAAAGTATTATTGCGTCAATGAAAGGTTTAGTTCCTTCTGATGAAATTGCTGAATTGAAAGCCAAGTTCAGCTGTGACATCGTTGAATTGCATGTGCCAAGATTAGACGAACAACGTCATTTACTTTTATTAAAACAGATTTAAAAACCAGAAGGTTGGGGTTACCATGGCTCAAATTATAGCAATCGCGAACCAAAAAGGTGGCGTAGGTAAAACCACGACAGCAGTAAATTTGGCTGCCTCTCTAGCCGTATTAAAAAAGCGTGTTTTATTGGTTGATATGGACTCCCAGGGTAACGCCACGATGGGGTCAGGCATTCAAAAGAATGATTTGCTTTATTCTGTAACAGATGTGTTATTGGGTGAAGTGCCGATTGAAACAGCAATCACCAAAGCTGAAGTTGGTTATAAAGTTTTAGGTTCAAACCGTGATTTGGCGGGTGTTGAATTGGCAATCGCTGAGCAAGAAGGGCGTGAATTCATTTTGCGTAAAGCTTTGCGTGAAGTTGAAAAAGATTTTGATTATATAATCGTCGATTGTGCACCAAGTTTAAGCTTAATTACTGTTAATGCTTTGGCTGCTGTAGATGGCGTGATGATTCCGATGCAGTGTGAATATTATGCTTTGGAAGGTTTGGCAGATTTAACTCAAACCATTGATAAAATTCAGCAAGCTTTAAATCCTGAACTTGAAATTATTGGTGTGCTTCGTACCATGTACGATGCTCGAAACGCTTTGACACGTGATGTTTCTGAAGAGTTAGAGCAGTATTTTGGCAAGAAGCTTTATGATACAGTGATTCCGCGTAATGTGCGTTTGGCTGAAGCGCCTGCACATGGTTTACCGATTATTTATTTTGAGAAAAGCTCTAAAGGTGCAATTGCATATTTAAATTTAGCGGCTGAAATGTTGAAAAAGAGTAAAGTGAAAAAAGGAAATAAAGCATGACCGTAAAAAAAAGAGGCTTGGCTAAAGGTCGTGGCTTAGATGCGTTATTAGGGTCAATCCAAAAAGAAAAATTACAGCTTGAAGTTCAGGCGCTAGATCATGGTCAGCTCAAACAAATTGATGTCAATCAATTAAAACGTGGTACATATCAACCGCGCCGTTTTATCAATGAGCAAGATTTACAAGAACTCGCAGCGTCGATTAAAAAGCATGGTGTGATGCAGCCGATTGTGATTCGTCCAATCGAGAATGATGAAACACCGTATGAAATTATTGCGGGTGAGCGACGTTGGCGTGCTGCACAGTTAGCCGGCTTGACGGAAGTTCCTGCAATTGTGCGTGATTTGACCGACCAAGTTGCGATTGCTTTGGCATTGATTGAAAATATTCAACGTCAAGATTTAAACCCAGTTGATCAAGCTTTGGCTTTACAACGTTTTCATGAAGAGTTTGGTTTAAGTCATCAGGAAATAGCGGATACTGTTGGTAAAGCCCGTACCACGGTGAGTAACTTATTGCGTTTACTCAGTCTTGAAGATGAAATTAAAGATTTGATGCAACAAGGTCAGTTGGACATGGGGCATGCACGTGCAATTTTGACTTTGAAAGCCAAAGATCAATTGCAAATTGCAAAAATCGTGATTGAAAAAAGTTTATCAGTTCGTCAAACCGAACAATTGGTGCGCGATTGGAATACACCTAAGCAAGAAAAGGCCAAAGATCCGCAAGCACCCGATGTACAGCAATTGACGCAAAAACTGTCTGAGCGTTTTAGTGCAAGTGTAAAGTTGGATTATAATAAGCAAGGAAAAGGAAAACTTGTGATTAGTTATAACTCATTGGATGAGTTGGATGGAATCTTAAATATCTGTTTAGCAGAACAATAATTTTTAATAAATATTTTTTTTGGGGGAACTAGGGATGTGGGAACTTGTCAAAGCTGGCGGTTGGTTGATGCTGCCATTGGTTTTATGTTCAATTTTTACCGTTGCGATTTCTATTGAACGATTTATACGGTTAAAACGATCCTTAGTTCTTCCTAAATCACTAATGTTAGAAAAAGGGCGCAGTGTTGATGATGTCTTAGATGAGCTAGAGCGTAATTCATCTGCTCGTTCATCATCATTAGGCTATATCTTCAAGGATGGTATTGATAGCTACTCACAAGGTGAAGAATATGCACGTGCGCAGATGGAAGCAACAGCTTCTCGTGAGATTGGTTATTTAGAAAAAAATATCAACTTTTTAGGGACATTAAGTGCGGTTGCGCCTTTATTGGGCTTGTTAGGAACGGTGATCGGGATTATTGAGTCATTTTTAATGATTGACTTGGGTTCTGCGAGTAACCCAACCATGATGATTCCAGGGATTTCTAAAGCGTTAATTACTACAGCAGCGGGGATGCTGATTGCGATTCCTGCGTTATTTGCTTATCGTTATTTTCAGCGTTTGGTACAAGAGTATGTGGCTGAGTTGGAACAACAATCAACCTTGTTTCATGCAGCATTATTTTTTCAAAAGCACCTAGATCAAAATAAGAAGAAAGTGGGTTAAGCACTCGGGGTGTCACATGAAATTTAAACGAAAAACGGTAGAAGATATTCATATCAATCTCACACCTCTGATTGATTGTTTATTGTTTATCTTGGTGATTTTATTATTAACGACGACGTTTAATCAGCAAAGTCGTATTAATCTATCTTTACCCGATGCACAAGGTGTACCACCAAAAGAATATAAAAATAAAATCGAAGTCATGGTAGACTCAACGGGTCACTATGCTGTAAACGGACAGGCGCTTTCAAGCAAAGAAACTGTCGATTTAAGTACTGCGATTAAGCAAGCATCTAATGATAAGCGGGATCTCATGTTTGTGATTGCTGCTGATGCGAAAGCAACCCATCAAGATGTTATTCGTGTCATGGATGTGGCTGGGCAGCTTGGTTTTGTGAATATCAATATCAGTACTAAAGTTCCATCTCGAGGTTATTAATCAGTGAATCAAGACTTTAAGGTCTACCTACGCCTTTTATCCTACCTTAAACCGTATTGGGGAATTGCGTTACTCGTTGTTATTGGATTTGGTATCAATGCTGTGACAGAAATGTCCGTGGCAAAGTTATTGCAGTTTATTATTGATGCAATTCAAAAAGGTAGTCGTGCAGATCTTGATTGGTTTCCTGTTTTAATTGTCTTGTTGATTTTCTTCCGTGGCTTAGGTTTATTCATGGGAGGATATTATACAGCAGTTATTTCACGAAATCTGATTTTTAGTATTCGCCAAGAAGTTTTCGCTAAGCTCATTCGATTGCCATCACAGTATTATTTAGATAATTCATCTGGTCATATCACAGCCAAAATCATGTATAACGTGGAGCAGTTAACAGCAGCTTCATCTGAATCCTTAAAGACATTGATCCGTGATGGTGCGATCACAATTGGTTTATTGGGCTTCTTGCTTTATACCAACTGGCGTTTAACCCTATGTATTTTTATCTTTTTACCGATCATTGGTTTATTGGTGCGTAAAGCTTCTAAACGCATGCGTAAATTATCCATCCAAGTGCAAAACACGATGGGTGATGTCAACCACATTGTTCAAGAGACCGTGAATGGTCAAGCTGTGGTTAAAAGCTTTGCAGGTGAAGAGAGCGAGCAAAAGCGTTTTTATGACTCTTCGCAAGAGAATTTAAAACGTGGCCTAAAAATGGTGGTGGTGCAAAACCTCAATAGCCCACTGGTTCAATTGGTCATGGCTGTAGCGTTAAGTATTATTATTTGGTTGGCTTTGCGTCCACAGATTCTAGGTAATACGACTGCGGGTGAGTTTGTTGCTTATATTACCGCAGCGGGTTTGCTTGCGAAGCCGATTAAGAACTTAACAGATATCAATGAAAAGCTTCAACGCGGTATGGCGGCAGCGCATTCGGTATTTGAATTATTGGATCTTCCTCAAGAATCCAATACAGGCACTTTGACCCCGAAATTAAAAGGTGATATTAAATTTGATCATGTTGATTTGATTTATAAAAATCAAGTGAAAGCGATTGATGATTTTACCTTAAATATTCAAGCGGGTCAGACCATTGCCTTAGTGGGTAGATCAGGCGCAGGTAAGTCTTCATTGGTCAATATGTTGGTGCGTTTCCAAGAGTTTAGCGCAGGGCAAATTTATTTGGACGATCATCCGATACATGATATTGAATTGAGTTGCTTGCGTAAACAAATTGCAATGGTCAATCAGCAAGTGGTACTGTTTGATCGTACTGTACGTGAGAATATTGCCTATGGGCAATCCGAAGGTGCAAGCGATGAAGCAATTATCGCAGCAGCTAAAGCGGCTTATGCACATGATTTTATTATGGCTTTACCGCAAGGCTATGATACGCCACTTGGTGCTCAAGGTCAGAGTATTTCAGGTGGTCAGCGTCAACGTATTGCGATTGCACGTGCAATTTTGAAAAATGCACCGATTCTCATTCTAGATGAAGCAACCAGTGCTTTAGATAATGAATCTGAACACTTTATTCAAAAAGCCTTTGATGAAGCGATGCAAGATCAAAATAGAACCACGATTGTGATTGCACACCGTCTTTCGACCATTGAAAATGCAGATAAGATTGTGGTTATGGATAAAGGGCGTATCATAGAGCAAGGTACACATGCTGAACTTTTGGCACAGCATGGAGCATATTATCAATTGCATGAACGCAATTTTGAGGAATAATCTGATATGTCTATTGCGCAAACCATTCAAGATGCTTGGAATAAACAATCCAAGTGGTTGATTGTCTTGCGCCCATTGTCATGGTTATATCAATTCGGTTTTAGTGTAAACAAGCTACTTTTTAAAAAAGGCTTTAAGAACGTTTACACAGCACCAATACCCGTCATGATCATTGGGAATATTACTGTGGGTGGCAGTGGTAAGACACCATTGTTAATTCAGTTGGTCAAATATCTACAAGCCAATCAAGTACGTGTTGGTGTAATCAGCCGTGGTTATGGCGGAAATGGTCCTTTTCCTGCTTTCGTTACTTTAGATTCTGTACCAGATACCGTTGGGGATGAGCCATGTTTGATTGTGCAATCGACGGATGTTCCTATGGTAGTGGGTTCAAATCGTCAAGAAAGTATAGAGTTATTATTAAAACAACATGAATTGGATTTGATCATCAGTGATGATGGCTTACAACATTGGGCTTTGGATCGTCAAATCGAATGGATTGTTCTTGATAATAATCGTGGTTTAGGTAATCAAAAACTATTGCCAGAAGGCTATTTGCGTGAACCTGTAAGCCGTTTAGCGCAGGGTACAGTGATTGAGCATGCGCACGCTCCAAAATCAGCGCTCAATATGCACTTAGAAGTGGCTGAGCCATACTTGCTGAATCCTTTTTTTGATCAGTCTGAAACCTTTGACCCTCAACAAGATTATTATGCTGTGGTGGGGATTGGTTTTCCGAAGCGTTTTTATACGACACTAGAATCAATGGGTGTCGATCAGTTTCAATGTCATGAATTTCCAGATCATTATGATTATGAAATTGATGATTTACAGTTTGAGGATACCAATCCGATTATCACGACAGAAAAGGATGCAGTTAAACTGTTACCTTTATTGAAAAAGCACCCTGAATTCAATCGTGAAATCTGGGTTGTTCCAGTCGAAGCAGTTTTGTCAGATGAGTGTTATCAAGTACTCAATCAACAGTTAACCCAACTTGGTATTGATTTAATACAAGGTTATTAAATGAAACATATTGTAATTCCAGCGCGTTATGCAAGCTCACGTCTTCCTGCAAAACCACTACTAAAAATTCATGGTCGTGAAATGATTTTACGTGTGGTTGATCAAGCCCGTAAAGTACAAGGTTTTGATGATCTCTGTGTGGCAACCGACGATCTGCGTATTGCAGAGGTGTGTCGTGCAGAAGGTGTGGATGTTGTAATTACTGATCCGAATCACCCGTCGGGCACAGACCGTTTGAGTGAAGTTGCTCGAATCAAAGGTTGGGATGCACAAGATATTATTGTCAATGTACAAGGCGATGAACCGTTATTGCCTGCACAGTTGGTGATACAAGTCGCTGAATTGTTAGAGCAAAAGCCGAATTGTTCAATGTCGACTTTATGTGAATCTATTCATCAAATCGACGAATTTCAACGTGACAGCATTGTCAAAGTAGTAATGTCTAAATTCAATGAGGCATTGTATTTCAGTCGCTCACCGATTCCTTATGATCGTGAGGGTGCAAAACTCGCTGAACCTCAATTGCATTCAAATGCATATCGTCATTTAGGCTTATATGCTTATCGTGTGCAACTTCTACAAGAATATGTGACTTGGGATATGGGTACTTTAGAAAGCCTAGAAAGTCTTGAGCAATTACGTGTTTTGGAAAATGGTCATCGTATTGCGATTGATATTGCACAAGTAAATTTACCGCCAGGGGTAGATACGCAAGCGGATTTAGATCGTTTAAATGCTTTAGATGTTTCTGTATTTGAATGATAGATTGTTGTGCATTGATAGAGTGTTTTTTGACTTTGGTATTTGGTTTTAAATTTGGTGTAGGGATAATCAGTTGATGGATGCTCAAAATTCTCAAGTTTATCCTTGGCAACAACAGACGTGGGAGACTTTAACTGGTCGCTTCCCGCAACTTGGACATGGCTTATTATTTTATGGTAAAAAAGGTTGTGGAAAACATGCATTTGCACAGCACTTTTTGTCATGGGTTTTATGTTTAAATAAGCAACCACAAGGTGCTTGTGGTGAGTGCAGTAGTTGTCAGTGGCTTAAATCGGATACCCATCCTAACTATGTCAATATCACCACCGATGAAGAGAATAAGAAGCAAAACGCGAAAATTAAGATCGAGAAGATCCGTGATTTATTACCATTTGTGCAACAAACGGTAGATGGTTGGCGCGTGATTGTGATTGAGCCTGCCGAAGCTTTAAATATTGCTTCGGCAAATGCGTTGCTGAAAACATTAGAAGAGCCAGGTGAGCGGGTCTTAATCATTCTTCTTGCGGATCATTATTTAAAGCTTCCAGCAACGATTCGCAGTCGTTTACAGCATTTTGCGATGGATCGTATTTTACCTGAGCAATCTTTAGGGTATTTGCAACAGCATTTACCTGTTGAACAACATGCCAAAATTAATTTACTGATGAATTTATCCAATCAGATGCCATTGCAAGCGATTGAATTGGCGGCTTTGGATTGGATTAATCGTCGTGCAGTATTTTTGCAAGATTGGCAAAAGCTAGTCCATCAAAAAAGTATGCCTTTGCAGTTTGCAACGAAATGGAATAAAGAACTCAATTTTTCTGATTTCATCCAGATGTTTGAATACTTGTTGTCAGATATAATTTGTGTCAAGCTGAATCAAGCTGTAAAAAATCTAGATTTAGATTTTAGTGGAATTGTAGATCAATATAATTTAGAGAAATTATTTTCAATCTATGCTGATTTACAACAAGCCAAGTTAAAAGTTGATCAAAATGTACAAACAAATCTAATTATTGATCAATTGTCGATTCAATTAATGAATGTGACATAAAAACGACGTATTAAAATGAATTAAGGGGAAGATGATTATGCAACCACGTATGGGCGGTTTGATTCAAGTCAATATTGCAGATCGTGCAACATTACAAGCCAGTTATATGCCATATATTACGGGCGGTGGCTTGTTTGTACCCTCTAAAAACCCTGTGAAAATGGGTGAAGAAATTTTTATATTGGCGGGGTTGCCTGATCAATCGCAAAAAATTCCATTGACGGGTAAAGTGATTTGGATTTCTCCAAAGCAAAATGGGATGAAACCACAAGGTTTTGCGATTCAATTGTCTGGTGAAAAAGGCATTGCTTACAAGATCGAAGCAGAAAGATTGCTTGCAGGTAGTATGTCTTTGGATCGACCTAGCTTTACCATGTAAGTTGTGATTTAAATTTTTAATAGTAGGAAATACCGTGTTTGTAGATACACATTGCCATTTGACCATGTTAAACCTTGAACCTTATGCAGGTGATTTAGATGCTGCATTGCAACAAGCGAGGGAAGGTGGTGTATCTAAGTTTATGGGTATTTCTGTAGATTTGGATGATCATATCGCACTTTCTGAAATTGCTTCGCGTCATGCAGATGTAGGTTATAGCGTGGGCGTGCATCCGTGTGAAGATCCTGCGGTGATGCGACGTGCAAGCGTTGAGAAGTTAGTAGAACTTGCTCAAGCTGAAAAGGCATGGGCTTTGGGTGAAACAGGACTAGATTATTTTCATAGCACTGATTTTATTCCAGAACAGAAACAATGTTTTGCGCGTCATATTTACGCATCTCAAATTGTTAAAAAACCTGTTGTTGTTCATACCCGTTCAGCGAAGAATGATACAGTGGATATTATCCGCGCTGAAAAATCTACACATGGGATTCTGCATTGCTTTACCGAAGATTGGGAAACGGCAAAAGCCGTTTTAGATTGTGGATATTACATTTCCTTTTCAGGAATTGTTTCTTTTAAAAATGCGCAAGATTTACGTGATGTGGCAAAGCAAGTGCCGCTTGATCGACTATTGATTGAAACAGACAGTCCTTATTTGGCGCCGATGCCCTATAGAGGAAAGTCTAATGAACCAAAATACGTTCCCTATGTAGCCAAAGCCTTAAGTGATGTATATGATAAAACGCTTGAGGAGATCGCTTTCATTACCACGCAAAATTTTGAAAATCTACTTAAGCAACAGTAATTAAGACCAGTCAGTATTTGAATATAGACACATCGCGTTAACGGATAAAATAAGTGAGTTTAACTGGTGAAGATGGATCGACAGGCTCAATTTAGAGCAAGAGAAGCTTTAATTTTTCAAGTCGCAGAGCAGTTGCTTCTGGAAAATGGTGAAGCGGGAATGACTTTGGATGCACTAGCTGCGGAGTTAGATCTCGCAAAAGGAACATTGTATAAGCATTTTCAAAGCAAAGATGAACTCTATATTTTATTGATCATTCGCAATGAGCGTATGTTATTGGAAATGGTACGCGACTCAGAAAAAGCCTTTCCAGAGCATTTGGCATTTTTCATGTTGCATCATTTACACCATCCTGAACGTGCTGTGTTATTTCACCAGATTGAAGAGCGTTTATCGACCACAGGTGTAGGCATTCATCTCTTATTTAATGAACTATATCAAGTACGAAAACAGCGTCTACGTTTGATTATTCGCATGACGGAAAGCTATTTAGAATCACTTCAGAGTGCGATGTCGGTTCGAGATTATTTAGCTTCGATTTGGTCGATTACCCATGGTGGCGCAGCGATTCTCAATTCTAGTTTTTATCAGCGTTATTTAGGGTGTCGAGATACTCTCCGAGTTGCTTTGATTGATCAAGCTTTGGCAATGCCAAAACATCAACAAGCCGCAGAGCAGGTTGCTTAAGCCTGATGAAACGCATGCCATTTCCTCATCATATAAAAGGTTTTACCTTGATTGAGGTGATGGTTGTTATCGTGATTATTAGCATCGTTGCTTCACTGATTGTTTTGAATGTAGATGGCTTAGATCAGCGTAAAGCCATGCAAGCTCGTGAAATGTTATTATTGGATTTAAAACAAATCAATCGTGAGGCCAATGATCAATCACGGATCTATGCTTTAGACTTTCAAAATGCGACTGATGTTGTACAGGCGCAGTATGGTATTGTTGAATACATTCCGATAAAACAAAATACGCAACAACCCGTACGTGTGATTGATAATACGCCGTGGAAAGCTGTACCAGAATTTCAAAAACGGACATTGCCTGATCAAGTGTCTGTATCAGTACAAACAGAAGACCATCAATTTAAAAATGCCAATAATGCTGAATTGTTGGGAAATAATGCACCGAAGTTGATTTGGTTTGGAAATGGTGAAGCGAAGCCAGCCACGATTCAAATGTACTATCAGCAGAAGCCAGTCGGTGATGTGATACGTGTTGATTATTTGGGTAAAGTCGATGAAGAAAAATAAAGCCTTTACCTTAATTGAAGTTGTGGTCGCTTTGGCGATCTTTGCTGTGGCGGCGATGGCATTAACCAAAGTGGCGATGCAATATACCCAATCGACCGCC
Source organism: Acinetobacter wuhouensis (assembly GCF_001696605.3). NCBI lineage: Bacteria > Pseudomonadati > Pseudomonadota > Gammaproteobacteria > Moraxellales > Moraxellaceae > Acinetobacter > Acinetobacter wuhouensis. The sequence goes on along the minus strand of NZ_CP031716.1, from coordinate 2,251,573 downwards.
AATTCGATTTTAAGAACCAAAGCACAATTTGTTGCGCAGAATGAAATTTCTCGAATGATTATTAACCGTGAAAGGTTAACTGGGACAGCATCAAAACAAATTACGGCACAAGGCGAGACGTGGCAGATTGATAAAAAAGCAGAAGCGACGATTAGCCCTTTGGTGCAGAAAATAGATGTACAAGTCAGTTTGTTCGATGCTGATGCAGGCAAAGTCGAAGCGGGAATTACCAATATGGTGTTTTTTAATTATGTGATTAAAGAATAATAATGATCAATAAAACTCAGTCGACGTCCAAGACATCTATGATGAAGATGCAAAAAAAATCAGGTTTTACACTGGTTGAACTATTGGTTGCGATCGCTATTTTCGCTGTACTTTCTGCACTCGGTTGGAAAGTGTTTGATTATCTGATTAAAGTCAAAGATCGTAATGCAATGCATGAAGAAAATCTTGGGCAACTACAGGGCGCATATCAACAAATACAACGTGATACATTGCAAATTGTGCCTGTTTCTGCACGAAATGGTGATGAAATTGAACCTGCATTGCGTTTAGATAACCAAAAGTTAGCTTTTAGTAAATCAGGTGTTTCAGATCCATTGAAGCAAGGTTTATCGCCTTATGAGCGTGTGGAATATGTCTATAATGGACAGGATAAAAAAATATATCGCTTAAAATATTCAAATTTAAATCGAATCCGTTCAGATCAGCCTTTGTCGAGTGTTTTACTTTCCGATGTGGATCAATATCAAATTCAAATTTTAAATCCCAATGAGACTGATCGCTGGCCTGATGCGGATATAAAAGACGAGAGACAACTGCCACGCGGGATTTTGATGAAAGTCACAATTCGGGATGTTGAATATGAGTGGGTATTGAGTTTGCTCAATACAGATTATTTGCAGGATAAAAAGGATAATTAATTATTTTCCATACTGATGTGATGGTGATGATTGTTGAGGTCAAATATTTATGCAGTTTAAGCAGCAAAAAGGTATCGCACTCATTACGATTTTGGTGATGGTCGCACTGGCGACCATTATTGCTGCAACTATTGCAAAACGTCAAAATTTAACCAATGAAAATACAGCATTTTTAAAACGTCAGAGCCAAGCACTGTTTTATGCGAAAAGTGCAGAGGCATTTTATTCAGAATTATTAGCGCAAGATACAGAAACCAGTAAAGAAGCAGATTATTTGCAAGAAACGTGGGCAAAACCAATGCCTGCATTTCCTGTGGAAGATGGTTATGTTTCTGGCACACTTGAAGATGAATCAGGAAAATTCAATTTAAATAGTTTGGTAGATAAAGAAGGAAAACCAAATCCACAAGCTCAGGCGTATTTCTCAAAACTGTTGGTCAGAGTTGGATTGCCCGCAGAGATTGTTGAAGCGGTGATTGACTGGGAAGATCCAGATAAAGACACGCTAGGTGCAATGGGTGCTGAGGATAGTTACTATCAAGGTTTACCAAATCCTTATTTGGTAGCAAATCGTAAGTTTATGAGTGTGGATGAGTTAAAGTTGGTTCGTGGTTTTGAAAATGAAAAGTTTGATTTAATTGCACCCTATATCTCAGCCTTACCTGATATTGCGGCTAAAATTAATATCAATACTGCACCAGCCATGGTTTTGGCTGCGATTGATGAAAAGTTGGATGTCAATACAATACAAACAGCATTAAATGCCAGACAAGAAAAAATGGAATACTTTGCAAATGTAAATGATCTGATGAAAATGTCACCGTTTGATACATTGGTCGCTGAATCTTTCGCAGTGAAAAGTAAAGATGCTTTATTTGATGTGAAAACAAATTATTTTCAAGCCAAAATTGAAGTCATGTTAAGTGAACGCAAGCGTCAATTCACCAGTCATTTAGTGCGCAATGATCAAGGACAAGTCTATATCTATGCACGGAGTCTTGCGCCATTTTAAATAAAATCCATGTAAATATTTGAATTTATATAGAATATATTTATTAATGCAGGGTTGTAGAAAGGTAGGTTTATTTTACTTTTAGCATTAAATAGACTCAAATTAAACTGAAAATCGAATTATCCTTTTTGCCTATTGCATTGAACGCTAAATTTAATGCTCAGGAATTGAGTTTTGCTTTATAATCGAAATTAATTACCGATTTGTTTATAAAATTTGGCTCATGTTAATTCGTAAGTTATTTAAGTTTGAAAATGCACATATCGTGCGGAATTGCACGTCAGATCGTTGCAAACGATCTATCCACGGGCATAGCTATAAAGTTGAATTATTGCTCAAAGCTTCAAAACTTGATCATGGTCAAATGGTGTATGACTTTGGTCTGTTGAAAGGTGTGATTAAAGAAATTTTTGACAGTTTTGATCATGCAATTTGCTTTTGGCAAGATGATAACCCTGAATATATTCAAGCGTGTAAAACGTTTAGTGCGCGTTGGGTGGCTTTACCTGTTTCACCATCGGCAGAACAATTTTCGCGTGTTTTCTTCTATTTAGCGCAACAAGTCCTCAAATCAACCATTACCCAAAATGGTGAAGGCGATGTTGAAGTCTATTCTGTAATTGTGCATGAAACGGATACAGGTTATGCGCAAAGCTTTATTGAAGATATTGAAAATGAGCAAATGGGGTTGTTGAGCTTAGATCAAATTATTTTCTCTGAACAAGTTCAAGCAGAATGGTCTGATTCAGAGATGTATGAAAAATTGAAACAAGGTATTCAATTTCAAAACCCTGAAGTGGATTTGCAAGTTAAAATTTAATTTGTGAATTCTGCGTAAATTCACAAATATTGTATATGTTTTATTGGATGTAGAAATTTAGGATGAAAGTTAATGCAGTTGTCTGAACCTGAACAAACAAAATTAAATCAAGTTCGGTTAGATCAAAGTTGGAAAAATGAATTGGCTGAGTTTTTACTGGGTCAAAAGATGGATGCTTTGCGATCTTTTTTGCTTGAAGAAAAAAATGCAAATAAGACGATCTATCCACCGAGTTCACTTATTTTTAATGCATTAGATACCACGCCACTAAACCATGTGAAAGTCGTGATTTTGGGTCAAGACCCTTATCATGGACCTGATCAAGCGCATGGTTTGAGTTTTTCTGTGCAAAGAGGGCTTGCATTACCTCCATCATTGCGTAATATCTTTCATGAATTGAACACTGATCTAGGTGTTCCTGTGTCTCGTCATGGTGATTTGACCAAGTGGGCACAACAAGGCGTGCTTTTGCTGAATAGTGTTTTAACTGTTGAGGCAGGGCAACCGACTTCACATCAAAAACGTGGTTGGGAAGATTTTACTGACTATGTGATTGATGTGTTGAATGAGCGTAAAGAGCATATTGTATTTATACTTTGGGGTGCTTATGCTCAGAAAAAGGGACAACGCATTGATCAAACTAAACATCTGGTTTTAAAAGCTGCACACCCATCTCCTTTAGCAGCAAACCGTGGTGGTTTCTTTGGTTGTAAAGTTTTTTCGAAAACGAATAATTACCTTAAACAAAATGGCATTGAGCCGATTGACTGGCAGCTGGACGCATGACAAATTCTCCCGATACAAATGACTATCACCCAGATCTGATTATTGAAGAAGCGAACAATGGATGGCGAATCATTCGCTTAAATCGTCCTAAGTCGCTTCATGCACTTGATGAATCTATTGTTGCAGCGTTGCTGAAACTGTTTGAGGATTTTCATCATGATGATACGGTCAAAGCAATTTGGTTAGATTCAACCACACCAAAAGCATTTTGTGCAGGCGGGGATGTACGTAAGCTTCGCCAATTGGTGATCAATAATGAAGTTGAAACAGCCAATAAGTTCTTTACTACAGAATATGATTTAGATCTGTTATTGCATAATTATGCAAAACCAATCGTCGTATGGGGTGAAGGTTATGTGATGGGCGGTGGATTAGGGCTATTCATGGCTGCACCGTTCCGTTTAGTTACACCTTATTCTCGTTTGGCTATGCCCGAAGTGAATATTGGTCTTTATCCAGATGTTGGTGCAACACGCTTCTTAGCAGATCGTGGTCCGATTGGCTTATTTACCGGATTAACGGGTTCAATCATGACTGCTGCAGGCGGTTATGGAATTGGTTGGGCGACGCATATTTGTGATGCACAGCGTGATACTGTTTTACAAAAGTTGTTAGATATTGATTGGGGGCATTATCCAGCTGGAGACTTCCGTGCTTTGGATGATACTTTGAATGGTATGCACCGACCAGTATCGCCGGGACCATTACAAAACTCTTTGGATGTGATTCACAGTGTTTGTCGTGGTGTTAATTTTGAACACGATTATGAAGCCATTATTGGTTTAAGTGATGCGCGTAGTGACTGGTTACGTCAAGCAAGTGAAAATTTACAAAAAGGTTCACCGAGTACTGCGGCAATCACTTGGTTGTTATGGCAATGGGGGCGTCAAGTACACTCATGGGCTGAAGTGTTTGAATTAGAACGTCAAATTTCTGATTGGAAAATTCGTCATCCTGATTTTGTTGAGGGTGTTCGTGCACGTTTGGTTGATAAAGATCTATCTCCTGAATGGGATAAAGTTGAAACACTCACTTTAGCAGGTATTCTTGCGAAAAATCCTCCTGTAACAACGATTGAAAGTTGGAATGAATTACTTCGTCAATACGGTGTTATCTAGGCGATATGTCTGAACAAGAGTTTGATTCGCAAGATCAACAAAAGCAAATTGATGAACAATGGATGCAGCTAGCTTTCGAGCAAGCTGCATTTGCTGCTTCTATGGGGGAGATTCCTGTAGGTGCAATCATAGTCAGTCAAAATAAAGTGATCGGACAGGGCTTTAATCAACCGATTTGTCAGCATGATCCAACAGCACATGCTGAGATTCAAGCAATCCGCAATACATGCCAAAATATTGAAAATTATCGTTTGCCTGATGATGCAACCTTATATGTGACTTTAGAACCGTGCACGATGTGTGTTGGTGCTTTGATTCATGCGCGTATCAAACGTGTGGTTTTTGGTGCACTTGAACCCAAGGCGGGTTCATTGGTCAGTAGTCGTCAATTATTGGATACAGGTTATTACAATCATATTTTTCAATTTGAAGGTGGATGTTTAAATGAACAATGTTCAAGCCAACTTTCAGATTTTTTTAAAATGCGTCGTGAACAAAAAAAACAGATGAAGAAGCAACAAATGCAATTTAATCTGATTCAAAAATGAACTAGAATACAGATGATTTTATTGACAATATGTATTGTCAAAAATGTTTCACAAGAATGCTTTTATGATTTGTAATTTTAAAGCTTAAAAATTAAGGGTATTAAAAAATGAATTCGATTCAAGTAAAACAAGAGTTTAATGCACCAATTGATCAAGTCTTTGATTTGTTATCTAAACATGCAACTTATAATGTTGCTTTTGCGCCAATTCAAGTGGTACGTGTTAAAGATTCGGCTGATCCAGAACGTCCGGATGGTTTGGGCTCAGTGCGTCGTATGGGCTTGGGGCCGATTAAGCCACTTCAAGAAGAAATCACACTTTTAGATGTAAATAAGCGCATTGAATATAAGCTCATTAAGAACCCATTGATTAAGCATCATATTGGTATTATTGAATTTACTGAGCTTGCACCGAACAAAACACGTGTCGATTATACGATCGAATTACAAGCACGCGCACTATTTGTAAGCAAATTAATACTTGCACAGCTTAAACTAGCGATTACACTTGGCTTTAAGAAACTTGCTAAGACGGTTTAATTGGAAATTCAATGACAATTCAAATTATCACAATTGATGGGCCAAGTGGTTCAGGTAAGGGTACACTTGCAGCGAAACTTGCAAGCCATTATCAATTTCATCTTTTAGATTCAGGCGCTTTGTATCGCTTGCTTGGGTTGTCATTACATCAAAAAGGCTTATTGGATACATTAGACGATGAGTCTGTGCTTCAACAAGGCGTTACAATTGCAACAAATTTAGACATCGTATTTAAAAGCACCGAAAGCGGAACTACAATTTTGCTCGATGGTGAAGATGTGACGCAAACGATTCGTACCGAAAGAGTGGGTGAGTTTGCTTCAAAAGTCGCTGCAATCCCTGCACTTAGAGCAGCTTTGGTTGATCGTCAGCATGCATTTGCACAAGCGCCTGGCTTGGTTGCAGATGGTCGTGATATGGCAACTTCTATTTTTCCTCAAGCACAAGCTAAAATTTATCTGACAGCTTCAGCAGAGTCACGTGCCGAACGCCGTGTAAAACAGTTGCAGGGGATGGGGCTGGATGTTAAAATAGGCGACATTTTAGCGAATATACAAGCTCGAGATAAGCGAGATATGGAGCGCACAGTCGCGCCACTCAAGCCAGCAGCAGATGCTTATATCATTGATAGTTCTGAATTGAACATTGATGAAGTGTTTAAACTGATGACTGATTATGTCGATGCACACTTAGCTAAATAACTATTTTTGTTTTAAATTTTATTTAAAATCAGCAAAAGCATAGCTTGATCAGTTTTATATGGACTATGTAGATGCTTAACTAAACCGGCCTTGTCTGATCCAAGACCGCTGACTTTACTAGGTATATCATGACCGAATCTTTTGCAGCCCTCTTTGAAGAAAGCGAATCAACTCTCAATATCGACAAAGGTGCCGTTATTAAAGGTATCGTTGTTAGCATCGACTCTGACTGGGTTACTGTTGACACTGGCCTTAAATCTGAAGGTGTTGTTGCACGCTCAGAATTCCTAAACGAACAACGTGAACTTGAAGTAAACGTTGGTGACGAAGTTGATGTTGTTGTTGAAGCGCTTGACAACGGTATGGGTCAAACAGTTTTATCACGTGAAAAAGCAAAACGTGCTGAAACTTGGACTAAACTTGAAAAAATCTTTGAAGACGGCGAAATCGTTACTGGTGTTATCTCTGGTAAGGTTAAAGGCGGTTTCACTGTTGACATCGGTCCAGTTCGTGCATTCTTACCGGGTTCATTGGTAGACACTCGTCCTATCCGTGATACAACTCACCTTGAAGGTAAAGAGTTAGAATTCAAAGTAATCAAACTTGATGCTAAACGTAACAACGTTGTTGTATCTCGTCGTGCTGTTATGGAAGCTGAATCTTCAGCTGACCGTGAAGCGCTTCTTTCTCAATTGGAAGAAGGTCAAACAGTTACTGGTACTATCAAAAATCTTACTGATTACGGTGCATTCGTTGACCTTGGCGGTATTGATGGTCTTCTACATATCACAGATATGGCTTGGAAACGCATCAAACACCCTTCAGAAGTTGTTGAAGTGGGTCAAGAAGTTACTGTTAAAGTACTTAAATTTGACAAAGAACGTAACCGTGTTTCACTAGGTCTTAAACAACTTGGCGAAGATCCATGGTTAGCGATCATGAACCGTTACCCTAAAGGTTCTATCGTTAAAGCGCGTGTAACGAACTTAACTGACTACGGTTGTTTCGCTGAAATCGCTGAAGGCGTTGAAGGTTTAGTACACGTTTCTGAAATGGATCACACTAACAAAAACATCCACCCATCTAAAGTTGTTCAGATCGGTGACGAAGTTGATGTTATGGTTCTTGAAGTTGATGAAGAACGTCGTCGTATTTCTCTTGGTATTAAGCAAACTCGTGCTAACCCATGGGAAGAGTTCTCTAAAGCTCACGACAAAGGTGAAAAAGTTTCTGGTACGATCAAGTCAATCACTGACTTTGGTATCTTCATCGGTTTACCAGGTGGTATCGATGGTCTAGTTCACTTGTCTGATATTTCTTGGAACGAACAAGGCGAAGAAGCAATTCGTCGTTACAAGAAAGGTGACACTGTTGAAGCGGTTATCTTGTCTGTTGACGCTGAAGGCAACCGTATCAGCCTTGGTATCAAACAAATGAACAGCGATCCGTTCAATGACTTCTTAGCTGCTAACGAACGCGGTGCGTTGGTTAAAGGTACAGTAACTGCAGTTGACGCTAAAGGCGCAACGATTAAGTTAGCTGACGAAGTTGAAGCTTCTTTGAAAGCGTCTGAAATCAACCGCGACCGCGTTGAAGATGCAACTAAATTCTTAGAAGTTGGTCAAGAAGTTGAAGCGAAAATCATCAACGTAGATCGTAAATCACGCTCTATCAACTTGTCGATCAAAGCGAAAGACGAAGCTGAAGAGAAAGAAGCTGTAGCTAACCTTAAAGTTGCTACAAACGGTCAAGACAATGGTCCTAAGACTATTGGTGATTTGATTAAAGCTCAAATGAACCACTAAGTTATTGTTAAGAAGTATTATTTAATGTAATTAATTAATATTTTTTATTCAAATACTGTAAAAGGTAGCGTAGTATATGATGACTGCGCTACCTTTTTGTATTTAAAAAGGATATTATCTAGTGTATGTCAAATAGCATTAAAATTAATGAGGTCTTAAATGACAACTGAAGCACTTAATAAGTCTGACTTAATAGAAAGAATTGCTCTAAAAAACCCGCATTTAGCAGAGCCTTTAGTCGAAGAAGCTGTTAAAATAATGATCGATCAAATGATTGCATCATTATCTGCTGATGATCGTATTGAAATCCGTGGATTTGGTAGCTTTGCATTACACCACCGTGAACCACGTGTAGGTCGTAACCCTAAAACTGGTAAATCAGTTGAAGTTGCAGCAAAGGCTGTACCTCACTTTAAACCAGGTAAAGCACTACGTGATGCAGTAAACGAATCTGCACAATAAGTAAAATTCGAATGGGGTGATTATGCGCTATTTCTTAGTTGCATTACTTTTAGTAATCTTTGGCTATGCTTTAGCATTAGTCCTACAAAATCCAGCTGAACTGCCAGTAGATCTATTGTTTACTCAAGTACCAGCAATGCGTTTGGGATTATTGCTTTTATTAACTTTAGTCCTAGGAATTGTTTTGGGATTATTGTTAGGTGTACAAATTTTCCGTGTTTTTCAAAATGCATGGGAAATTAAACGTTTACGAAAAGATATTGATCATCTCCGTAAAGAACAAATTCAGACTGCACAGTTGGCTGCCGCTGAAGCCGCTGCAAATGCACGTCATGAAAAGACGGTGTTAGATATTCAACCTGAAAGTAAGAATTCTAATCCTCTTTAATCTGTATGCTAAAAAAGCGTTTAACTGTAATCGTTAAGCGCTTTTTGCATTTTTAAAAGCCATAATTTAGAAGCTGTAATTTAATAGCTATAGTTTAATTGTATAAATCTACACATTGTCGTGACCAATGTTGCGATCAGAATAATACTAATCAGTGAATAGTTCTTCCAGATCAAATACAATGCAACCAATACACCTGCAATTTTAGCAAAGTCTGTAAATACGCGACCTTCAAAAAAAGTACTTAATACTGCAATAGAAAAAAGTAAAGTAGTTGCTGCATCGTTAAATAACTGCTCTTGTCGCTTACTGATTGAGAAATATTGGTGAAAGGCAAGTCCAGAATATCGAATTAAATAAGTGCCTAAAGCAAGTATCATGATGCCAATAAAAATGATGAAGTGTTGATTCATATTATTTTCTCCTTGCCAATAGAGCAAAAAGAGACATTAAGATTGGAATACCTGTAGGCAAAAATGGGACTGTACCCACGCTGATCACAGCACCAAGCATTGCTGATTGACGAGTCTCTTTTTGCTTTAGCGACTTAAAGGTTAGAGCAAACAATACAACTGGAAAAATGGTGTCTATTCCCAATATTTTTGTATAAGCAAAATGACTTCCAGCAAAGTAGCCAGCTAAAACACCAATTGGCCAAGCGAATAAAATTCCAATGCCACATAACCAATAAGCACACCGTTTAAGCTCATCAGTGGGTTGCGTTAAACCGAATAATACACTTTCATCATTCATGATATGTGTTGCTAAGTACTTGAACTTATTATCTTCAATAAAATGCTGGATGGCTAAACCAAAAGGTAGATGACGTAAGTTAATGAATAGACCTGCTATGGCAGCCGTAATAGGACTACTGCCAGAAGCAATCATGCCAATAAAGGTAAATTCAGCAGCGCCAGCTAAAACTAAACTCGAAAGTAGTAGTGGTATCCAAATAGGTAAATGGTACGTTACAGCAAGTGAACCGAGTGACATACCGATGAGTGCAGTTGCAAAACAAATGATTGCAATTGATTTAATCAGGGGCTTGGGTAATTTAATAAATTCTTTATACTTCATCTGGCACAACCTAGTTATTTGTTGAATTGTTCGTTATATCAAACAAGTGTTTTTTATATTAGAGTGTTTGTTTTTGTTCGTCAAATCGAACGATTGTATTTTTTGGAAGAATAATGTCGATACCGATAGAAACCATTGCATTAAATTTGCAGAGAGAAAGGAAAAATGCTGGATTATCTTTAGGAGAAGTTGCTAGGCGTGCAGGAGTTGCCAAATCTACGCTTTCACAGCTTGAGTCTGGACAAGGTAATCCAAGTTTAGAAACCTTATGGGCATTATGCGTAGCCTTAAATATTCCTTTTGCGAAATTAGTAGAAACACAAACTCAGTCTGCACAAGTCATTCGTTATGGAGAAGGAGCTTCGGTTACTTCTGAGGTCGCACATTATCAAGCTGTTTTGTTAGCGACTTGCCCGCCCAATGCGAGACGCGATATTTACATTTTAACGACTCAGCCAGGTGAACCGCGCTGTAGTCAACCACATCCTACGGGTAGTGTAGAACATATTATTATTATGCAAGGGTCAGCCAAAGTAGGTTTAACGAATAGTTATGAAACTTTAAAAGCGGGGGATTATATGTCCTATCCTGCAGATCAAGCACATATATTTGAAGCTTTAGAACCTGATACGCGTGCAATTTTGATTTCTGAGCAACGCTAATACAATTTGTAGAGTTAATCCTGTGTTTTTTGACAAAGTTGGTTTTATGCTTAAGTTAATCGCTTTATAATGTGCCCAATTTTATGTGATGGAACTGAGATCTGTGAGTATTATTGTTGCCTTAGATGCAAAAAGCCAATATGACGCCCTAACAATTGCTGATCAACTTGATCCATCACTTTGTCGTTTAAAAGTGGGTAAAGAATTATTTACTCATGAAGGTTCTTCTATTGTTAAAGCATTACATGATCGTAACTTTGAAGTTTTCCTAGATCTTAAATTCCACGATATTCCAAATACGACGGCTCAAGCTGTATGCGCTGCTGGGGATATGGGTGTATGGATGGTGAATGTACATGCATCAGGTGGTCGTAAGATGATGGAAACTTGTGTTGAACGTTTAAAAGCGGGAAATTACAAGACTCAACTGATCGCTGTAACTGTGTTAACGTCTATGGGGCGTGAAGATTTACGCGATATTGGTTTAGATATTGAACCTTTTGAGCAAGTTAAGCGCTTGGCTAAATTGACTCAAGAAAGTGGCTTGGATGGTGTTGTATGTTCCGCACAAGAAGCGAAAATGTTACGTCAAGATTTGGGTCAAGACTTTGCTTTAGTAACGCCAGGCATTCGTCCAGCAGGTTCAAATGCAGATGATCAAAAGCGTATTGTGACACCAAACCAAGCGATGCGAGACGGTTCTACGCATTTGGTGATTGGTCGCCCGATTACACAATCAGCAAATCCAAGTCAGACTTTGAAAGATATTTTAGCGACTTTGTAATTTAGTCTGCTTGTTATTTGACATTCAAAATTCAAATGCATCGTTAAAGTTGATGTATCGGGTTGCTTAAAAAGCTTTTCAATTGAGTAGACAATTGGAGAGCTTTTTTATATTGTGCTGATCAGAATAACTTTTTAATAATAAGCTAATCTTGGGTGAATAATGTCTACTGATTCTGAAAAAAATATACCAGTACAAAGTGATCTTAATCAAGTTGATCATGTTGTGCCATTAGAAAATTTAGAGCAGGAACAGGAAGAGCAACAAAATCAGCAAAGTGATTGGACTTCTGGAATTGATGTTGTTGAATTGGGTTCAACTGTTTTAGATGCCGTTGGGGATTTTCTGAGTGGTCTTGATATAGATTTTTAGTACAGTCATATTTACGAGATTATAGAACTTCTGAATCACTAAATTTTGAATAAAAAAAGGAATGATCAAGTTTTGATAATTCCTTTCCATTCTATTATTTCAGCATTTATAAGGCAGCCAAGACACTGACGACAATCGGTGCAAGAACTGAAAGCACGAAGCCACTGACCATTGCGTGTGGAATAAAATCATTACCACAGGCTTGTTTAACCATAGGGAGTGTAACGTCCATGGCTGTTGCTCCTGCAGAAGAAATTGCAGAGCGTGGATAGCGCCAACCGATAATATACATAAATAAAATCGCAAAGATTTCTCTGAATAAATCATTCATCAAAGCGATACTCCCCAAGTGAGAATTTTTTAACTCTGTGACCACAATACCTGTCATTGAGTAAAATCCATAACCTTGTGAAAGCATAACAAGGTCTTGCATGCTGATATTTTTTAACATAAAAAATGCTGCAACCGCACCCAGTAAAGACCCGATGATACATGCTAAAGGAACAAGCATGATTTTCCAGTTGAGCCAAGACTTGTCTAAAGGTGAATAGGCTAAATCTAACCCGATCAGTAGCATATATACCAATAATAAATGCCATGTGCTGACATGTAATGGGAATTGGAAAGAGTGTGCAAGTTCAGCCACGCCATAGCCAGCGGCAAGAGCAATAAATGCATAGCTGATATTCAGTAAGGAGCCGATTAATAATTCAGCAGACACTTTTCCCTGAGAGGGTTGGTAACCAATCGCTTTAAATAGCAAATAACAGCACAAAAAAGCGCCTATGGACGTTGTTAGGGCAATCGTGATTGAACTTGTTAAAATTTGCGCAGGGCTGGCAATATTATGAATAGTTTGAGAAAACTCAATCGCAATTGCAATAAGTAGCACATAAGTAAAATAAGGTAATATTTTAAAAGCAATTTTTTCAACACTCTGCGGAATACGGCGAGCGAGGATAAAACCTAAAAAAAGGCAGAATAAAAGTTGGAATATAAGCCAAAGAGATTGCATGAAAAATAGATAGGCAATGAATACCTATCTATTATAGCTGAATTAAAAGTGTAGCCTAAGCAGCTTTTGATTTTTTCTTGTTTTGTGACATTGTACCTAGTAGGCGATAATCAGCAGGATTGGCTTTACGGGTTTGTAGCCAAAATTTCCAAGTATACGTTGGCCAAAGTGAGAAGTTTTTTCCTCCATCTTGTTGATACCAACTGACACAACCAGATTGCCAAACTGTGCCTTCAAGCTTTTTTTGTACATCTTCATTAAACTGGTCTTGAACATTCGCTTTGACTGCGATGGCTTGGGTCTTGGTTTTTCCTACCATTTGCATCAATTGTAAAATGTAATTGACCTGTGATTCGATCATGAAAATAACTGAGTTGTGTCCCAAAACAGTATTTGGCCCTAATAGTTGAAATAAATTAGGGAAACCTTTGGTACATACGCCATAGAAGCTTTCAGCTCCATCTTTCCACGCATCTTTCAGTTCAAGCCCGTTTTCACCATAGCATTCAAATGATTTTAAATAGATGCGAGGGTCTGTAATGAAGCCTGTACCATAAATTAAGCAATCAATTTTACGCTCTTTACCATCTTTGGTGATGATACCATTCTCGGTCAGCTCTTGGATTGCATCAGTCACTAACTCGACATTTTTACGATTAAAAGTTGGGAAATATTTATTTGATACTAGAATACGTTTACAACCCATCACATAATTTGGGGTGAGTTTTTTGCCCAAAGCTTTGTCTTTGACTTGATAGCGGATAAAGAGTTCACCTGCTTTTTGCATATATTTCATGGCGGCAGGTTTGACAATTGGAACAACTCTCGATTCATTTGACCAATATAAACGAGCACGGTGTAGTTTTCTAAACCATTCAAAACGATTAAATAATTTTTTATCTAGGGCATTATAGGCACGTTCGTCACGTGGAATTACCCATGCCGGTGTACGTTGAAATACATATAGATTTTCGACTTTCGGTGCAATTTCAGGAATATATTGAATCGCACTGCCGCCTGTACCAATTGATGCTACATTCTTTTGGTTCAAATTATAATCATGGTTCCAATGTGATGAATGAAATACCTCACCTTTGAATTTTTCTATGCCTTTGATGTTTGGAATTTGTGGCACATGTAAAGGCCCTGAGGCGAATACAACAAATTGAGCATCAACTTTTTGTCCATTTTTTAAAGTTAAATGCCAATTGAAATGATCTTCGTCATATTGGGTTGAAACGACTTCTTGATTGAACTGAATATATTTTTTTAAATCATAGTCATGGATTAAATCTTGAATATAATCATAAATTTCAGGTGCTTCCGCATAACGCTTAGACCAATCGGTTTTAGGTGCAAAAGATAGAGAGTACATGTGTGATTGCACATCACAGGCAGCACCAGGATATTGATTTTCACGCCAAGTGCCACCAACCGCATCGGCTTTTTCGAGGATAATAAAATCGTGAATATTCGCCTGTAAGAGTCGAATAGCCATAGCTAAACCACCAAAACCAGAACCAATGATTGCGACTTGAGTGGTTTGTGTTTTCACAACATTCGTCGAGATATCGTCCATTTTTTATTTACTCTAATTTTTCATTTTGCCTAGAATATCGACTTTTATTGATTTGGAATATGATAGCTCTGACAGAAAAATTGATATATTCGGCAATTTTCAATATTTGGTCTTTGTAGTAAAACATCTGTGTAAAAATGAAATGTTGAAAAAATGAAGCGATCAATCCTCGGTTTAATGTATTTAATTCATGGTATGCGTAATGCAGGAATCGATGTGGATTCACGGCTTGCCAGTATTGGAATTAAAGCTGATGCACTTGATCCAAGCTCAATTATTCATCCAAGTTTAGAATGGGATATTCTTAAAGTTGTTGGTGTTGATGTTGCGCCTGAAAAAGGTTTGTTCATTGGGCAGCATTATTCTTTGGCAGGTTATGGTCCTTTGCTTATGCTGTTGGTCACTAGTCGTACTGTGAATGATGCAATTAAAAATGGTATTCAATATCAAGGCTTGACCTATTTATATGGTGTATTGGGTTTAGAACAGGGGAACCATCAAGTTGCATTGACTTATGCACCTGTTGATCTCGACACTGAAATGGGGTTGTTGCGAGCGCAATGTGAAATTTCAGGGACTTATAAGTTCTTAGATGATATTTATAGAATGATGGGATTAACAGTTCCAAGTATTCGGATTGAATTGCCTTTTCAGCAACCACAAGATCCTCAAACCTTAAAGCAATTCCATGACTATTATGGTGCAGATCTACATTTTGGTTGCAGTAAAGCAGCTTTTTGGATGAATGAAGATGTAGTGCAACTGCCGATTCCATCTGCGGATCTGATTACGCATCGTGTTTATGAAGCTAAGTGTATTGCTGAAATTGAGCGTTTAAATGCAGAAGAACAAAAGATTGCGCCTTTGATTCAACGTGTAAATGATTATTTAGAATTACAACAGGGCATTATCCCTTCGATGGCAGAAGTGTCTCAGGCATTGAGTATTCCTGAGCGAACTTTACGTCATCAGTTACAACAGTTAAACACCAGTTATAAACAGATTCGCGAACAACTCATTATGAACAAGGCACTCCGTTTAATTGAATATAAAGAATATTCAATTGAGGTGATTGCTGAATTGTTGGGTTATTCTGAACCAGCAGCATTTAATCATGCATTTAAACGTTGGTTTGGGCAAAGCCCACGTCAATATGGTAAATAATTGGTGATGATATGTAATTTATGTACATAATAATGCCAAAGTTTTATTTATCGAAAATGAATATTCGCTATACTTCCATTAGCCTTTAAAAGTAACAAAACCATATGTCTGATCACAATTCAAATCCTACCTCGTTTACTCCTGTATCACCTGCTGAGCGTTATGCCAAAACTTTATCCTCTGGGCAGTTTTTACCAGATGATGCGCAAGCTGAAGCTGTGCATGAGTTAGAGCGTGTCTGGCAAGAGTTGATTAATCGTTATAAAGCATCGAAAAAGGCATTTCGTCGTTTCCGTCGTCAAACAGCACCAAAAGGCGTGTACATGTGGGGTGGTGTAGGGCGTGGTAAAACATGGTTAATGGATCAATTCTTTGATTCGATACCATTTCGTCGTAAAACCCGTATGCATTTCCATCACTTTATGCAGTTTGTTCACAAAGAGTTGAATAAATTATCAGGTCAGCGTAATCCGTTGGATATTGTGGCAGACCAAATTTATAAAGATGCTGTGGTGATCTGTTTCGATGAGTTTTTTGTGTCGAATGTGACAGACGCAATGATTCTCAGCGATTTATTCCAAAAGTTATTCAACCGTGGCATTACATTGGTGGCGACATCAAATATTGCACCAGATGGTTTGTATAAAAATGGCATCCATCGTGACCGTTTTCTTCCAACCATTGAAATGGTGAAAACCCATTGCGCGATTTTGAATGTTGATGCAGGTGTGGACTACCGTTTACGTGTTTTGAAGCAAGCACAGTTATTTAAATCGCCATTAAGTGATGACAATAAAGTGTGGATGGCAAAACGTTTTACCGCTTTAACCACTTCTCAAGTGGTCTCTGAAGAACCGATTAATATTAATAATCGTGTTGTTGAAACACTCGGGCATACTGAAGATGTGTTGTGGTGTGACTATCGTGAATTGTGCTTAAAACCACGTAGCCCATCTGATTTTATTGAAATTGCTAATATTTATAATACAGTTTTAGTGAGTAATGTACCGCATTTAACAGATTTACTTTCTGAGGGAACACGTCGTTTTATTTATTTGGTCGATGAGTTTTATGATCGTGGCGTGAAGTTACTATTGACTTCGGAAGATTCAATTATTGAGATCTACGACGGTGAAAAACTTGCCTTTGAAATTGAGCGTACTCGTTCGCGCTTACTTGAAATGCAGTCAGATGAGTATTTACAGTCTGAACATCGCTTGATCAAAGGTGATAGTGAGTTGGCAGTAGAATAAACACTTAAGCATTGTGGATTGCTAAGTAATTGATTTAAAAAGCGACCTAATCAGGTCGCTTTTTTTATGTATAAATGATTTAGATTAACCCACTTGAATTTCAGTATTGGGATGACTAACACGACTTTTATTTGGTGTCGCAATCAAATATGCAAGCGTTAAAGGCCCCAAACGACCTGCAAACATTAAGCATATCAACGCAATTTGACTTCCTGCATGCAAATCTTCAGTGATGCCTCGTGATAAACCAACAGTACAAGCAGCGGAAACGGCTTCAAATAATAAGTCTAAAAATTTCTTATTCGGCTCTAAAACCAACAGGGTAAAGAAACCAATGAGAATGAGTAATGACGTGATAGAAATGACCGCCAGAGCTTTAAAAGTAGCTTGGTGTGAGACAGAGTGACCGAATACTGTAATTTCAGATGAGCGTTTTAGGAAAGAGCGCACACTTAAAATCATGATGATAAATGTACCAACTTTAATCCCACCTGCGGTACTGAGCGATCCACCACCGATAAACATCAACACCATCGTGATAAGCGTTGAGGCATTGGTCATGCTACTGACTTCTAAGCTGTTAAAGCCTGATGAACGTGGTACTGTGGCATGGAACCATGCATTTAAAGCCTGATCACCCACGGACATTGGTGCGAGTGTTAAAGGGTTCGATGCTTCTATTGACCAAATTACAATGAATGCAAATAGGTTTAAACCTGCAATGGTTGAGAGGATTAACTTGCTATTTGTTGAAAGTTTTTTCCAACGTTTGGCACGTTTAATATCCATTAGTACGACAAAACCAATACCACCGATGATATACAGCAAACTAATCGTCAATGTGACCATGTATTGGTCAGAGAAGCTCATTAAGCTATTGGGAAATAAAGAGAATCCACCGTTATTAAACGCTGAAATACTATAAAACAAGGCATAAAAGAAAGCACGATCAAGGTCATAATAGTTTGACCATGCCATGGTTAAGATCCCTGTACCTATTGCTTCAAAGAACAGTGAGTAGAGGAAAACTCCTTTTACGGTAAATGTTGCTCTGGCTAAACTGGTTTGCCCGATGGTTTCTTGCGCCATAATTTGCTGTTTAAGTCCAACTTTGGATGAAAGACTTAGTGCAGCCAAGATCGCAAAGGTCATGAAACCCAAACCACCACATTGGATGAGGAGCATGACCACCACTTGTCCAAATGTCGTCAGTGAGTCGCCAATATTGACCACAGATAAGCCTGTAATTGTCACAGCAGAAGTTGCGGTAAATAAGGCATCAAGCCATGACAAATCACCTTTATGGGAAAAAGGGAGTTTGAGCAACAATGTCCCAATGACGATGAAGCTTAAAAAACCTAAGGCAAGTAAACTCGGTGGGCTGAGATTAATGCGATTATGATTTTTATTGATCAGTTCTTTTCTAGATAGACGCATAGTAACAACTATAAGAAACGAATTGAAAATTGTCTTAACATTTCTACAGGGCCTTCCAAAATCAAAATATCTTTTTCTTGTAAAATGGTTCCAGGTGCAATCTCATAAAGTACATGAGAGCCACGCTGTAGTAATAGTGTTTTGATTTCAGGTGTATTTTCCATCACCGTTTGGAACTGAGCACCTTGCAGATTTGCCGCAATTTCAATTTTGACAATATAGCGATCATTATTCAGCGCCATATAACGTCGAACCATCGGATAACTCAGATTCTGCGCGATGCGAATGCCCATGTCTTCTTCAGGGTGAATGATTTTAGTAATCCCTAGATGTGACAAAATCATATGATGTGACTTAGATTTTGCTTTCACAAATATTTTATCAATGCCTAAGTTTTTTAGATGAAGTACACATAAAATACTGGCTTCAATGTCATCACCAATTGCAACAACAACAGCATCACAGTTTTTGACATTCAGTTCTTCTAGGACATGTTCATCTGTTGCATCTGCTATTACCGCATGACTAATTTGATCTGCAATATTTTCTACATTTTTTTTCAGTGTATCTATACCAATCACATCGTGATTTAAGTTAGTAAGCTCTAATGCAACCGCTTCGCCAAAACTACCTAAACCGATGACAGCAAACAGTGCCATTTTAAATCCTTATCAATGCACAAGATTTGTGTGACATTATCATATTCAATTTTTATATATTTTATATTTAAACGATTGCGTCGCCAATCTGAAAACGAAGAATAAAGTTGGATAATGTAAAAAAACTCAAGCAGACGTCATAAAAACTTAAAATTTGCCCCGTAATATACAAATCAAAGCAAAAATAGATCTATGCCAAGTCATGGCGGAATGTAAGTAGAAAAAATGGACGATAAAAAAATTTTCAAAATCCTGCAACATTGGTTCCCTGAGTTGCAGCAAAGAGATATTCCCAAAAAGAAAAATCGTAAAAGTTTTGACGTTTTTCTAGATTGGCTTGAGGCTGAAAAGTTTGGTGGTCGTTTTCGTGCCTATTTAATGAAAATAGATCGAATGAAATTTCAGGAAAATGAAATTGAGAGAAGTGCGATTTTTCATGAATATGCAGTTGATAGCTCGAATCTTCAGACTCAAATACGTGAGCGTGCAAAACCTTTATTTGAGCATTATGAACAACATAAAGAAGTAATAGGGCGCTATTACAATGTACAAGATCAAGTTTATGACATTGTTTTTGAAGAAATATTAAAAGTTGCAAGGCAACATGATTATGAGTTGTTACTGATCTATGCTGAAGACTATCATTGGTTGCTTGTACCCAACCAAGACCATAAGATTGAAAAATTCTGTAAACATTTCAATAGACAATTTCATGATCAAGACGTGAGTATTGAACACTATGCCTTATTCGATTGCTCAAGATCGACTTAATATTTGATTCTTTGAGGTTTTTTAAAGTATAGTTTTGTTTTCTTTTTTAAATTGAACAAACAATGGATGATAAAAAGATATATCAACTCTTACAAGCGTGGTTTCCTGAGTTGGAGTCTCTGAAAATTCCAAAGAAAAAAATGAGAAGGGATTTTGAAACTTTTTATTATTGGTTGTCCCCTCAAGATATTACTGAGCCTACGACTGAGGATGATCTTCAAGAATATAAATATCGTGGGTATTTCTTAAGTATTGACCGTGATCAGCATTTTGATAATGGTATTGAGGTTTGTGCTTTATTTCAGGATTTAAATGTAGATGTTGAAGCAATACAAAATAGGATCGAGTTGAGGACAGCACCATTATTCGAACATTATGAAAAATATAAAGATTTAATTGGTAATTTTTATGCTTTACGAAGCCATGTTTACGATATTGTTTTGGAAGAAATTTACAACGAGGTGAGAAAGCACGGCTATCGAATGTTGTTGATTTACGCATCTGAACAGATTTGGATGGCTGTACCAGATCAACCGAAAAGAATAGCACAATTTATAAAGTTATTTCGTAAGCAATTTATTGGATCGCGTCCATCTATCGAATATTACGAACGATTTAAACCATTCAATTTGAGTAGTTTTTTGTCAGATGATGATTGATAGTTCAAGTTAAAAATACTTAGTTATCTCAAGCTCTATTTGACAAGAGCCTGAGATACATTGAAAGACAAATTTATTTTAAGAAACGCTGATAACCTAAGTTATTGGTAATTTCCTGATATGGATAAGTGATCGTTTCTAATGTTTCAATTAAACCATCTGGGTTTTGTTGAGCATCTTCTGCATCCAAGCCCACCAAAACACGTCCTTCTGCTGCACCGTGGTTACGGTAATGGAATAGGGTAATGTTATGTGTTGGACCTAAGCGCTCTAAGAATGTGAGCAATGCACCTGGACGCTCAGGGAATTCGACACGGAATAGACGTTCATTTTCAATGTCTGCATGACCACCAATCAAATAACGAATATGTAGTTTAGCCACTTCATCATCAGATAAATCATCAACGTCATAATGCATTTTTAGCGCTTCATAAATGTCATGACGTTCTTTGTCACCCGATTTTAAGCTAATACCCACAAAAACTTGTGCCGCAGAAGAACTGCTCGCACGGTAGTTAAATTCAGTGATGTTACGACCTTGTAAGGCACGACAGAAGTTGAGGAATGAACCTTTTTCTTCTGGAATGGTCACGGCAAAAATCGCTTCTTTACGTTCACCGAGTTCAGTACGTTCTGCGATATAACGTAAACGGTCAAAGTTCATGTTTGCACCACAAACTATCGACACCATGTTTTTATTTTCTAAACCATGTTCAGCAACGTATTTTTTAATCCCTGCCAAAGCCATTGCACCCGATGGTTCAACGATGCTACGACATTCGTCATAAGTATCTTTGATCGCAGCGCAGATTTCATCGGTATTCACAAGTACAACATCACGTTCAACGATTGGACCTGAGTTATCTGATTTTTGTAATTGAATCACTTCAAATGGTTTTTCACCAATTTGTGCAACAGCTGTACCATCTGCAAATAAACCAACGGTAGGTAAAATCACACGTTCATTTTTCTCAAAAGCGGCTTTTAAACACGCTGATTCATCATATTCCACAGGAATGACTTTGACATGCGGTGCAACATCACCCAAATAAGCAGCGACACCTGCGATTAAACCACCACCACCAACAGCAACGAATACATAATCGACATCACGCCATTGACGTAAAATTTCATTGGCAATCGTCCCTTGACCTGCCATGACCAATTCATCGTCATAGGGTGGAATGAAAGTCATACCTTCGTCAGCAGCACGTTGAATCGCATATTTATTGGCAACATCAAAAGAATCGCCGTGTAGAACCACTTGACCACCTAAACGTTTTACGGCTTGGACTTTAATATCTGGTGTCGTCTTTGGCATCACAATAATGGCGGTAATACCCAACTTTTGACCAGATAGTGCCACGCCTTGTGCATGGTTACCCGCAGAAGCAGTAATAACGCCACGTTCCAACTGAGATTTCGGTAATTGACTGATGCGGTTATAGGCACCGCGCAGTTTGAAGGAAAAGACAGGTTGCAAGTCTTCGCGTTTGAAGCGAATGTTGTTGTTTAGTTTTTCACTAATTCGTGGCGCTGCTTCGAGTGGGGTTTCGATCGCAACGTCATAGACCGTTGCCTGTAATATTTGTCGAACCAAACGAGACAGCATGTTAATTTTCCATATAACAGTTTAAAATGAGCATTGATTGTAACAAACCCCTGCGCATTTGCGATTTAAAATTATGCGAAATGTGCAGAAATTTGAAAATTTATTGAGAGATGTCATGAGCCTTTATGCTACCCAAGATGAGAAAAAACAAGCAGCAGCCAAAGCTGCTTTAAAACACTTACCAAAAGGGGGCATTTTGGGGGTAGGTACAGGCAGTACTGTGAATTTCCTCATCGAGCTTTTACCTGAGCTGCAACTTGAAGCTGCGGTAGCAAGTTCTGAAGCAACTGCACAACGTTTGAAAAAATTGGGCATTGAAGTGGTTGATATGAACCATGTAAGCGGTTTAGATGCTTATGTGGATGGTGCAGATGAAATTGATCGTCACATGCACATGATCAAAGGCGGTGGTGCAGCATTAACCCGTGAAAAGATTGTCGCTTCAATTGCGAAAAAATTCGTTTGTATCGTGGATGACTCTAAATGGGTTGAGCAACTTGGTCGTGAATTTCCACTTCCTGTCGAAGTGATTCCAATGGCACGTTCTGCTGTAGCGCGTAAAATCGTATCACTTGGAGGTGATCCTGTTTACCGTGAAGGTGTGGTAACGGATAACGGCAACGTAATCTTGGATGTATTCAATTTAAATATTTTGAATGCATTAGAGTTAGAAAAGACCTTGAATGATATTCCTGGTGTGGTATGTAACGGTATTTTCGCGATTAATAAAGCGGATATTGCTGTTGTTGCGACTGACAATGGTATTGAAGAACGCACTGCGGTTTAATATGTTGAAAGTTCCTTCTCCCTTTGGGAGAAGGCTAGGATGAGGGCAAAGAAAACCTCTCCCTAACCCTCTCCTGAAAGGAGAGGGAACTCCAAATCTGATTATAAATTTTTAGAATAAATGACCCCAAACCTCCCCGAAATTCAAATCACTCATCATGCACGTGCAACACGTTTACGTTTACGTGTAGAACCGACACAGATTAAATTAACTGTTCCAAAATTTTGCACTAAGCGTCAGATTCAAGATTTTTTAGTAGAGTCTGAACAATGGATGATTGAGACTTGGCAAGAACAGCAAGAAAAATCAGGGCAATTAGATCGAACCTTACCAACAGAATTAAAATTGTTTAATTTAGAACAGCCTTTACAGATTATTTATCAAACGCAGAAAAACTCTTATATTTTCGATGAGAAAAATCATCAATTATTGATCAGTGATCGTCAGCCTGAAAGTTATTTAAAAGCTTTTGTGATCGCTTATGCAAAGCATTATTTACCGATCTATTTGCAACACGTCAGTGTTGAAACTGGTTTAAAGTTTGGGGAATGTAGTATTCGTCAACCGAAAACCCGTTGGGGTAGTTGCACTGCACGACATGATATTATGTTGAATAGTGCTTTGGTGCTTTGTGATCATGCGATTGCACGTTATGTCTGTGCACATGAGTTAGCGCATACACGGTATTTTGATCATAGTCCTGCGTTTTGGGGCGAGGTTGAAAAGCATGATGCAAATTATAAAAACCATCGTAAAATTTTAAAAAGTGGTGTGATGCCGTGGTGGTGGTGAGATTAATTGAAATAGTTAGACTCAACTTTAGAGTGAGTAAATCAAATAAGGAACAACTATTTGAAGATAAGGCAATTCAAAAAACATGATAAAACAGCTTTGGCTGAATTATTCTTGGAAAGTCGAGTGCACAGTTGGCATTGGTTGGATTCGTCAAAATGGCGTTTAGAAGATTTTGAAAAACTCACCCAAGATGAAGTTATCTTTGTTGCAGAACAAGATCAACAATATCTAGGATTTGCCTCTATTTATCTGCAAGATAACTTTTTACATCATCTTTTTGTCGCGCCAAATGCTCAAAATCATGGTGTAGGTGCAGAATTATTAGGTTCAGCTGAACAGTTATTTTCAGGTACAGGTTATCTCAAATGTTTAACTGAAAATTATCAGGCTTTGAACTTTTATCAAAAGCATCGTTGGAAAATTATTGATACAGGTCATTGTGAGGACGGTGACTATTATTTGATGTCAAAAGAAAAATAAAGACATTCAATCTATCCTATTCATTTAACCATGTTTTGATCAATTCAACGATTTTCTCTGGTTGTTTCAACCAAGCACTATGTTGATTGCCTTTAAGCTGCTGAGTTAAATCTAAAGTTTTAATTTGAGGATATTTAAAATAACCACTTAAACCGAGCATAGAATTCATTGGGGCAAAATCATCACTTTGTAAATAGATAAATAGGGCATCATTTTCAACGATCTTTTCAGAATTGATGACATGTTTATAATTGCCACTAAACACGACTTTCGACCAATCTCGCATCAGTGTCTTCGATTCACGATTTCCAAACGCAATTTTATAACCTGCAAAAAAGCCATCTTTTAAAATCATCGCATTGATCACTGCCGTAGCTTTTAAAATATTGAATTTGCCTTTCACATCCCAGCTTTTTCAAACCAATATTTCCAGTCGCAATACCAATGACTTTATTATCATGGTGTTGTGCATACAGCGTTGCCAAATGACCACCTAAACTATGTCCGAATAGAATCGGTTTTTGATGACAGGTTTCTAAAGAAATTTGTTCAAGTTGCGGGATAAAATCACTGAGTAAGTCTGCGTAACCATAGTCAATATCTTTAGAAACAAGCGGTTGGTTACGTCCACAATGAGGATAATCTGCAATCACCACATTGAAGCCATTTTCGGTTAATAATGCAGTCAACTTTTAGTATTTATTGATCGAAACGCCAAGTGCGGGAATGATGATCAAAGTGTGTTGATTTTCAGGATGTGAAAGAACATCAACAATAATTGAATATTGTCCAAAATGAATCGTTTTTTGCGTTAAGGTAGAATGTGACATGAGCTGATCCTTATTCTTTAAAAATATTCATTTGAATCATCATTGGAAGCCCTAGTTTGCTCATCAATGCCGTGCGAGATTGAGGATTTCTTTTTACTTCTGCTTTTAATAGCCGTTTGAATTGAGTATTGAAATGATGACGTGGATATTGAGCTAAAACCTCATCTTTAAATGGTGTTGAAAATAAAGCTAAATCAGTGCCAATCACATCGCATGAAGTGGCTTTTTGTAGCAATAACACCTCTTTGGATAAATGTTGATTATTTTCAAATAAATAGCCATTCATATGTAAACAGATTGCATCAGAAATATTGTCAGTTTGATCCTGTGGAAAATCATGTTTAGCACATAAGCTTTCAGATCGTAAGGCACTTTCCAAAGTAAAGCATTGACAGGAATATTGTGCTTGATGATCTGCTAGACCGACATCATGCATCAGACTGGCGATCAGTAAACTTTCTTCATCAAATTGCCAATCTTTGCTTTGTGCAATTGCTACACCCCAAATATAACTGCGCCATGAATGATTGATAATGGCTTGATGCTTTGTATTATTGAGTTCAGTAATCGCTTCTTTGATAATTGCTGTATCTGGAATATGAATATTTTTGAGTTCAAATTGTTGTGTATTTTCAGGCTGTTTTGAAAATGTTTTGCTATAGCTTAATGTTGCAGGAATAAGTACTTGTTTGATCAATTGTACTTTTTCTTTAAAGCTGAGTTTACCATTGCTTAAAGTCATCCATTCACGTGATCCAATCATGTTGAATTATTCCTATTTTTAGAATTAGAGTAATTACTCTAATTTATTATGCATGGAAATTTTGACAATACAAGGTCATAGCGGAATGTGATAAAAGAAAAGCATTTTTCGTAAAGAGAATTTAGGCTAAAATATTGTTAATGATAATAAATATTAAGAGAGTTTTTTGTTTAAGTTTGATGAGGAATTAAAGGAACTATGCACTTTAGTTATAAGGTTGTTGATTGTTCAATGGGTTGTTTTCTGGACAATATTTATTTTTCCAACTCAAGAAAAATATGTATTGATTAAGGATGGATATTATGAGCTGAAAACATATCGTGTTCCGCAGGATGTGAGTTATGAAATTGATCGAATTGAAGCTAAAAATATCACTAATCTGTCTTTGATGAAGGACTTTCAGGTTTTCTCAAGGTTTGATTGCGCTGGTATAGTCGTTGAAAGAAAAAATGTGCAAGTGTGTGATGCTTTTTTAGATAAAAATAAGCGCGTTACTCATATAGAACTTTATGAAAGACACCCAAAGGATGGGTACAAAATTGTTTATGAAATAAAAGGTTTAGAGTACGAAAATTCGAGACATGAAAAAATAAAAATTGAAGTGTCTGTTTTGCCCTATGAATCTCAGTCACATTTAAATAATGCAAAATTTAAATTCGTCATGAGTATCATTGGTAGTTCTTTTGCCTTGATATTATTCTTTTATGTATTTTATTCAACACAGTTTGCAAAAAGTATAAGAAAGGATGGTAATTTATTGATATACCTAAAAAATACAATAAAATATGTGACGCTTATTTTGATCGGTTATCAATTCATCAAAGTTTGGATGTTTTTATTTAAGAATTTATAAAATTATAATTGCATCCTACAAATTTAGAGTATCTGTATTTAAAATTATCATGAAATACACTCAAACCTAAGTAAAACAGTTTAGAAAACCAAAACTTCCTGTCATACTATGGGGCTACAAAATGGATACTTTTGAATTGAGGTAAAGCACGTGATTTCAGTAGGCATTGTCGGCGGAACGGGTTATACAGGCGTAGAATTGTTGCGTCTTTTACTACGACATCCAAATGCACAAGTGAATGTACTGACATCACGTACTGAAGATGGTCGCCGTGTAGATGATATGTTCCCAAGCTTACGTGGACATACAGACCTTAAATATTCAGATTTAAATATCGATGAACTCAAAAAATGCGACGTGGTTTTCTTTGCAACACCGCATGGTGTGGCAATGAAACATACCGAAGAATTATTGGCTGCCAATACCAAAGTCATCGACTTAGCTGCTGATTTTCGTTTGCAAGATTTAGAACAGTTTGAAAAATGGTATGGCATGCAACACGCTTGCCCAGAGATTTTAAAAGATTCAGCTTATGGTTTGTCTGAACTGAATCGTGACAAAATTAAAAATGCTAAAGTGATTGGTAACCCAGGTTGCTATCCAACCACAGTGCAATTAGGTTTAGCACCATTATTTAAACAAGCTGCAACATTGGTTAAACCTGAAAGTATTATTATTGATGCAAAATCAGGTGTTTCAGGTGCAGGGCGTAAAGCAAGTTTAGGCATGATTTACTCTGAAAATGCTGATAATTTCAAAGCTTATAGCGTTGCAGGACATCGTCATCATCCTGAGATTGTTGAAGCACTTGAAAATATTTCAGGTCAAAAAGGTGTGTTTGACCACATTCTTTTTGTTCCGCATTTAGTGCCTATGATTCGTGGTATGTTGAGTTCGATTTATATCGACTTGACAGATGAAGGTGATGCAGCAGATTTACAAAGCCTTTATGAACAATTCTATGCCAATGAAACCTTTGTCGATGTGATGCCAGCAGGAAGTTCACCAGAAACTCGCTCTGTGCGTGGTGCAAATCAGTTGCGTATCGCACTGTACAAACCGCAACCGAAAAAGTTGATTGTATTGTCCGTTCAAGATAATTTAGTCAAAGGTGCAGCAGGACAAGCTGTACAAAATATGAATTTAATGTTTGGTTTTGCTGAAGATGCTGGCTTACAAGGCATCGGATTATTACCATAAAAAACGCTTTATAACTTCACACACATTTAACTTTGCGGTTAAATGTGTGTTTTGATTCTATCATTACTTAGAGATGACGATGCAGAACACAGAAACAAACACCGCGTCAGAACCAACTCAAACGCCGAAGAAATCTTTTATGCAAGGTAATATGCCACTGATCATCGGTGGAGTCATTTTATGCGCGGGAAGTACACTTTTAGGTTATACAGTTGGGCATCGCCAAGGTTTGACAGCTGTTGGTTTTGATGCAGACGCAGAGCAATTGGTAGAAGTGGTAAAACAACAAAAAGCCACGTTGGCAAATTTAAATAAAAGTTTAAATGCAACTGTGCAAGAGCGTGATGTCGCTGTATCAAACTCGAATGATTTGACTGAAGCACTGAATAAATCCGATGCGGCAAAAGCGCAAGGTGATGTTATGAGTGCGATTTATCGTGAAGTGTTAAAACAACGTGGTGGTTTGAGTCTAATGATTCAAAACATCGCAGTAAAACCTTTGCCTGAAAATGCCTATGAATATCAATTAGATTTAATCCAAGTCAGCCCAAAACGTGCAACAGGTTCGGTTGAAATTCGCTTAATTAGTGGAACAGAAGTGTTAACAGTTCCTTTGGAAGATGCGAATTATAATTTCAGCGATTATGAGCGCCTAACAGGACGTTGGACAATGCCGAAGGGCTTTAACCCTCAATTCATTGAAGTACGTTTAAATGGTGCGACACCAGTCATTAAACGTTTCAGTTGGTCACGCGGTAAGCCTGTCGATAGTTCAGCAGCATTTGCAGCTGAAGTACCACAAGCTGAAGCCAATTCTCAATAAATCATAAGTACTTTGAAAAATATGCGAACTAAGAAGCGTCAAATGAGTTTAAATGAAGTGAAATCATCGTTTAATGATTCAGGTTATGTAGATTGGCATTTGAGTACTCGTGTGAACAATTCAGAAGATTCAGACCATGATCAAGGTGATGTTGCAATACAGACAGCACCACCCGAAATAAAACGTCCACCGATGTATTCTGTTCTTTTATTGAACGATGATTACACACCAATGGACTTTGTTATTGAAATTTTACAACAATACTTTGCTTTGAATCTTGACCAAGCCACTCAAGTAATGTTAACAGTACATTATGAAGGAAAAGGTGAAGCTGGCGTTTATCCAAGAGACATTGCGGAAACAAAAGCCAACCAAGTAAATAACTACGCTCGATCTCAAGGTCATCCATTACTTTGTCAGATTGAGCCAAAAGAATAAGGGGGTTTCATGCTCAGTCGTCAATTAGAAGTTTCGCTCCGTTTGGCTGTTAGCATGGCTCGTCAAAAGAGACATGAGTTCCTCACGGTTGAACATTTATTACTAGCTTTACTAGATAACGATTCGGCAGTAAATGCGCTTAAAGCATGTGGTGCTGAAATTATCAGTTTGCGTAAAGAATTAGAAGAATATGTAGAGCAACATACCCCTAAATTAGGTGAGAACAGCGA
Organism: Acinetobacter wuhouensis; assembly: GCF_001696605.3. Taxonomy (NCBI): domain Bacteria; kingdom Pseudomonadati; phylum Pseudomonadota; class Gammaproteobacteria; order Moraxellales; family Moraxellaceae; genus Acinetobacter; species Acinetobacter wuhouensis. Next base: position 2,222,225 of record NZ_CP031716.1, on the reverse strand, counting down.
CCAAGCTCCTCATCCAACTGAAAGTTTTGATCGTATTTTGCAACGTGCAATTTTCCATGTTCAATCGAGCGGTGGTGATCGCACAGTTGAAGGTGCAGATGTACTTGTTGCAATGTATTCTGAACGTGATTCTTTTGCGGTTTACTTATTGAAACGTCATCAAATCAATCGTCTGACTTTGACTCAATATCTATCGCATGGTGCGCGTAAAGAAGAAATTCATGTTGAAGAAGAATCTGAAGATTTAGAAGGTGAAGCGAGCGCTTCTGCAAATGCAGGACCACTCGAACTTTATACGCTTAATCTCAACATTGAAGCGCAAAAAGGTAAAACTGATCCTTTGATTGGACGTGAAAAAGAAATTGAGCGTACTGCGCAAATCCTTTGCCGCCGTCGTAAGAATAACCCATTGCTTGTAGGTGATCCAGGTGTTGGTAAAACCTCGATTGCCGAAGGTTTAGCATGGTTAATTGTCAATGGTAAAGCACCGAAACCACTTGCGAATGCTGAAGTTTATAGCTTAGACATTGGTGCATTGGTTGCAGGTACAAAATACCGTGGTGACTTTGAAAAGCGTTTAAAACAACTTTTAAATGCGATGAAAAAGAAACCCGAAGCGATTCTATTTATTGATGAAATTCACATGATCATTGGTGCTGGCTCAAGTATGGGCAGTACCATGGATGCATCGAATTTGATCAAACCAGCATTGGCGAACGGGACTTTACGTTGCATCGGTTCAACGACTTTCCAAGAATATCGTCAAGTGTTTGAAAAAGATCATGCTTTATCTCGCCGTTTCCAAAAGATTGATGTGAATGAACCATCAATTAATGAAACAATTGATATTCTCCGTGGATTGAAAACTAAGTTCGAAGATTTCCATCATGTGAAATATGATGATGCCGCTTTAGTATCGGCAGTTGAGCTTTCTGCTAAATTTATTAACGATCGTTTCTTACCAGACAAAGCGATTGATGTAATTGATGAGGCAGGCGCGCAACGTCGTTTAAAAGCTGAACAAGACGATACCGTAATTACGGTTGAAAATATTGAAGACATCGTGTCTAAGATTGCACGTATTCCGCCTAAAACCGTGTCTAAAGATGATAAGTCTGTACTTGAACATCTTGAGCGTGATCTTAAACGTGTGGTGTTTGGTCAAGATGAGGCGATTACTGCATTATCATCAGCAATTAAACTATCTCGTGCAGGCTTGAAAGCACCTGATAAACCAGTCGGTAGTTTTGTATTTGCCGGTCCAACTGGTGTAGGTAAAACAGAAGTCACTAAGCAATTGGCAAAATTGTTAGGTGTAGAGTTTGTCCGCTTTGATATGTCTGAGTATATGGAACGTCATGCGGTTTCTCGTTTGATCGGTGCGCCTCCAGGCTATGTCGGTTATGATCAAGGTGGTCTACTCACTGATGCGATTCATAAAAATCCGCATTGTGTATTATTGCTTGATGAGATCGAAAAAGCGCATCCAGATGTGTTCAACTTGTTACTCCAAGTGATGGATCATGGTGCATTGACCGATAATAATGGGCGTAAGTCTGATTTCCGTAATGTGATCATTGTATTGACGACCAATATTGGTGCAGAAAGTATTTCTCGTACAAGTATCGGCTTCACTGAACAAGATAATAGTAACGACAACCAAGAAGCAATGAAACGTGCATTCTCACCAGAATTCCGTAACCGTTTAGATGGTGTGATTCAATTTAAAGCGCTTCCAACTTCTGTGATTGAATCTGTGATTGATAAGTTCTTAACTGAGCTACAAGCACAGTTAGACGAGAAGAAAGTGGTACTTGAAGTTGATCAAGCGGCACGTGATTGGATGGCTGAAAATGGCTATGATCGTTTGATGGGTGCTCGTCCGATGCAACGTTTGATTCAAGAACACTTGAAGAAACCACTTGCTGAGATGATCCTATTTGGTGAACTTGCTGATCATGGTGGAAATGTTGCTGTGACTGTGAAGAAAGAAGATGGCAAAGCTGTAGGTCTGTCTTTGGAAGTTTTTGAAGATCAAACGGCTGAACCCGCTTAAGTTTCTTTGAAATTGAGTTGTATAAAATAACCCGTGTAAATCACGGGTTATTTATTTTATCAGTGTATTATTCATCAACTTGCTCCCAAGTTTGTTGAATCAATGTTTTATGGATGGTTATGGAACTTCAATTTACTAAAATCGTCACAACGATCTTATTATTTCTAGCGACAGCTATTGCTGAAATTTTAGGTTGTTATTTTCCATACCTGATTCTCAATCAGAACAAGAGCCACTGGTTGTGGATTCCAACAGTATTGAGTTTAGCTGTATTTGTTTGGCTATTGACGCTACATCCCGCAGCTTCAGGGCGAATTTACGCAGCGTATGGCGGAATTTATATTTTCACTGCCTTGATGTGGCTAAGATTTGTTGACCAAGTCAGTTTGACGCGATGGGACTTATTCGGTGGTGGTGTCGTATTGATTGGTGCTTTATTGATTATATTGCAGCCGAATGGTTTGGTTCGATAAATCTTACTTTATGTACTAAACCATTGTTTAACTTGATGTGCATTTTTTTCTAGATCATCAATATCTTTTGTACTTGGTTTTTTTAATTCACAATTACCTAAGCGTGACTCTATCTTTTTTGGGCATAGGTAATTCCATTCTGCATAACTAAACTGATTGGTCTTATTGTCATTAATATCATGACCGGAATGTTCAATTTGATCGTTTTCAAATCGACTGAAACTGCGGTAATGTGTTTTACAATCTTGCATATCTGTTATTACTGTTTTTAAGTTGACTAATTTTTGATTGATATAAAACAGGTTATTTTCAAAGTCACCATATGCCTTACAAGTTTCATTTTCTTTAAGTTTTGCACGGATCACATAATTTTCAAAAAATTGATGATCTAATTCAGCCGTGTATTTCTTTGCTTCGTAAACAGTTTCAATATTTGGAATACTTTTTACAATTTTTTCTGTGTAATCAAAAGTTTGTGCATTTGGAATAGTCCGAATGTTTGCATTATCCATATAACCAGCATAGCGGTGATGACGTGCAAAATGATAGGGTGGTTTTTGATTATCTGAAGCAATGACATCTGGAACATATTGAAATTCAGCAAAATCCTTTGAGCTTATTGTAAGTGTGCCTTGTAAGCCTTCGTATGCTGTACCTACTGAAACAGCTTGTTGTTTCCTAATATAAATATCTAAAGCATCCGTGCGACGAATCTCTAATTGATGACCAAGGAAGGAATTAGAAGATTTCTGATCAAGATTGGGTAATGAATAAGCGATAGATTCTAACTTGTATAGCCATTTGATATGCTCTGGAATTTTAAAAGAAATAGAATGTGTTTGAGGGTTAACAGATCCCTTGATTTCTTGGGTAATAACATCATTCGTTAGACAAGGTAGTCGTAAAAAACCACATCGTTCAAGTGAGCCTGTAATTCCAGGAATAACAACTGTAGATTTATAATTTGCTTGTGCGATTTGAGTTTCACTCAAAATTGCATTTTTCTTTTGTTGGGTCATCGTTCCATAAGATGAATACAGATCTAATTGAATATCTACATGATCTTGGTTATTGCTACAGCCATTGATGAGGAGTATTGCCATAAACAAAAGGAGAGTCTTTGTTTTTTTCATAGTGTTTATAAAACGAATAACTTCTTATGATTAATTATGGGTTGATCAGATCATAACATGGTAATAAAAAAAGCATCCAGTAAACTGAATGCTTTTTTAGTGGTCATCCATCCTATTGAATCGGTGGATGCTGCAATTGGGTTAACTCTTTTTTACTGAAACCTCGTGATACCAGTACCTTTTTAATCCCTTTAATCACATCCTCATCTGTTGCTTTCAACAGTGCTGCGAGAAGTTGATCATCGGATTTACAAGAGCAATCATTTTCAATACAAGCAATTTGATTTTTATGCTCGTTTTGCTGTTGATCTGCCACAAACAGCTTTTGCCAAAAACTCATAGAGCCTTTCACATATAACCTAACATAAGACGGAATATAACTGTTTTAAATATAAATACAAGATAGGGGATTTTCATGTAGTCGGATTTTACGCTGAATTTTTCGATTACAAAAAAACTTTTGAACGGTTTGGCAGAATATTAAGTTTTTAATACTTTATAACTTAATGATATATCGATAGATAATTTCTTTATCATCATACTGCACATTTTAGACAGTATGATGACTCTGAAATAATCGGAAATAAATTGTTTAAATTTTTTCCAACAACACACCTGATTCAACATGGTGTGTATACGGAAATTGGTCAAACATGGCAAATTTTGTGATTTTATGAGTTTGTAATAAGGTTTTTAAATTGCCATGTAAAGTATCAGGATTACATGAAATATAAAGAATACGATCAAAACCTTGTAGAAGCTTTAAAGTGTCATCATCAATACCAGCACGTGGTGGATCAACAAAAACAGTATCGAAGTCATAACTTTGAATATCAATTTTTGCTTCTTCTAAGCGACGGAATTCACGTTCACCATTATAAGCTTGGGTAAATTCTTCAGCAGATAAACGTGCAACTTGAATATTTTCAATGTTATTTTGTTCAATATTCCATTGTGCTGCATAGACTGATGATTTAGCCAATTCAGTTGCCAGTACACGATTGAATTTAAGCGAAAGTGGTAGGGTGAAGTTTCCATTCCCGCAGTAAAGTTCGAGTAAGTCTTTATTTGAGCCTTCAGCTGATTGACATGCCCATTCCAACATCTTTTGGCAGACTTGAGCGTTCGGTTGAGTAAAACTGCTTTCAATTTGTTTATATTGAAATTTACGCTCAAATACTTGCAGTTCTTCCACCACAAATTCATCAGACAGTACCAATTTAACCCCACGGCTACGTCCAATAATTTTAACATTCAGTTTTTCTGCAAGCTGTTTAGCAAGGGCTTCCCATTCTTCATTGAGCGGTGCACGATATACCAATGAAACTAACATTTCGCCTTTCAGCGTTGCGAGAAAATGAATTTCAAAAAGTTTTTTAGACAGAATCGGATTGGCTTTGATTTCATCCAATAAAATCGGCATTAAAGTATTGATACTTTTGTCTGCAATCGGAAATTCATCAATGCGGACGATGCTTTTTTGTTGATTTTCATCACGTTCAAACATGGCATAGAACATATCATCTTCAGTGTGCCAAATACGGAATTCTGCACGCATACGGAAGTTTTGCTCTGGTGAAGCAAAGACTTCTAATGATGGTGGATTAAATTCTGCAAATTGAGTTTGGATTCGTTCAATTTTGGCATCAAGCTGTTGTTGATAAGATGAAGTCATAGAAGTCAGAAAAACACTGGAATTAAGCAGTGCAGATGGTAGCAAAATTAGGGAAAAATGGACACCTGATTCCTATCAATCCAGTGTAAATTATTTAAATACTTTACTGAGATTGAAATCTACGTCAGGACATTGATTAAATTCAGCAAAGTTTTGGATTTCCATATTTAACGTGTCAATAAAATGCGCTTGATCGAGTGTATGGTCTTTAAAATAATTTTGTTCTAAATGCAGGCTGATTACTTCAAAACGCTGCTGTGTCCGATGTGCTTTGCAATCAATACGACCAACAATATGATCACCATATAAAATAGGTAGGCTGAAATAACCATAGACTCGTTTAGCTGGAGGAACATAGCATTCTAAGCGATAGTCAAATTTAAATAGGGCATTTAATCGTTTACGATGAATCACCAAATTGTCAAAAGGTGAAAGAATTTTCACTTTTAATTCAATTGGTTTGAGATGCTCTAACGCATCCATTTGAATAAATATGTTTTGGCTGTCTTTATTCACATAACCCAATTGATCTAAAGTGGTGATGATTCTTGCATCAAGTTGTTCATTGACAATTTTACGCATCGCTTCACGGATGTCTTTGCCTGTTTTCAAGTGGATGAGTTGCTTCCATGTAAATATGCCATGTGCTCTCATTGTTGTATCAAACAGATAGCGCGCATATTCTTCAAGTGTTGGTATCGTTAAATCAAGATTGTTCGGTAGGCAATGTTCAGTCAGTTTATAGACCTTTTCCATGCCATGACGTTCAGAGATCATCAAATCGCCTTGCATGAAAAGCTGATCAATTGAACGCCGTGCCAGACTGGTATTCCACCAAGCACCCGAACTTTGCTTATTTTTTGAATCTATATGGCGCAGTCGAATACTGCCTTCAGCTCTGGTACGCGTCAGTATTTCTTTCATTAAATGTCTATCACCGTGACCAAAATAACGATGTTGGCCATTGCGAATGGATTGCATGTAGGGCAATACATAACGATAATCTCGCATCGGCAAGTATGAAGCTGCATGAAACCAATGTTCAAAAATATGCTGTTGTTGAACCAATTGGTTTAAATGATTGCTTTGCGTATTTGCTTGATAGTCTGGCACTCGATTCCACAGCACATGATGATGCGCACGCTCAATTACTGAAATGGTATCGATTTGTACATAACCAAGATGTTCAATCGCTTGGCGAGTTCCCTCTAAACCGTGACTGAATTTCGCATGTGTAGTTAAACCCTGTTGAGATATTGCCAATTGTCGAAGCAAATCATTCATTTATTTAATCCTGAATAAGTACAAAGTGTACTTTCTTGAAAACACACTGAGTTATTTTCTATACCAATCTATTTTGATCATTTTAATTTCTTTAAAATACAGGTAATGACCCCCCAAATGATAATCTGTTCTTCGCTATGTGGGTGAATGTCTGGAAAATCAGGATTCTCAGCTTTTAACCAAATATCGATCACACCTTGCGCAGATTTAGTCTGCATAAAACGCTTTACGGTAAATTCATTATTGATCAGTGCCAAAACAATATCACCATGTTCTGCTTCTAAACTACGATCAATTAAAATTTCATCACCGACCTCAATGCCTGCATTTTTCATAGATAAAGAATTGACCTTTAATATGAATGTCGTCACAGGGTTATGAATCAAATGATCATTTAAATCAATGCGCTTTTCCATATAGTCTTGTGCAGGAGAGGGAAAACCTGCTGCAACAGATTCAAGTGGATAGGGAATTTCGATTTTACTGTGTGCCTGAATAAGACGTAGATCATACCCAGAAATACAATCATCAATGGCATATTTTGACTGAATTGACGGTGTTATTTTGTTTGATTTCAACCATGTTTTGATCTCAACCAACTGAGAGGAATTGTCTGAAATTTTATCCATGATCAATAATCTTGAAAAAGTAACACAATCAAGTTTAACAAAATAAGCCATTCATGCAAGATTCTTTGGTCGGATTTATTGTGATTGTCAAAAGCTCCGCATACAATTATCCAAAATCCAAATGATTGAGAATGCAAATGTTGCAAGATTTTGTTGAAGAGCAGAAATTAGTATGTGAAGAATTTGACTCACGCTATATCAAAGTCAATGAAACGGATTTAGTTGCCATTGCTAAACAATCACTGAACAAAGAACCGATTGTAGGTTTGCGTAAGAAACCTGATGCTGACAATGTAGCGTGGTTTATTTATGGTGGTGAGCTGGAAGAGGGCGAGGATTTCTTTGATATTGTTACTGTGAAAGAACTTGAAGACATTTTCCCAGATGCAATTCCTTATCTTTCATTAGAAGAAGGTTTCCGCTTTATGATCGATGCTGATGAATACGAAGATGTTTGGAAGGCAGATGCAATATAATGTTCAGTCTATTGCAGTAAGGTTGAATCTTATGCGACGTAGCATTGTTTTAGGGTTATGTGGCGCTGTTTTAAGTGTGCAATGTGTTGCAGAAAGTCATTCAAAGACATTAAGCCAAGCACAATTTGATCAACGTATTCAGATGTATACGGATCAGGTCAATGCAACCAAACATATTTTAGATGAAGAAAATGTAACGGTAGACGCTACCGAACAACGCAGAGCATTTTGCTCACGTTTAGAGGCTTATCAGGCAATTGCAGAACTTGCTCAGCAAAATATTGGTTTGGATACAGCGAATATGATGTTAATTATTGCCAATAATTTTTTAGATCGCCAAAAGCAAAGTATGGAGCAGTCAGGTATGACGGTGGATGTATTTTGTGCAAATCAGGCTGCAAAGTGACTTAAAGTGCATTTTTGTCTGTTAATGACATGTTTTTGGCAGAAAATGATAAGGTAAATTGAGCGAAATAAGAAATAATAAGCCCATTAAAACAATACATTGTTAGATTTTCCCTGGTCTTAGTTGTGTTTGTTTTAATCATCAATTTCTTGATTGATGACGTCCTAAACCCGCTTAATTGCGGGTTTTTTAATTGTAGTGCTCAATTTTGAAAATAAAATTTTTAATTGTTTTGGCTAAAAAATAAGAGACTTTAAAAATGGATTAATGGATAGGAATTTTGAAATTAATGAATAAAAAAAGTTAATATTTAACCTTGTCAATGAATAATATGAAAATGAGTCCTCATAATCATATTAATTAAGATGTAATTTAATTTTTAAAAATAAAATATTAGAAATTTTGTAAAAATAATAATTATAATGAATGGTTAATAAATTGGAGGATTGGTGAAAAGAATTCTTTGATTTATATAATTTTATTTTCATATATTTTTATTCATATAGTGTTGATTATTTTTAATACAAAATATTTGTTGATAAATATGTGTTTTAATTATCATATTTTAATCAATTGTGTGAAATTTGTCACATTATTTTTAAATTTAGTCTTTGGTATTAATTAACACAATAATTGTTTGGGAAATAATAAAATGGTTTAATTAAATAAAAGCTTAAGTATTTATTAAAATAGGGCGATGGATGAAATCTTTTGAACCAACTTTAACATTAGCATTATTACAGGCTAGAGAAGCGACGATGTCATATTTTAGAACCATTTTAAATGAAATTGGTTTAACGGAACAACAATGGCGTATTATTAGTATTTTATATCAATATAATGAATTAGAAAGTAATCAGCTTGCAGATTTAGCATGTATTTTAAAACCAAGTTTAACTGGAATAATTAATCGCATGTGTGATCAAAAGCTAACAGAGAAAAGAAAGGATCATCGTGATCAGCGAATATATTTAATTAAACTTACAAATGAAGGTAAGAAGTGTTATGAAACTCAAGTTGTTAAGATGAATGAATCATATCAACACATTCAACAACAATATGGCGAAGAAAAAATGCAACAATTGTTAGTGTTACTTAAAGATTTGTGTAAGTTGAAAGTGTTAAATTAAATATAAAGAGATGATTGTAAATTATTAATTTTTGAGACTATTATTTATTATTGTATTTTAGTATCTATTTTTGAAAATATATAAAATAATTTTTTAGCTATATTTTTGAATTTTAAATGAAAAAACTCTTATACTGAGAGGTATAAATAGAAAGGTTGACTATTATTGAATAGTCAACCTTTTTTAATTCTCAGTTTTTATTTTAAAATATATTAATCAAATAATATGGTGATTATAAATATGGTTGATTTATAATCACTATTGGGTTTGAATTATTTATTTAATTCTAAATAGTTTTTATAATCATTTAGATTATCACGTAAAATGCGACGTAATTCTAAAACAGCTTCAGGTGTTTCTTGGATAGAGTGACCACCTTGAATGACTTTTACCGAAGATTGACCTGTTAAGTGTGAGCTGAGATAGGGAACAAAGCCATCATTCATTTTTTGAGGGTCATGGCTTTTAACTTGATTTCCCATAATCGAATGATAGATAAATTTTTGATTTGGCAAAATATCTGAAGTCAGCTTCATAAAAGATGAATTTGGGCTCAGATTACTTGCACCATTAAAAGCTAAGCCTTGATTTAAATTATGTTTATTTCCTGTTGTGGATTGATTAAATTCAATCGCATTGAAAAAATTCTGAGGAAGAACAATAATTTTTTTGGCAAAGTTGGTAAACCAACGATCTGCATAAGGCGTTCCATGGTGTGGGCTGGCAATAAAAATCGCACGGCTAAACTGAGGTAAAGAACGGAAAATAAATCGTTCTTTGATGATTGGCTCTTGGTCGAGTTTATGCTTTTGTGCAGCACTCATCAGTGGAATAGCTTGCGTTGAAATATCTTGATCACTGACCAATAAACGATTAATAATGCCTCCCATACTATGTCCAATCAACACAGCATTTTTACTTGATTCAGAATTTGGTTCTGTAGTCGCAAAAGCTTGTTTGAGTAGGGCATGGATTTGAAAACGACTTTCAAAAATAGGCATATTGGTTGAGTAGAATACCTGCCAAACTTGATAATTATCACGTAAAACCTTATCGCCCATGATGTTATTGGTCAGAGCAATCCATGCTTCTGGACTGCTTGCAAGACCATGAATCATGACAATAATTTTTTTATTCGGCTGATAGGGTTCAAGCATGAATAAATGTGGCATGATCAGGTTTTGTTCACGATTCAATAGGGTTTTATAGCCCGCAGAACCTAGATTATTTTCAGAAAGCCATAAACCAAAAGGCACGGAATAATTGGCGGTAAATGTATAAGGCTTTAAATTGACTTCAGTTGTATGGTATTGGTAAGGGTTGAGGATTTGAATTTTAAAAGGTGCGCCATTGATGATTTGTGTACCTGTAAGTTTGAAATCAAGCGGTTGAGCAACAGTGCTGACAGGTAAATATTTGGCACGTTGAATATTAGGATTGGGTTGATGTGCGTAGTATTGTTCAGGATTTAATATAAATTCATTTTTCTTATTTTGTTTAGTTTCTGCTTTTACTACAACAAATTCTGAACCTAGACCTTCCTGTCTATTAATCGCATAAAAACCTGAAAAATTAAGATTATAACTCGACTTTAAACTCTCAATAGGCATATTTTTGAGTTGTGGATATTGGTCAAAATTGAGCGAATATTGTGAATTTCCAATATTAAATTGCTCAGGAAAGGTTGGTGATGGATGGAGTAAATATTGGCTGATGATCAATCGTGATAATGCATAATTATAAAATGTACGAACTTGAGATTGCCGTTGGTCAAATAGTCGTGTTTCAGCTTTTTGCGGTAATTTAAATAAATAAGCATAGCTATAACGTAAGCTTTTATCGAGTAAGTAAAGTTCTTGTTTTAAAAAATCTTGCGTATTTTTATCTAAATTTTGTTGTGGTTTAAGCGCTGATAAATGTTGATCTTGAATTTGTAAGGCTTTGGCTAAATAAATTTCACTTGCTGTGGCATAGAGATCCTCATTTTCTAAAGTTCTATTTTCCTGAATATTGGAAATACATTCATCAGCTTGGCTTAGGCAACGGTCTGAATTTTGCCCAACGATGTATAAAGAGCTGAGTGTTGCCTCACTGAGACGATGGTGGGTGAGATAGTTATCCGTTTTATTGGAAAGTGAAGTACTCAGTTGATTGACACGAAGTTGAACTACTTGGCAAGCGGATAAGCTACTGAACAGTGTAGCAAGTGTAAAAATGCGCAAAGTAGAGGAATGTGCGCTGAATTTAAAAGTTTTCGATTTAATTAAGCGAGGCATGTGAATCTACATTCCCAAAAATCGTTACAGTTGCTTTATTTTAGCTGAATGTGCGACTTAATCGAAATATTTCATGGAGAAATTCAGTTTTTATATTTAAAACGAAAAGAATGTACGCTGATCTATTACAGTATTGAGTTTTAAATAAATCATCACTATGAATGCGCATGAATGGTTTAAGTCATCGCCGTTTTATAGTGTGGAATGAATGGAAGATATACTGTAATTGATCTTCCATTCAGATCAATCATTTAAATGAATCGCTTAGGAGTCAGTTGTTTGAAACTCATCTACTTCAAATTTAGTCATTTAAAAGTTTGTTGATGTCTTTAGGCGCACCTTGTTGGCTTTGAATTTCACCTTTGGCATCTTTCCAAATCATGGCTGGTGTTGCATAAAAACCGTATTTATCCATCAGTTTGTTATTATTATCTATTTTTTCAGACAGATCTTTAGGCATATTTTTCAATTCAACCAATTTATTTTTGCCATTGCTTAAATTGTGTTGCTTAAACACTTCAGCGGGATTTGCACTATTTAAAATAGTTGCAGCTTGTCCTTTGCTGCTTGGACGAATGACACCAACCAAGATATGACGTAATTGGACTTTGCCCGACTCTACAAATGGACGTGCTTGCTTCCAAAAGGTGTGGCAATACGGACAATTTGGATCATTAAACACATAAATGATTTTCTTAGCATTGCTGTCACCATCTTGAATCCACGCTGATTTTTCTAGGCTTTTCCAAATTTCATCTAAGACAGCACCTTTAACATGAGTGTTAATCGCTTCTTCTGAAAGATTTTTTCCTGAAGCATCATATAAATCTCCAACGATATAATGCTTTCGATCTTTAGAAATAAAGACAGTTGAAGGGTATTCATCACGATAACCTGTCCAACCCTCAAGACCCTCAGGGGCATCAATTTGTTGAACAAAGCGATAACCCTCTTTCTCAAGTTTGTTTTTAATTACATCTGTATTGGCAGAAAAAACAGAACTACTCATCAATAACATGAGTGAAGATGTGAGTGAATATAGACTCAATTTTTTTAGGTTCATCGTGAATATAGCTCCATATTTAAACCAAAAGATAAGAATTAAACTTGCTTATTTTGAAGTTAATTTTTGAATTTGTTGCTGTAACATCGCATGGCTGATTTCGCCCATATGCGAATCTACCAATTGACCCTGAGCATCGAAAAATAGGGTGCTTGGTAAACCATACATTCCAGTTTTTTGAGCAACTGTGCCGTTAGCATCAAGCAATACATTGTGTAAATCGACTTGATGAGTGAGCAGATAAGTTTGCACAGTTTTCGCATCTTCATTTTGATTGATGAAAATGAATTGCACATTTGGATACTTTTTCTGTGCCTCACTTAAAATAGGCATTTCGCGACGACATGGCGGACACCAACTCGCCCACAGATTGATGACGACTGGTTTGCCTAGGAATTGGGTTAACTCAACTTGATTTTGTTCAAGATTAAGTAAATGCGCTTCAGGAAATTGTTGATATTGCATTTGAATCTGCTGATGGATAAAACGTCCAGCAACAAAAACCACAAGAAAAATAGTCATGGCGAGGATTAAAAACTTCTTAGTTAATGCTCGATTTTTCCAATAAATCCATGCCAAAGCTGCAAAGAGTGCGCCATAAATTTGAAAGCCTTTATCCTGAATTTTAATAATATCTAAGGGATGTTCTAAATAAATACTAAAATTCAATGCAACAAAGCCGATTCGACCTGCAATCAAACCGATCAAAATTGCAGTCCAAATCGAATCATTGAACACAGTCCATTGTGCTGCAGACACTTTGAAATAAGAATGTGAAAACTTGCAGACTAAAATACTGATTAAAATCGCAAGCACCAGAATCATGATGCTCCAAGGCAACATGATCGGTCCGAGGTGAATCGCTTGGGTCGTGATCATGGCGAATGATTCAACTGAGTTTTTATTTTAGCAGTTTGCTGAATGAGCTGTTTTGCATTAAATGTCCCAGTAAAACGTAAACCACGAATTTCTTGCGCATTGGCATTTAAAAATAACATCGTTGGTGGACCTAAAATTTCATGTTGCTTCAAAATTAGATCTTGAGATTCATTATATTTAGTCAAATCGAGTTGAATCAGGGTGAAATCTTTTAATGCGGTTTGTACTTCGACTTGTGGAAAAACTTCTTTTTCAATCGGTTGGCATGCAACGCACCAATCTGCATAGACGTCGATAATGATCGGTTTACCTATTAATTTTGCATCATTTAAAGCAGTATTGAGTTGTTCCGCTGTAGAAACTTTATTCCATGTTAAATGTGCTGTTTGACTATATTGGGTCTGATAGGCTGCATAGCTTTGTTGGATATTCCAAAATGAAGCAACAAGACTCACAACTGCAATCAATGCCAGAATGACTTTATTGAGTACTTTCTCACTGTCACGCAGGGCATTAAATAAGTAAATCGCAAGAACTAAACACAGTAACGCAAATAAAGCGCTATAGATTGTGGTCGATAGCATTGGACGGATGAAATACAATGCAACCATGAGCATAATAAAGCCAAAGCTGACTTTAATGCGATCCATCCATTTACCTGGTTTTGGCAATAAGCGAGAGCCGAAAACGCTGGCAATGAATAAGGGCAGTCCAATCCCAAGACCTAAAATAAATAAATATAATCCGCCTAAAACAGCACTTTGAGATTGCGAGACAAATAACAACGCACCTGCCAAAGGCGCACTCATACATGGTCCAACGATTAAAGCCGAAAGTGCGCCCATAACGACCGCACCTAAAATCGTGCCTGCTTTTTGATTATTCTGTAAATTGCTCAGTTTGTTGGTGATAAATTGTGGCAAATTGAGTTGATATAAACCAAATAAATTCAATGCTAAGACCACAAATAAAACTGCAAATAATGAAACAATCCAAGGGCTTTGAAACCAGCGTTGGAAGCTATAACCAATTTCAGCGACCACAATACCCATGATGGCGTAGATCACTGCCATGCTAATAACAAAACTGAGTGCAATGGCAACAGCTTTGTAGCCTTTGGCATTTTTAATAATAATTCCTGAAAGAATCGGAATAAGCGGCAATGAGCAAGGTAAAAATGCCAGTAATATACCCAATCCAAAGAATACTAAAAGGTTTAAAAATAAAGAATCTTTTGATAAAAGTTTAAAAAATGATTGATCATCATTCCATTGTAATGACGTTGTGTTGTCAATATTGCTGTTTTTCTCAATTGATTGAGCAACATTCGCAGATTCATTGCTATTGGTTGCTATCACATTTGAAGTTGGGTTTTGATCTGTTGCTTCTGACGATGCAGGTGAATTGATACTATCCAATTTTACAGGTGCATCTGGGAGCTTTTTATCCTCAACTGGAGCAAGAATGGAATCATTTTTGATTGGATCTTGCTTTGCATCCTGCACCTTCACTTTATTCGATGAAGATTGCTCAAGTGAATTATTATCATTGGACTGTCGATTTAAAAGACGATTTGCTGATGAACTATTTTGAGGAAATAAGCCATTTGCATCAGTTGAAATCGTTTTACGTTGTAATGGATAACATAAGCCATCCGCAGAACAGCCCTGATAGAGCACTTGATAATCCGCATTTGGTTTTACATTGATTTGGGTGCTGACCTGTTCGTAATGAACTTCTGTTTTACCAAAAGTAGGGTCATCTTTGATTTGACCTTTGGGTAAATGTAAAGGAACCGATTTATGCTCTAAATTGACTTTAAATTGATCGTGATATAAGTAGTAATGCGGTGCGATTGTCCATTTCAATTGCGCTTTTTGATTTGAAATAGACTCAACCGACAACTGGAAAGCTTGATCAGGTGGTAAAAAATCAGAATTGGCATGACTGATTGAACTAAGCCCCAGTAGTGTAAAACACCCTATACTGATCAATTTTTTAAACGACATAATTCCATTTCTTTACTGAATTTACTCTTATTATCCATAATTTTAGATATAGCGGGGATTATTCTCGGTTTTTCTTTGTTAACTGATGAAGCGTAGTGATAAAACGCCTAGCAGATAAAATTTATGTTATCTAAAAATCAAACAATACTTAAAATTTTGATCAGCATTGTGGTAAATCCATTTATCCATAATCTTTGCGACCCCCTCATTTGGGGAATATGTTTCAATTTTGAAAACTCATAACATTTAAAAATAATTTTAAAGGGGATTAGAAAATGAAAAATACATTCATTAAGACGCTATTATTTACCTCTATGATCAGTTTAGTTGCATGTGGAGGCGGTGAATCTGAAGACAGTAATTCAGGTTCAAAAGGTTCTTCTGATACAACGAAAATTGAACCAGGAACTAATCAAGATATTACCAATAGTTATGATACTAAAGGGATTATTTTAGATCAGAATAATCAACCAATTAAGAATGCAAAAATTGCTATTACTTTAGATAATATTGAATATTCAACGCGTTCTAACCAATCTGGTCAATACACTTTAAAAACGCCACAAGAATACGTTTATCCAGAATATGTTTCAGGTGTTATTACTGCGGAAGGGTATAAACCTGCGGCTTTAATACTGAATTATAAAAATAAATTGTTATTGACTAATG
Organism: Acinetobacter wuhouensis; assembly: GCF_001696605.3. Taxonomy (NCBI): domain Bacteria; kingdom Pseudomonadati; phylum Pseudomonadota; class Gammaproteobacteria; order Moraxellales; family Moraxellaceae; genus Acinetobacter; species Acinetobacter wuhouensis. Next base: position 2,206,067 of record NZ_CP031716.1, on the reverse strand, counting down.
ACAATAGCAACAACCCAAAACTTTCAGTATTACAGGAAAATGATGTCATCTTCTTTAATGGTCTAACGGTTATCCATTTAGGCAATGACTCTTTTGGTGGTAGTGTTAATTCAAAATTTCAAGTCAAATCTTCAGGGGTAACTTGGAAAGATAGTTTTATTTATTCTGCTGATAAAAAGTCAAAATACAATCAAATCTGTATTTCGATGTCGGCAAAAGGTGTGCAATCGTCTACAAGTAGCGACACAATTGAATTAAGTTCTAAGTCTGGTCAAAAGGTTGTAAAAAGCCTTGTGGATAGTCCAACAACTGGCGAATATGCAAACGCACAATATTGTCTTTCATTGCAAAATTTCCAAGCTGATGAGCAAATCGAGTTAAAAGTAGCTTCAAATGATGTTTATGATGCAGATGATTTTGAAATAATTAACATTATTGGACAATATAGTCATACTTCTACAGGAACAGGAACAGGAACAGGAACAGGAACAGGAACAGGAACAGGAACAGGAACAGGAACAGGAACAGGAACAGGAACAGGAACAGGAACAGGAACAGGAACAGGAACAGGAACAGGAACAGGAACAGGAACAGGAACAGGAACAGGAACAGGAACAGGAACAGGAACAGGAACAGGAACAGGAAGTACGGCAGGCTTTACCAGTTTCACAGGTAATTTTGGTCAAGTCTTAGATCTTGTAACTCAAAATGTTTCAAATACAAATATGGTAAATGGAGCATGTAGCGTAACGCGTTCAGGAAATACCTTAACTATAAAAATGCCAAGTAAAAATGTGTCTATAAGTTTAACTGCAAATGAACAACACGGTGATACAGCACCAATTAATGGCGTAAGTATATTGAGTATGCTTGATTCAAATCACAATATATGGCAAATGACATATAACAATCAAAGTGGGACGACTTATAAAACAGGCGCAATTATGATGGGTGATAAAAGTTATACTTGTATAAACTACTAATACAACTAATAAGTTCACTGTATAAGACCGCTTTAAAAAAGCGGTCTTTTTTGTAATAGACGGTGTGAGATATACTTTTAAATACCCTAATGATTTTTGTATAAATAAAGCACAACCCTTAAGTTTTTTGTATTGAAACAATTGAAATCAAACTGATCTAGTCCCATATAAAAGTTAAGTAATCGCACAGACAAGTTGTGAAAATTGACCTATGATCAATGCATATCACATTACAAGACAAGTCTAAGCAAACAATAGGATCAGGACATCATATGAATATTGCGGCAAACCCTATAGTTGAAGCACAACAAACTGTTTATTTAAAAGATTATCAAAAACCTTCCTATGTTGTAGATTCCATTGATCTCAATATCCAAGTGTATGATGACCATACTCAAGTCGATTCTAAATTAGTCATGCAACGACAAGCGGCTGGCGATTTAGTATTACTTGGTCGTGATCTTGAATTAAAATCCATTTCGATTAATGGAAAGCAACTTACAGAAAGTGAGTATCAGCTGGATACTGAGCAACTGGTTATTTCAAATACACCAGATGCTGCAATTGTCGAAATTTCAGTGCTTATCCATCCTGAATCAAATACTCAACTTGAGGGCTTGTATCAAGCTGCGGGTAATTTATTTGTAACGCAAAATGAGCCTGAAGGTTTCCGTAAAATTACTTTTTATCCAGATCGCCCAGATGTGCTTTCGGTTTTCACGACGCGTGTTGAAGCAGATAAAAAATATCCTGTTTTATTGGCAAATGGTAATTTGATCGAAGCGGGTGAAGCAGGTGAAAGCCGTCATTATACAATTTGGCAAGATCCAACCAAAAAACCAAGTTATTTATTTGCTTGTGTGATTGGTGATTTGGCAGTTTTAAAAGATCGCTACACAACCTCTGAGGGTCGTGATGTTGCTTTAGAAATCTATGCTGAAGAAAAAGATATTCCAAAATGTCACATTGCCATGGAAGCTTTAAAGCACTCAATGCGTTGGGATGAAGAACATTATGGTCGCCCTTATGATCTTGATAATTATATGATCGTGGCAACTAGCGCATTCAACATGGGCGCAATGGAAAATAAAGGCTTAAATATTTTCAATACTTCATGTGTACTTGCAGATGAAGAATATACGACTGATGCTGCAATCATGCGTGTGCAATCTGTCATTGCCCATGAGTACTTCCATAACTGGACAGGTAACCGTATTACTTGCCGTGATTGGTTCCAATTGTGTCTCAAAGAGGGCTTAACCGTTTTCCGTGATCAGTCATTCTCGGAAGATTTGCAATCCGCTGCGGTACAACGTATTGATGATGTTGCAGTGTTAAAAGCACATCAATTCCCAGAAGATGCAGGCCCATTGTCACATCCTCCACGCCCAGATCATTTTGTCGAAATTAATAATTTCTACACAGCGACAGTGTATGAAAAAGGTGCAGAAATTAACCGCATGATGGCAACTTTATTGGGTAAAGAAAAATTCCGTAAAGGTACAGATGAATATTTCAAACGTCATGATGGTCAAGCGGTGACGGTTGAAGATTGGGTTGCTGCTTTAACAGCGGGCTCAGGTGTGGATTTATCAGCTTTCTTAATTTGGTACAACCAACCTGGTACGCCAAAACTTGAGGCAAAAGGTGAATACGATGCAGCAAACCAGACATATCGTTTGAGCTTTAAGCAAAGTTTGAAAGCACATGCTAAATATCCAAACTTAAAAGCTGTACCGATCCCAGTTGCATTGGCTTTATTTAATGCAAAAACAGGTGAGCAGTATGCACTTCATTCTGATGCATTGTTTGAAAATGGTGTAAAGGATGGTGTTTATTTATTTGATCAAAATGAAGCAACGATTGAATTTACAGGTATTACTGAAAAACCAGTTGCATCATTGTTGCGTAATTTCTCAGCACCTGTAAATCTTGAATTTAACTATTCAGATGAAGAACTTGCATTCTTATTACAATACGAAACCAATGGTTTTAATCAATGGCAAGCAACGCAAACATTGCTTGAACGTATTTTGTTGAATGGTCATGATGCGCAAGTTTATCTCAATGCAATTCAGCAAACGCTTCCGTTTGTGATTGCGAAAGATCCGCTATTGGCTTCGCGCTTATTTGATGTGCCTACTGAAGGTTATTTAGGTAGCCGTATCGACCAAGATTACAATCCAGCTGTGATTAATGAAGCACGTGAAGCTTTATTGAATCAATTGGCGAAAGTATTGGGCGGTTTTGCTAAGGAAACATATCTATCACTTGATCCAGATTCACAAAATGAGTTTTCCCAAGCAATGGGGGTTCGTGCGCTTAGAAATATCATGTTGAGTTTCATTGCCCGTCAAGGGGATGAAGAGGCTTTTAATTTGGCAAATACCCAGTATAAAAATGCTGAAAATATGTCTGAACGTTTAGGTGCAATTAAAGTCCTTGTTTGGAATGATGCACCACAGACCAAAGATGTATTACAAGATTTTTATAATCATTTTAAAGATGAAGCATTATCTTTAGATCAATGGTTTATGATCCAAGCTGCACATCCTAAAGCAACTGCTGAAACGATTCAATATTTAACTTCACATGCAGATTATGATTTGGGTGTACCAAACCGTATTCGTGCGGTGAGCGGTGGCTTAAATGCCAATCCTGTGAATACTTGGAGTTTTGGTGTTCAGCATTTTGTAGATTTGGCAAAATACTTAGATGAAAAGAATCCAATTGTTGGTTCACGTTTATTACAAGTGTTGACGCGTTGGTACACTTTGGCTGAACCACAACGTGGTGAAGTAAAAGCAGCATTGGAAAGTTTAAAAGCACAAGTTAAATCAAAAAATGTCAGTGAAACTGTAAATAGTATGTTAAGTATTTAACTTGTTGTAAATAATTGATTTTTAATTATTTATTATGCTATTTGTCTTATTTTTAATAGGGCAAATAGCACTTTTGGAACTTATAGAAAACAAATACTTAAGCTATAGTTTTGCAGGCTATTTTTCTGTCAAATCGGCAAATGGTAGTTTAATTCCAATATCAACATCATTCCAGATGATTTCATGTCCCGACTCGTAATGTTCTGTCATCTTCGGTGTTGCATGTCCTGCTAATGCCTGAGCACTACGACCAGCTTTTTTATGTAAGAAAATAGCTAATGCTCGAATTTCATGAAAACTTGGGCGCTGTTTAGATGTATAGTTTGGATATGCATTGGTTGATGTCGCTAACTTTGCAAAATTTTTAGTGATATATTGTTTGTCTAATTGAGTGAAATGTTCTTTCACAACATCGATATTAGGACGTCCTTTACGGTTCGGTACTCTATGAATAATAAAAGGGCTATCAATCCCATCGTTACATTGATTTAAAACCTTTTGTAGTTCCTCATCAATTTTAATCCGCACGTAACCAGCACCTTCGGAAACTTCGAATTCATCTTCAGGATCGTCCGTTGTTTTCTCTTGTGCAACGTGTAAATACCCATCAACTATATGTTCCCATTTCATATTGATAATATCGATGCGTCTTTGTGTCGTTAGCATCGCTAGATCAATGGCATTCTTCATCCATGGTTCGGCTGCATCACGAATTATCGCTAGTCCTTCAACGGTATGTCTTTTTCGTTCTTTATGCGGAAATTTTCGTAAAGTTAGCTGTGCTGGGTTATCAGGACATAAGCCTTTACTCACAGCAAGATCAAATATTTCCATTAAGATAGATCTTGTTTGATTACTTGGTACGGTTGTTAAAGAATCCAAGTGAGCATTGATCATCAGCAATGTAATGCTATCCATACTTAAGTCACGCCATTTGTTTTGACAGAACGTTAGATAAATACGATAGGTTTGCTTTGTGCTTTTAGATAATGGCTTTCCATCTTTTCTGCGCTTGTGTAAAAACCAATTTTCAGAAAACTCACCAAATGCCACACTACCTGAAACTTTTGCAACCAAATCAGAGGTGGTCCCACTTGTTTGAACAACTAAAAGCGTATTTATAAGTGATATTCCGCTCTAGTTAAGCCACCTTGTTTTGTTGGGGTAGCTGATCATAGTAAAACTCATTTGGTGTCATTTTGTCTAGACTCGAATGAGGTCGTTTCAAATTATAAAACTCAAAATATGCACTTAATTGCTTTTTCGCATCTGTGACACTGCTATAAGCTTTGAGATACACCTCTTCATATTTAACGCTCCGCCATAATCGTTCAACCATCACATTATCTACCCATCGACCTTTACCATCCATACTGATTTGAATGCCATTTGATTTCAATACATCAATAAATGCATCACTGGTAAACTGGCTGCCTTGGTCTGTATTAAATATTTCAGGTCGACCATATTTTTCAATCGCTTCATTTAAAGCCGAAATACAAAAATCCACCTCCATACTAATCGATACCCTATGCGCAAGTACCTTGCGGCTATGCCAATCAATCACAGCACATAAATAAACAAAGCCTTTTGCCATAGGGATATACGTTATATCCGTAGACCACACTTGATTACTGCGCTGAATAGCCAACCCTTTGAGCAGATATGGATATTTACGGTGAGCTTGATTAGCCTGGCTTAAATTTGGTTTGCAATATAACGCCTGAATACCCATTTTCTTCATTAAAGTACGTGTATGACGTCGTCCTATATGATGTCCTTGACGATTCAACAAATCACGCATCATACGACTGCCTGCAAAAGGATATTGCATATGTAATTCATCAATACATCGCATCAGCTTCAGATCTGATGCACTCACAGGTTTTGGGCGATAGTAATAACAACCACGGGAGACTTTCAGCAGCTTAGCTTGCTTAGATACTGAAATCTGAAGTGAGTCGTCGATTAACTTTTGTGGTTGAAGCGGCCCAGTTTCTTCAACACACCTTCTAAAAAATCAATTTCTAATGCCTGCTCACCGATTTTTGCATGTAGTTTTTTTAGATCGATGGGTGGTTCTGTTGGAGCTTTTGATTGATCGAAAGCTTGCGAGGAAGCTGAGATCAATTGATTTTTCCAGTCAATAATTTGGTTTTGATGAACATCAAACTCAGCACTCAATTCAGCAAGTGTTTTTTCTGCTTTAATCGCAGCAAGTGCTACCTTAGCTTTAAAATCATTTGAATGATTTCTTCTTGGTCTACGTGCCATAAAATACTCCATATATTGATGTTTATAACATCATTTGAGGAGCAGAATATCACTTATAGGAGTTGTTCAAATTTACGGATCCATCTCTAATCCACCTCAGGTATCAATAAATCATTAAGTTTACGAGCTGCTTGAAAAGCCTTTTGTCTATCAATACCCATTGAATGAAATTTACCTGTGATGGGGTGGCGATATCGCCACGATTTCCCATCACCGCGATAAAGGTTTGTTGGCACATCAAGATTCCCTTTTTTTCTTGGACGTCCCATGTCAACCTCTCAAAACTTTATCAACAAGATCATCACCAGTTTGCTTTTGATAAAGATCCCAGTCGATATACCAGAGTTTGCCTTTTTGTTTAGCTGGTAATTCACCTTTGCGACAAGCTCGTGTAATTGTTTGTGGAGAAGGTGGGGTTGCATTTTCATCATCTCCATACACCAACTCAAGAAATTTTGAAACTTTTACTAAACAAGTCATCAACCTTCCTCCTTTCTATTTGCATCACGAATAGCCTTAGCCCAAGCTTCAAGTTTTTCAATTTTTTGGTAACGCCATTCTGGCACCGCTATTTCACCATCGAGATTATCGGATAAAACTTCACCACAAATTTTAATAATCTCATCAGCAGCTTTTGCAGTAAGTTCACTCATGACTCCGCTCCTGTGCTTCGATCATGGCTTTGTATTCTTCAAAATCACAATTTTCAGGATCAGTTTGTGTAAGTAAATCTTGTATTTTACAAGCTGTACACCACCATTCATTTATACGTGGATTTTTAGACTCAAAAGGGTAGACTTTGCTATTAGGATCACGCTGATAAACATTCATAGATGATGCCAGTAGATCAACTAGTTTTAATGTTTGATCTATTATCTCAAAATCAGTTCTACTTTCAGGCACAGCCATTTGTTGGGCTGCTTGCCACATAAACCACATTTGGCGCGTCTGATCTTTAAACCAAATAATGTCACCATTAGTATCATTAACGTGCTCAAACAATTGTTCATCAGTAAGTGTTTGTGATAGCAAGTCATATACAAAAGTGCTTTTAAATCGTTTAATAAATTCTTCTTTTTGAATATCCATTACGCCACCCGCTGAACTTTTAAAAAATAAACTTCATTTTCGGTTTTAAACTCAGCACACTGAAGAATTGCCTTTACTGTTTTTACACTGAGTCTAGAAGCAGTCATTAATTGACTCACAGACAAGCCGAATGGCTCATTTTCCAAAACTTTGATTACTTTATTTTTTGCGTTTTCAAAGTTCTTTTTTGCCACTTCTTTTTGAAAATCTTTAGCAGAATCCATATCACCAGCTCCATACTTCAAAATTAATTACTATCGTTCCGTTTACAATCAATAAAATTTCAAACAACAAAAGACAAAACTCCATTTTTATCTCCTTTGACTTCTAGAAAGTCTGGTGAAGTCAGATGATCTTCAAACTCTTTACCAAGCTCAAATGCAGCAGGATTACCATTTAAAGTGTCAGTGACTAAAACATAGTGATGTTTCTTTTTGATTCCACGGTCGCTTGTACGCGCCGTGAAACCCTTTTCTTTTAAATTTGAAACTTGATACCCAAGTTTGGTGAACCAGATGCGAAAAGCATCTAGGTTCTTTCTTTTGACTACGGTCTTCATTGAGTTGCACCGTTTTCAAGTTCAAAACGACGGGCTTTTACGTAACCCATTAACTTCGGTTGAATATCAGGATGACGGCTTGAAACATCAATTTCCAACGCATCTAAGGCTGTAAGATCGGGAGCAGTTTGAATTAGGACCATTAATGAAGGTGGCTCTGATACTTGTGGGGCATCAGTATTTAATTCATTCAAACGTTTGGTGATAGCAGACATTAGAGGTTTGCGCTGTTCTTCAGTCCACTCAACTGTGTATTTATAAAGAGCATTCGCTTCTTTCGGTGATCCAGCCTTTTGAGCGCACTCAATCAATTCAGCAAGTAATTTTTGATACTGGTTTTCATTGGCTTTTTGGATAAATGCTTCATTACTATAATCACCCTCAGTAATCTCAGGTTGTTTGACTTCCTCCTTAGGAGGTGCATCATTTAAATTACAGACAGAACCTTTAATATCATCAGCAGGGCGACTATTGGGTTTATGTGTTTCAACAACTTTTGGTGCATTGGTTTCCCACGGAAGATCTGTGCTTTCTTCACCTGTAGGTTTTACAGACTCAACTTGAGTAACCTCGGGTTCAACTTTCTTACTACGTGAAGTGCGTTTTTTAGGCTTATCATTAAAACCATCTTTAACTTCAATATCGGTAATCATATTGCCGAATGTTTTACCAAAAGCTTGCAGTTGTAGCTTTGCATTTTCTTCATCAAGTTGAGCAAAGCCATTTGCAACACTTAAACAAATATCGCCGTGCTCATTGTCATACTGAGTGCGCAATATACACGTAGGCATCACAATATAAATTTCTTGGCCATTTTCTAAATCATGCGGTTCAGCTGGCTTAGTGAATTGGATTTCAGCCAAAGTTAAAGTTTCGCGTTTGATGCAAAACTCATAACCAGATAAAGCAAAAATCGTAGCAGGGAATTGATCTAAATCAGTGAAGTCCATCAATTCACCTGCAGCGCGGCACATAATATTTTTACCAGACATTAAGGCTGCGAATGCTTCATTACCATTTAATATATTCATGCTGACCACCCCTCCATGTCTGACTTTGCTTGGCATGCATTAAGAATTTGTTGTTCGTATTTGGTACCACGGAAATAATCTGCTGGACGATTCAAAACATTAGCATTCGAAGCATTCTTAATGTCTTTGAGTGCTAATTGGTAATCGCTATCAAGGCGTGCATCATTTTCAGCTTGAAGTTGTTGCTCATTGTCTTGATGGGCTTGTTTATTACGCTGAATGATTGTTTGAATACCATTACATGTTTCATCAAACTTTTGCTGTTGAACATCATGAAGACTATTAAGCCCACGTTTAGCGCAGAAATTTTCAATATTAATACCAGCTTGAAGCATGAGTGCTTCCAACTCAAAATATTGATTTCCAGTAATACAGGCATCCGCCGAACCTGAAACAAGCCATTGCTTCAAGGCTGCACCATCATTTTCACTCAGCATTCTTGATTCAAGAAACAGGCGTGTACGGTCTTTTGTCGCAATTGCGATTTTGTCATGAGTGAGATCTAGTACAGTGGTAAATTCATACTCAATACCATCTCGCTGTTCGGCTTTCATGCCAATTTTTTCAACTTTCTTTTTGCCATTATCATTGGTTTGCACTGTTTCCATTTTTGAGCGCAATGTCACAATGATGTTGATACTTGACTGAAGAATTGCATCGATAAATTTACGATGACGCGGAGTAACTTGACTCCATGCACCCCAGCTATTTCCTTTAAATGTTGTAGAAGCTAATTTATCTACGATTTCGAGACAACCACCAACACCAGACCATTCATGTGTGATGCTATCGATAATTAATGTATCAAAGCCTGCATTTTCAGCTGCCTTAATAGCTTCAATAAATTTTTCAGGGGAGTAAGGTGGTTGTAGGTTGGCATGTTCAAAATCAACGATGTCATCGTACAATTCAGCACTACTATTTTCAGTGTCAACCACTGCAATACGACCACCAATCCCTTTAGCAAGAATTAGTGCACCAAACGTTTTACCAGCGCCTGTAGGACCTGCAATTGCCAAACGGAGTTTTGCATTTTTACGCTGTGCTTTTTTAAAGAATACAGTCATGATCTATCTCCTACATTAAGCCACGACTAGCACGTTTCCACTTCTTATAATCAGAAGAAGCAAAATGGCCAGCGTCATTTAAACGGTCGTAGTAATCTGAATTTGATTTGACTGTAACTGCTTTACTAAGCAAATCGTTCAGCTTTTCTGATACTTTGTTATCTTGGATCTTGAACAAAGTATTCGGATATTCACGATACAAATCGTACTTTTGCTGAAAGCCTTTAAGCGCAAAATCCTTTTTTTCTTTCAACTTCAAGATATAAAAAGTAGGTTTTTCAGTGCCCACACGGTAACGAGCACCTTGTGATGTTTCGCTGTCGAATTGGCAGAAGAAAGTAGGTTTAGTAAGTAGATTCATTAGATCGCCTCCACTAAACGATTACGCATGATGTAGCCAGCGATAAGCGAATTGATTGCACGATGGTCAGCATCAACAGTGAAGTCGTTAAATTCAGCGCCGTAGATAGACTTAACATTATCAACTGCAAGGTTATAAACCTCGACTTCTGTGTATTCAGAACCGTGCACGCCATAGTCGGCAGGGTACTTATCGAAATCAAAACCAACTTTTAAGATGTAATCATCAAGTTTCACTACAGCTGTACCTGAGTGATCTGAATCTAATTTAAGCGTTTGAACTTCATAGGTAGATGGAGTGATTACAGGGATTGCTACCGGTGGTTTGTATTCAGTTGAATCAGGGTTATATGCAAATGCAATAACACCTGTGGTGATTAAGCCCGCAAGTGCTGCGACTTTGATAAAGCCTACTTGCTGTACACGATGTGTAACAGCAGGGTTGATGGATTGAGGTTTTATGTTCATACTTATCTCACTCTTTGAGTAAAAGTCCCGTCGGTCAGAGGTCAGGGGCTTTTTTGTTGTCTGTGAGATAAATATAAACAAAATGTTTATAGTGCGCAAGTATTGTTTAAACGATTTGTGTAAATATTTTGTTTAATGTGTTTTAATAGATAAAAGAAAACCCACGCGGGGTGGGTTGAATGGAGTTTTCCATGAGTAATGAAGCAATTAAAAAAGCATTAGAAGATGCACGGCATGAACTTACAACACTTCATAATTTAACAGTTACAGATAACATTGAATCAGGAGTAACATGGGTTACAGATGTTAGTAGCACATTGAAATTAATAGATGATGTGCTTAACGAACTTTAATGTAGCTATATCCACCTTTTTTAATATATGCATCCAAGTATTCACCGTGAGAGCTTGCATTCATCAATTGTATATATAGGCGTTCTGGTACATTGAAGTATTGATAAATACTTCCGTTTAGGAATTCTACTTCCAATCTTGAAATTGATGAATCATATCCAATCGAATGGATATTACTTGAGGAAACCCTAGTTCTTTGCATTACATTCTCCACCCGATCAAATGCTTCGGGTTCGCAGTTTAAAAAACCATTGATACCCAACAAAAAGCAACAGCAATAAATAGTAACCCCAGTTTAATGTAGTCAAACTTATTCATTTTTGCATTCTTCTCTAAAATTCATTCACCCAACACGATCTTAGGGTTGTGTTGGGTGAATAGTTTTTTATTTAAGACAAACTTCTTTATATACAGTACTAATGTCTCTATGTATGTTTATTTTTACAGCCTCTGAAGAATTACGTAAGTCAAAACTACCTTGATATACAATAGATTTCTTTGAGCAGTTAACTTTTATCTTATGGGGTATTTTTAAGCTCAATCTATTGCCTCCCGTTTCATATTTTACAAGTAGCGTTCCATCAGGCTGTTTTTCAATATTTTCATCAATCCTAACAACAGAGCCAGCAGCTCGATTTTCTTCAGTAGAAATATCTTTCCAAGGTTCTGCATTTACCTGTTGTGTAATTATCAAAATATAAATTAGTAGACTTTGAATTCTCATTTAAATATCCGAATATCTCTCTAAAAACTCATCTATCCATTCTTGAGCTGCTTCAAGGTTTGTTATATCAGCCAGCTTTAAACTGGTTTCTTCAGCTTCATTAAACCCCTCAATAATGGCTTCAAAAATATTTGCTTCTGTAATGACCTCGCGTGCTATTTCAGCAACATCATAGCTCTGCTTGGCTTTTTTTAGTGAGGCTATTTGCTTATCAATTCCTGCGCCGATTTTCTCTAAAGCTAATTTGAATTCTTGGCGATTGATTGTAAGTGCGGTTTTGGATTTGTTTAGAGTTGCTATCATTAGGTTTTCCTCTTTGAGGTTTTTATTTTTAGCTATGATTAGCTAATTGTTACTTGTGAAAATCAATCGGATGGCTCAAAAGAATCATCAGATTGATTATTCTAAAACCTACTGGCTAGAAGCGCGCTTAAAGTTGTCATCACTCATACAGTACTCAAGACTATCTCTCAAGATGCCAACCATTCTGTAAATATGTTCAGGCTTCTCAATAAATATTGCGCCATTATTTTGAACTTCTAATCCAGCTCGCTCTAATTCAGACTTTCTGGAATCATCCATAGGGACAATAAAGAAAATTGTCGGGCGCTTGCGATTTACATCGTATCTAAGCAACCATCTGTTTGTTTTATTTTGATATAACACAGAATAGTAGCTTTCAGTGTCACGACCCTCGATTTCTATTTCAGGGAGTAATTCAGTGACAATTTTAAGTAGATCCTGCTCATCTTTGGTTGTGATAATTTTTTCATTGTCAGGGTTGACGATAAAATCAGGCTCAGGAGTTTCTGTCACTTCTTGAGGTTGTACTTCAGTAGGCTTGTGTTCTACTGGTTGTGCAGTAATTATTGTTGGCGATGATAAACCTTTAACAACAGTATCACTAATTGCTTGCTGAACTGCTTGCTGAACGAATGGTTGAATAGACTCCAGAAATTTTGCATTCAATTGACGTTGAATATTTGCTTGTTGAGCAACATAGCGAACAAAGTCAATATCTACATCATTTATGCTTTTTCTAATCACGGTTTTAAATTGCTGGATGTACTGATTCTCTTCTGCGAAGAATCTTAATTTTTCTGCGTGAAAATTATCATGTTTGAACTCAGCTAATTGAGTTAGGTCCTCGGGATTAGCCTTAGTAAAATCAACTATCAAAAAAGGTTTTTCATCCATAACATTTGGGTTTATGAGATCTGTAAAAAATCGCCATTCTCGACCATTAGTTATAGCCCCAATCGTGACACCTAAGCTACTGTTAAAATATCTAGATAATTGTGGTGCGTGGTTTGTTAGGTTTGAAGAGTATGATTTTGCCTCTATAAACATGACTGGTTGACCATTGCAATATAAAGCATAATCAACACGCTCGGTTGCTTTAACTCCAGGAAAATCAGCTGCAAACTCAGCAAGAACTTTAGTTGGATCATAGGGGTTAAAACCTAAAATATCCAATAAAGGTAAAATTAATGCCTGCTTTGTTGTTTCCTCGGTAGAGCAGTGTTCCCCTACTTTTTTAACATGATCTATGTGATTTTTAAGTCTTAATATGAAATCTTCCATCTTTAACCCCTATCTAGATAATTTTGATGCTTTAACTACATTTTGCGATAATAATTAGTGATCTAACGCCTTACTTTACGTACTTCTTGCTTCCACCATAATTGCCCAACAATGCGAATATTATCCGACTCAATTTGAGCAGGAGAGTAATATTCATCAGGGAAACGAACCTTATCAAAATTTCGAGAAACAGCCCTAAAACCCCCTTGACCTTCCTCACCCCAGTTGAAAAGAATTTTGATTTTTAGCTCGCTTCCTTTGGTAAAAGCGTAAATTTCACCGTCATAAATTTTTGTAGCAGACATATCAATTGAAATCTTCTGATCTGGATAGAGATCGGGCATCATGCTTTCGCCATCCACATTGATAATTTTGCATTGAGAAGCATTAGCCCCCGAATTTGAGATTTCAGGATCACCAATAAATAGCTTGTATGGACTACTTTCTTCAAGGTTTATATATCCATTTCCAGCACTAGCCTTAACTTCAGGGAAGTAGTCAATTGCTGTGTATCCCTCAGGTACTGGATCACCATAGTTGTAAAATCTAATTCCATTGTCATTTTCAATATTTTCAACTACAGCCTTAGGTTCACCAAATTTCTTTTTAATTTCATCAAAGCTTAGAGTTTTGAATTTTTTCTGTTCTTCGCCATTAATAATCCAATTTGGATCAGCATTAAATAAAGTAGCGACTTTTATTGCACCACCCTTTGATATTCCACGCTTAGACCAGTTAGTAATGGTTTGAGGAAGCTCATTTATAGCTAATGCAAGCTGAGTAGGAGACATGCCTTCCGCTAACTGAAAAACTCTTACCATTGACTCATGCATACGATTATCACTTCTAAAATATAAAACAATTATCCCAAAAATAAACAAAATGTGTTAAACACAATGTTTGACTACTATAAACAAAATGTTTATGATGTTTGAAACACCATGTTTGAGATAAAAGTTATGTCCGATAAAGAAAAAATTGAGGAACTAGGTGGTTCTACGGTTGTTGCTGAAAAAATTGGCTACAGCGTACAGCGAGTTCAAAACTGGAAGGTACGAGGCATTCCATCAAAAGAGAAGCTTAAATTTCCAGAGATTTTCCTTGCTTCAAATAGTTCAAAATCAAACACATTAACTGCTTAGGAACTACCATAAGCAAAGTATTAACCTTTGTTCGTAAAAAATAAACGTGAATAAAAACAAGGATTCACATATGGAAATCTGTAAAGAGACAAAAACAGCTCTTCATCAAATGATCAGACACTCAACAGGTATAACGCCAAAGGAAATTGCTGATCTGACTGGCGACTCGCATAACACGATTTGCAACTACGCAAATATGAATATGCCAGACCACATGCCGAGTTTAAAAAAATTTGAAGCAATGCTGATGTTTACTCAAAACCCAGCGGTTCTAAAAGTATGGGCTCACAAGTTGGGTTTTGTTTTAGTACCAGTAGGTGCAGATGGGGAACGCCATCGAGAAATGAATGTTCTTGAAGCGATGATGCTCACGAATGTCGCAAGCGGAAAAGCAAATCAAAAAGTGTATGAGGTTCTAGAGGACAACATTGTTACACCTCAAGAATACGAAGAAGCACACATTATTTTTCAACGAATTATTGAGTGTGCTACAGCAGCAGACAAGGCTTTGCAAAAACAGGCTGAAAAATATATTTCAGTAAATCAAAAAGAAAAAGCCTGATGGGCGAAATCAGGCTTCCTATATTCAAAACGAGGTAGAAATGAATATGAAATCAAATATACCAAAACATCCTTGCGCTAACAAGTGCATTGATTTTAAAGAAGAGCAGTGTAAAACGTGTTTAGTGCCTGAAAGTGCGCAATGCGCCGTGACTACGACTTTGAATCAAAAATATATCAAAGGTGATGTGGTCGCATACATGAACCACATCGAATTTGATGATTTAGAAGTGGTTGAGGCATATCAGCCGAACGACCACTACTGGCTTGAAGGCGGTCAAATTGTCCATGAGTCATGGATTCGATCTGCGACTGTTGCTGAATTAGATGCGAAACGTCGATTAACCGAAGCTGAACAAGCATTAGCGGAGGTTTCATGACTACAAACCTACACTTCCAAAAAGCCCCAGAGCATAAACAGATCCAATGGACTCAATCTTGGTATGAGCCTGCTTTAAGGTCGCTGGCATCATTTTTGGAAGTGCGCAAAGCCAATCTTCGCAAAATTAATCGTGATGTCAAACAAGCTGCGGTAGCTAGAAATGAGTTTATTGAGCTTTTAACTAATGAGCATCGGCTTTCTGTGTATCAGGCGAGTGAAATAGTAGCAAGCCTATATCAGGCCAATAAAATTTTGATGCATGGCAGTTTTATTTATGAAATGCCTGAGGCTGGTGAATTATGAGCTTAGATGCAACCATATGGGCTTGGAAAGTAATAGTTTCAGGTGCAAGTGAAAGACTTGTACTTTTAGCGCTTGCTGATCGAGCTGGGGATGATCATAAATGCTTTCCTAGCATTAAGCGATTAGAGAAAGACACCACCTTAAATCGCAAAACGATCATTAAAGTTTTAGATGAACTTGAACTTAAAAAGTTCATCAAATTTACGGGTGAAATTAAAGGAAATGGCGTAAAAGTTTATCAATTGATTGGTGTATTTGGACGTGAAGATTGTCCAGATACCAGTACCAAAAAGGGGACTAGTACCGAAAATGGTACTGGTGTTCATTTAGGTACTAGTTCCAAAAATGGTACTAGTACCAATATTGGAACGGGAACCAGTCCCAAAATTGGTACCGCAACCAGTACCAATTTTGGGACACAGAATCTCCCAAGGAATCTCCCATTAGAATCTAAAAATAAAAAAGACTGGCTTTGTTTGAAAAAACTTCGTTTGGAATTAGATCAAGCCGATCCCACGGTAGTGCCAAAGTCGATTATCGAAGCAAGTTGGTTTGAACGCGAGAAACGTGCTTTCGAACTTTTCAATGCTGACAAGAATCTTTGCGATGATCTTTTGATTTTCCATTTTGCCGACATGCTTTTGAGAAACCGACACAAATACGACAAGGCAGACAACGGGAAAGCCAATGGTCATTCTGAATTTCTAACTTTTTCATCACCGCAGCAGATCTACGCGTTTGCCAACAAACTTGCTCGCCATCCTGAAGTGATTAGCAAATACAGCACTGCAGGTGAGTCATACGAAAACTTAGCATGTCGAATTGCTGCAAAACTTTCAGACCCGAATGAGCTTCAAAATTGGAAAGAATATCTGCAGGAAGTTGGATTCAAATCTAAGGGCAGAGGTGCTGCATAAATGGAAAGTCTTTCTATCGCTGAATACAAAAGACTTTACTGCACTGGTGGTAAGAGAAAATCTAGCTCGAAACACCGTAACAGCGTCAAAACACAACGAGTTGGCAGTATTGGGGAATCCACATTGGCCAACCAATTACGAATACTAAAAATCAATTTTGAACAGGAATATAAATTCCACCCAAAGCGTAAATGGCGTGCTGATTTTCACATTGTGGACAAGAAAATTTTGATCGAGGTTGAAGGTGGAATTTGGAGTAATGGACGTCATACACGTGGTAAGGGATATATCGGCGATATGGAGAAATACAACGCTGCAGTAGTCATGGGATATCAAGTATTACGGTTTAGCACAGAGCAAGTGAAGTCAGGTTTAGCGGTTCAGCAGATAGAAGCAATGGTAGGGGATTTATAACGATGGGTACTGCAGTAGCAACACAACATATTTTACAAGCAGTGGATTGGTCACGTTTTGATTTAGAGGGGTGGTTGTATCAATTTGGGGCTTGGATGAATAGTGTTTCAGGTACATGTGGGAAAAGTATTAATCCGATCGCAGTTGCTATGGATACAGCAGTGAAAGCGCAGAAATATAAAAAGATGACTAAGGAGAAGCAACAGCAGATTATTGTTGATTACTTAACAAGTGATTTTGAACCACATCGACCTAAAAGAACCAAACATAATTGCCAGATCAATGATAATGAAGCACGTGCGGTACAGAAATTGATTCTGGACATTCAAGGACAATCAGAAGTCTTAGATGAATGGATGGATGCAATTATTGATCGCTATTTTTATAGTTGTTCATGGTCAGAGATGGTGTCACCAGAACGTACTCAAAATGATGCACGTTCTGACGTGAAGTGTGGGTTGGCGGCTTTGCATTGTAAATATGGGTTTATAGGGTTTTAGGAAACTATTATTAAAGGTTTAACTTAATAGTGCTAAAACATTTACCCAGTATTGGACTAAACATCTGCGAATGTTTCTTAAATGTTTTTTAATATATGTACAAAAGATTTGTTTATTGATCTAATACTTTTAAATACTGTAAGTCACGGGTGACTTTATCCCCGTTATCATATGAGAGTTGTATGACTATAAAAAAATGGACTCCACCAACTGCACAAGAAATAAAGCAGTTGAGGGGGGTAACTGGTTTTACACAAGCTAAAACAGCTCATCTTTGCCGCATTGGCTTAAAGACATACCAAAAATGGGAGCAGGGTGATGCAAGCCCGAGTCAGTCAGCATGGACAATCTATACTTTTGAATTACGAGCACAAAAAATTGGATTTCAGTCTTTGGATGATCTAGTGGAATCTTTAGAGCAGAAACATAGTACTTGAAATTACCTCATAATGAGGTAATATTTAAAATAAGACTGTAATCGCATGGTCTGACGCTAAATCCCAGCGTACATAAATTGGGAATGGTACAAAGTTATGGACACTGTTCAATTAAAAGGCAATGCAATTTCTATTGTTAATTTTAAATCTATTCCAGTTGTCACTACAGCAATGCTTGCTGATTTCTATATGACTGACACTGACAACATTAAGCAAAATTATTCACGTAATAAAGCTCGCTTTATTGAGGGAAAACATTTCTTTAAAATTGTTGGTGAGGATTTGAAAAAGTTTGTGGGTGGCTTAAAGTCACTCACAAATGATTTGCAACCCTCTCAAAGACAGTTGCAAATTTCACCCAAAACACGTGTATTAATGCTTTGGACAGAGCGCGGTGCTGCTCGTCATGCCAAAATGCTCGATACTGACCAAGCTTGGGATGTTTTTGAGCAACTCGAAGAATGTTATTTTCATCGTAAAGAGATTCTATCAAAAACTCATAAATCAGAGCGTACAGCACTACATGAAGCACATGCATTGTTAGTGACGAAGACTAAGCATCTAAATGTAAGCGATGCATGGAAAATAATTCATCAAAAATTCAATGTTAACAGTATTGAAGATATTCCTTACGATGTGATACCTGTAGCAGTTGAGTACGTACATCACTTAATCGCTTTATACAGTAATGCTGAAAAGAAACAATTTAATGAAGCTGAATTGCAAAACTTACATGCGTTGGCAACACACATGATCTGGGTGCGCGAGTGGTGGAGAGAGTTTGGTGATTCTATCAAGAAGCTAAACCCGACGATGTATTATCGAGTCAACGACAATTTTAAAGATGGTGCATTTGTAGCGTGGTGGTTTGTGAAGCCCGATCAAAAGAAACAATTGGAAGAATCTGTGAAAAGTTTTAATTGGTTGACTGGAGCTTATCAGAAAAATTTACCGATATAATTTCTACTATTTATTCGTTTTACAGAATATCTATAAATTATTGAATTTAATTAGGTATTCTGTATCATCCTAACTTAAATAATTGATTTAAGATAAAATTTATTGCTTATGAAAATTGATGAAGATGTAATTAAAGGACTGCTTTACTCCTCTCACCATCTTGAAGGAGAGCTTTTAATTCCGATATCTAAGGCTTCGTTATATAATGAATCTTTAAGATATAAAGCCGCAGACTCTCTTGGCTTTATTTCAATCGAACATGCTACAAGCCTGAGATTTTTGATAGCGCATGCAAAATGCAATACTTCTGCATTTGCATTATTTAGATTGCAATATGAAGCCTTACTAAAGGCCTTGTGGTCGTTATATATAGCGAGTGATGAACAGATAGATGTAATTGTCGGAGATTTGAGCGAAGAAAGGGCAGAGAAAAACAATAAAGAATTTCCTTCAATTAACCAAATGCTGAGGCAATTAGAGTTAAAGAATACTCCTGCTAATGAAGCTATTAAAATGTTAATAGAATTTAAAAAAATATCTTGGAATGCTTTAAATTCCTATGTGCATTCTGGTTTGCATGCAGTCCATAGAAATATGAATGGTTATCCAGCAGAATTAGTTTTTCCAATTATAAGACAATCTAATAATTTGATGTATTACGCAGCTTATTTATTGGCTGTTTTAACAGGTGATAACCATTTGGTAACCAATGTTAAAATTGTGGAAAGAAAATTTAGAGATTGTTTTCAAGTGCAGGATTGACCTTGTACAAGGTATATGGCATATTTCTGCTATAGTGGACGAAGTTATAGTAATTCACTACCGTTTTGCAGTTTCCATGCCCACTGACTCCAATCAGTGGGTATTTTTTTATCATTTGTTTGAAATGATAGTAACAATCATTTACGATAACTTTGCATCTTGCTCTAAGTTTAGGTGTAAATTTGTTGACAGCTCGGAAAGACGAGTAAAGGCTCACTTTTTAGTGGGCTTTTTATATTTTTGATAATTCTAAAAAATGTAACAAGTGAATGTTATAATTCTAAAAAAATTTAGAGGGATTTGTAATGGGTATTAGCTTAAAAGAGATTGATATGAGGATTGATGCTTTTAGGGAAACTAAAGAACCATCAAGAATTTTAATAGGGTATAAGACATATTCAAAGCTAATGAAAGAAAATAGATTTTTAGATCAATTAAGTAAAAACTCGAATGATCCAATGGTTAGATATTATCAAGGAATTGAAATAAGAATGATCACTGAGAAGCATTTTTTTGATATTGAATAAAATGTAAATAGACACAAAAGGCGCTTAGGCGTCTTTTTTTACATCTAAATTTTATAAAGGTGCTTGTGACGTGCACAAGTAACATGATCGGGAGATTCATCATGCCAGCATACGCTTAAGGGTAGTTCGCCACCCGAAACAAGGGCGATTTGATTTGTGACGCTGTACAAATTGTTCAGCTATAAGCGCAAACGGTGGGATGCAGAAACCAGCCGTATAAATCGGTTTGAATCCAATGTGATTTCGTCACACATTGAGTTAGCCTCAGAGCCTTAAATTGTGGGTGACTCCCCGACCAATGGAATTGAAAGACACAGAGCAGATCAATAGCTAACTTTGAGAAGCAGTCGTGTTGAGTAGCGGTAGATCAGTTGCCGAGCTGATTAATATCGTAATCTAAGGCAAGGGTGTGGCGGATCACCATGTCCTTTTTAATGCGCCATTAGCTCAACTGGATAGAGTACTGCACTTCTATTGCATTAGTTACAGGTTCGAATCCTGTATGGCGTGCCATATTTTAATTAGATCGATTTCGTCCTTTTTAAACCTTTCGAATTCGAAACCTTTAACCCCATATGTTGGGGTTTTTTTAATGCCTAAATGGAAGAGTGATTGTAGATTTTAAAGACTAAATTGCTGGTTAATTGATTTTATTTCGTGAATTAGTTGATTTTCTGTAAAGCTGAATAAAAATAGTATTGCTCATTTTGAAAGCTGTGATTAGAATACGATCCTTGATTGAACTAATTGCGTTGTTTGTTTCTTTTTTATATTTGTGTGAGCCTTTTGCTCAAAAAAATACCCTGTAGGTTCTCCCAAATCTACAGGGTTTTATTTTGCGCTATTTCTTGTTTGTTTCTTAGTGTTTTATGTTGGTCAGTATATAGTAAGTTTTTTAATAAATGGGAAAATACTCAATATTTTGATAATAAATGTTAAGCTAATATTATGAATTCAAGTTATTGGTTTCATTATTTAAAATCTTTTATTTTTGGGTTTTATTACATCAATAAAGATTTCACAACATAATTACATTGGTTGTTTGTTAGGTCATATTTATGGAAATTAACCAATACACTCAACTTACCAAAAAATCAGAAATAAAAAGAAAACCGAGAGCAAAACCATTACCTAAAGCTACAGAAAAATATTTAGAAGCTGAAGAAACCCTATTTCAAGAATTAGAAGAAAATCTCATTGGTTATCGCCGTAAATTTCAATTTGAATCAACAAGAAATTGGCGATTTGATTTTTATATTGTGAAGTTAAATCTTCTTATTGAAATCGTGGGTAGCTCTTGGGCTGCTGGTCGTGGTGGAAAGAAGATAGCGAATGCGTTTAGTAAATATGATTTAGCTGAAGATATGGGGTACAAAATTGAAAGGTTTCATCCCGATCGAATCCAATCAGGTTATGCAATTAATTTAATTTGTAATAGTTTTTAATAGAATATTTCAACAATTGTTAAAATTTATTTCTTGATTTAATTTGCTATTTTAAATTAAATTTAATTTACGTACTATGATTGGTGTAGGTGAGACTCCAATAGCCTACTTAATTTTATACCCATAATTTTTCCCAAGAAATTATGGGTTTTTTTATGGATGCCATATGGAACAGATTAGACCATTTCCACCGACTGACTTTATTGATCAAGCCGAGGAAGAGGAAGTAATACGACTTGCACCCGCGCCTGATCTAAAAGAATGGGTTGTTGCGAATTGGCTGACTGTTGGCGGTCATCTACATAATCCTGATCACGATCATATTGCGGAACTCTTACATGATGATGAAACCTTTTTAGCATTTGCTTGGGCTTCATCTGCCGCCGTGGCTAAAAAGCGAATGGTATTGGGTCAGTGCGAAAAAGTAATGTTCAATCAAGGCGGATGGAAGAAAGCTCGCCAAGAACAACAGATGCGGGATTGGTTCGGTTTTGTGCCAGTGTACTTAATCACTGTTGATGCAAGTTTTTGTGAAAACTCGAATGATGTTGAGTTTTGCCGTTTGATCGAACATGAGCTTTATCATATTGGTGTTGAACGCGATGAAGATGGTGAACCTATCTGTAGCGACCATACAGGACTTCCAAAGCATTACTTAGCAGGTCACGACGTGGAAGTATTCTTTGGTGAGACTAAACGTTGGGGTGCGGATGCAAACGTTAAACGATTATTAGAAATCGCAAAGAATGCGCCGTTTGTGTCTGAAAAGAGTATTTCTGCTTGTTGTGGGACGTGTGTAATCAATTGAGCCTAGAGGCTCTTTTTTTTGGCTATCTTGCGACACGTAGCGACACAAAGAGGTGTATATGGCAACACTAAAAGAGCCTGTGAAAATCTTTATAGTTCAGTCTCTTGCTTGCCGTGATACCCCTCAAGAGGTTGCGGATCTTGTGAAGCAAGAATTTGACTTGATTATTGAACGATCCCAGGTCGCTTTATACGATCCAACTAAACGCCGTGGAAAAAATCTCAGTAAAAAATATGTTCTGTTATTTGAAGAGACACGTGAAAAATTCGATTCAGGGTTAATTGATATTCCGATTGCCAATAAGTACTACCGATTAAAGGAAATGCAAAAAATGTATGACGATTCGGGGAAAAACAAAAAAACTAAACAAAGTCTTTTGAAACTGGCATTACAAGAGACTGATGGTAGAACCACAAAGGTTGAGCACACTGGTAAAGACGGTGCAGATTTAGAGATCAAGATTATTCGAGAATTTGTCGATTAGGAGGGCTGGGCGTGGAGCTTAGAATAAAAACTCCACGTTGGTCTAAACCATGGTTTAAATCTGCTCGATACAAAGGAGCATATGGTGGACGTGGATCTGGTAAATCACATTTTGTTGGTGAACAGCTGGTAGAGGAATGTGTAGTTGATAAGGATCTACGTGCCGTATGTATTCGTGAAATCCAGAAATCAATTAAATACTCAAGTAAGCAGCTCATTGAAGACAAGATTAAAGCCTTAGGCGTATCGCATTTATTTGATGTGCAACGTGACTTGATAAAGCGTAAAGGTGGTGAAGGGGTTATCCTGTTCCAAGGTATGCAAGATCATACGGCAGACTCTATCAAGTCACTTGAAGGATTTAAGATCGCATGGATTGAGGAAGCGAATCGACTCTCAGCCAAATCACTACGTTTATTGCGTCCGACAATGCGTGCCGAAGGTTCGCAAATCTGGGCGACTTGGAACCCAGAGTCAAAGGATGATCCGATTGATGAGTTTTTACGTGGTGAGTTTGCTCCAGATGATTCAATCGTTATTGAAGTAAACATCAACAATAATCCATTTGCACCTCAGACCTTACTTGATGAATACGAAGAGGACCGTAAGCGCGCTATTCGGATGCAAGCTGCTGGTGATGAGAATGCATGGTCGATGTTCGAACATGTGTGGCATGGTGCTTATCTTGAGTTTAGTCAGGCGATTATTTTCTCTGGTCGCTATGTCGTTGATGAATTTGAATCAGATGATGATTGGACAGAGGTTTATTACGGATCTGACTGGGGATTCTCGCAAGATCCAACCACACTCAATCGCATCTTTATACATAACGACATTCTCTATATTCGTAATGAGGCACATCAGGTGGGCTGTGAAATTGACCATCTACCAAATCTATTCGATGAAGTACCTGGTGCACGGACACATGAAATCCGAGCTGATAACTCACGTCCTGAAACGATCAGCTATATGAAGCGTCAGGGCTTCAAGATCAAGGCTGCTGATAAGTGGCCAGGATCTGTAGAAGATGGTGTGACGTATATGAAGAAATTCAAGCAAATCGTTATTCATCCTGATTGTCCAGAGACAGCAAGAGAATTCAAGTTGTACTCCTATAAGGTCAATCGAGCTGGTGACGTACTTCCTGAGATTCTGGACCTGAATAACCATCATATGGATGGTATTCGCTATGGCTTACAACCATTGATTAAGAGCACACCAACAAGAGTTCGTCCTGGCGGTGGTGGTTCTCGTGTTTATACCTAGGTAAAGCAATATGGCTAAATCACAAAAGCAGAAAAAAACTAAACCTAAGTCAGCAGGTTTAATGACAGAAGTTGCAGTTGAGAAGCTTGCTTTTTCTATGGGGCGTGCAGCTGACATTGATGAAGTCTTAAGAGCTGCGGGCCTATCTCGACAAAAGCTCTCAGTGCTATTGGCAGATGATGAAATTTCTCAAGCCATGGAGACACGTCTAGATTCAGTTTTGAATGCGCCGTGGCGATTCGCTGAAGATCATGGTGAACAGACTTTATTCCTTAAAGAGCTATTAACCAAATGGCATTTTGAGATTGTGTCAGGTGCATGGGAGGCTCTTCCATACGGTTATTCAGTCATGGAGGCTGTCTTTGCTTTTGATTTACAAAGTCGTATTACTTTGAGTGAAATAGTTGTTAAGCCTCTTGAATGGTTTGAGCCGAAAAATGATGGACAATTAATTTTCCGAAAACCTCAGTCGAGTTTAGAGATTGATGTATTTAAGACATACCCCTTAAAGTTCTTTTTGACTCGACGCAAACCGACATTTAAACAGCCATACGGTGATCCATTACTTTCCAAGCTTTACTGGCTATGGTTCTTTAAAACCAACAGTACCAAGTTTTGGGTGAAGTTCTTAGAGCGTTTCGGATCGCCGTTATTGGTGGGTAAAGTGGGGGGAGATGGGCGAAATCAAGATGATATTGATGCAATGACCACCGCATTACTTAATGCCCATGCTCAGTCAGTAATTTCAATTGATTCTGAGGATGATGTTAATACTGTAGGTACAAACTTCTCAGGTGCTGGTAGTTCAGCTTTTGAAGCATTTGATAGGGTAATGACCAAAAGGATTCAAAAGGTCGTCTTGGGTCAAACCATGACATCTGAGAATGATGGGGGCGGTAGTAAGGCACTTGGGGTGGTGCACAACGAAGTACGCATGGATAAGCGTAACTCTGATCTGCGAATGATTACTCCAACTGTTCAAGAGATTATCGATTCAATTTGCCTCCTGAATAATTTTGAAAAGCACACAGTCATTCTAGGTGGTGAGCAGGATCTTAATGTTGATGTCGTTAACCGTGATTTAAAATTAAAGGATCTCGGAGTTGAGTTTAATCAGCAATATGTTATGGAAACATATGGCATTAAGGCTGAGCACTTCAAAATGAATGAAGGTGGTGTTTCAGTTAATACACAGTTCAAAGCCCTCCCACAAAGAGCCTTTAGCTTTGCCGCCAGTACCAAGAAACTCTCACCAGAGCAGCAGGAGGTTGAAGAGCTTACCGACGAGCAGCGTTCGTTTGAATTGTTGGATCAGAAGCAAGTTAATGAGCTGATTCAATCAAGTGAATCACCTGAGGATTTAGCATTAAATTTAATGCAATTGATGCCAAGTGCTTCACAGTCTCAGTTCACAGCAAACTTAGAACGAGCTTTATATGCGGCAGATGTGTTGGGTTATGTGAGTGCAAGCGGAGGCAAGTAAATGCAACCAGTTACTTTTCTTGAAGCACTTCGATTTGCACATGAGCGAAAAATAGTATTACCCGATGAATTTTATTCGATGGACCTTAAGACCCGACAGTTGGCAACAACCGTCGGGTTTTTATCGAGTATTGAACAGGTAGAGACTGTTATTAAAGCGGTCAATAAATCAATTGCTGATGGTAGTACTTACAACGACTTTAAGAAATTGGTTGCTGAGAATGAGATTGTACTGAGTGATCGATATTTAAAGAATGTATTCCGTACCAACATTCAAACGGCTTATGGGCATGGACGTTGGCAACAACACCAGCGAAATAAAGATAAACGCCCTTATCTTATGTATTCGGCGATCAATGATTCTCGCGTTCGTCCGAGTCATTTAGCATTAAATCGCATTATTCGGCACATAGATGACCCGTTTTGGTTGTTGTATTACCCGCCGTGGGGGTTTATGTGCCGATGTACTGTGATTGCTCTGACAGAGGCGCAGGCGAAGAAGTACGGTATTACCTCGGATGAGGATTTGCCTGTAATTGCCGAGGAATCAGGATGGTCTACAAGCCCTCTAACTTTTGGTGAAATGGAGTCAGTGGTCGATCAAAAGATTACAGACTCGATTTTAAATCAAGAATATTTGCTTGATCAGAAACACGGAATCAAAGCGGAATGGGCTGCAAGTAAGGAGTTAACAAGTTTGCTTGCACCAATGACTGATTCAAGCCGTGATCTATTTGACACGATTGCAAATACAGTTATTCCACTTGATCCAAATATCAGACCAAGTGCAATTAAGACACTGATTGATTACGTGCAGGGCAATGATGCGGAGTTAACAGCATATATTCAAAAGCCTGCAATCAATCTTGCTGAGGATGTTTTAAAGAAATGGGTTCAGGATGGGTTAAATCAAATCCAAGCTGTATCGAATAATTCAAACTCAATGGTGACAGGTGTCGCAACACTTCAACAGGTGGCTTCATATCAAGTGGGGCAAACAATTCAGCTTAATGCACCTATGCTTATGCGTGGATCTGACTCAAACATCATTATTCAGATTGAGAATGCAAAAGGCTTGGGTATTGATCTTGAAAAGTTAAATGCAGGTCAGGGTGTGTTGTTTGAGATTGGTTTGTCATTTGAAGTGGTTTCAATTGCTACGAGTGACAGCAAATTAGTTTATACATTAAAAGCACTGGTGAATTAAATGAAAAATAAATGCGAATCATGTCGCCGTGGTCTGAATGGTCTCAATGGCAATGGTTATAGTCCGTGTGGATGCGTTGTATATGTAAAACCCTTGGGCGAAGCTGAAATAGCTAAAGCTAAAGTTGATTTTAGAAAAGCAATGAATCAAGACTTAATAGACAATCCACTGTATTCAAAAAGAATCCAAATAGAGCCTAAGCCTGAATTTGTGCCACCACCCCCTTTAATTCTAAGTGAGTTGGAAAGCGATGATTTTAAGATCATCCCGCCAATCTATAACCGTATGTGGTTTTACTTTCTGACTGGTTTGGTGATTGGGGTTCTGATTGGATGGTCATTATGATCAATTAGGATTCAAATATTTAAGTTAAAGCCACCTTAGGGTGGTTTTTTATTGGAGCATGAAAATGCCTGAAGCTGAAAAGCCTAACCAGTATTGTTTTCAACTTGGGCAACTGAGTGTCGATAATGCTGAGGAAGGCAAAAAGAAACGAACATTCTCTGGTGTTGCGTATAGTGGTGAACCCATCACAGACCATTGGTATTGGGATCGAATCATTTTTGATTTGGATTCAATGGAATTAAAGGGACGTATTCCTGCACTACTTGAGCATCGATCAAGCCAACGAGCAGGGGCTATCAATACACATTCAATTGATCATCAGACTGGTTTAACTGTTTCAGGTGACCTAATGAGTAATGAGTTTGGTACTCAAGTGGCTCAAGACTCGGATGATGGTTTCCCTTGGCAGATGTCAGTACGAATTGAGCCATCTAGCATTGAAGAAATCCAAGCAGATGCATCTGTGACGGTAAACGGAAAGTTACTCCAAGGACCCATCACAGTATTCCGTGGTGGTCGAATCCGTGAAGTGTCTTTCTGTGCTTTAGGTGCTGATGACAATACCAACGCCGTGGCAGCAAGCCACGATCCAAAACAATTTAGCAAAGAGGACACAAACGTGACCGAATTAGAACAAGCGAAAGCAGCACAGGCAAAGGCTGAGCAAGAGCGTGATGCAGCTCAAGCTGAGTTAAAACAGTTCAAAGCAAATAAACGTGAAGAAGATATTAAATCTTTAGAAACTGCTTTGAATAAACAATTTAGCGCAGAAGAAAAAACATCATATACAAATATGGATGACGCTTCTTTTGCATTCATGTCGCAACAAATGAAGCAGTTCGCGGGTGGTCAACCAGCACCCACAGGTCAACAGCAAAATAACACTGTGCCACCGCATTTGGCGCATTTATTTAATCATCAGGCAACTGGTGGTCAAAGCAATCAACAGCAATTTATTGCAGACGGACAAGGTACAGCACTGGATCAGGCATTCGGTAAATTTGCTGCAGCTCAGGAGGCGAAATAATCATGGGTCAAACAATCACAGAAACAATTGTTGTCAAGCAACTTGTTGTTGGTGACAACGTTCGTACCGAGAACGCAAAACCAACAACAGGTGTGGCTTATTTACGTGGTGATCTGGTACTTGTTGATGAAAACAACAAGGTTGTTCATCCCACTTTCACAGGCGATGTGCTGAGCGATTGGAATGCTGTCTCTGTAGCTGATTTTTCAATGGAGCAATCAACGTATCACGCTACTAACAATCTTGAAATGCCACTTTATGTACAGGGTGTATTTGATGTTGCTGTAGTTACAGTAAAAGGCGTTGCTTTAACAGCCGCACAAATGGATTCAGTGCGAGCTCAAGCATTGAAAAATAAAATCGAATTACGAAAAGTGGTAGGTAATTAATCATGAGTCAAACTTTTACATTTCAAAATGCACCAATTGAATTACTTGATATCCCTCAATTGGTTCTATTAACGGATACCACTCAGCGTGTTGATCCATGGTTAATTGATCGCTTCTTTCCTCAGCGTGTTTCATACACTAAAGACACAGTACCTGTTGGTGAATTAAATACAGCAACACCTTTAGCACCATTTGTTACACCAACCGCTGCGGGTCGTCAAATCAAAGTAGGTGAATCTGGTAACGTAAAATTCGTAAAGCCTGCCTATCTAAAACCAATGATGACAGTCATGCCAAGCGAAGTGCAAAACACAGCTTTAATTTCGCAATTGCGTAAATTCGGTGTGGTTGCAACTGGCTCTAACCGTTTAAGTGATGCAGACTTATTGCTGATTGATCAAGCTCAGAAAGCTTTGTATTTGCGTCAATCGATTGAAAATCGAAAATTGCTAATTGCACGTGATGTATTGCTTTATGGTAAAACCACTTTTGCATCAGCGGATTTCCCAAAGTATGAAGTTGATTATGAGCGTAATCCTGCTTGTAATTTCTCTCCATTAATTAAATGGGGGCAGGTTGGTGCAAAAGTCATGGATGATTGGCAGGCTATGATTGATTTATCTGTAGAGCATTCAGGTATATCACCACAAATGGCGCTGACGACATCCAAAGTCTACAACACAATGATTAAAGACCCTGAATTTAAAGAAAAGTTCATTGCGCCGTATGCGGGTATTAGTGTTCCACTTACACCAACATTTGATCATAAAGATAAACCGCAGTTCCGTGGCACTGTAGATAATATTGAAATTTGGACGTATGACGTACAACACAGTATTGGCGGTGGTGCATCTGAGCGTTTTATTCCTGAAGATTTCTTTGGCCTGATTTCAGATGCCAATGGTTGGATCGCGCACTGTGCTATTCAAAACGTAGAGGCTTTTGGCCAAGCTTTAGAATTCTATTTGAGCCAATGGCAAGAAAAGAACCCATCAAGTATTCAAATACTTGCTGAATCATCACCTTTAGCTATTCCAAACAATAAAAATGGTTTGGTTGGTGGTCGTGGCTTTGTTTAAGGAGTAGAAAATGCCAAAGTTCATCGCAAAACAATCGCTTGGTCATTTTCGACCAGGTGATGAAATCAAAGGGCTTGAAGATAAACAACTTCAAGCCCTTTTAGTATCTGGTGCTATTGCAGAGGATGTGGAGTTAGATACTCCTAAAGCCAATACCAATGCATCCCAACTAACAAAACTTGAAGCTGAAGTTGCTGAGCTTAAGGTTAATGAAACGATTTTGATTGCTGGTAAGGAAAAAGCAGAAGCTGAAGTTGCTGAGCTTGTAGCAAAAGTTGCAGGTTTGGAAAAAACTTTAGCTACTAGTCAGGCAGACCTAAAAAAGGCTCAAGCTGAGGCTAAAAAGGTCGAAACAGCAACCAAATAGGTGATCTATGTACGCAACTGAAGAGGATTTGATTAAGCGATTTGGTAATGAAGTTGAAAATCTGAAATCAATGTTACCTGATGGGGCGATTGCAGAAGCTTTGCAGGATGCGACAGAGGAAATTGATAGTTATGTGGCGGTAAAGTACAGCTTACCGCTTCCTAGCATTCCAAGTACTCTACAGCGAATCGCATGCAATATCGCAAGATACCGCCTTTACTTTCAGCAACCTACTGAAGAAGTAGAGAATCGCTATAAAGCTGAAATTGATTTTTTGAAGCGTATTGCTGATGGTAAAGCTGTACTTAATATCCTCAATCAAGAGAATGAAGTCACTGAAGAGAAGCCGAAAAACTCACCTGCAACTATGCCAATCGGTACAACGTATCGAGGTGGTGTGTTTGGTGATGATGTTTTAAATATGATGCCAAGCTTAAAGTGAGGTGATTATGGCTGTAGCAATCAAAGTTACAAGTGAAGAAAGCTCAGTTATTGAAGCTCTACAGCAGATCATTAATCTTGATACATCGAAAATGTATGATGAGATTGGTGCTTATGGGGTTTCATCGACTCAGATGCGCTTTGTTGATCAACATGACCCAGATGGTAATCCATGGAAACAATCATGGAGAGCAAAGGAGCAAAATGGGCAAACATTAAGAGATACTAATCGATTAATGAACAGCTTAACTCACAATGTATTACCGAATGGTGTTGAGTGGGGAACTAATGTTGAGTATGCGGAAAGTATGCACTTTGGATTTAAAGCTACAGCGCGATCAGGTTATTTGCTTTTTAATGTTGTTGGACAATGGCGAAAAGTTAAAAGTGTAGAGTCGGAGCCTAGGGCTTATCTTGGGATTAATTCCGAAGATGAGAAAGAAATTTTAGACATTATAGGAAACCACATACATGGCTGATTTTTTCGCTGTACGCCGTGAGATTGCCGAAAAGCTAAAAGAGATTTCGGCATTTAAGCAGATCTATACACCATTGAATTCGGTGAAAGTAACTGAAATGTCGCAAATTACACCATCCGCGCATGTGAATTTTCAACGTATTGCTAAGTCAGATAACTCTAGTGACTCTAGAGTGAATTTGCTTGGTTTGCGTTGGGCTGTAACTGTTGCATGTCGTAATGCTCAATCGCAAATGGTCGATGGTTCTGCGGTAACAGATGAAGCAGGCAATTTACTTGAAGAAGTCATAACTTTGCTTAGTGGTTGGCAACCCAAGTCAAGCTGCAGACCACTGTCACTTGTCGATGTGAAAGAGGGCTTTTCACCTGGATTCGCATATTTAACAGTTTTCTTTGAATCGAAACGATTTATTTAGGACAAACACATGCAAAAACAATATACCGCCCTGCAACCTGTAGGGCGTTTTGCTGTTGGTGAGGTCGTTGGAGGCTTATCTGACCAGCAAATCAAACAATTATTAGCAGATAAGATCATTGAGGAAGTGAAGCCGTCTGCTCCAAGTAAAACAACTAAAGAGGTCAAAACAGATGGCTAAAAAACCTGATTTAATGTCGCTACAGGGTGAGTGGTTAGCAGCTAAATTAACAAATGGTGTCGCAGGTGCTTATTTTGAAATGGGCAACACGCCAGAAGCAAATATTGGCATCACTACCGAAACGGTTGATCACTTCACCGCAAAAGATGGGACCCGCGCCAAGGATGCGGTACTTCGAAAAGCAACTGGTGTCACTGGTAAAATGACCGCTGAAGAAATCAATAAGCAAAATAAAAATATTGTATTCAGCGGCAACACCAGTTCAGTCGCATCATCTACTATTGCTGATGAGGTGCTAGGTGTTGTTGTTGCGGGGCAAATAATCAACCTCGGCAAGCGCAATTTAAGCAATGTTGTCTTTAAAGCAGGAAGTGGCGCTGTAGATGCTTCAACTTATACGCTTGATCCTGTGTTTGGTACTGTTGTTTTTAATACTGCACCAAGTGAGGCGGTATCATGGTCCGCTACAGCAGGTGCTGTTGAGCGCACCGCAATTGCAAATTCACTTGGTAATGAATATGCCTTGTTATTTAAAGGTATTGATACCTATTCTGGTGATAAATTGGTGGTGGAGTTATGGCGTGTGCAATTTTCACCTGAAACTGAATTCGCCTTGATAAATGAAGAATTTGCAAGTTTTGATCTTGAGTTTGAATGTCTTGCAGATGCGACAAAAGCAACTGACCCGCAATTAGGTTCTTTCGGTATTGTAGAGCAGTTTAAAATTGTAGCGTAATAACAACAGGCACATGGGGCGCATAAGCGTCTTTTTTGTGCCTGTTTAATAGGTTTTAATATGAATGAATTCTTTCTCGCATCAAACAGAACTATTCAAAAAGAAGATATTGAAATCAATCAAATCACAGTGAAAGATTTAGATAAATGGTCTCAATTTGCAGAACCTATCAGAAAAGAATTAAAACAAGATTATTCGGATGAAAAAGTCGAGTCGGCTATAAAGCAAAACAAGGCATCCGCTTTAATGCTTTGTTCGCTCGCTACTAATTTCGACACTGATGTTTTTATTGACATTATGAATACAGATGCTGATAAATTTATCTCGATATTCTCAGAAGTACTGGCAGTAAATAGAGCCTACTTCGATCAAGAAGATGCTAAAAAAACAAAAGAAAAAACAAAAACAACTTGGTTCGACTCATTCCAGTTTTTAATCAGTAAAGGTCATAGACATAAAGATATTTTAGATTATAGTTTCGGCACATTTTTAGAATACTTAAAAGCAGCTCAACGCAATGAGCGAAATTCACTTCTAAGCTTTGGTAGTGCTATGCGTGTTTCATATCATGCTGATAGTAAAGCGTATTCAAAATACACTGAAGAAGTGAAGAAAGGTTAATTTTCACATTGCTTATTCAGTGGGCGATAGATATTCTTTGATTAAAACGTGGGGGTTTTATGAAAAAGATATTATTTATTAGCTTGTTGCTTGGATTTACTACGGTAAGCGCTTATGCGGTAGATGCGAGAAGCATTCGCACCTCAACAGAATTGGTTACTTATGATGATTCGGTTGGATCAATGCTTTCAAAGCTTGGAAGACCCGAATCTAAGAATGAATACACTTCGCGTGATTCGCGCGGAAAGCTAATGTTTTTAACTGATTATTACTACACGATCGACAACTTAAAATACACCGTAACCATTTGGGAAGGTAAAGTATTTAGAATCCAGTGGGAGCGTTGATTCTGAGTCATACAGTTGAGTGTCAAGTTTGTGGGCATGTTGGGGCAACCAAAAGCAAAGGGAGTGTTTTGGTGTTGATCGTCTTACTCTTGCTTTTCTTTCCAGTGGGTATTTTGTATTGGCTTCTTAATCGAAAGACTAAAGTTTGTAGCTCTTGTAGTAGTAGCAATGTAAGGCTATATCGACCACAGCAAGCTAATAATCGATTGCATCAAAGCAATAGTGTTTAATTGCTTCAGTGTCCAGATTGTCGTGAGGAAATTCGTTTTGATGCTAGAAAGTGTAAGCATTGTGGGAGTGTGGTGGAATAATGAATTTTAAAGCTTTGACTGGATAACTGGAAATTATCAGCAAAAGTTACCGATTTAGATCATAATTTAATTAGACCTCCCGAGGGAGGTCTAATTAAATACACTTAAACTTCAAATTACTCAGATGAAGATTTTTCTGTATTTGGCACAGTAGTAACTTGTTTATGCTCGTTCGTTACTTTTTGCTTTTGACTAGGCATATAGTCTGGTTCACTAGACATGGCTAAATATAAAAAAGTGAAAAAGACTGATGTTAAAACCGCAACGATGGCTATAAATTTCCAGCCCAAGGTAGTTGATTCTGAATCATTTGATGTGTGATTGTTTTTCATATAAAACCCAAAAGGAAAATGTAAAAAAGTGCAACATTTATATCATAAAACTCTCAATTAATTTTTCATAACCAGAGTTATGGTTTTGAAATATTTCTAAGATTAATACTTTTAGGGTATATTGTCTGTATTCAGTGAGCAGTACAAATTTAATAATCATTGAATTTTTTGTTTACAGCCTTGGCTGTTTTTTTATTTGTTTTTAAGGTGTTTTTATGAATAAGCTAGCAATTAATGTAAAAGATCAATTTGGATCGCAATATGAGGTCGAAGCGACTCTAGATGATATTGTTGTAAATGAAGCCAAAACCCACGAACGAATTAAGCATATTGTTTTTGAAGGTGAAGTGCTTCGTCCTAATTTTGAGATGCTTTTTGAAAGTTCAAATACAGGGAAAGTTTTAAAAATTGTGAAATCTTAATTTGCTTATTTTAGAGGACCTCCTACGGGAGGTTTTTAATATCTAGAATTTAGAAAAAGTTGTAAACCGCACCACTACAACTTGAATTGATATCAAGCACAACTCACAAGTTTTACTTTGAAAGCCGAGCTATTTAGTTCGGCTTTTTTATTACCTAAAGAAAAACCCCAATGCGGAAACATCGGGGTTTTGGATTCCACTCAACCGAGAAGTAAAGAGGAAAGTAAATCTGTATGGAAGATTTTATCAAATTAATTAATTGGTGTCTAACGGAGATCAACAAAATGAAAGCGTGGAGATTTATTGCACTTTTATTGACTGCAATTGTATGTGTATATATTTGGAAAAACTAATAAAAAGGTAGGCGGAAAAATGACATCAAAAGGTGCTGATCGTGTCGGTTTGTTACAAGGGGTAGCGCTTCTAGTCTTAGCATTAAGCGCTTTAGGACTTTCTGTGGCGGCAATTTTATATGCCTTAAAATAAAGCTACTACTTAATCATCGTACCACCTCCTATATGGAGGTTTTTTATTGCCTAAATTTTGAGGTTCTCATGTCAAAAAATCTAACATTTAAACTCATTTTAGATGGTGATAACAAGGGTTTAATTAGCGCAGCAAAACAATCTGAAACAACCGTTAAATCTGTTTTGGAGACCATTAAAACAGAAGCTGAAAAAATAAAGATAGATGCCTTGGTTGGTGAGCTGGCAAAAGCAACAACGGAAATATCATCACTTGGTGATAAAAGTGCGATTAGTGCAACACAGTTGCGCGATATGTCAACCCAAAGTCAGCAAATGATCAGCGGATTAAAATCAGAGCTGATAGGGGCGCAAGCTGAACTGGTACGACTATCTCAAACAAATGCTTCACCAGCTGATATACAAAATGCAATAAATCGTGTTGAAGACCTAAAGTCGTCAATTCAAACTGTTGAAACAGCATTTGGCGCTTACGAATCTGTAGCAACAAATGCAATGACTGGTGTTGATAGAGCCGCAAGCAAGACAATTGCCGAGGTTCAAAAATTCACATCAGTGGATTTGAATAATGTGGTTTCTGAGGCACAGAATGCAACCCGTGCTATTGAAAGTATGGGTGATGGTGCTGTTGTTTCATCCCAAGAGATTGAACGAATTAGTCAATTGGGTGCAAACTCGATAAGTACGCTTGAGAAAGAATTACAGCAAGCTACAACTGAACTAAAGAACCTGAGTCAAAGTACCAGTGCAGTACCTTTAGAAAAGTTTAATGAGGCGAGCAATCGAGTTGTAGCGCTTGAGGATGCACTATCCTTAACCCAAATAGCCTTTAAAGATTTTCAAACAAAAGCATCATCTGCAATGCATGAAGTCTCAGATAGCACAAATAAGGCGGCAGATAGTGCAAAGAAAGCTGGAAATGATATCTACAGTGCATTAGGTATTCGACCACCAACTGTAATTAATGATGCAATTACAGACCTAACTAAAAAACTTGAAGACTTTAAAAAAAATAGCAAACTTCCAGCGGAAGAAATTGCTCGTGTTACCAAAATTACTGAGCAAGAAATTTCACGTTTAAAAAATGAATTAAGTGGAGTTGATTCCGCGGCAGAAAAAGCCAACTCAGGTGTATCAACTTTATCTAAAGGAATGGGTGGTGCAAGATTTGCCGCAAACGCATTAGTCGGTGCAATGGCTGCTCTCGGTGTTGGTTTTGGTGTTAAGGAATTAGCCCAAACAGCCGATTCTTATACCAACTTATCAGCACGCATCAATATCGCCACCCAAGATGGCGGTAACTTTGCTCAAGCGATGGCTGGTGTACATCAGGTTGCCCTTGCAACGAATAGCTCACTTGAAGCCACAGGTACGCTATTCACAAAGATTAATGACACTGGTAAGCAAATGGGGCTTACACAACAACAGTCATTAGATTTAACGAAAACGATTAACCAAGCAATTCAAACTGGCGGTGGGTCAGCACAGGCAAGTGAAGCGGCAATCACACAATTAGCTCAGGCGTTACAGTCTGGTGTGTTGCGTGGGGATGAATTCAACTCGATCATGGAGCAAGCGCCAGGTTTAACTAAGGCTTTGGCATCAGGATTGAATGTCACTACTGGTGAACTCCGTAAAATGGCTGAAAATGGAGAGCTCTCAGCCGAGCGTGTTGTTAAGGCAATTCAAAGTCAGTCAGCGGCAGTACAAGCAGATTACGATAAATTCCCAACAACAATCGGAAACGCATTACAACGCATTTCAACTAGTTGGGAAATCCTGATTGGCAAGATGGATCAAGCAAGTGGAACATCTTCACAGGTTGCTCAGTGGTTAGCAATGCTTGCGGATAACATCCAAAACCTCAAAATATTTATTGATGATATTGGTGAAGGTTTTGTTTGGATTGGAGATAAACTACAAAGCATTGATCCATCGACAATTAATGTACTTAAATCAACATTAAGTGATGCATATGATACTGTAAAATCATTAATTTCAAACGTTGCTACACTCGGGGAGACAATTTGGAGTGCGTTTACCACAGCTCTTGATAGTGTCTCTCCGCTTTTTGCTGCATTATTGAGCGGAAAAGAGGAGGTTAGTGGGCTTGAGGTTGCGCTGAATACATTAAGAATGGCATTTGCAGCCATTAGCGATATAGCAACTGGTTTTAATATCGGTCTAAAACTACTCTTATCTGGAATTCAGTTTTTATCAGGTGGTTTGTATGCGCTTAGTTCACAAGTCTTAGGTTTCTTGGGTTTTGATACTTTAGCGCAACAAGCTTTGAATGCATCCGATCGGATGTTTGCTCAGGCTGAAAAAAATGGTAGCGAAGCCGCTAAACTTGCTGAGAATCACAAGTGGGCTGTAATTGAAACCTACAAGGATATTAGTGAAACAGAGGAGCAAGGGAATCAAGAGTCTATCGCTCTATCAAAAGAAAAGCTAAACCAACTATTAGCGGATCAAAAAACAGAAGCTGAAGGGAAAAAAGTTACTGAGGATGAAAAACTAAAAGCCGTCCAAGCCTATGCTGAGGCATCCATTAAAGCCAATGGTGGCGTAATGGATGGCGTGATGCAAGCTGATCTATTAACCAAGGGCTATATCGTCACAATTGATGAAGCGGGTAAGGTTTCTGTTCAGGCAGGTGAAAGCGCAGCGCAGGCAGCCGAAAATGCCAAGGTTAAAGAAGAGGCTCTTAAAGTTGCTAAAGATAACGTCAAAAAGGCAGATGAAGAGCTTCTTGCATACCAAAAGCAGGCTACAGTAGAGCGCGTATTACTGGATAAGCAGATTGAGGAAGCCAAGCGAACAGGTGATTTAAATGCATTGGTTTCTGCTCAAAACTCCGTTAATGCTATAGATGCTAAAGAAAATGAGCTTCGCAATAATCGTAATACTCGTATTACAGAGCTTAATAATGCAACTACAGGATCAGGTAAGGTTGCTGAGTCTGCTTACTCCAGAGCCTCCGCTGCTGCAAAGATATTTGATGTAGATCTTGATGCATCACTGAACAAAGTATCCAAGTCTTTTTCTGCTACTGGTGGGGAATTGGATGGTTTTAAAAACAAGTTAAGCGAAGCTGGGGTGACTGGCAAACAAGCAGGGGATGTAACTTACCAAGCGTGGCTTAAATGGCTAGAAACCGCGAAATCACAAGCTGAGATAGATGCGGCAAAAGCCAAGCTCAAAGAATTTGGTGATCAAGGGGTAATTTCAACATCACAGGTAGATCAAGGGCTATTTGCAATAAAAATGCAGGCACAGAAGTTACCCGATGATATTGATCCTGTAACAGCTTCTTTTAAGCGACTTGGAATTGAAACTAAAGAAAACTTAGCACTTGCTGCTAAACAAGCAATGATGGATTTCATTAATATCAGAGATAGTGGAAAGGCTACAGCTGAAGGAATTCAACAAGCTTACACAAAAGCAATGCAAGCCGCTGAGTTGTCGGGTGATGCAGGACAAATCGCCGTAGCAAAGTCTATAGCTGCAACAGCTGGAATGATTACCACAGTTGATGAGGCTGGAAAAACCGTCGTCAAATCTTATGCAGAAATGGACAGAGCAGCAAAAGCCCACGCCTCAACAGTTTCAAATGGTGTAACAAGTGCTTATCGCCGCATGGGTGAGGTTGCTCGCGAAGAAGCTCTTTCATCTACCGAAGCTTGGAATAAAGCACTGGAAGCGCAACAAGGCGGTATCCATGCGACAAGAAAAGGCGAGAAGACTCGACTCGCATTTGACCAAAGCGGTGTCGAAGCAGAGCTCAAAGCAATGGGTTATGACGATAAAAGAGCGACTGAAATTGCAAAAAGCATTTTAAGTAGCTCTAAGTCGGGCGATGGGTATAAAAATGCTTCCACATCTTGGCTTGCTAAAAATGGCTACGACATCATTGGTTCGTTTGCTGGCGGTGGTGGTGGTACTTCAAATGCGAACTATGTGCGAGAGCAATTAGAGCGTTATTCGCAGTATTCAGGCAGTAAGTCATCATCAAGTCTCAATACTGACTCTAAAACAGTGAAATACGAGATCAACACAGGTAAATCAAGTGCCACTGTTTACGGAAATCAAAAAACTGAATCTGATTTTGATTCAGTCTTAAGAGATCTTGAAGCTATCAAGAAGAGTTCATAATGAAATTAATACGTGTAGCAACATCAGAAGCCGTCTCATTGTCAGACGGCTTTTTATGGTCTGATGAATTTGATTGGCAACCCATTGAGCAATCTCAAGAACGAGCAGTAAACGGTTCTTTGATCATTCAAGAAGGCAAAAAGAAGTCGGGACGACCAATCACACTCACTGCTGACAAAAACATGGCATGGGTTAAGCGTCACATAGTTTCAAAGCTAAAAGATTGGTCAGTACTGCAAGAAAAATTCACGCTTCAGTTTGAATATTTTCATGATAAGCGAACTTTTAATGTTGCTTTTAATCATCAAGAAAAAGCAATTGAGGCACGTCCTGTGCTTGATCACCCAAGCGTTTCAGAAGACGACGAATATAACGTAACGCTCAGATTTTTGGAGTTAGAAGATGCCGATTGAAACTAAAGATTTAGTCATTTATGAGTCTGAACGTCTGACTGATAACGACGACGGTGGTGGTAAATACAACGGTCAAATCATTCAAGATGGGCTTAGTAATAACCTGTTTGATGATATTTCCGAATTAGATCGCACGATGGGTAATGTATCTATTCGCAAGATTTTCCCTGCCGTTATTACAAATGATACTGATAAGTTAATGGGTGCAACTGTATTCATCTCAGAACTACCAAAAGACCCGAATGTTTCAGCCCTTTTGTTTAGTACGAAAAGTTGGACTGATCAACGTAAAGCAGCTCAAAACCGAATTGAAAATTATTTAGCGAAAGGTGGTCAGACTGCGGGATACCCTCAAGATACACACTATCAAGGCATGAAAACCTTGCAAGTTATTATGTTTCCTGAAGAAACAGAAGCTTCAGTGGGTAGTACGATTGTTTTGGCTTCAAATGAGGGTAAAGCACTTCAACATGAGCAGTATGTGCGTGTTACGAAAGTTGAAACACGCACAGCAATTTTGATTATTGATGGAAAGAAAGTTGAATATAAGGTTGCAACATATTCACTAAATGATCCACTTGATCAGGACTATGTTGGCTTATCAGCGAAACAGTGGTACAGCGGTGAGAAAAGCCAAACTATATTGCGAGACACACTTGTTGCTGATACAGGGCTTTACTACTCATCTACAAACCTGAAAAGTGAAGCAAAAGTAGGTGAATTCACTGTAAATGTGAAAGATATATTCGCTCAACTTATTCCATCAGCGCAGACCGAGTCGCCAATCGTTGATGTGAATGCTGCAGGGGAAAGTGTTGTTTTGGTACCAGGTAATTCTGGTTCTATCTCGGCGAATTTCTCAACCACTGTAAGCACAAGCCAAAACCTGTACATTGGCTCAAGTGTGATGCCTTCAAGTGTTTCATTTAACTTATTTGGTCAGCAAATCACGGACCAAGGTGGTTTACTCAAAAATACGCAAGGTACACAAGTTGGTACGATTGATTATCAACGCGGATTGATTCAGTGGACATCTGCTGCAGGCTCAAGAGCAACTACACTCGCGATTACGTTTACACCCGCTGCGTCACCAAGTCAGTATTTCAAAAGCTACTCAGTGCCAGTGACTCAAAACAATCAAAGTTCGAACTGGACTGGGGTTTTAGTTCCAATTCCTGCACCTGGTTGTTTGTCGATTTCATACATGGCGCAAGGTAAGTTTTACGAACTTAAGGATGATGGGTCAGGACAGTTAAAAGGTTTAAGTACGTCGTTTGGGTCAGGTCGTATCAATTATGAAACAGGATCTTGGACATTCACAGCGGGTGAGTTACCAGATGTGGGTACACCGATCTTGCTTTTATGGGGTACACCGATCATCACTTTTGTGCGCTCGGGATTACCTGTGAACAAGGCAAAATTTGCATTCAGATTGAATCAAGGTGGAGTCGCAACAGCAACGATTGATTGGTTACTTGAGGGCGTG
The DNA here is from genome assembly GCF_001696605.3 of Acinetobacter wuhouensis. Taxonomy (NCBI): domain Bacteria; kingdom Pseudomonadati; phylum Pseudomonadota; class Gammaproteobacteria; order Moraxellales; family Moraxellaceae; genus Acinetobacter; species Acinetobacter wuhouensis. The sequence goes on along the minus strand of NZ_CP031716.1, from coordinate 2,165,067 downwards.
GCAAAGAAAGCGGTCAGTAATGCACAAGGTAAGTTCACTGGTGATGCGACAGGCTTTATTAATTACAGCACGGGCGAGGGCGAAATAATCCCGCTTAAGCTTCCGCAGAAAAACACTGAATTTAAAATTACTTATAATTTTGGATCAAAACAAACTCAGACTAAATTTAATATTGTGCCTGATTCAGCCCAAAAATTAACATTTATAGTCGGCACTGGCTCACCGCTACAACCAAGTAGTATTGGTCTAAGGATTCCGCTCAGTGCAGTAGATGGAACTGCGGGTTATCTTGATCTGATCGACGTTCCAATATCATCAAGCATGGGGAATCTTGTGAATAATCAAGACCAAGTGCAAGGCACAATTGATTACGCGAGCGGTCAAGCGGAAGTCACACCAACAATGATCAGGAAAGTTTTTGATTATATATACACACCATCCAATGTCTACGCATCAGCATAAGGGGGATTCATGGCTTCATTTTATTCACCGCAAGTTTCTCAAATTGGCGGTCGTGATGTTGAGTTGCGAGCATACAATCCTGTTGATATTGATGTTGTATATCGGGATACATCAGGCTTAAATTCTGCAAATCAGACCATTCTTGCTGAGAAAATTAAGCTTGACTTGTCATCTGGCTATGATGAGCAAGTATTGACTGGTTCAGTTCGTTTCAAAATTGGAAATGATACGTTTTTGGATCGAAATGGCACGCTTTATCGAAATGTTGATCCCGCAACTAATAGCGGGGTTGCATCGGGTATGATGCAATACGGAAACGGAAATGTCGAATTAGATACATGGACACCAAACATTGATAATAGTGTTATTTTGCAATCGCTCACAACTACAACCGACTTACCACCAGTCAATAAACTGAGTTTTCGAACACCAATCATTCCGATTCGCCCGCAATCTTTAACCATTGTGATTTCATCATTGGATTTTGGTCAGTTAACTTTGACTGCTGATGAAAATGGTGTGATTGAAACAAGTCGAGCACACGGCAAAATCAACTACATCACTGGTTTAGTAGAGTTGTTTTTCTATATAAAAACCGAAATTACAGCAACAAATAGACCTTCGATTGAGGCAAAGCCTTGGTATGACGTTCTTTTAGAATATGAAGAAGCAGGTAAAAAGTATCTGAATGTGCCAGTTTGGGTTGATGCGTCATCAGCTCGATACAATGCTATTGCTTACACTTATATTCCGCTTGATGCTGAAATCCTTGGTTTGTCTGCAACACGTTTACCGCTTGACGGTCGTGTACCAGTTTTCCGTGTGGGTGGTATGTGTGTTTTGAGCTCATCTAAAGAATATATGATGCCTGATCATGTGGCGGGCAAAACCTATGTGCTAGATGATCAGCGTATTTCTTGGTGTGAGCTTGAAGACAGCAAAGGTGTGAAAGTTCCGTATGATCAATATGTTGTTGATTATGATTACGGAAGATTCACATTGAGTGGTGACTTTGCTGTAAATGCATTTACACCGCCATTTGCTGCTAAATATCGCTATCAAGACATGGGTTTGATTCGAGATGTGCAAATCAGTGGTCAAATCACGTTCACAAAGCCTGTAACACATAACTATGATGCGGAAAATACAATCGTTGGTTCTGCACTTGTAATTGATGATATGCAAGCGCGTTACACTCATAAATTTGTTCAACAAACTTGGAATAATATTTGGTCAGATGAAGCTTCAGGTGGTGCAATTTCAGCAAACTATAATGATGCAATCTACCCAATTCAAATGACCAATAAGGGTGCTATTCAAGAGCGTTGGGCGCTTGTGTTTACAAGCGGTACAGGTTTTAAGTGTATAGGGGAATATTCGGGTGAAGTCGGCACAGGCACTGTGAATGAGGATTTTACCCCAATCAACCCAATCACTAAAGTACCGTATTTTATTGTTAAAAAAGAGGGTTGGGGTGCGGGTTGGGCGAACAGCAATGTATTGCGCTTTAACTCAATCTCAGCAATGTACCCTGTTTGGGTTATTCGCACAGTAAAACAATCAGAACCGACGCAAGTTTCCGATCAATTTCAGATTATGTTACGTGGTGATATTGATCGAATTGTCTGAGTGCTGAATAAATTAATTTTATGACCGCTTATGCGGTCTTTTTTTTGTGAGTTTAAAATGAATAAAGATACGAATATTAGATTTTATTCAAACACGAATAACTCAGCGCCACAAATTGAAAATAGATTTGGTTGCGTGCTGGATGTATTGGATGCTTGCTTAGTACATGGTCTCAACTTGGGAACTATTTCAACTCTGACCGCTATTGGAACAGTTGTAACAGCAGTATTTTCTAGCAATCATAATCTACGCAAACGACAAATCATCAGAATTACCGGTGCAGAGCAAAATGAATTCAATGGTGACCATAAAGTCTTAACGATACCGAGCAATAATACTGCAACTTTTCAACTTCAGTCACCGCCCTTAGTTACGACAGCAACAGGTTTAATATCATCATCATTACCGCCACTTGGTTGGGAAAAATCATTTTCAGGAGTTGGAAAAGCAGCTTATCGCTCAACCAATGTTTTACTCTCGAGTCGTCCATATTTGCGTGTTGTTGATGCTTTAGATCCAAATTGGACACCATCTTATGCAAAATTTGCAAAAGTCGGTTTGATTGAAACAATGAATAACATTGATGATCTTTCGGGATTTCAAGTGCCTTTCGATAGTCAAAATGCAAGTAAAAATTGGGTGGCAAGTGGCAGTGGTGCAAATGCCTCCAACGGTTGGGCGAAGTGGTATTATGCCTTAAATGCCGCCCCACATATTACGCAAAATGAAACTCAACCACCAGTAGGTGGGGTGGTGGGGTGGCACGTTTTTGGTGATGAGAATGTTTTTTATATTGCTATACAACCTACAAATCTTGATGGTCATTATGCACTTTATGGTTTTGGGGCTATTGATAGTTGTTTAAGACCAGGCACTAATGACACTTTTTTAATTTCTTGTTTAAATAATACAATAGCTAGTACAAATCAAGCATACTCTGGTAAGACTGGTGGTGTAAATGCAAACTCATCCATCTGCTTGCATGGAGGGGTGACGGGTGGCGGCAGCAAGGATGCATTTGTTATGGGTACAGTTTGGGATAAGAACTACTCAAGTGGCTGGTTTGACACCATCAGTACGACTGCAAGTGTTAATCAATTAACATCACAGCCGATATTGTATGAGAATAATGTGCCGATCGGAACGATGCCATTTCTGCACTGGCTATATAGTAAAATGCCAATAAACAGCGCAAGTGCTGAAGCGTCAAACATAGATCTTTCTTTTATTCCAGTAAACGTATCTACAGGCAGTGGTAAAGCAGGGCAAATCTTGATGAGGGTGGCTTAATAATGAACTTGATAGTGATTAAGCACAAAGTTAAGTTAGCACAAAAAGAGAAGTATATTTCCACACCGATTAATGAAACTGTTTTCACTGGAGAGATTTCAGGCATTGTAAAAAAACTAAATGTAGCAACTGATGCAAGAGTTGTGCTTTTTAACAAGCAAACTTTTAAATATGTAGCGTCAACTGTATCAAAAATGGGTGTTTATAAATTTGAAAAAGTGCCACTAGGGGTTTATTTTGTAGTAGCACTTGATCCAAATTCTGCATATAACGCAGTGATTCAAGATAATGTGGTATTAGAATGAACAAACCATCTCTTAAAGCTAGCTTAGCAATGCTTCAAGCAACAGCAAATTTCCTAGATCAGGGTAGCGCAAATGCTACCATTATTTTTTATGATGATACAAAACCTGCATCAGTTGATATTAACGCAAATAGTTCGGCAAAACTTTTAGTTCTTGATCTGCAAAATCCTTGTGCTAAATCAGTTAAAGAAAGCAATATCGAGCTTTTCCCAACAAATGCAGGGGTTGCGATTAAATCTGGCACAGCAAAATGGGCAAGATTGTTTAATGGAGAGGGTATTGCTGTTGTTGATATTGATGTTGGGACTGACATTGTTTTAGATAGTTATGAAATCGTTATTGGCTCAAGTGTAAAACTTGATGTGATTTATTTAAGCCCACAGCTTTAAAAAATGAGGTGGTAAATGTCTGACTACACGCCACCAGATGCTTTGAATGTAATCCTAAATTTCACCAAAGAATTAAAGCCAGTTGATGCTCACAATTTGGTTTTAAATTTTGGAGCTGGGGATGGGTTTAATTACGCAAATATTAGCATTGATACATCATTTAAGTTTTCAGCAATAGGTGCAGTAGAACCACCGATTGATGTACGTGGTTCAGCGAATATCAATATTAATACTGCATTCACTTTTGAAGCTGTAGGCACTTTCGATATTAATCACATTGTTGGTGTGTCATTAAATAGCGATTTGAATTATCAAAAAGCCTTACCGTGTTTGAGAGTGGTGGGAACGCCTTGGTCTAAACCAATATTAAGAGCCCTAAATAGGGCTTTTTTTTATGATGCGGGTTTAACCCAGCTTAATGTTGTAGATATTAGAAATGAAGAGGGAAAGTCTCTTGCTCAATATATCCGAACTATTTTTGAAAAAACCACAGGCTTAAATTCTAATTTAGATTTGAATTGGCAGGAAAATATAAGGCTTAAGAAACATTATGGGTTTGGTTACGAAGTAGCTGAGAAAAAATGCATTGAGCGTCAATCTAATTGGGTTGAGTTGGTTCGAAAGCGTAAGCAATTTACATACTCTCATGAAGTCGCAAAACACTTTGAAAAAACATATCAATTTAAATGGGATAAAGGGCTTGAAATTGTCACGGCAAGTGAATTTGTGTGGCAAAAATCTCAATCAATCTACTACAGAAAACACTCCATTCAACCTTGGTCAAAGCCTGAAACCCCAAAATATGTCGGTAGTACAAATCTAGAATTCAATTGTTTATGTACAGAAGTTGATGCACATAATGTCATCCTAAATTTTGGTGTAGACGACTGTATTCCCGCAATTGAGAATCAAAATTGGTGGTATATCGTGAATGAAGTATCAATCATAAACACACGAACAAATGAAGAAATCATTGTTTTAAATGGCAAATATGGTTCAGATCGAAGCCGATGGTGTTGGTCTTACAGCTTGACTGTTGCTGAACCCGAAATGAGTAAACTGCAAAAATTTGATGTGTTGAAAATTTCTGTGAATGGCAATGTTCACATGATGATGTATGAAGATTATTCAAAATCCCAAGTGTTCGCTAAAACGATTTACACGTTGTCGGGTCGTAGTCAATCAGCGTTGTTAGAATCTCAATACTCACCAGTGAGATCTTACCTGCAAGAAAATGAGCGTACGTCAGTACAGCTTGCTCAAGCTGAATTAGATCGAGTAAATAGTGATACTCAACTGAATTGGCAACTTATTGATGATCTTGGTTGGATCGTTGAAACTGAGAGTCTAAGCTATACAAATCAGGCGCCAATCGATGCGATTAAAATGATTGCTGAAGCGGGTGGTGGTTTTGTTTATAGTGAAAAAGATAGCAACACACTCTCCATAAAGCCGCTTTATAAAAAGACTTACTGGGATGCAATGACTGTTAGTGATTATGATTCATTGATACCTGAAAGCCTTGTCACACAGCACTCTGAAAGCTACCAAGAATTATTGAATTACAATGCCATTACATTAACAAATCCAAGAAACGGAAACACAGGGCAAATCAAACGTAAAAATACTGCAGGTGATATTTTGCTAGAACCAGTAGCAAATCCGCTTTTTAATGTCGTCTCAATGGGCGGTTTTGGTCGAGCTGAGTTAGCAAAATCAGGGCGTGTTGAAGAACATACTTTCAATATGCCTATTTCGCTAAAGTCACCAGAGCAAATTATCGGCGATATTTTTGCATTCGATGGGAAGTGGTGGGGTATTGTTGATGCTGTTGATGTGTCATTTACATATTCAAAAGTAGAGCAAAGTGTAAAAGTGGAGCGTATTGTAAATGAGTAATCCGCTTGAAAGACTAATGGCTTTGATACCTAAAGCACCTGAATTTGTCGGCACAATTACAAGTGTTAATCACCCAAATTACAAAGTCTTGGTTTCTGATAATTCAGGTTTGGTGATGTGTACAAGTGCAGTTGAGTACAAAACTGGTGATCGAGTATTTATCTCAAATAATGAAATTAAAAGATCTGCACTGCAGGGCACTGTGGTTCAGATAGAAGTGTGAAGTTATCAAATACAGCACCCAAATAGGGTGCTTTTTTATTGCCAAAAATAAAACCCCGAGAGTTCACAGCTCTTGGGGTTTCTATTTCTAACCCACAACGAAGACTTGAGGATCAGAACATAAATGAATTTTAACTTAAATTTTAAGGTTGATAAAGCGATGAATAAATTATCAGAAAGCAAACCATTAAGAATTTGGACTTATTTAATTGTGCTATCAGTCATTATTGGAATACTTGCATGGCAAACTGCTCCAATAATTCTAGCCACTGTGGAATTAATCAAAGCACTCAAGTAAAGCCGAACAAGATAGTTCGTTTTTTTATTGCCAAAAATAAGGGGGATTCATGCAAGAGCATGAAAAAAATCTATTACTCATTGTTGTAATGGGAGCCTGTATTGGCTTTGCGAAATTGCTTGTGTCAGATGAGAAGCTAACATGGCGATTGGCTCTTGGCAGAACAATTTTAGGTGCAGCAACGTCAACGATCGCAGGTGCAATTGTTTTACAGGTTCCAGATATTAGTCCGCTTGCGTTGATTGCAATTGCATCGGCACTCGGCATTTTAGGAAGTACATTTATTGAATCTTGGCTTAAACGCCAAGCAAACACGTGGAGTATTAAATGAAATTAATTGATAACTGGCAACAGGCTTGGAAACTCAAGTCGGTACAAGTAGGCGCATTAAGCGCCATTTTTTTTGTCTTGAGTTTATTCTCTGAGCACTTTTTAATATTCTGGAATTTGATTCCTCAGGATGTTAAAAATTCAATTCCTGAACAATGGAAGGAATACGTTGGTGCATTTGTTGGTGTGGCTATGATCTTAGCTCGCTTAAAAGCACAACCTGAATTTCATATTCAACAGTTTGCTAAAATTCAACAAGTGACAAGCAAGGCTGGTATTGATCGAATCTGTGGGTATGAGGGCTTTGAAAATGAAGCTTATCCCGATAGCGGAGGCGTTTGGACGATCGGTTTTGGAACAATCAAATACCCGAATGGGGTGCGGGTTAAAAAAGGTGATAAATGTACGCTTGAGCAAGCCAAAGCATATATGGCATATGATTTAAAATCATTTGAAAATGCTGTCAATAAAGTCAAAGTTCAGCTTAATCAAAATCAGTTCGATGCATTGGTTTCATTGACTTACAACATCGGTGTAAGTGCTTTTCTAAATTCTACATTGCTTAAAAAACTGAATGCAGGCGATTATAAAGGTGCAGCTGAACAATTCCCGCGCTGGAATAAAGTGAAAGGTAAAGTAGTGAATGGTTTAACAAATCGTCGCTTAAGTGAAAAGAAATTGTTTGAAAAAGCCCTCTAAGGAGGGTTCTTTAATGAACTTCTACACTTTATAGCTCGTTGTACATAAAATAGTAATTACAATTCAAATACTATTGAAACAAGAATTAATGAAGAAATATTAATTTATGTTCTAAGATTGAATACGTTAAATTTATTGAAAAGACACAATGTGTTGAGTTAATCAATGATTTGAACTTTTTTTAGATTTAAATAGATAAGGCGGATTTCAAAATGAAAAAAATCATATTAATTGGTTTAGCTCTTGTTTCAGTTGCTTCGATGGTCAAAGCTGCAGAAAGTCCAGTCAGTCATGTGAAAACTGTTGATAATATTGATATTACCAAATATATGGGTAAGTGGTATGAAATAGCTCACCTACCTAATTATTTTCAAAGAAAATGTTCAGTTAATACAACAGCGGAGTACTCACTTAATCAAGACAAAACAGTTAAAGTTCTAAATTCATGTCAAAATAAAGATGGTAATCTGCAAAGTTCTGAAGGTTTAGCTAAGAGTATTAATACTGGCAACAGTAAGCTAAAAGTTAGCTTCATGCCAAAGGCGTTGCGATGGGTACCATTTACAAAAGGCGATTATTGGATTCTTAGAATTGATCCTGAATATAAAGTTGTATTGGTAGGTGGTCCAACCAAGAAATACTTATGGATTTTGTCTAGATCTCCTCAAATTGATGGGGCTACATATACCTCTTATTTAGAGACTGCTAAAAACTTTGGTTACGACACAAGTAGTCTGATCAAAACGCCCCAAAATTAATAACTAAAGTTTTGTAAATGCATAGATCTACTTAAGCTAAATTTAGTATTTGATAATTTTTTGAATTAAATATTCTATTTTATAAAGAAGCCCTCAAGTGAGGGCTTCTTTATTTAAGCTCAGCAGGTCTTTAAATTTGTACCCAAGTATCTTTAACTTCCTGTGAGTCTTTGTTGAGTACAATTTTACTGTCAGTGATTTCACCAACCCATGAAACAGGGATCAGGTGGTGATGTCCATCCCCATGCTTTGTCAGCTTAATCTGATTTGTACCTTGCATGTGGTCGACTTCACCGACTTTAGTACCACAGGAAGCGATAACATCTGCATGGCTTTTAATATTTTCAACATTAATAGTAGTCATTGGATTACTGTCCTATTTAAATGTGATTGAATATTCAGCCTATAGGAAAACATCACTGATATCAGGGATTGCAATAGAAGGGCTACAAAGACGATAGAATACTTACGCTCTCACACAGTTTTATTACATTGTAGTATTTAGACATAAGACGAAAGGACTGAGCTACTCTGATACTATTTCCTCTTTTTCTTCGGACACTTTTTCCCATTCCCACCTGGCAGGCAATCACATGCCTGACCATCTCCATCACGGTCTAAACTTTTCCAGCCCGTCTGTCCTGAATTTTTCCGTTGTTCATACCACTTCTGAGCCTGCTGCTGTGTAGAGAAGTCAGCACATTTTTTTGCATATACATTTATAGAAGTGAACCCCAAAGCAAAAATGAGTATAAATTTCATAAATTATTTTAAAGTCAAAACATTAGCCGAAGTCTAACAACGAAGTGTATGGTTGCTCAATGAATCAGTCAAAAAGTCGTATAAAAGCCAGTTTGGTTGACAAATTGATGATTTAGCAATAAATTTTGGTTGACAAATCTCTGATTTAGCCATAAATAGTGAAGTTGGATTGGTTTGTAAGTTACCTTTCATTTGTTCTATAAGTTGAACATAATATAAGCAACCTAAATTGAAAATAAATTGTAATGTCAAAAGTGGGTAAAAAGGGCAAAGTTGCCCAACAAAGTCTTGATCTATTCGATCCAGCTGTTCAGCAAGAACAAGCTGGCGATCTTGATTTTGTTTTAAAAATCCATGATGGGCATTTACATGATCTAGAAATTTCCAGTGTTGCAAACTTGCTATCTGCACTAGGGCAAATTGTTGGAATTAAACAAGCCAAGTTCAACACGATTAAAGAAGGTTCAACGACCATTGCAGTTACAGTTCCAAGTGACTGTAAATCATTGGCCATGTCCAATGTGATGAAAGATACTGCTGCAAAGCATAAGCAAATTGCTCGTATTCAAAAAGAACTAGGTAAGTATGGTTTTCATCATGCTGAGATTTCTTATGGTAGTTTCAATCATAATGAAATGTATGAGCCTAAAGAAATTTTATATGTCGTTCCTGAATTAGAGACAGAAGAAACATTCACTCAAGAAGAGTCTTTGGATGGTCGTTTAACTCGACTGCAAAAAGGCCGAGACAAGTCTGACCACATCACCATTATTTTGAACAATGGTGTGGAAGTTCCTGCACAGTGTTCTAAGAAATTACTAGAAGAATTACATCCGTACTTTAATACAGATAAAAGTTTAAGATTTGAAGGGGAAGCGACTTATCTATCGAAATCTAATTCTTATCAATTAACGCTTAAGAAATACATCATCAATAAGTTTTATGTTATTGAGGATGTCAGCTTAGAAGAATGGATTGATGACTTTAGAGCAAAAGGTGCATCGAATTGGTCTACACACGATGACCCGATAGCTGAGTGGCTGAAGGAGCGACAAGATTGATCATCTTAGATACGAATGCCTTAATCACTTTCCTTGATGGAGAGAAGTCTAGTTCGGAATATTACAATCTTGTTTCTGCTTTAAAAGCTTTATTGCATGAAACAATTGCTTTGCCTATGCCTGTTATTTCCGAATTTATTGCAGGTGATGATAATGAAGCACGTTCTTTGAGTTTGCTTAAGCCAAATTCAAAGTTTAAAGCTTTAGATTTCGATGCAAAAGCTGCTTTAGCTGCAGCAAAGATATATAAAGATTATAGGGCTAGTTTACCTAAGAGTAATCAAAGTCAAAGACCCAATCAAAAAATAAAGGTTGATATTCAAATATTAGGAATAGCAATTGCTAATAATGCTTCAATAATTATTACACATGATAAAGGTATTAAAAAAATAGTAGATTGCTTAGGCTTACCAATTGTTGTTTTTGATTATATTGATGAAACCTATTTTGAACAGATGGTGAGTACTGGTTTACCAGTGGAAGAGAGTGAACGAGTTCAGTAAATGAATTATAAAAGGTATATATTAAACTTCTTTAGATTGGATAGAAGTAACCTATTAAAATTTAGTCTAGGATTTTTATTAAATTCAGTTTTAATATTGATTTTTAGTACAATATTATACATTATACTGTATTTTTTAACCATGATTACGTATAACTCTGTTATATGGTTTGTAGGTTTGATTTTTGGAGCTAAAATTTCTTTAAAAATCTCTTTACTGGTTTTACTTATAATTTTATTAAAATTACAAAGCAGAAGAAGATACGCTAAATATTTAGATGCAAAATTATCAAGATATATTAAAAAACAGGATAAAGATGGTTTAAATAAATACAAAATGATCCTAATGATGTTAGGAGTTTATATTTCAATTTCTGTATTAGGACTTGCTATTTACAGACTATCTGGAAATGATTTAAGCATATCCAATAAAAGTGACATAATTAATATATTTATTTGGGCTACATATTTAATTGCTCCAATTGTTGCAATATGGGTATTTAGTAGTTGGAAAATTGAGTTTAGAGAAAGGGAAAAATATCAAGCGTTGAGTGACTTGGAAAGAAAGGTTAATAATATTAATCAATATTTTAAGAAGCTTAATAAGATGATACATCTTACATGGGATGAAAAAAATTTAAAAATTGCAAATACTAGATGCATGCAATTATTTTTTAATAGAGATGATTTTAAAAGTATTTTCTTTAATTTAAATATTATTAATAATATGGAAACCAATTTGTTGGATATACTGGAGAAAGATAGAAAAAGAGCACTACAAAGCTATAATGATTTTATTTTGAGCAGAGCGAATTTCAATATTTTAGATAATGAAGTAAAAAATCTTCATGAATTTGATTCAGCAGTTTTATATGATTTAAAAACTAAGCTATCTAGTGTTAGCACGATGATACTTTCTGAAAATTTATTTGAAAATATCAGTAAAAGTTACCCATTATCTCAGGGTTCTCAATGGATAAATCAATGTAGTCAAATGAAGAAAGATACTATAAATATTGATTTTAACGATTTTGATTTGTGCGTGGATAAAATATTGAAGGAAATTAAGCTACAAAAAATTAAAATAATAAATGATTAATTGTATTTTTAAAGCGCCATATGGCGCTTTTTACTCAATCTTCAATGGTTGTTTCAAGCTGACATAAATAACATCTTAATGTATCTTCACCATCGTCATTTTTAAAAATTTTAGCAGACTCGCTTTTAAAATCTTTAAAATAAAATGAATACATTAAGCAAGCAGGGCATTCAGTTTTTCTTTCAATTTTATTTAAACCTAGAAAAGCTAGAAGTTCATTTTTTGTTAAGAAACATTCTAAAAATCTATATATTTTCAATAGTTTTATATGTTCTTCGCTTGTCTCCTCCATTGGAGGGAAAAAGTTAGTAGTATCATTGTAATTATCTAAAGCACCGCTGAAGTCTGAAAAATATTGAAATATAAAGTCATGCTCATCTAATGCACTTTTATTCCATATTTCTTGTATAAAGAATGACGATACTTTAACAAGCTTTTCCAGTGTAATACTTTCGTCACCTGAACCATGATCCTAGACAAAATAATGGACAGCACGTCCCTCTAAAGATAACGTAACTTTAATCTTTGGAGATTCAAGAAATGGCTAAACGTTTTAGTCCCGAATTTAAACAGCAAGCGATTGATTATGCACTTTCAAACTCACACGAGTCTGTAGCTGCAATCGCCCAGAAATTAGGTGTGGGTTATTCAACATTAGATAAATGGATTCGTGAAACCAATCCGGCAGGTTCAAGCAAACGTCAACTTTCACCAGAACAACAGCGGATCGTGGAATTAGAGAAAGAAGTCAAACAGCTCAAGGAAGCCAATGACATCTTAAAAAAAGCGCATGTGTACTTTCTAACAGATCATGCCAAGAAAAGTACACGGTAATTCAAGATCTAGATATGAATGAAGTCACCGTATCTTCTGCCTGTAAATACCTAGGTGTCAGCACTTCAGGCTATTATGCCTGGCGAAAACGTCAAGCCAATACGGCACAGAAATATAATGACTTAAAAGCCGTATATTGGCAGCATCATGCACGATTGGGTGCACCTTCATTAGTACATGACATGCATGATTTAGGTTACAACATGAGCGAACGTACTATTGGAAGGATGCTAAAAAAGCTTGGTTTACGTAGCAGGATTGCGCGTAAATACAAGCATACGACTGATTCAACCCATCGTTTGCCTACAGCACCCAACTTGTTGGATCGCCAATTTACAGTTACTCAGCCTAATAAAGTCTGGACAACAGACATTACCTATATCCGCACTAAAGAAGGTTGGTTGTATTTATGTGTGATGCTAGATTTATTTAGCCGTCGTATCGTGGGGTGGCAAACCAGCCATCGAATAGACCGCCAGTTGGTGTGTGATACGTTTAATAGAGATGGATCCGTAAATTTGAACAACTCCTATAAGTGATATTCTGCTCCTCAAATGATGTTATAAACATCAATATATGGAGTATTTTATGGCACGTAGACCAAGAAGAAATCATTCAAATGATTTTAAAGCTAAGGTAGCACTTGCTGCGATTAAAGCAGAAAAAACACTTGCTGAATTGAGTGCTGAGTTTGATGTTCATCAAAACCAAATTATTGACTGGAAAAATCAATTGATCTCAGCTTCCTCGCAAGCTTTCGATCAATCAAAAGCTCCAACAGAACCACCCATCGATCTAAAAAAACTACATGCAAAAATCGGTGAGCAGGCATTAGAAATTGATTTTTTAGAAGGTGTGTTGAAGAAACTGGGCCGCTTCAACCACAAAAGTTAATCGACGACTCACTTCAGATTTCAGTATCTAAGCAAGCTAAGCTGCTGAAAGTCTCCCGTGGTTGTTATTACTATCGCCCAAAACCTGTGAGTGCATCAGATCTGAAGCTGATGCGATGTATTGATGAATTACATATGCAATATCCTTTTGCAGGCAGTCGTATGATGCGTGATTTGTTGAATCGTCAAGGACATCATATAGGACGACGTCATACACGTACTTTAATGAAGAAAATGGGTATTCAGGCGTTATATTGCAAACCAAATTTAAGCCAGGCTAATCAAGCTCACCGTAAATATCCATATCTGCTCAAAGGGTTGGCTATTCAGCGCAGTAATCAAGTGTGGTCTACGGATATAACGTATATCCCTATGGCAAAAGGCTTTGTTTATTTATGTGCTGTGATTGATTGGCATAGCCGCAAGGTACTTGCGCATAGGGTATCGATTAGTATGGAGGTGGATTTTTGTATTTCGGCTTTAAATGAAGCGATTGAAAAATATGGTCGACCTGAAATATTTAATACAGACCAAGGCAGCCAGTTTACCAGTGATGCATTTATTGATGTATTGAAATCAAATGGCATTCAAATCAGTATGGATGGTAAAGGTCGATGGGTAGATAATGTGATGGTTGAACGATTATGGCGGAGCGTTAAATATGAAGAGGTGTATCTCAAAGCTTATAGCAGTGTCACAGATGCGAAAAAGCAATTAAGTGCATATTTTGAGTTTTATAATTTGAAACGACCTCATTCGAGTCTAGACAAAATGACACCAAATGAGTTTTACTATGATCAGCTACCCCAACAAAACAAGGTGGCTTAACTAGAGCGGAATATCACTTATAAATACGCTTTTAGTTGTTCAAACAAGTGGGACCACCTCTAACTATGCAATGGCTCGTCAGGGTTATCCAACTGGTGTTATGGTTCATTCGGACCAAGGCTCACAGTACTGTAGTCGTGATTTTAGAGCGCTGTTACTGAAAAATGATTGTACTCAGAGTATGTCTAGACGTGGAAACTGTTGGGATAATGCAGTGACTGAAAGCTTCTTTCATACATTAAAAGGTCATGTGGTACATGGCAGTGTGTTTTCGACTCGAAAAGAGGCGAATGCGGTCTTGTTTGATTATATTGAGATTTATTACAATCGGGTCAGAAGGCATTCTGCAAACGGCTGGTTAAGTCCAGAAGCCTTTGAACAGAAATATTTCAAGAATTTAGAGGGATCGATTGTCCACGATACTGTCTAGGATCACCATGAACAAATAAGTTTCTTGTTTTTCTTAAGTCTTCAAACCCATCTTTTAACTGAGTATTCTCTGTAGTAGCATAAATTACACTATATAATTTCAGTAAATCTTCAAATCCATGCATATAGAAATCATTAAATTTCATTTTTTTCCATTGTAAATTTGATAGTTTCTCAATTAGAAGTAGTGGTGATTTAAGAGCGATTTTATATTTTAGATAGTTTTCTATTGATGAAAAAATTAAAAGTGACATGTTTCCAATTTTAATTTTATTTTCTTCAATAAAGGTGTCTTCATCAAAATCGTTTTCGCCACTAAATATAATTAAAGGATCATGATCATCAATGAATGGAATAAATATATTGAATGCTT
Source organism: Acinetobacter wuhouensis (assembly GCF_001696605.3). Lineage (NCBI taxonomy): Bacteria > Pseudomonadati > Pseudomonadota > Gammaproteobacteria > Moraxellales > Moraxellaceae > Acinetobacter > Acinetobacter wuhouensis. The sequence continues at coordinate 2,150,005 of NZ_CP031716.1, read as the reverse complement.
CATATAGAAATTCAGCACTATTTAATAGGAAAACTTCGGGCTCTGGAATGTTTTCAATCATTGCATTTACTCATTTGTAAATTTTAAAATTTATTAAGTTAACTTAGATTTAACCCCAGAAACTAACTTAACTTAGGTTTAATCAGTTTTTTTATTTGCCAGTACTGAGACAAGATCTGCTAAAAGTTTTCGTTCTTGCACATCAAGGTTATCAAACTTTTTACCAATAAAATCTAAATATAATTCACTATTTTTATTTTCAAAATCAGCCACAATTTCTTGCTGGATATATTCACCAATAATGTACTTAGCTTTGATCAAATTGGTTTTGAAGTCCGTTAGTGTGCTGTCAAGTAAATTACCTTCGCCTTGAAGCCCTAATTCCAAAGAAAAATCTAAAAGCTGCACCATTGCAGAGTTCATAGATATACCTTGCTGTTCAGCATATTTGGTTAGATTTTCATGCGTAGCCTGTGGCAAACGAGCTTGAAGCCGTATTAATTCTTTTGAAGACATTTTTAACCCCTATCTATTGACACCAATAGTAGTGTCATTGTAATGTTGCGTCAATAGGCACTAAAAGTGGTGTCATAAAAACGCCCCGAAAAATCTTGGCGGATCACGGGGCGAGTTATCAACAATCTTCAAGGAATATTGATATGAACAGTTTAACATTTAATGCAATGCAATTTCATCCAATACAAAGCAATGATCAGCAAATTTGGATTCCATCAACAGAATTATCAAGTGCTTTGGGTTATTCACGAGCTGATGCCGTAACCAAAATTTATGACCGAAATAATGATGAATTTGCTCATGATATGACAAAAATTATAGATAACCCCCAGAACCCCAATTTGGTGTTACGGGTATTCAGCTTACGTGGGGCACATCTCATCACGTTCTTTGCCCGTACTCCTGTTGCCAAAGAATTCCGCAAATGGGTACTCGATATTTTAGATAAGGAGGTTGGTGCACCTGTAGCCAAAACCCACAAATCTGAACGAGAGCCATTAACCAACGCCGTGAACATGCTTGTAGCTAAAACGAAGCATTTAAACTATAGCGATGCTTATAAGCTCGTACATCAGCGTTTCAACGTAGAACACATTGAAGACATCCCTTACGATGTCATACCTGTAGCAGTTGAGTACGTACATCACTTAATCGCTTTATACAGTAATGCTGAAAAGAAACAATTTAGTGAAGCTGAATTACAAAACTTACATGCGTTGGCAACTCATATGATTTGGGTGCGTGAATGGTGGAGAGAGTTTGGTGATTCGATCAAGAAACTAAACCCGACGATGTATTATAGAATCAACGACAATTTTAAAGATGGTGCATTTGTGGCATGGTGGTTTGTAAAGCCCACCAAGAAACAAGCATTAGAAGAATGTGTGAAAAATTTTGATTGGTTAGCAGGAACTTATCAGAAAAATTTACCGATATAATTTCTACTATTTATTGGTTTTACGGAATATCTATGAATTATTAAATTCCACTAGATATTCCGAAGAGCCAAAAAAGAAAAAGAATTGTTTCAGGAGGCTGTTTATGCATAACATCAAACTGCTAAAATTAGTTTTAGATGATGGTCAAAAACATCAATCAAACTAATCATTTATGCTTGAGTTTTGTTTTTATTTTGCTGGAATTTTGCAGGTGGAATTTTTTAAATGAATAAAAACAATTAATTTCAATAATTTATATCATTCTTGAAATTGAAACTCTCAGTAGTATGCTGAGTGTTTAATACATTCATAAAACTGATTAGCTAATACGAAATTGAGAAGCTACTTCTATAAACGGAGTAGCTTTTTATTTGCTTTTATCAACTGTTTTGAATGGATTATCAATTTAAGGGCTTAATACAGTTTTCTGTTCCATTTCCTCCATCCAATCATTTAAATCTAATTCATTGGCAAAAGAGTGTTCATGATCAACTTTAAAAGCAAGGAGTGAATCATTTATTCCTAAAATATTGGATAAATGTTGACGAATGATTTTAGCATCATAGATTGTATTCACTAGCCAAGTTGAGGTATTCACACGGATAGATGAATCATAATTTTGGATGATTTTATGAACTTCATCAAAATGGTAATCGTGTGAAGAGTTTAAAATAATCAAATAATTCATAGAGAAAGCCTCCATAAAATAAAGCATAATAAATCATTAGAAAATAATTTTGTGATTTGTGTCACGCTATTAATTTAGCATCGATAAGTTGGAAAAAGAGAGCAAATTGTCAAACAATAAAATTGGAAACGTATAATTGAGTTATGTTTTTTAAAGATATTGTAAAAAAAAGCATAGATTGGGGGGATGTCGTAGATAAAAAACAATCAAAAAAAATCAATTTTAGCTAAATTAATGTACAATACGGTTTAAATTATTTAAACAATAAGCTCATCATCCTATGATGGGCTTTTTTGTTTTAACTTCCTGTGTGATCAGTTCGAGGCTGTAAAATGTTGGTTAAAATAGAAGATGGTTTTTACCTAAATTCAATTCATATCATTGCTGTACATGTTTCTAAAAACATGATTACACAAAATTTTTCTATAGATATTGAATATACTCCGCATAATTATAAAGCCAATGGTACGTATCACAAGAAATGTGAAACTAAAGCTGAGGCTGATATTTTTTTACAAAGCTTACATCAACAAATTGCGAAGGTTTAATTATTAGCTTTATTTTGGAGTAGATCGAAAGGGATTTCATCATAAGGTAAAATGTTCATCTGAATAATTTATTTGAATTTTCTTAATAAATATTTACTAATTATTAGATTGATGTAATAAAAATTCGAAAGTCAAATTACTGTGTTATTTAAATATAAATGTCATAAAACAATGTTATAAAAAAAAAGATTTATGGAGGCTGTGATGGAAATTAGTGTCAAGAAAATCAATAAGCGTATTGAAGATTACCAACTTGAGGGTAAGGAACCTTCTGTATTAGAAATCGGTTATAAGACTTATGCACAATTGATGCATGAAGATAAATTCGCTGATGCGCTCAAGAAAGACCCAAATGATCCATTACTCCGCTTTTATAAAAATATCAAAATTAAAGTAGTGACAGAAAAACATTATTTTGAAGTTCGATAAATTTGCTTAAAAAATACACATTTAAATTTTTGTATTAAAAATTATCTCAAGGATGAGAGTCTAAATTTTTTATGAAAAAAAATAATAAAATATTGATAAGAGTTATCCATCAAATTATTTAATTTTAATTTAAAATTTTTTGTTTAAATAAACAAAATGGAGATACATATCGAAAAAAATGAGTTCAGATTGTTAAGTTGAATTTATCTCGGTTTATACGGGATTGTGCACATTTTTTACCAATAATTAAATTATGATTTGAATTTAAAGAAAGCGGATACTTTTTTATTCACGTATAAAATTATTTGTTAAGCATAATTAATAAATATAAAGCAGTTGGCATACTTTTTGTTTGATTCTATTTTTACTAGATTATTATGATTTTTGAAAAATAAGTAAATAAAATCAATATTATGATAATATTTATCATTTGATAATGATAATTTTTTACTGTAATTTTTAGTTTTTTATCAGCAGATTTTGATACAAAAAGTCACTCTTAAAAATGTTTTATAAATTTAATTTAACTTAATGTTCTTACAAAGTTGGACAAATTATATTATTATAATGTCTGGTTTTTTTGTGAAAAATAAAAAATGGAAATTTTAAATTTTTTAAAAAGTTTCAATACGTTAAATACTTATTTGGTTCTCGCTGTATTTGTATTGATTGCTATCATTTCTTTCTTTTACATTGTAAGTCCAGCTTGATGGCAAAGTAAAAGCAGGATCTATAAAAGTGAAATATTGAAAAATATTTCACTTTTTTGTTTTCAAAAAATATAATTATCATAGATTTACATTTATTATTAAGAAATATTTATATCATATCGAAATTAATTTTAAATTTTAGCTAGAATATATTAACATACCATTTGGTTGGTATCTTCATTTTGAGTTATTCATGAATCCTATTTTAACTGCATATCTACTCTTAGCATTTGCTATTGTTTCAGAGGTGATTGGTTCTACATTTATTGTAAAATCAGAAGGTTTTACTAAATTAGTGCCGTCTTTAACCGTTTTGGTGTTATATAGCATCGCCTTTTACTTGTTATCACAAGTGGTGAAAGTCATTCCATTGGGAATTACTTATGCAATTTGGGCGGGTGTTGGTATCGTATTGACAGCATTTTTAGGATTTATTGTATTTAAACAAAGTCTTGATCTTGCTGCGATGATTGGTATTGCTTTGATTATTTCAGGTGTTATCGTAATTAATTTATTTTCAACTACCGCAGGGCATTAATTTGACTCAGATTAGCAACGCGCATCAACGTAAAAAAGAGCCGGAAAAAGTTCGACAGCTTATCTTGCAAAATACCATGCGACTTGCCGCAGAAAGTGGTATGCAAGGTGTATCTATTCAGGCTGTAGCAGATTTATCAAATGTGACAAAGGGGGGCGTGTTTCATCATTTCCCCAATAAACAAAGCTTAATTACGGCAATGATCAGCAGTGCAATGCATACTTTAGATGATGAAGTTGAAAAATATCTAGCAACGAAAACGATTGAATATGGTTGTTTTACACGTGCTTATATTGAGCTGACATTAACGAGTGAGAATTTTGGGATCGGTTCAGTGTGGTCAGCTTTGTGTCTAACGTTTATTTCAGATCAGGCTTTTTGTGCAGAATGGAACCAGTGGTTGGCACAACGTTTGGTGCGACATCAAGCGACTGATCAGGATATGAATTTACAATTGTTACGTTATGCTGCGGATGGTGCATGGTTGATGGAAGGCTTTAAATCTGAAAATCAGCAAAAATTAATAGACATAAAAAATGAGTTAATTCAAAGAAGTTTTATAAAAAATTGAATAATATTTTTGGATTGCAAAGGCATTAAAAATACCCAAGCTTCTCATTCAAAAAGCTTGGGTAATACGGTGTAAATGTGATGGTTTTTTACTTTAGAAAGTCAATGAACTCTTAACTATCTAGTGTCATCAAACTTGCATTACCACCGGCAGCAGCTGTATTGATGCTGATTGCGCGTTCAATCAATAGTGGTTCAAGTGGAATTTGCCCATTTACATCATGACAATGGGTAATTCCTACAATAGCACCTTGGCGTTGTGCAACCATCGCTTGAGTATTTTGCAAACTTTGTTGAGAGCCTTGGTGTAAGACTGCATTAAATTCACCAGTGATTAAATCATTGACCATCGTGAATTTTTGTTTTAAAGCTTGGGGCATAGACTGAATCATTTTCAAGGCAAGTGTATTGTCACTCAAAATGATGGCTTGCGCATTTAAACTTAAGATTGCATTGAATTGATCGAGTAGCGAAGTTTCATTGTCTGCAATCGCCAAGATACGTTGACGTGCCACAATTTGATATTGGTTAGATTCACCTGTAGGTCCAGGTAACTCATACAATGCGACCGGAGATTGATATGGTTGTAATTGAATTTGAGTATGGTTTTGCTTTACCCATTTTTCAAATAATTCATAAATTTCAGAATTTTTTGTATTGAGTGTTGAAAGCGTTTTTACCGTGCCAAAAGGTTGTAATGGCAATGTGGTATGTTGCATCAATTTATATAGATAAATTGGACCACCTGCTTTAGGTCCAGTGCCTGATAAACCTTCACCACCAAACGGTTGTACACCGACGACTGCACCGACAATATTGCGATTAATATAGAGATTTCCAACTTCCGCATGCTCAATCGTGGTTTGAATGGTTTCATCGATACGGGTATGTAAACCCATCGTTAAACCATAACCTTTAGAATTGATATGCTCTAAAAGTTGTTTTAACTCACCATATTTATAGGTGATCACATGCAAGACTGGACCGAAGACTTCACGCTTTAAATCATTTAAATTCGGTAGTTCAATCAAGGTTGGAACAATAAATGTACCCGCATTTAAGTCAGATGTTGGGGTATTATCTGCAAATTGATGGACTGGATAACCTTTGCTACGCATCATTTCAATATGCTTTTCAATATTTTGCTGTGCTTCTTGATCAATCACAGGACCAATATCAGTTTTTAATAAAATCGGATTGCCGATTTTCAACTGTTGCATTGCACCTTTGAGCATTTTGATCAATGTCGCTGCATTGTCTTCTTGCACACAGAGTACACGCAGGGCAGAACAACGTTGACCCGCACTATCAAAGGCTGAATTCACTGCATCAATCACAACTTGCTCAGTCAGTGCTGATGAATCCACAATCATGGCATTTTGACCACCTGTTTCGGCAATCAATGGAATTGGTTGTCCTGATGGGCTCAGTCTTTGGGCAACAGTTTTCTGTAAAATTTTGGCAACTTCAGTAGAACCTGTGAACATAATACCTTGGATACGTTCATCTTGGCTGAGTTTGGCGCCAACAGTTTCACCACGACCAGGTAAAAGTTGTACGACTGATTTTGGAATGCCTGCTTCCCATAAAATTTGAATCGCTTGTGTTGCAATTAAAGGGGTTTGTTCCGCTGGTTTTGCAATCACGGTATTTCCAGCAACCAAAGCTGCCGAAATTTGCCCCGAAAAAATTGCCAATGGGAAGTTCCAAGGACTAATACATAAAATAGTTCCTAATGGTTCTATGACAGTATTATGATCAATCGCTTTTGCTTGGGCTGCATAATAACGGAGGAAATCCACAGCTTCACGGACTTCTGCAATGGCATTGCTATAGGTTTTACCACTCTCACGGTTTAATAAAACCATCAACTCATGAATACGTGCTTCCATCAAATCCGCAGCTTTCAACAGTAAGTCTGCACGAACGTCTTTCGAGGTATTTTTCCAATCCTCTAATGCTTGATGTGCATTTTCTAAAGCCAAATCTACTTGTGCTGTTTCAGCTTCGATGACATAGCCAACGAGGTCTTGATGATTCGATGGATTACGGATTTCAACTGCATTACTTTCTGATAAATCTTGAATATCAAGCTGATCAACGAGGCTAGCACTGTTCCATTGATGAGAAGAATACTGTTGAGCAATACAGTTTAATTCAGCCAATTCACTGTCATTGGCGAGATCTAAACCCATTGAGTTTTGTCGAATGCCTTGATACAAATCTTGAGGCAAAGGGATCGCAGGATGTTTTAAACCTATGGCTTGTTCTTTTTGTGCAGTTTGCATGATTTCATGAATTGGATCTTCAATGAGATCATCAATTTGAATACTTTTATCTGCAATACGATTAACAAAAGAGGTATTCGCGCCATTTTCCAATAAACGGCGGACTAAATAGGCAAGCAGTGTTTCGTGATTACCGACTGGGGCATAAATACGACAAGGGATTCCAAGTTTATTATCAGCAACATTTCCTACGACTTGTTCATAAAGTGGTTCGCCCATGCCGTGTAAGCATTGGAACTCATATTGACCTGTATAATATTTTTGTGGATCTGCCAATTGGTAAATCGTGGCAAGGGTTTGCGCATTATGTGTCGCAAATTGAGGATAGATTTGATCAGGTGCAGCCAACAGTTTTTTCGCACAGGCAATATAAGACAAATCGGTATGCACTTTACGGGTAAAGACAGGGTAATCTGACATACCATCAATTTGTGCTTTTTTAATTTCACTGTCCCAGTAAGCACCTTTTACCAAACGAATCATTAAACGTTTTTGGCTACGTTTTGCAAGGTCAACAATATAATCAACCACATAGAAACAACGTTTTTGATAAGCTTGAATGACGAAGCCGATACCTTTCCAATCCGCCAATTGCGGTTCAAAGCATAAGCGTTCGAGTAGCTCTAAAGAAAGTTCTAAACGATCTGCTTCTTCAGCATCAATATTTAAACCGATGTCATAAGTTTTGGCTAAAAGCGCAAGATTTAAAATACGCGGATAGAGTTCATCGTGAACACGGGCGATTTGTGAACGTTGATAGCGTGGATGTAATGCAGAAAGCTTGATTGAAATACCTGGACCGGAATAAACATCTTTGCCTGCTGAAGCCTTACCAATGGCATGAATGGCTTGGGTGTAATCTTCAAAATAACGATCTGCATCATGCTCAGTTAAAGCAGCTTCACCCAACATATCATAAGAATAACGGAAGCCTTTATCTTCAAGTACTTTGGCATTATCCAAAGCTTCTTCGATGGTTTCACCTGTGACAAACTGCTCACCCATCATACGCATCGCCACATCGACAGCTTTACGGATGACGCCTTTACCTGTACGCGCGAGAAGAGAGGTTAAAATACCAGAAAGGCTATTCTGTTTTGGGGTTTCCATGAGCTTGCCTGTCAGCATTAAACCCCACGCTGCAGCATTCACGAACATCAAATTACTTTGACCTAAATGATCTTTCCAGTTGCCTTGGTTAATTTTATCTTTGATTAATAAATCACGAGTTGCACTGTCTGGAATACGCAGTAAGGCTTCTGCCAAACACATCAAGGCAATGCCTTCTTGTGATGATAAAGAAAACTCTTGCAATAAGCCTTGCACAATGCCTGCTTTTCCAGATGAGCTTTTACGGTCACGTAAGCTATGCGCGAGATTAAAAGCAATCTCATAAATTTTTTGATTCAACTCTTCGGACATTTGACTGTGATCAAGTAAATTCTCCACGCATTCAGGTTCAGAGCGACGCCAAGCCGTATTGATTGCATCTTCTAAATCAGACTTATCTTTAAACTCAGTGATGTAATCTAAGCTTGGTGCAAAATCTTGAATAGATGCTGTATTCAAATTTGTATGGGAGTCTAAATTTTGTGGTGAATTCATATTCATTGCCAACATCCTGTGACTTGAAAATTTTTGTTGAGCATTTCGCCTTATATAATTTATGATTACAGAATATTTGGTGAATAACTCACTATAATTTGAATAATATTTAGAGAATTATGCTATGGAAGGTGCGTATTTAAACCTAGATCGAATAGATATTCGGATTTTAGAAATACTGCAAAAAGATGCCAAAATTTCCAATATTAAATTGGCTGAAGAAGTGAACTTATCGGCAACGGCTGCACTTGCACGTGTGCAAAAGCTCACAGCAGAAGGTTATATTCTTGGCTATGAGGCGAAGCTTAATCCTAAAATGTTAGGGGCAAATTTTGTCGTTTTTGTTGAAATACTTTTGGATAAAACTACGCCAAATGCTTTGGATGAATTCTCCGATGCAGTGGTGCAATACCCTGAAATCATGGCTTGTCACATGATTAGTGGTGGCTTTGACTTTCTAGTGAAAATTCGTTGTGCAGATATGGAGGAGTTTCGCCGTATTTCTGGGCAAGTACTGTGGCAGTTACCTGGTGTGAAAGAAACCCGAAGTTATCCTGTGATGGAAGTGATTAAAGACAGTGGACAGTTGCATTTGAATTTTAAGGCAAAAGCAAAAAAGTAGAATATTTTTTAACATTCAAAATATTAAAAAACCTCTCTTGATTGGCTCAGGAGAGGTTTTTTAATGGTAACTATAAAATTAAAGATTTAATTTATTACCGATATTAAAGATTTTTCATCTCATGATCATACACTTGTTCAGCGTGGTCAAAACGATCAATGACTTCTTGTTCAGGCGCTTTACCCATTAAACTGACGATTACGATACTGATGAAAGACAGGATAAAGCCTGGTACAATTTCATATAAACCTGTGTGCGCCATGGTGTTTTTCCAAAGAATAACGGTCACTGCACCGACAATAATCCCAATGATCGCACCATTCAACGTCATACGTTTCCAGAAAATTGACAAGATAATCAATGGTCCAAAAGCAGCACCAAAACCAGCCCATGCATAGGCCACTAAACCGAGTACCTTACTTTCAGGGTTGAATGCTAAAAGGATTGCCAATACTGAAATTGCCAATACCATTAAACGACCCACCCATACCAACTCATTTTGTGATGCAGTTTTACGGATAAATGATTTATAAATATCTTCAGTCAATGTACTTGAACATACGAGTAATTGACAGCTCAAGGTACTCATTACTGCCGCTAAAATCGCAGCAAGAACCACACCTGCAATCCATGGATTAAAGAGGATTTTGGTTAATTCCATAAATACGGTTTCTGGATTTTTTGCCACGATGGCAGCAGCAGGAATATCTGGGTTTGCTGCAAAGTAAGCGATACCCACATAGCCAATTGCAACTGCACCACCTAAACATAGAATCATCCATGCCATACCGATACGGCGGGCATTTGGAATAGATTTAACTGAATCTGCTGCCATAAAACGCACAAGAATATGTGGTTGACCAAAATAGCCTAAGCCCCAAGCCATGGATGAAATAATGGCGATAGCACTAACACCTTGGAACATATTTGCTGCATGAGGTCGAACAGATTCGATTAAGTGATTCACAGTAGTTAAATCACCTACCGCAAGGAAAGTCATAATTGGTGCGAGAAGCAAAGCAAAAATCATCAAGCCAGCCTGGAAAGTATCTGTCCAGCTGATTGCAAGGAAACCGCCAATACATACATAGCTCATCGTTGCGATTGCACTTACCCATAAAGCCGTCGAGTAATCCATTGCGAAAATACTTTCAAATAGACGAGCACCCGCCACCATGCCAGAAGCACAGTAGATCCCGAAGAAAATGAGAATTACCAAAGCCGAGATAATACGAAGCACTTTCTTTTTATCTGCAAAACGACTGGTGAAATAATCGGGTAATGTCAAAGCGTTATTTTGAATTTCTGTATGGACACGTAAGCGTCCAGCGACCAGATACCAATTTAACCATGCACCGATAATCAAGCCAATCGCAATCCAAGATTCAGATAGCCCCGTGATATAGATTGCACCAGGTAGCCCCATCAGGAGCCAACCACTCATGTCAGAGGCACCAGCAGATAATGCGGTAACAAAACTTCCTAAGCTTCGGCCACCTAAAATATAATCTGAAAAATTCGTGGTTCGTCTATACGCATATAAGCCTATACAGACCATAGCAATAATATAAAAAATAAATGTCACTACTGTGGGGTTGATTGAGTCCATATCCAATTCATTCCTTTAAGGAGATAAAGCTCCAAGTTTTATTTTTTTAGCGTTAATTTCACTTGCTGATTCTTTACAGAAATAAAAAAAATCGCTGTTTGGGTTCTAATGTAAATAATGGTGGTTTATGTATCCAATTGTACATTTAGATACAATCGAAAAAATACATAATTTTATAAGAAAAACTAAAAATTAAAATAAAAGAAAAGTGCTCAAATAATCCCTAAAATGATTATTTACACGATGTTACATTGTTAACATTAGACTATATTTAAATAAGAATAATTTATCTAAATGGTGTCTTTTGCTAATAGAGAAATGAATTAAAAAGAATAATATGGATATAGCACAAATATAGTGCATATAAAAAAGAGTAAAGCAAATGGAAACGGTTCAATTAGAAACAATGCGAGTCGAAAAGGATTTATTGGGCAGTAAAGAAGTTCCAATAAATAGTTATTATGGTATTCATACGGTTCGCGCTTTGGAAAACTTCAATATTTCCAAACATACGGTGGGAGAACAAAGCCATTTTATTCGTGCTTTGGCTCAAGTCAAAAAAGCATCAGCCAAAACCAATTTACAATTCAATAAAATTTCTGAAGAAATCAGTTTATCCATCCAAAATGCTTGTAATCAATTAATAGAAAATCCACAAAATTGGAAAGATTCTTTTCCAACTGATATTTACCAAGGTGGAGCAGGCACTTCTATCAATATGAATACCAATGAGGTGATTGCTAATATTGCTTTAGAAGCATTAGGTTATGCAAAAGGGCGTTATGACATTATTCATCCAAATGATCATGTCAATAAATCGCAATCGACCAATGATGTGTATCCTACAGCATTGCGTTTAGCGACTTATTATTCCTTTGATGTATTATTTGAAAAAATAAATAACTTAATTAGTTCACTGATTTTAAAGTCGACAGAGTTCCAATATGTTTTAAAAATGGGTAGAACCCAGTTACAAGATGCTGTTCCGATGACTTTGGGACAAGAGTTTCATGCTTTTGCGACGCTTTTAAAAGAAGATGTACGTCTGATTAAAAAAACTCGAGCATTGCTATTGGAAATAAACTTAGGTGCAACTGCAATTGGTACTGGGGTGAATACGCCTCATGGTTATGCAGCGCAAGTGAGTGATAATTTAAAAGAAATTACAGGTCTAAATTTAACTGGTGCAGAGGATTATGTTGAAGCAACCAGTGATTGTGGTGTATTCATTATTCTTTCGAGTACTTTAAAGCGTTTAGCAGTCAAGCTTTCTAAAATCTGTAATGATTTACGCTTACTCAGTTCTGGACCTCGAACCGGTTTGTGGGAGATTCGCTTACCCGAATTACAAGCGGGTTCATCGATCATGCCTGCAAAAGTGAATCCTGTAATTCCTGAGGTGGTCAATCAAATTGCATTTAAAGTGATAGGTAATGATCTCACCATTACTTTTGCAGCCGAAGCAGGGCAATTACAGTTGAATGTCATGGAGCCAGTTATTGCTTTATCTATGAATGAATCCATTGAACTCCTAACGCATGGTATTCAAACTTTAGATGAGAAATGTATTCAAGGCATTGTTGCCAATGAACAAACTTGTTTTGATGCTGTGATGCGCAGTGTTGGGATTATTACTTTGCTTGATCCGATTCTAGGTCATGCAAAATGTGATGAAATTGGTAAACAATGTATTGCTGAGAATAAAACTATTCAAGAAGTGGTACTTGAGCAAGGTTTAATGACTCAAGAACAATTGGATGAAATATTCTCTTTTGAAAATATGATTTCAAAAATTGATATTCAGCCTTATGAGGAAATGGATCGGGTGAGTTAAGTGCATTCGCGTAGACATTCTTTGTAAATACAGATGAGATTGAGCAATACAGCATTTCGATGCTGTATTTTTTTTGCATAGCGACATGATTAGAATTTCTATATAATCGAGAAAAATTTATAACGTATAAACTCAAATGAAAGAAATATGATCATGAATAATAAACATTTAATACTCGCTTTAAGCTTAATCCTTATTTCAGGATGCTCAAAAAAGGCAGAAGAAGCGAGTGCAGATAGTGCGACAAATTCAAGCGTTGAAGTTGCTTCACAAGATATACAAAATGCGAAACAAGCAGCGGATCAGGCTGTCGCAGATGCTGCTTCACCAAGTAATCCCAATACAACACCTGTAACAGAGCAGAAGCCAGAAACAATTCTGACCACAGAAGTGAGTGATGCAGAAAAAGCACGCCGAATGGTACGTGAAGCGCAAGTTGATTTCACGGCAAAAGATGTCGTTAAAACAGCTTTGGAAATCGACAAGTTAACCTTTCAAGCAGGTGGATTTATCGAGCAAAAGAATATTAATTTTGATGTGATGGACACTCAGACGCAAAAAATTGGTGATGGAAAAATCCGAGTTTTTGAAAAAGTAAATCCGCATGCTGAAATTATTGTTCGTGTTCCAAGTGATAAAGCAGCAGTATATGTCAATCAACTTTTGCCTTTAATGTTCTTTTTAAATCAACAACAATATTCAGCAAAACGTTTTGAATTAAAGCTCTTAGAAGAAAAAATGGCACAAACACAGACCGTGCCAAGTGATACCAGACGTACCGAACTCAATGAAATTTCCCGTTTAACCCAACTTGAAGTTCAAGACCGTGTGCGTTTTAGTACCATTAGTATCAGCATTAAACAGCCTGCGATGGTGCGTGAAAGTTTAGATGTCGATGTAGATGCAGTGGCGCGTTTAAATGGAAATAGTTTCTGGAAACGCGCTTGGGATGGTGTGCAATATGGTTGGCACTTTATTTTAGATTTGTTGGTGATTCTCATCACAATTTGGCCACTGTATTTAATCATTTTAGTCTTAATTATTCTGTATCGCTTATTCAAGCCGTTATTGAATAAATTATTTAATGATTCTTTGAAATCTGATTATCCAAAAGATCATCAATCAGATCAAAATAACAAATCAAATGCTTCAGATGAATAAAGTTTGATGGATTGAAAGCGCATTGATTTCATCTAAATATGAGATAGCAACCTTACTGATCAAGTGAATCGGTAAGGTTGGGTTTTATTTTGCAATAAAACGTTCAAACAGTTGTTGCATGCCCTCAGTCGCATTCATTTTTAGGCATTGATATTGCTGTGGTACACGCTCATAACTGGCATGCGGATCAATATAATAGGCTTCACATGTTGATGGTATTTCATGAATCAAACCTGCAACAGGATATACCGTCAGAGTTGAGCCGATCACGATAAAATATCAGCATCTTGAATGGTTTGAACAGCATCCTCATAGGCGGGAACAGCTTCGCCAAACCACACCACATGAGGGCGTAAAGCATAGCCATCAGGGCATTTATCATTTTCTAAATTGAGTTCCCAACCTTTTATTGGATAAAATTCAGTACTGTATTGTGCATTTGCTTTTGAACTTTTTGCCAAACGAATATTACCATGTAAATGAATCACATTTTGGCTACCTGCACGTTCATGTAGGTCATCAATGTTTTGGGTAATCACTGCTACATTAAAATATTGTTCTAAATCAGCAATGATTTGATGTGCTTTGTTCGGTTGGGCTTCTAAAATATTTTTCCGTCGTTCATTATAAAAACGTTGAACGAGCTCAGGATTACGATGCCAAGCTTCAGGAGTAGCAACATCTTGGATGTCGTAATTCTCCCAAAGACCATTACTGTCACGAAAAGTGCTGATGCCACTTTCAGCACTCATACCTGCACCTGAAAAGACCACGATTTTTTTCATAATGAACGATATTTTGAATTTTATAAAATCATATCATAGCGAAATGATAAACACGTTAAATTCTAGTTTATTGGGTAGATTTTGTTATAGAATAAGTCAATTAAACATCCAGCAAGTTTGAATGTTTTTATCAATAATATTTATAAAAACAGTCATAAATATATAATTTTAAAATGGAATACAATGGAAACACGTGATATTGTCAATGCGCCTGAAGTAAAAAAAACCATTGTTGAGCGTAGCCAAAAACGAAATGATGACCCTGAAATTACGCAGTGGTTGGAAAAAAAATTCTTTGAATTTGTGATTAAACAATTCAAACCAGTCTTTCATGTCAACTCAGTGTCTGCATGGAAAATTTGCCAATTACCCCAGCCAATCCCTACTTGGTTTTTAAAGAAATTAGAACAACAGCCCGAAAGTCAGATGCTCTATGTTGATCCATTGCACGAGCAAATTTTGGCTTTAGAGAAACCGATTCTTGAATTTTTTAATTCACGTTTAAAGAGTAATTTAAAAGGTAAATTCATGAAAATGACCTATGACCAAGTTTTAGAGGCTTGGCATAAAGATCATGAACTCATGAAAAAGCGTTTGGAAAAGGGCAAATGGGACAGTAATGAAAATGCGCTTACAGATATTTTAACGGTGAGCACGGGGCGTTTTGTTGAAATTAATGCCATGGGGCAATTGCTTCGTCAAGAGTTGGCATTTGAATCACGTTATATGCAACATTGCTTAGGGCAATTTGATCATCTTAAAGATTTAACTGGTGGGTATGCAGAGTTTTACGTGACCCAAAAGGAACAAGGGATATTTCGCTATTTCAGCTTGCGAGATAAGCTAAATAAACCTCATGTCACCATCAGTTTAGAGTGGGATGGTGAAGATTGGTGCATTGAACAAATTAAAGGGAAACAGAACGAAGTTCCTGTCAAAAAATATGCAGACGATGTTTTATTGTTCCTGAACTTGATTCAACCGAAGAATAATCAAAACTCAGATTGTGCGCGTATGGGGATTCTTTATCAGCCTGAATTGGTTGCGGAAAGTGAGTCGAATGACGAATCGAATGAAATCAAAGTTGAAGCTAAAATAAAAACGGCATCAACTGAAAAGCCTTATTTTTATTTCTATGAACTGGACAATGAGGTACAAGTTGAAGGGATTGTGATGCATGATCCGAACCTTATGGAATTGTGCGATAAGCAATCTAAAGTTTTGCAATGGATGATGATTGCAACCAAGCGTGAAGAATTTATTCTCGAACCACAAAGTCAATTGATTGAGCAAGTCAAAGCCTTTACTGATGTCGCATTTGATCAACGGAAATTAAATATTCCACTCGAATTTGCTGAAAAGAAAAGTATGCATTTTTTGATTCATTTAATTCTTTTACCTTTTTACTTGGTCTTTCTTGCACTTGTTGTACTCAGTCAAATTCCGTTAGTGGGTTGGATTTTTAAAATTTTAATGGTGATCTTTGCGATTCCTGCCATGCCTTTCCTTAAAAGTAATGCTGATTCGAGAAAAAGATGGGCATTGGCGACTGGGGACTTGATCTATGCCAGAAATAAAATCTCGCATGATGATGTAGATAACTTGCAACTTGATGATTTTAAAAATGATGAAACAAAGTTTAAGAAACATTTAGATCAGTTATTAAAACTGGAAAATGATAGCCAAATTGAGCGTCTGACCAGTATTGAATATTTCTTTAAAGATTACTTCTATGTGGGGGATTTTCATGGATGGTACGACTTAAATAAACATGAGCGTCCTTATTATCGGGATGTATTGGTCTATGCGCATATTCAGAAAATTGTCACCATGCGCTTACTCCATCAGTTTGATTACATCAAAGAAGATGAAGCTTGGCAGTATATTTTAGCCTCTGCGCAGATTATTCAAGATTGCTGTGAGAGTTGGAAACAAATGGGGCAGTATTATGCACAAGGGCGTGAAATTGATTTGATTATCAAGCACTCCGATCATCAGAGTTATGATAAATCAGCACGTTATGAAGTCGGTCGCTATTTAGAAAGTTCAAGTTGTAATTGGAAATCAGTAGATTGGCATTTAGAATTATTCCCTGAATTAAAACGATCACAACTTCAAAATGATTTAATCACACAGCAGAATCATTCTAATGCGATCGTTGTAGGAGCTTCGTCATGATCAAAGCAGAATATGTACATGAAGCTTTTCGTAAAGATCAAAAATATCCTTTTGGTTTACTTGAAAATAGACAATTTGCTGAATTAGAAAAATATTTTACTGAACTTTGGCATGATCGTAGTGGTAAAACAGCCTTACAATGGGAACATGATTGGTTTAATTTTGCCTATCGTATGTTTCATGAAATGTTTCTAAATCAAGGACCTTTGGCGCTGAAACATATAGAGGATTGGTCGAAAGCATATCCTGAAAGTATTTATCCTTATTTGATGAAAGTGCGTTACTGGGGATTTTGGTCTGCCGAGTATCGTGGTGGAACTTGGGCAAATCAAGTTACTGAAGATATGTGGGACTGTGCAAGAGAGGCACAGAAGCAAGTGTATGTTACTGCGATGCAAGCTTTAACTTTTTCAAGTGATTGCTGGTCTGTCGCAATTCATTTATTAAATACAGCAGCACGATTGGACGAGCCGCAATGGTTTGAAAAATGGTTCACCAAACAAAAACCGCCACAAAATTTAAGACATATTATCAAACCTTCTTATAAAGAATTGGCTGCTTTAAGTGGTTTACATGCAGACTTAGCATTGCAATTGCCTGAGCAAATCCCTGAATTGCTCGTACCGTATATTGAGCTTAGAAATTCGCTGGATTTACCACAAAAAGCATCTGCGCTTTGGCTAAAAGTTTTTATAGATCAATCAAAGTTTGGATTGGTTGCAGCGATTGACTATTGCTTCTATCTATTGCCACGATGGGGCTACAGCTATGAAGCCATTACTCGATTTATTCAATCAGATTGGTGTCAGCATTTTTCAGAAATTGAAAAGAATGAACTCAATTTTGTGATGTGGTATGACTCGGTAGAAGATAGTTATTCGAGTGAGCAAACTGGGGAAATCAAAAAGCATATTCAAATCGCGCAAGACTTATTGAAACGTCCACTCAGTGATGCCAATCGTGCCAAAATCTATTTGCGTCTGGCATATTTTTATTGGCTTCTGAATGAGTCTGATCCTAAGATTTTAGAATGTTACTTACATACCGTCGATGAAGATATTTTTGATGAATATGAATTACGCCGTGCAATCGAGTATTGGTATAAACATGCTCGATCAAATGATTTTTTAGGAAAAATTGCTATATCGAACCGAAAAATTCTAGCCAGTGCTTCTGTTTTATATGGCTTACTCGCGCAGCATGGTTGGTCTGGAATAGAAAAAAATCCTTTGGTGTCACAGTCATGGTATGAGTTTGCAATGACTCTGGAAAAGCCGAAGAAATTTCCTGAAGGTGATGATTGTTGTTTTTATCGGGTTTTTAAGCCTTTTGATGCACCAGAGGATTATCCACTGGTGATTGATATGTTGCATCGGGCGTCGGATTTGGGTTATGTCAATCCGAGTTTTACCTGTGGTTATATTCATTCACGTGAAGATTCTAGTTTATACGATGTTGATATTGCAAAAAAATATTCAACCAAAGCAGCAGAGCAAGGTCATTATATTGCCATGTATAACGTGGGCGTGAATTATCTCAATCGAGGCATTAAAGAGAGTGAAACTCAACCTTATCCGTTACTGAAACAGAGTTTAGATTATTTTGAAAAAACCAGAATCGGTTTAGAAAAGTCGCGTAAAGACGGTACTTATGAATATGAAGAGTTAGAAAGAGATATTATAGATTTATATGCTGACCGTATGTTTTATTATAGTTTTTACCCCGATCTGGGCGACACCATTATTCCCTTATTGATCGAGCATGGATGGAACAGACATATTAAGGCAATGACCGCTTTGGCACGCTTGTATGCAGATCAAGCAGATCGTCCACATTATTTTAATTATCCTGAAGCGGTTAAGTGGTGTGAAGCCGCAAGATTGCAAGATCCTGAAAATGAAGATGTGATTGGTGCAATTGATGTTGTTGAACAGGACTCGATGAAGAATATTTTAAAATATCAGTTTGCTGTTGATAAAATCTCAGCGGATCAAATGCCTGGGCGACAGGATGTATTGTTCTAAAACAATACATCTATTTTAAGTTGCTCTGTTAAAGTTAAATCATCTTTTTACTTTAAAAGATGATTTAATGACTGATGCGTAGGATAAAGAATATCTGAAATTTTGCTACAACCATTTTCTTGTGCAAATCTTAGTGTAATTTTCTTTTTATAATCGACACCTGAAATCATGACATTTACTTGAGTATTGGAAATTTGGGTGATGTTATAGCGTGGTTTTTCAGGTAAATCTTGTGCATCGGTTAAAATATCAAATTCTAAATTACACAGCATCTGGGTTTTAGTTTGGCATTTATTGTCATTATCAATTTTTTTAGCCAGCGGTTTTGTCAGGTATTTTTCTAAGTTTTGTATACTTGTTGAAGCCAGTGGTTTTACATCATCATTGCGCCCACTGAAATGTTTTTTATACATTTGCTCAGAAAGTTTTTGTGGTGATAAGCATTGCTCTGCAAAGCTGATTGAGCTTGAAAATAAAATGGTCGTCGTTAGAAATATTTTCTTAAATGTGTTTTTAGAATGATAGATCATGTTGAATATTGTTGAGCTAATGATGATTCTATTTTATATCAATGCATTAAAAAATTGCATTTTATAAACTTTTCTTAAGGAAAATGAGTGGTGATACTTTGTAAGTAGTTCATGTTTAAGTATGTTATTTCTAGTGGTGAAAATTGACTACATCCGAGAATTATTAAGTCATTTGGACTTAATACATCTTATTGATTAATAAGATGTATTTATAAATTCTAATTTGAATGAAATGAAAAATTATTTTATCAATTTGACGCTTTTAATGAAACTTAGTCTTTCATTTGCTCCAGGACCAACTATGCGATCTCTGTTGTTTTCAACTTTTATTTCAGCTTGAACTTTTTTCCCAATAATTTTTTTCTTAATGTGCTCACCACCTGACTCTTCATCAGGATCAAACCAATCCCCACATTTCTGATCACAGAAGGCGTGAACTTCTTTATTTTTACTATCTTTAAGGATCAATCCAAGATCATCAACACCGCCACCATTTAAAATGGTATAAGTTTGAGATTTTGCGCTTGAGAATGCACTTATCGATAAAATCATAAGACTCAATATTATTTTTTTCATATTTCCTCTAAATGTCGTGGGATGGATGTTTTAGTTGTCTTATCATAAATTAATCGAATGATTAAAATAAGAAAAGATCTGTAAAAACAGATCTTTTCTTTAACATATACGGACTTTACTCAAAGGTTTCTAGATCAATGTACTTAATGGTCATGGTGTAAATATTCAGGTTGTTTTGGCAACTGTAAACTACAAATCAAACAAATGATCAGCATCACAATCACATAAAGAAAGAAGCTATTTTCATGTCCCATATCTTTGAGCTTAAGTGCAACAGCAGGTGCAGAACCACCAAATATTGCATTACCTACGGCATAGGCGAAGCCGACACCGAGGGCGCGAATATGTGCAGGGAACATTTCAGCTTTAACAAGTCCACTGATTGAAGTATAGAAACTCAGCATAAACATGAGGAAGATCAGTAACAACGTAACGATCACTGCTGAATCATGGAAATAAGGCATTGCAATCACCATCACGGGATAGATAAAGATTGCACAACTCACACTAAACAAAATCATGGAGGCACGTCGACCAATTCGATCAGAAAGCATTCCAAATAATGGTTGAGCACACATAAATACAAACAGTGCAATGGTCATCATATAGCCGACAGTTTTGTCAGCAAAACCGAGACTGGTGATATATGTTTTTGAATATACAGTAATAATATAAAAACACAGTGAACCCGCAGAAGTATAACCAACAACCAATAGGAAGGTTTTCCAATTATGCTTAAATAGCTCAGTTAAGCTACCTGATCCCTCTTTTTTACCTTCATCCTCTTTTAGCGTTTCTTTTAAATGACGACGGGCAAAGAATGAAAGAATTGCAACAACACCACCAATAATGAAAGGAATACGCCATCCACCATTCATTAATTCCTCTTTGGACATCAGTGCGAGCATGATGACGCCAAGTAAACTTGCTAAAAGTTGTCCGCCAGATAGTGTTACATATTGAAATGATGAATAGAAACCACGTTGCCCTTTAAGTGCAACTTCACTCATATAGGTGGCAACGGTACCGTACTCACCACCGACAGAAAGCCCTTGAAGTAATCGTACTGCGAGCAGTAAAAAGGGAGCCAGCATCCCCACATCTTCATAAGTAGGAAGTGCTGCGAATAAAAAAGAACTAATTGCCATGAGAGTGATCGAAATGATCATGGATTTTTTACGACCATAAGTATCACCAATCCAACCAAATAACCAACTGCCGATTGGACGCATAAAGAAACTGGCAGCGAAAACGCCCCACACATAAATGGCTTTGGTTGAGTCATTCATATCAGGTGCGGTAAGCGCATGGGTAAAATATGTTGCAAAAGCAGCGTAAATATAAAAGTCAAACCATTCGACTAAGTTACCCGAAGCAGCACCCACAATCGCCATAACACGATCGCGTTTTTCATGTGGGTGATAGGTGTGTGTTTCACTCATACAATATCCTTATTATGACGTTGAATTTTTTGTTTTTGAAAATAGAACATGATTTTCACAAACTATTTTTTATTCTAGGATTAAAAGATGGATCTATTTTTATTCGGTACAAAAAACACACAGCTAAATACAAGTTTGCCAAAAAATGATGCATTACTTATATTGTGTTTATTTACATGATGTGAGAATTTAGAGCAACTTTACAGATTTTTTTAGTTATTTTATTTATAAAAAATCGGTCAATATTGTTTTTTAGTTCTGGGTTGTTGAATGATTTATCAAAAAAATAAAAAATTTAAGATGGAATAATATGTCTTATCCCACCCTAAATTTACATGGATTCAACTCACTTTCTTTAAAAATGCTGAAATTTCACGACTGAATTTTACTGGTTCAGTTATCAGCGGTGTATGTCCTGATTTTTTAAAAATAATATTTTGTGAATTACTGAGAGAGTTTGACACTCTGAGCTGGCCTTCGATTGGATAAAGTGTAGACAATTGTCCAATAAAGAAGGTGGTTGGGCAGGCAAGTGTTGAAATTGATTGGCGATAATCTTCATTATGATTCAGGTAGTTATCGATATACCATGTTAGATAATCCATCCGACGTATCGGCAACAAATGACGTTGAAGCGTAGGATGTTTGAGTGCCAAATTGAACATGATTGGACTAAGTTTATTACTGCCTTGAATTTTAATGAAATTCAGCCAAATTTGAATAAGCTCAGTACGTGGTTCAAGTGGTAATTCATCAACAAAACGATAGTTTGAGTATTGATGTAAAAATTCAGAAAAATCTTTCAGTAAGCGTTTTATTTTAAAGTATTTTTTTCCAAATAAACCAAACTCCCAGTTTAAATCACTTGGAATCTTTGGTGTTTGATCGATATGCAAATAGGCTTTTAATTTGCTTTGTAGGTCGCCATATTGCATGCCGTGCATTGCCGTAGATGCGCCCATGGAATAGCCCATCAAGATAAAATTATCTAAATCCAAATGTTGAATTAGACAATCTAAATCACGCCAATGGTTTGGAATTGCGGCAATATCTTGTGGAATTTCACAGGCTTTTGAGCCACCAAATCCACGCCAATCAGGAATATAAAATTTATATTGTTTAATATTTGGTAATAAAAAAGGCAGCCACTGCCAACTATGCATACCTAAGCCAGAGAGCACCATTACAGGTTCGCCTTGACCAATTTCACGAACAAATAATTTTTCACCATCAGGCATTGTATAAAACGGCATAGTTGTACCTATATTTTAATTTTGCGAAAATTTCTTCAATTGAGGGATGATGGTTTCAAGCCAATCAATCCAACCCATCTCAAGGTTAATACCCAATTGTAAAATCATTTTATGAATAAATAATGTTCTGTCAGTGTCATCTTCGTGTTGGAAATCTTTTGCGAAGATTGATTGATAGACTTTCAATTTTTCTTGATGTAATTCTAAATGACGTTCGAGTTCAGGTAAAACGGTATTTCCACCAAATTGTGCTTCGGCACGTAACCGTACCATGAGTTCTTCACGCAGTTGCGCAGGTGGGCTTTGTTTGACCATCCAATCTGCCAGTTCAGTACGCCCAAGTTGTTCAACTTGATAGGTTTTTTTGCGACTATTTTCAGATTCTTCCTCAATGGTAGAAATCCAACCTTTTTGTAACATGCCATTGAGTTCTCTATAGATTTGCTGATGTGTTGCATTCCAAAAGAACCCCATTGATCGGTCAAAACGCCGCCCCAAATCGATACCTGTGCTTGGTTTTTCGATCAAACTGGTGAGGAGTACATGGGCTAAGGACATTTTGTTACAAATCTCAAAAAAATAGCTGTCGAGTCATTATGCAACATGTTGCATAAAAATCAATTCTCGCTTATAAATAAAACATAAATTTTTGCAACAAGTTGCACTAAATTAAAAAATTGCAAATATCACAAGCCAGCGAAAGCAGCCAAGGAGTATTCATGTCTAATTATCCGCATTTACTTGCGCCTTTAGATTTAGGCTTTACCACATTAAAAAACAGAGTGTTAATGGGTTCTATGCATGTAGGGCTTGAAGAAGTCGATGGTGGTTATGACCGTATGGCTGCTTTCTATGCAGAACGTGCAGCAGGCGGTGTGGGTTTAATTGTGACAGGTGGTATTTCACCGAATGATCATGGGGTGACATTCTTTGGTGGTTCTAAACTTGATACTGTAGAAGAAGCAGAAAAACATAAAGTCATTACCCAAGCCGTACATGATGCAGGTGGGAAAATCGCATTACAGATTTTACATACAGGGCGTTATTCTTATCAGCCTGAGAATGTTGCGCCATCAGCGATTCAAGCACCGATTAACCCAACTAAACCACATGCTTTAACGTCTGCGGAAGTACAACAAACGATTGCTGACTTTGCCAATTGTGCAAAAATGTCACAGATTGCAGGCTATGACGGCGTGGAAATCATGGGTTCAGAAGGCTATCTGATCAATGAATTTATCGCAGCACGTACCAACCATCGTGATGATGAATGGGGCGGTAGCTATGAAAACCGTATTCGTTTCCCGATAGAAATTGTGCGCCGTACCCGTGAAGAAGTCGGTGAGAACTTCATCATTATCTATCGTTTATCTATGCTTGATCTGGTTGAAGGTGGTTCAACCCTTGAAGAAGTCATTCAGCTTGCGAAAGAAATCGAAAAAGCAGGCGCAACGATTATCAATACAGGGATCGGCTGGCACGAAGCACGTATTCCAACGATTGCGACTAAAGTTCCTCGGGCTGCATTTACATGGGTGACGAAGAAGTTAAAAGGTTCAGTGAATGTGCCTTTAATTACCTCAAACCGTATCAATACCCCTGAAATGGCTGAACATGTTTTAGCGCAGGGCGATGCGGATATGATCTCAATGGCTCGTCCAATGCTGGCAGATTCACACTTTGTTGCGAAAGCTGAACAAGGCCGTGCAGATGAAATCAATACTTGTATTGGTTGTAATCAGGCGTGTTTAGATCACATTTTCTCTATGAAAATTGCCACTTGCTTGGTGAATCCACGTGCATGTTATGAAACTGAACTGATTTTTAAAGATTCCGCAAATGTTAAAAATATTGCAGTCATTGGCGCAGGACCTGCGGGATTAAGTTTTGCAACTTATGCAGCAGATCGTGGTCACAACGTCACGATTTTTGAAGCATCTAATCAAATTGGTGGTCAGTTCAATATTGCCAAAACCATTCCGGGCAAAGAAGAGTTTTATGAAACTTTACGTTATTTCAAACGTAAAATTGAACTGCAACCGAACATTAAATTGCTACTGAATCACACAGCAACGTATGAAGAGCTCAGTGCCGAAAACTTTGATGACATCGTGGTTGCAACAGGTGTAACACCACGCCATTTAAATATCGAAGGCATTGATCATCCAAAAGTATTGTCCTATATCGAAGTGTTACGTGACCGTAAGCCAGTCGGTAAAAAAGTTGCGATCATTGGCGCGGGTGGTATTGGTTTTGATACGGCTGAATATTTATCACATGAAGGCGAAAGTGGCAGTCTAAATCCTCAGAAATTCTATGATGAATGGGGTATTGATACCACTTATGAGCATGTCGGCGGTCTGAAAGCCCCTGAAGTTGAACAGTCACCACGTGAAATTTATTTACTGCAACGCAAAACAAATTCCGTTGGCGCAGGTCTGGGGAAAACGACTGGATGGATTCACCGTACAGGTTTAAAACACCGTCATGTCAATATGATTCCGGGAGCAAGCTACGACAAGATTGACGATCAAGGTTTACATATCACCGTGGGTGAAAAAACCATGATTTTAGATGTCGATAATGTGGTGATCTGTGCAGGGCAAGAGCCATTCACAGCGATGTTTGATCAGCTTCAGGCGGATGGTAAATCTGTGCATTTGATCGGTGGTGCGAAAGAAGCGGGCGAGCTGGATGCGAAACGTGCCATTCGTCAGGGTGCTGAATTGGCGATGGTGATCTAACGGTAAGCTCCCTCTCCCTTTGGGAGAGGGTTGGGGAGAGGGAGTTAAGGATTTTAAAGTCATGATTTTAGTTGTTTTAAATTAAAAATTGAAATAGAAACTTTTATCTTCTTTTAAAAGCACCTCTCCCTTGCGGAGTACACTTTTCATCTCCTGAAAGGAGAGGGAATATCACGTATTTTTAATGTGAGATTCTCCCTCTCTTGCGCCATATATGGCTCAAGGAGAGGGTTAGGGAGAGGTGTTTTTGAGCTTTGCCTCCCCTCATCCCAACCTTCTCCCATAGGGAGAAGGGGCTTTCATTGTGAAGTACATCTCATCTCCTGAAAGGAGATGGAGCTAAATTTAAAAGGACATTAAAATGAGCTACACAAATTCCAAACCTGCTGTTCAAAAATGGCATGAAATGATAAAAACACGTGACATGGGTATCCTCAGTGAATTACTCGCTGATGATGTGGTGTTTCGTTCACCTGTGGCATTTAAGCCTTATGAAGGGAAGCAGGTGGTTTACTTTATTTTGACCAATGTGATTCAGGTATTTGAAAACTTTACGTATCACCGTGAATTCTTTACTGAAGATGAGCAAAGTGTGGTGCTTGAGTTTTCTGCAATTGTGTCTGAAAAACAACTGAAAGGCATTGATATGATTCGCTTCAATGAACAGGGTCAAATTGTTGAATTTGAAGTGATGATTCGTCCAAAACAAGGTTTAGAGGCGTTGGCTGTACAAATGGCTGAACGTTTCGCTAAATATCAGCCTGCATAATATTTCACGTATTAATGAAATATTTTCGTACTTAACTTGTGACTTAAATATTTTGCCACTTAAATCGTTTGTCACTTAAATTGTTTGAAATTCAGAATGTATTCGTACATTCTGAATCTATTCGGTAATTGATCTTTTTTAAATGATGCTAAGCGCATAGGTATTTTCAAAATGGTCAGCCAACGGGAATCAAAATGTCTATATTCAATGCTACGCTTAATAGAGCGACTCAACTGACGCAAACTGTTCTTGATCAAGTCACAGGTGCTGAACTGCCGAAATTGTATTATAAGCCAGAGGGTCAAATGGCTGAAATACTTGAACAGTTGCCACAACTGCATGATAAATATCGTCCAACGCCTTGGCTGAGTAATACCCATGCACATTTGCTGTATTTTGATATCATTAAGAAAAAAACCATCAAGTTGGAATATGATCGACTCGATCAACTGACCATGCAAGATGGTGGAATTACCGCGATTTCGTGGTATGGCTATGATTTGCCGAAAAATACCCCAACCGTTGTCATCATGCATACCATTACAGGAACGCCTGCGAGTATGCGTGAATTGGTTAAAGATTTACATGAATATACAGGTTGGCGGATTGCCCTGTGTTTACGTCGTGGGCATGCAGGTTTACCAATGCCAGTACCACAAATGTCGATCTTCGGTTCAACGTCTGATCTAAAAGAGCAATTGGTTTTTATCCAAAAGCAATTTCCACAATCTGAACTTTATGCGGTCGGTTCATCGGCAGGGACAGGTTTATTGGTACGCTATTTGGGTGAACAGGGCGAAGATACGCCATTTAAAGCCGCGTTTGCAATGTGTCCAGGTTATGACACAGAGTTAGGTTTTGAAAATGTTCATCCTTTTTATACCAAAATCATGACCAAAAAATTATTTCAGTCATTCATAGAGCCTTATGAGCAGATATGGCGTCAAATTGGTTCAGTGCAAAAGGTTCTACAAACCAAGACTTTGCAAGAATTTCAAAATGAATACTATGAAATGGCAGGTTATGCTGACTATCAAAGTTATTCTCAAGCCATTAATCCAATCTATGTATTTGAAAACGTGAAAATTCCACTCATGATTTTAAATGCTGAAGATGACCCAGTCTGTTCGATTAAAAATTTAGAGCCATTTAAGCAGACCATTCAAAGTATGGAAAATGTTGCAGTTGTTACCACAAAAAAGGGCAGTCATTGCGGTTTTTATGAGGGCGTACAAACTAAGTCTTGGGCATCGCGTTTGATGGCAGATTTTTTAAAGCAGTTCTAATTTATTTTGAGCATGGCTTTTAATGTGAGTTCAGATCTTAAAAGGCGGTACTCATTTAAAACTCAAATAAAAAAACCAGTCTAAATGACTGGTTTTTTTAATGCTAAAACTAAAATTAGTTTTTAAGCGCAGGTGTCGCAGCGGCAATCGCAGCGGCAACAGCGTCATCTTCAGTTTGCGCTGTACCAGAACTTGCTTTTGGAGCAGGTTGTGGTTTAGGCGCAGTTTGAGCAGTTTCAGTTTTTACTGACTCAGCTTTAGCCGGCTTAGGTTCTGGTTTCGGTTGAGCTTGTTCAGGCTGAGTATTTTGAGTCGTCGCATGTGCTTCATGCGTAGTTGTACGAATTTCAGTTATAGTATTGGCTGTTTCAGTACGACTTACTTCTACATGTGCTGGAATTTCTTCTTGCTGAGTTTCTTGAGCTGTATTTTGCTCAACACTTGGAAGACTTTGGAATTCAGAAGCTTCAGAAGCAGATTGAGTATTCTCAACATTTTCTTGCTCAGTTTCTTTAGGCTCTTCTTTTTTTACACAAGCGGAAACAAGGAGTGCTGTCGCAATTGCGCCACAAATTAAAAATTTCTTATTCATAATTACTCAAAACAAAACAGATTAAAGAGATGTCGTTAGTATAACAGCAAAATGATATTTAAAAATCACCTAATCAAGTGCTAAATTTTTATTGGAAATGCTGATAGAATAGCCAATTGTTTATTGTTCTATGAATTGATGTGAATTGACTTTGCTTTCTAGGTACAAGGTAAAGTAAAATCGCACAACATTGTAGGCCAATTTAGGCTCCATTGTACGAGAAACTTAATGACCCATTTTATATTCGTCACTGGTGGTGTTGTATCATCACTAGGTAAAGGTATTTCAGCTGCTTCAGTTGCTGCACTTTTAGAAGCCCGTGGTTTAAAAGTAACCATGGTCAAAATGGATCCATACATTAATGTCGATCCTGGGACTATGAGCCCATTTCAGCACGGTGAAGTATTTGTCACTGAAGATGGTGCTGAAACTGACTTAGATTTGGGTTATTACGAACGTTTCTTACGTCGTGCTAAAATGACCAAATTGAATAACTTTACTTCAGGTCGTGTTTACCAAGATGTTTTAAATAAAGAACGTCGTGGTGATTACCTTGGTGGTACTGTCCAAGTTATTCCACATATTACGGATAATATTAAAGAACGTGTTCTTCGCGCAGGCGAAGGCTATGACGTGGCTATCGTTGAGATCGGCGGTACAGTTGGTGACATTGAATCTCTCCCATTCATGGAATCAGTACGTCAGTTAATGGTTGAACTTGGTCATAAGCGTACCATGTTGATGCATTTAACATTATTGCCATATATCAAGTCTGCTGCAGAATTAAAAACTAAACCAACACAACATTCTGTTAAAGAATTATTGTCGATTGGTATTCAGCCAGACATCCTGATTTGTCGTACTGAACATGATGTCGATGCAGACACAACACGTAAAATCGCGTTATTCACTAACGTAGAAGCACGTGCTGTTGTGGTCTGTAAAGATGCACGTTCAATCTATCAAATTCCACGTACATTCTATGAGCAAAATGTTGACGATTTAATTTGTGAACGTTTTGGTTATAACGATCTTCCTGAAGCAGACCTTTCAGATTGGGATCATGTTGTAGAAGCATTATTGAACCCTGAATACACAATCCGTGTTGCGATGGTCGGTAAATATGTTGAACTTCCAGATGCTTATAAATCTGTGAATGAAGCACTTTTACATGCGGGTA
Source organism: Acinetobacter wuhouensis (assembly GCF_001696605.3). Classification (NCBI taxonomy): domain Bacteria; kingdom Pseudomonadati; phylum Pseudomonadota; class Gammaproteobacteria; order Moraxellales; family Moraxellaceae; genus Acinetobacter; species Acinetobacter wuhouensis. The sequence goes on along the minus strand of NZ_CP031716.1, from coordinate 2,120,590 downwards.
TTCAAAATCGCGTAAAAGTTCAAATTGACTATGTTAATGCAGAAGAACTTGAAAGCCAAAATCCAGCAGAAGTATTGAAAGATGCTGATGCAATCCTTGTACCAGGTGGTTTTGGTGAACGTGGTACTGAAGGTAAAATGCAAGCGATTCAATTTGCACGTGAAAACAATGTACCATTCTTAGGTATTTGTTTAGGTATGCAATTGGCTGTGATTGAATTTGCACGTCATGTTGCAAATATGCCAGAAGCGACTTCAACTGAATTTAACCGTTCGACTAAATTCCCATTGATTGGTCTAATCACTGAATGGTTAGATGAACGTGGTGAAATTCAACATCGTAGCACTGAGTCAAATCTTGGTGGAACAATGCGTTTAGGTGCTCAAAAATCAGAATTGGTTGAAGGCACTAAAACACGTGAAGTCTATGGCAAAGCTGAAATCACAGAGCGTCATCGCCATCGTTATGAAATGAATGATCGTTTCATTCCTGCAATTGAAGAAGCAGGTATGAAAATTTCAGGTTATTCATCTGTACAACATCTTGTTGAAACAGTAGAAATTCCTGAACATCCTTGGTTTATTGCTGTACAATTCCACCCAGAATTTACCAGCTCACCACGTGATGGACATCCATTATTTGCTGGCTTTATTGATGCTGCGAAAAAACAGCACCAAAATAGCAAATAAGTTTAAGGACACGACTAGGAAGTTTAAATGTCACAATTAAAACCACAAGAAATTGTACGTTTAGGCGATATACAAATGGCAAACCACTTGCCATTTGTATTATTCGGCGGAATGAACGTACTTGAATCGAAAGACTTAGCTTTTGAAATTGCAGAAACTTATGTAGATATTTGCAAACGCTTAGAGATTCCTTATGTCTTTAAAGCGAGCTTTGATAAAGCCAATCGTTCGAGCTTACATTCGTTCCGTGGTCCTGGTTTGGAAAAGGGCATTGAATGGTTAGGTGACATTAAAAAACATTTTAATGTGCCGATCATTACCGATGTCCACGAACCTTACCAAGCAGCACCTGTTGCTGAAGTTGCAGATATTATTCAGCTTCCAGCTTTTTTAAGTCGTCAGACTGATCTTGTTGAAGCAATGGCGAAAACACAAGCCATTATTAACATCAAAAAAGCACAATTCCTTGCACCGCATGAAATGCGTCATATTCTGAACAAATGTTTGGAAGCAGGAAATGACAAATTGATTCTGTGTGAGCGTGGTTCAGCATTTGGATATAACAACTTAATCGTTGATATGCTTGGCTTCGATACTATGAAAGAGATGAATGTGCCGGTGTTCTTTGATGTGACACATGCGCTTCAAACACCAGGTGGTCGTGCAGATTCTGCGGGTGGACGCCGTGCGCAAATCACCACACTTGCACGTGCAGGTATGGCGACAGGTCTTGCAGGTTTGTTCTTAGAAGGGCATCCAGATCCTGAAAAAGCCAAATGCGATGGACCTTGTGCATTACGGATGTCTCAGTTAGAGCCATTCTTAGCACAGCTGAAAGAATTGGATACCTTGGTCAAAGGTTTCAAAAAGCTAGATACACACTAATTTTTACAATTAGATGCGCCTGAAATATGGCGCGTCATTTTATTAATCAACTGAGGAATTGTTCATGAGTCAAATCGTTGACATTCGTGCACGTGAAATTTTGGACTCTCGTGGTAATCCTACCATCGAAGCAGACGTTATCCTAGACTCTGGCGTTGTTGGCCGTGCATGTGCACCATCTGGTGCTTCAACTGGTTCTCGTGAAGCTTTGGAACTTCGTGACGGTGACAAATCACGTTACTTGGGTAAAGGTGTTCGCACTGCAGTTCAAAACGTAAACGGTCAAATCAAAGACTTATTAAAAGGTCAAAACGTATTTGAACAAAAAGCGCTTGATGACAAAATGATCGCGCTTGATGGCACTGAAAATAAAGAAAAATTAGGTGCTAACGCAACTTTAGCGGTTTCTTTGGCTGCTGCTCGCGCTGCATCTGCTGAAAAGAAAACTGAATTGTTCCAATATATCGCTGACTTACGTGGTCAAACGACTTTATCTATGCCTGTACCAATGATGAACATCATCAATGGTGGTTCGCATGCAGATAATACTGTAGATATTCAAGAGTTTATGATTGAGCCTGTAGGTTTTACTTCATTCTCTGAAGCTTTACGTGCGGGTGCGGAAATTTTCCATTCTTTAAAATCTGTACTTAAAAAACAAGGTTTAAATACAGCTGTTGGTGATGAAGGTGGTTTTGCACCTAACCTTCGCACTAACGAAGAAGCGATTACTGCGATTCTTGAAGCAATTGGTCAAACTGGCTATAAAGCAGGTTCTGACATCATGCTTGCGCTTGACTGTGCATCTTCAGAATTCTATAAAAATGGTCAATATGTACTTGCAGGTGAAGGTAATAAAGCATTCACAAGCAACCAATTTGCTGACTATTTAGCGGGTCTTGTGAAGCAATATCCAATTATCTCTATTGAAGATGGTTTGGATGAGTCTGACTGGGAAGGCTGGGCTTACTTGACTTCGATCCTTGGTGATAAAATTCAATTGGTTGGTGATGACTTGTTCGTTACAAATCCTAAGATTTTACAACGGGGTATTGATGAGAAAATCGGTAACTCGATCTTAATCAAATATAACCAAATCGGTACTTTGTCTGAAACTTTAGATGCAATTTACCTTGCGAAAGCAAATGGTTATAGCACTGTAATTTCTCACCGTTCTGGTGAAACAGAAGATTCTACAATTGCAGATCTTGCTGTGGGTACTGCTGCGGGTCAAATCAAAACGGGTTCACTTTCACGTTCTGACCGTATTGCTAAATATAACCAATTGCTTCGTATCGAAGAATTAACAAATGCAGTTTACCGTGGTAAAGCTGAATTTAAAGGTTTGAATTAATCGTTATTGATTGATTTAGATTGAAAAAACCACTCTAAAAGAGTGGTTTTTTATGTATAACGCGTGCAGAAATTGGAAGAATGTTTGGAATTAATCATAATGATAACGGCACATCACAATAATAATTGATTCTGTTGTGACTTTATAAACGATGCGATTTTCTTTATCAATGCGTCTTGACCAATAACCACTGAGATCATGTTTGAGAGGTTCTGGTTTGCCAACTCCATCAAATGGTGATCGTTTAATGTCTTTTATCAATGTATTAATTCTTTTGAGTGTTTGTTTATCCGTAGATTGCCAATAAAGGTAATCCTCCCAAGCCTCATTGCTCCAACTTAAAATCATTCTTCAATCAGCTCATGGTTTATTGTTTTACCTGCTTCAATTTGTGCAATTGAATCACGCAATCTTTTTGCATTCGCAGGGCTTTTTAGCAAATGGGCTGTTTCTTCATAGGCATTAAAATCTTCTAAGCTGATCAAGACGGCTGTTTGATTATTTTGCCGAGTCACTAGTACAGGGGAATGATCATCAATGACACCATCTAATACAGTTGCTAAGTTTTTACGAAGATCCGAATATGTAACAATTTTCATAACAGCACCTTTTAAATTGAGTACACGTTATTGTACATATTTTTGTACAATGTCAGCAACCATTCAATATGTTCAACTGTTACAGATCGTGTTTTAAATTTTGAATGGCGCAGCGCTGATATAGAGAATTTTATTTGAATAACTATTTGATAATCGTGATCAGTAATTTCATCTTGAAATTGTGTCCGAAACTGTAGATGTAATAATTAAGATTATTCACCATTTGCATATTTACCACAGTAAAGCGTTCACCATGCAAAATATTTGATGTATATTAGCACCTTAATTTAACGCTGTGACATAAGACAAAAATACATGCTAGACGTCTTTAAAACCACTTCAAGTAAAGTGATTGCCGTACTCGCGATCGTCATCGTAGCGGTACTTCAATACCGCTTTTGGTTCGGTGCGGGAGGGCATTTTCCGCATCAAGCACTTGTACAGCAAATCGAACAGCAAGCTGAAGTCAATGCCGACCTAAAAGAACGCAATCGCATCCTTGCTGCCGAAGTGTATGACTTAAAAAATGGCGCGGAAGCCATCGAAGAACATGCACGACTTGATTTAGGTTTAGTAAAACCACACGAAACTTTTGTGCAAATGAGTACCATCAGTACCCATTACAAACCGATTATTACAGATCCAAGTTTAAACAATTCAGGAACAAATGAAGACAGTGAACCAGCACCAGAAGAACCGTAAAATTTGGGCAATTATTCCTGCTGCAGGTACTGGAAGCCGTTTTTCAAAAACTGAACTGAAACAATATCAAATCATCCAAGACCAAACTGTCTTAGAACATACGATAGAACGTTTAAATGATTTACCACTCACAGGTTATGTGTTAGCAATCGGTGAGCAAGATGAATACGCACAAACATTGCCACTTAAAAATAAGCAAATTAGTCATTTTTGTCTTGGTGGTGCAGAACGTGTTAACTCTGTTTTAAATGCATTGAATTACTTAGAGCAATTCGCTCAAGCAGATGATCTTGTATTTGTACATGATGCCGCACGACCATGCGTAACAAAAGAATGCCTTGAAGATCTCATCCAAACAGCAATTGAACAAAACTGTAGTGCAATTTTAGCGATCCCTGTACGTGATACTTTGAAATTGGTTGAGAATCAAAAAGACATTCACAAAACAGTGAGTCGTGAACAGTTGTGGCAAGCGCAGACCCCACAAATTTCAACATTTGCAACACTTAAAAAAGCGATAGAAACAGCTTTAGAGAATGATGTTGTCATTACAGATGAAGCCAGTGCCTTAGAACATATTGGTGAAGCGGTACAAGTAGTCATGGGACGTTCAGACAATATTAAAATCACTTATCAAGACGATTTGGAATTGGCACGACTCATTTTACAATCACAGCAGTAATCCTAAAGAAATAGTTTAAAATTCTAAAATGAGAGATTTTCTCACTCAGCATTTATCTTTATAATCACGTAAAAATAAAGCTTAATTTAAGATTTTTATATGACGCCATCGCCACAATATAAGTTTTTACGCCAATCAGTTCGAGATGGTTTAAGTTTCAACCAAAACACGTCCAGATGGGATAGATTACATCTCGATCCGTGGTTGCTCGGTTTATTGATTATTAATATGGTCTTAGGGCTATTGATGGTCTATAGCGCATCTTCTGAAGATATGTCGATGGTGATTCGCCAAGGTGTCAGCTTCGCTGTTGGTTTCGTTGTGCTTTTTTTATGTGCGCAAGTACCACCCAAAGTATATCAAGCCATCAGTCCTTGGTTCTATTTGTTTGCCATACTATTGCTCATACTTGTATTGCTGATCGGTGATGTGCGCTTAGGCGCAAAACGCTGGTTGACCATTCCAGGCATAGGCAGTATGCAACCCAGTGAATTTATGAAATTTGCCATGCCGCTGATGATGGCGTGGTATTTTTCACGGATGCCTTTACCACCGAAATTTCGTCATATCGTTGTTGCACTGATCATTATGATGGTGCCATTCGTTTTGGCATTATTACAGCCCGATTTAGCGATTGGTATTGTGATTGGTGGTGTATTTGCATTGTTCTTGAGTGGTATGTCTTGGTGGTATATCGGTGGGACATTGGCGGCTTTGGCATGTGCATTCCCGATTATTTGGACGTTTGTACTGCAAGCCTATCAAAAGAAACGTATTTTGACATTATTCGATCCAGAGTCTGATGCTTTAGGTGCGGGATGGAACATTATCCAATCGAAGATTGCTATTGGTTCAGGTGGCTTGTCTGGGCGGGGCTTCTTAGAGGGTACGCAGTCACAATTGGGTTATTTGCCTGAACATCATACCGATTTCATCATGTCGACCTATGCCGAAGAATTTGGCTTCATGGGCGTGTTCTTTTTATTCGCGCTTTATACTGCGATTATCTTTAGATGCATGATGATCAGCCTAAACTGCTTCCATAACTATGGGCGATTATTGGCAGGTACGATAGGTTTATCGGTGTTCTTCTATGTTTTTGTTAATTCAGGTATGGTGAGTGGAATTTTACCAGTAACAGGTGATCCATTGCCATTAATGAGTTATGGCGGAACAGCAGTAATCGCTTTATTGGCCAGCTTTGGGATTGTGATGTCGATTCACACACATCGTTAAAATAAATGATCTAAATATTTAAAATTGTAAATTAATAATAGGGTATTTATAAAATACCCTTTTTATTTGAATAAGATAGAAAATAAAAAGAACAGATCTAATTATTCTAATACTTAAGCATGATATAAAACTATATTGCGTAATTTATATGAAATGCTACATTGAGAATTGATCAATATATTTTTCTAAAAGTATAACTTTTTATTATAGTTTTTAATTAAAAATCTAATTTTTTATATAAGGTTCAGTTCTGTATGCATATTATTATACTTGGTGCAGGCGTTATCGGTACAACCTCAGCTTATTATCTAAAACAAGCAGGGCATGATGTGACGGTGATTGATCGACAGCCGAATGTTGCTTTAGAAACCAGTTTTGCCAATGCTGGACAAATTTCCCCTGGCTATGCATCACCTTGGGCTGCGCCTGGCATTCCACTCAAAGCATTTAAATGGATGTTTCAGCCCCATTCACCATTGGCAATTAAACTGACAGGCGATATGTACCAGTACCAGTGGATGGTGCGCATGCTCGCAGAATGTAATATCAATCGCTATCAAATCAATAAAGAACGCATGGTGCGAATTTCAGAATATAGTCGTGATTGTTTAGATGATTTGCGTACTGAAACAGGAATTCATTTTGATGAACGCCAGCTAGGAACTTTACAATTATTCCGTAAACAAGAACAGTTGGATGTTGCGGGTAAAGATACCGAAGTTTTAAAGCACGAAGGTGTGCCATTTGAATTATTAGACAAAGCAGGTGTTATTCATGCTGAACCTGCGTTAGCACATGCGACGGTTGATTTTGTTGGTGGCTTACGTTTACCGAATGACCAAACGGGAGATTGTCAAAAATTCACGACAGAATTGGCTGAACTCGCGGCTGAACAAGGTGTTCAATTCTTGTTTAATTCCAGTATAGAAAAAATTGAAAAGGATGCAGATCAGATTACAGGGATCTTACTCAGTGATGGAACTCGAGTAAAAGGAGATGCCTATGTGATGGCACTTGGCAGTTATAGCCATGAGATGCTCAAGCAGTTAGATATAGATGCACCTGTCTATCCACTCAAAGGATATTCGATCACCACGAAGATTTTAGATCCAGCATTATCACCCGTATCGACGATTTTAGATGAGTCTTATAAGATTGCTCTGACACGTTTTGATGATCGTATCCGTGTGGGCGGAATGGCAGAAATTAATGGTTTTGATCGTTCCCTAAAAGCCAGTCGTGAAGATACTTTGTTGATGGTATTACAGCAACTTTTTCCAAAAGCCAGTGATATTTCAGATGCACATTTCTGGACAGGTTTAAGACCTGCAACGCCTGATGGAACACCAATAGTCGGTAAAACAAAATTTAAAAATTTATTCACCAATACTGGGCATGGCACGCTGGGTTGGACAATGTCATGTGGTTCGGCAAAATTATTATCCGATATTATTTCTGGGACGACACCGCAAATTGAATATGATGATTTGAATGTATTCCGCTATGATTCAGTGAATCATTGATAAAAATTGAAAGAAATTGGTCATTAAGTATTGTTTTAATTTTAATCAGTGGCATATTAATTGCTATATACAAGGAAAGATGATTGCAGGAGAGAAGTCTTCTGACTCGCCGAAGGAGCAACGACCCCGGAAACTCTCAGGCAAAAGGACTGTAATCATTGTAAAACTCTGGAGAGAAGCCATTCTATTGAAAATAAAAAGAAATGGCTCACCGAAGGGGATGGTTTAACCTAAAGATTGATTATAAATGACTTAGGTTTTATCGAAGCTCTCAGGTACACATGACAGATGGGGCATACATTGACAATGTATTTTAGGACGAATGAAACGTCTTGAACATTACATTTCAAAGGAGTGTGCGTATGTGTCATGTCGTCGTTATTGGTTCAGGAATTACAGGTGTAACTTCTGCTTATGAACTTGCTCAATTAGGTTATCAAGTTACTGTTATTGATAAACATTTATTTCCTGCGATGGAAACATCTTTTGCCAACGGTGGACAGCTGTCTGCCTGTAATGCAGAAGTTTGGAATCAAAAATCAACTGTACTCAAAGGCATAAAATGGATGGCAAAAAAAGATGCCCCATTATTGCTCAATCCGGCATTTGATTTGCACAAATATGCGTGGTTAGTTGAGTTTCTTGGCAATATTAAACATTACGAAGCCAATACGTGCGATACGGTCAAAATGGCACTGTTGGCACGTCAAAGATTATTTAGTATTGCAGAACAAGAAGGTATTGATTTCGACCTAGAAAAGCGTGGAATTTTGCACTTCTATCATTCTGAAGAAGATTATAAGGTAGCAACTGCTGTCAATAATTTACTTTGCAAAGGCGGGTTGGAGCGCCATGCAGTGACACCTGAGGAAATTAAATCAATAGAGCCAAGTTTAACTGGTGAATATTATGGTGGTTTCTATTGTCCAGGTGATGCAACTGGTGATATTCACAAATTTACTATGGGGCTTGCGAAAGCTTCGGAAAAGTATGGGGTGAAATACATCTTTGGCATGGAAGTAGTGAATATTGATCACACTTCTACAGGTGTAAATATTCAATATCACAGCAGTGGCGAAAATGTGAATGGTCAAGAAAGCCATGCTAAAGTCATTGAACAAATTAGCGCAGATGCAGTTGTGGTCTGTGGTGGAGTAGGTAGTTACCAGTTAGCCAATCAATTGGGTGATCGCGTTAATGTCTATCCCGTCAAAGGTTATTCAATCACAGTGCAACTCAACGATGAGAAAAGTATCAATGGCGCACCGTGGGTCAGCTTGCTTGATGAAAGCGCCAAGATTGTGACTTCTCGCTTAGGTGCAAATCGTTTGCGTATCGCAGGTACAGCGGAATTTAATGGTTATAACCGAGATATACGTTCAGATCGTATTCAGCCTTTAACGGATTGGGTGAATAAGAACTTCGATATTTCAACTGAACATTGTGTTCCATGGGCAGGTTTAAGACCGATGATGCCAAATATGATGCCTGTGGTAAAACGTGGAAAACGTGAGCGGGTATTCTATAATACAGGGCACGGACATCTGGGATGGACGCTTTCTGCTGCAACAGCAGTGATGATCAGCCAAGAAATTGCCAGTTCACATCCAATCTAATCGATTGGATTGAAAATATATTTCAGCATGAACATTTGATTCATGCTGAAAATTGATTTTAAAAATTTTAAAATAAATGCATGCAAAAGTTATCAGTCATAACATTTACAATGCTTAACTTTGGACAATTCATGTTATTTCACAGGTTTTTGTTCAAGCTTTGGTGATGATTTAGGTGCTTCACCTACATTTTTATTGATCTCTAATACGTGTTTAGATCGTTGATTGTTTAATAATTTTATTTCAGAATGCACACTGCTTTGTAGGCTGTTACAAACCTTTGGATTTTGCTCTAGATAAGCTTGGTATTCTCGTGAATATCGTGAAAACCAGTCTTGAAATGCTTTTGAATGACGCATTGTATCGAAAAGTTGTTCATCGAGAATATCTTGAGGTGTGTAATTATCTTTTTCGGTAAATTTTAATAACTTGAGAAAATATAATACTTTCTCTGGTTGATCTAATAATGCATAGAGTTGTGCACTTATCGTATTGTTCCGTTGAGTATTATCATCCTGATGTGAATTGTAAAATGCTAAAATTTTATTCTGGTTTTGTTTTAGCCAAGATTTTGCTTGCTGAGGATAATACGCTTTTAAATACTGATCATAATATTTGACCAATATAAAAAAATTACCAGAATCATAATCCATGTTAGGTTGTTCGAGTAATTCAAATAAAAAAGGCTGTAATGTTTGTATTAATGCTTTTTGTTGATCTTTCCTGATCTTTTGTTTATCAAGTGCATTGAGAAGCTCACTCAGTACAGCGTAGTAATGGTGTTTATGTTGCTGATTTTCTGTATTAATTTCTTGATTTTTTTCAGCATATTGCTTAGATTTTTCTAAAAGTTGGGTGCGTATCTGTTGGTGTTGATCATCATCGAATGGTACGGAGTTGCGCGCATAGAAAATAGAAATATTGTAGAGAAGATTTTCATCATAAGGTGAGTCTTGTAATAATTTTAAATAAGTATGTTCAGCATTTAAAAAATATTTCTCAGATAAATCTATGCAATGATGGAATACTAAATATTCAGAATAAGCTGCATTTAAGTTGGCAAAATCTAAATAAAGATTATCCCTATTTTCAGGTATTTTCCCTTGCATATTCACTGATTGAGTATTGAGTGAAAGAATATACGGTGTCATGATTTGTAGTTCGGCTAGAATTTTTGCTTCATCTGTTTTTTGAATATGATCAGGATTGGTAAATTGTTGACTAAATTTTGAGAATTTTTGATTTTGTTTATTTTCAGCACTCATTTCAAAAGATGAGCATGCGTAGAACTGTGTGATCAATAGAGTGAGTAAAATCGTCTTTTTCATAGAGCATGTATTTTTATTTTAACTTTGATCATTATTATCTCTTAGGATAAATGTTGAGTGGGTATGATATTTGTTGAGTTAGATATTTATGAGTGAAATAAAAAGAAGTCACGTATGACTTCTCTTATTTAAATTTTGACGATTCAAAAACTTAAAGTTTGGTAAATATTTCTTCTTTGTTTAAACGTGACTTAGGCAATGAAGCATTGAAATCTGCATCACTACGATAACCTAGTGTCATGAGTACAGATGGAATCAAACCTTTTTCGTCTAAACCTAATTCCTCGGTGATAATCGTTTCATCAAAACCACCGATCGGTGTTGCATCAATCCCTTCGATTCCTGCTGCAAGGAGAGCTTGCCCAAGTGCAATGAAAGTTTGGTTTTCTGCCCAACGTTGAATATCACCTTTTTCAGTACGGTAATAATCTACATAACCTGAACGGCTATCTTTTTGACCTTGTTTGGCTTTTTCATCTTTAAAACGACCGCTTAAATCATCTTGACTCAATAGATTTGCTAAATGTTGTTCAGTAATATCAGATTTGGTACAAAAGAGAATGGTATGTGATGAGTCTAAAACTTTAGGTGCGTTATAAGCATATTTTCCAACCAGTGCTGTGGCAATACGTTGTTTGGCCGCATCATTATCTGCAATGAAAAAGTGCCACGGTTGGATGTTGATCGAAGATGGCGTTAAACGTAGGATTTCTAGTAACTTTTCGAATTTTTCTTGCGGAATTTTCTTAGTTGCATCATAAGCTTTGGTGGTATAACGTGTTTTTGATACGTTTAATAAATCCATGAGCTGTCTCATATATCGTAAATTTTCGATATTATAGACACATTTCAGATAATTTGAATCTTTTGAAACGTAAATAAGCGTGAATTTTCACGGTTCAAACGCAATAAATTGTGGATCAACTCGCTCGACAAGCCATACACCATTTTCAGCCTGATAAAATTTAATCCCACGATGATACATTTCTAAGGCATTGATACTCAGAATACGTGGTTTACCATAACGCTGACCAACTGCTATAGCTGTTTCGATATTTTCTGATAAATGTACATACTGACGTTCCTTGGGAACTAATCCATGTTGTTTGATCGAGTCAATAAACCGTTCGGCAGTACCATGAAAAAGTATTTCTGGTGGCATCTTTTCGGTAAACGTTCGATCCACAGTAGATGTGGAGTGACCTTGTACAGCACGGATTTTTAAACCATCACTGTTGATTTGAAAACGTTTTTTATCACTATTTTCAACAATTGAATTTAGCGTAGTTCTATCGATTCTGAAATTATTGACAGGTTCAGCGTTGTTTATAAGTTCTTCAATATTCGCCCAACCTTGCTGATCCAATTTTAATTGAATTGATTCAGGCTGATGTCTGAGGATAAAACTCAAATATTTACTTATTTCTTTATCATTCATGATGAATATCCTTTGTTAGATATTCTCTATTTTATCTTCCAATTAAAAAAATTCCATTGTCCATCATCATTCACTTCTAGAATCATTGCTTCAGATGTTTTTTCACGCCAATCGCCTAAAACAATACGTGGTTTTCCATTTACATCATGGATTTCAGGGCGGTGGGTATGTCCATGAATCAATACATCAACCTCAACTAAGGCAGTTTCAACAGCTTGTGCATTTACATCCATAATGGCATAGCTTTTAGTTTGATTGGATTCACGACTTTTTTTACGAAAACCATTGGCAAGTTTTTGTCTAAAACTTAAAGGTGTACTTTTTAATAAGCCTAAAATAATCGGATTACGAATAATTTTACGGAAACGTTGATAAGAAACATCATCGGTACACAGGGCATCGCCATGTTCGATTCTAAATTTTTTATTTCCAATATTTAGGGTATAAATCTCGGGTAGGAGTTTGCCATTGAATTGATTGAGAAATTTCTGACCTAGAGCAAAGTCGCGATTACCTACTAAAAAGAAAACTTGATTACCTGATGATGTGAACTGTTTTAAAGCAGTGACAATTTCATCTAACCATGGGGCAGTGTAGTCATCGCCAATCCAAGCGTTAAACCAATCGCCTAAAATATAGAGTTGGGTTGGTTGTGTGGCATTATTATTTTGATATTGTTCCAATAAAGCTAAAAACCCCCGAACGAGTCGAGGGTGATCTGGTGACAAATGTAAATCAGCGATAAACAGATGGGTCACTATTTTATTTTACCTATTTTAGAATCCCCCTTGCGGAGCAATGCTCCTCACCCACCTTTATTAAAGAGGGACTTTCCACCCATTTATATTTGGGCTTTTACTCCCTCCTTTATTAAAGGAGGGTTGGGGAGGATTTAAAAATTACTCAGCAATAATTTTTGCAGATTCAATGACAACATTTTCTAAAGGAACGTCAGCGTGATAACCACGGTTACCAGTACGAACACCTTTGATCGCTTCAACAACGTCTAAGCCTTCAGTTACTTTACCAAATACTGCATAGCCCCAACCTTGTGCTGTTTTACCAGTGTGGTTAAGGAAAGAGTTGTTTTTCACGTTAATGAAGAATTGAGCAGAAGCAGAGTGAGGAGCTTGAGTACGCGCCATTGCAATCGTACCTTCATCATTACTTAAACCGTTGTCAGCTTCGTTTTCAATAGAGTCACGCGTAGCTTTTTCTTTGAAATTTTCATCCATGCCACCGCCTTGAATCATGAAACCGTCAATCACACGGTGGAAGATTACGCCATCATAAAAACCATCACGAACGTATTCTAAAAAGTTAGCAACAGTTTTAGGTGCTTTTTCAGAGTTAAGTTCAAGAACAATGCGTCCTTTGTTGGTGTTTAATTCGACTTGAGGAAAACTCATTCTATAATCTCCTAATCATGACAAAAATGTCATGGGTTTTTGGTTGAGAGAAGCATAAGCAAACTGTAAACTACATAGCAAGCAAAAACGTGATTTTCTTTGTTAATATTTTCGAAAATTCGTTTTTATTGATCCTATTTTAACTTTTAGAAGTGATTTATCAACTATGAAGCCAAATGATGTTGTTTCAGAACTGCCGAAAACCCCGACAACCAATACTGCATCTGTCGATAATGCGCAGCAAGAACAACAGGCAGGTTTGGACTTTGTACGCCAAGTGATTACTGATGATTTGGCAGCAGGTCGCACTCAACAAGTCGTGACACGATTCCCACCTGAACCAAACGGTTATTTACATATTGGTCACGTCAAAGCGATTTGTTTGAACTTTGGCATCGCAGAAGAATACCAAGGTTTATGTAACCTACGTTTTGACGATACCAATCCAGATGCTGAAGAACAAGAATATGTCGATGGTATTGCCAATGATGTGAAATGGCTTGGTTTTGAATGGAATGGTGAGCCTCGTTATGCATCGAGCTATTTTGATCAGTTACACGCTTGGGCGATTCAATTGATCAAACAAGGTGATGCTTATGTTGATTTGCAAAGCCCTGAAGAAATCCGTTTAAATCGTGGTAATTTTGTCGATTTAGGTAAAAACTCTCCATACCGTGATACTTCGGTCGAAGAAAACCTTGCACGTTTTGAACAAATGAACAATGGTGCGTTTGGCGAAGGCAAAGCGGTATTACGTGCCAAAATTGATATGGCGTCACCAAATGTTCACATGCGTGATCCGATTTTGTACCGTGTACTCCATTCTGAACATCACCAAACAGGTGATAAATGGAAAATGTACCCGATGTACGACTATGCGCATCCATTATCTGATGCGATTGAAGGTATTACCCATTCATTATGTACATTGGAATTCCAAGATCACCGCCCGTTCTATGATTGGGTGGTTGAAAAAGTTAAATCGCCATCTGTACCACATCAGTACGAATCTAGCCGTTTAAACATTGATTACACCATTACCTCTAAACGTAAATTGCGTAAATTGGTTGAAGGCAATCATGTAAGTGGTTGGGACGATCCGCGTATGCCTACAGTGGTGGGTATGCGTCGTCGTGGTTTCACACCTGAAGGTTTACGTGATTTCTGTAAACGTGTTGGTGTGTCTAAAACGGATGGTATTGTTGATGTGGCAATGCTTGAGTTCTGTATTCGCCAATCTTTGGAAAATACCGCAGCGCGTGGTATGGTTGTATTAAATCCACTCAAAGTGACTTTAACGAATCTGCCTGAAGATATGGATTTGAGCCATGCACGTCATCCAAACGTGGATATGGGCGATCGTATCATTCCTTTAACATCAGAAATTTACATCGACCGTAAAGACTTTGAAGAAGTACCACCAAAAGGCTTTAAACGTTTGATTCCTGAGGGTGAAGTGCGTTTACGTCATGCTTATGTCATCAAGTGCGATGAAGTGATTAAAGATGCAAATGGCGAAGTGATCGAGCTAAAATGTTCGATTGATCCTGAAACTTTAGGTAAAAACCCTGAAGGACGGAAGGTGAAAGGTGTTGTGCATTGGGTATCTGCGACTAAAGGTATTCCTGCGGAAGTACGTGTTTATGATCGTTTATTCACAGAGGCTGCACCTGATGCCGATGACGATTTCTTGAAATGTTTAAATCCAGATTCGTTACAAGTTTTGCAAGCGGTGATTGAACCTGCATTGGCGCAAGCAAATCCTGAAGATCGCTTCCAGTTTGAACGTGAAGGATATTTTGTTGCAGATCAGCACGATCATACAAGCGATAAACCTGTGTTTAACCGTATCTTAGATTTGAAAGACAGTTTTAAACCGAATAAGTAATTTTAATTGAAGTATTAAACCCAGCTTCGGCTGGGTTTATTTTTTGATAAAAATATTGAAATGAAGTCATGAAAAGATATACATTGTATATGTATAAAAATTAAACAGGTTTGTGTCATGGCGATACAATTTGATTTTGTCACTGTTCATAAAAAGCCGAATATTCATTTTGATGGTCGATCTATCAGTTATCTGATTGAATGCCAAGATGGTTCGAAGAAAACTTTAGGTGTGTTGCTTCCTACAGAAAAGCCTTTAACTTTTGAAACGCATGTCCCTGAGAGAATAGAAATTATTTCAGGAAAATGTCTGATCAAAATTGGGGATGGGGAATTTAAATCTTTTTCTGCGGGTGAGTATTTTAAAGTTCCTGAAAATAGTCGCTTTAGTATGCAGTCAAGTGAAGTTGTAGACTATGTTTGTCATTTAGAATAATGCATTTTTTATTTTAAGATTTTGAAAATAAAAATAATATGTTGTTATCTTGATTGTGTTTTTTGAAAATAATTTTGTAAATACTCAATAAAAACGCTTACTTTTTGTGGAACAAGCTTCCGATCAGGGATGATGGCATAAACTTGTGTAGGCTCAACAGTATAGTCGGACAGTACTTGGACTAATTTTCCAGATGCTAAATCTTCCTGTACATGCCAAAGCGAATGATTGGAAATACCAACGCCTGCCAAAGAAGCTTGGCGAATGCCATCACCTGAGTTGGAAATAAATTGTCCTGATACCTTGACCGAATAGGCATTATTTTCATTATCAAACAATTGCCATGTATGGCTTAAACCTTGTTGATGGTTTTGCACAATACATTGATGCTGTAATAAGTCACTAGGTGTTTTAGGCATACTATGATGTGCTAAATATTCAGGTGCTGCGCAAAGTAGGCGTGGATTATCCATCAGTGGTTTGGCGATCAGACTTGAATCCTGTAATTTCCCAATACGAATGGCGACATCAAAGCCATGTTCGATCAGATCTACATTTTGATCATTTAAGTCTAAAATTATATTGAGTTTTGGGTGGTGTAAGAGAAATTGAGCAATCACAGATGTAAGTATTTTTGCTCCGAATGTTGCTGAAGCTGTCAACTTGAGCGTTCCTGTTAATTCCTGATTTTGTTCCAATAAATTATCTTTGAGTGTTTGAAATTCTTGAATGAGTGGATAACCTTGTTTGAGTAAAATTTTTCCTTCATCCGTCAGCGTTAAACGCCGAGTAGTTCTGTAAAATAGCCTAAGCATTAAATGCTGTTCAAGTCTTTGAATTCGTTGACTCGCTACTGAAACTGAAATATCGGCTTCTTTGGCAGCCTGACTAATTGAACCGAGTTCTGCAGCACGGACAAAAAAGTGAAAATCATCAGTATTCATAATCAGTGCGCCTTATCTCAACATTTTTAAACGATTTTCCAAAAACACAAAACACAAAAACAATTATCAAGAAAATCAGAAAAATGATTGTTGATTATTCGTATTTATTTGAATATTTACGATGATTATTCTGTGATGAATCAATCACTGATGGTAGATTCACATGAAATATAACTTTCTAGGCAGTTCAGGATTACAAGTTTCAGAACTTGGTTTTGGTGCAGGAACATTGGGAGGTAAGGGACCATTATTTTCAGCATGGGGGCAGGCAGATCAGACTGAAGCCAATCAAATGATTCAGCAATGTTTAAACGCAGGTATTAACTATTTTGATACAGCTGATGTCTATTCAGATGGTGAATCTGAACGGATGCTTGGAAAAGCATTAACCAATCAACGTCAACAGGTCATTATTTCTACTAAAGTTGGCATACGAAGCAATGAACAAATCAATAATGTAGGTTATTCACGTCATTATCTGATCCACGCTGTAGAGCAGTCTCTAAAGCGTCTAAATACCGACTATATAGATGTGTTACAACTTCATCAATTTGACAGTTTTACCTCACTAGAACAACTGATGTCATCTCTAGATGAACTGGTTAAAAGTGGTAAAGTTCGTTATATCGGTGCATCCAATTTTGCAGGATGGCAGCTAATGAAAGCCCAAGCAATTGCGGATCGTTATGGTTATGAAAAATTCAGCGCACATCAGATTTATTATTCACTGATTGGACGTGATTATGAATGGGAACTGCTGCCTTTAAACCACGATCAAAAAATTGGCGCTGTGGTCTGGAGTCCACTAGGTTGGGGTAGACTGACGGGTAAATTTGATCGAAATCATCCATTACCTGAACATAGTCGTTTACATGAAACAGCGCAATTCGCACCACCAGTCAATGAAGAATATCTGTATCAGGTTTTAGATGTGCTTCAGGATATTTCACTTGCAACGGGTTATTCTATTCCACAAATTTCACTTAATTGGATATTGCAACGACCAACAGTTTCAACTGTCTTGATCGGCGCTAGAAATTCGCAACAATTGTCTGCAAATCTTGAAGCGAATCAATTTAAATTGAATGAAGATCAAATCCAACGATTGGATACTGTAAGTGCGATTTATCCGCCTTATCCCTATTATCCTTATTGGAATGGACAATTTTCAGAACGATACCATGCACTTGTTAAATCCAATTTTATAGCATAGTAAACAAACTGATCAAAAAATGATTAACAAAATAAAAATACCGCATCTATAAATGATGTGGTATCACATTGTTTATACATTCAATTTGGAGCAACACAATGAACCCAACCATTGAAACCCAAATGCTGATCCGTAAACCGATCAATGACGTTTTTAATGCTTTTATCAATCCTGAAATCACCACGCAATTTTGGTTTAGTCATTCAACTGGAAAATTAGAACAGGGCAAAACTGTAGAATGGCGTTGGGCTAAATATGAAGTGACCGCACAAGTTAAAGTGTTAAATATCATTGAAAATAGACTGATTCAAGTGATTTGGGGAGATCCGAAATCGACAGTAGATTTTATTTTTGAACAGGTCAGTGCAGAGCAAACCTACTTAAAAATCAGAAATTACGATATTCCATTACAAGGGGCGGAATTGATCGCTTTTGTTGTCGATGCTACAGGTGGATTCACAACAGTCATTGATAATTTAAAAGCTTATTTGGAACATGGTATAAAATTGAATCTAATAGATGACAAATTTCCACCATTTAACCGTTAAGTTTTTGTAAAAAAAATGTTAATTTATTTTTATTAAATTATTGTAATTTAATTAATTATTGACATTTATCGGAATGCTATTCATATTGAGGTTGAGCGTTATGCTCACCTTGAAAAAAACGTGATATTTCTCGTTCCCTGCTTCGGTAGGGTTTTTTTTGCCTAGTTGTTTTATTTTTTAGATTGTTGTTCTTTAATCGATAAATAAGTTGGAAGTTTAAGTTTAGATTGGGCTCTCAGTTTCATTTTTATATATAAAACTAAAGCAAAACATGTGGTTGCAATCGTTAAAAATAAACCATTCATATAGGTCATAATAGAGCTGATATAACCAATCGTGGTTAAACGGTTCATCATTTTGACCACTTGAGGACTACTTTCAATTCCTGTGATTGCCCAACTACAGAGGTGTTCACAATTATTAATAATTAAATGGTAATTATTTTCATGCATGCGTGAACGCATACGGCGTACCACATGGCGACCTTTAAATTTGGGCTGTTCATATTGACGAATATGGATGGTTTTACCATGAGCAAACTTTTCTAGTGTGGTGATTTCAATCGGGCGTTTTTTGAAAAGGTGTGCAAAACCAGAATAATGAATGACGCGTCCCTTACCGGCGTAAATCCCATGATGGCTATAGCCAAAATGTTTTACGATAAGATGCGAACCTAGAGCATACTTTGTTGTTACTGATTTAATCTGCATATTCCACTCAGTTCAAATAAAGTGTACACATGTATTTAATTGAAAGGACAGAGCCATTATAGCGATGTCATGTGAATATAGAAGCCTTGAAATTGATAATTAAGTAAAAATTTGCATCTAAAATGATAAATAATATTCATTTATCGAAGCTATACAGCTTAGAATAGGGGGGATTTCTATAGAATTTGTGTACATGATATGAAGCTAAAAGTGTCTTTACCGTTGCTATTATCGTGGTTTGGTATGAGTGGAATGCCATCACAAACGCTAGCCAATACCGAATATTTTGAAATTAAGCATAACAATCAAGTTATTGCAGATGTTGTCAAAATCGATGAATTTCATAAACTAAAACTAGCCTTAAATGATGCACAAAATAAGCCTTTTAAACGCTTTTCAGCAATTCTGAAAAAACATAAAGATTGTCGACTTAGTTTTGCAATGAATGCTGGGATGTATCACGCAACGTTTGAACCCGTAGGTTTATATGTCGAACAGTCAAAACAGCTTTATCCCTTGAATCTTCAAAAAAATCAATTTGGTAATTTCTTTATGCAACCCAATGGCGTGGTGGCTTGGAATAAAAATAAAGCAGTCATTCAAACCACGCAACAATTTAAAAATACAGATTTCCAATCCACCTATGCCACGCAGTCAGGTCCGATGTTGGTGATAAATGGAAGCATCAATCCGATTTTTGTGAAAAATTCAGAATCATTGAAAATCCGTAACGGTGTTGGAATCAAAAACAATCAGTTATATTTTGTGATTAGTCGTGGACGAATCAGTTTTTATGATTTTGCTGATATTTTCAAAACACAATTAAAAATCAACCAAGCCTTATACTTAGATGGTTCTATTTCCAGTGCATATATTCCGCAAGCCAAACGCAATGATCAAATTTATGAATTAGGACCGATGTTTATTTATGATGAATCAAAACAATGTGATTGATGAGCTTAGGTATTATTATTTTTAGGAATCTAAAAAGAGCAATATTTATGCTAATTTTTTTAACATGCGTACTGCTCTTAGGTGACTATAAGAAATTATTGTTTAACCATTCCAAGAATTGACGATTGCGCTTTACATGCTTGAATTGCTTCATCTTTAGATAACTTCTTAATTTCTTCTTCAAACGCTTTCTTTTGTTCTTTTAACGATTCTTCAGGCATGCCACTTTGCTTGCCGAGTTCTTCCATGTGTTTCCACGATTCTTCACACTCTTTAGGTAAGCCACCGCAAGCAGTTAAAATTGTACCCAATGCCAAAACTGGAATTAAACGTAAGAGTTTCATATTGATATACCTTTAAATTTTTGAGATTTTAAGTTAGACGCTAACTTGTTTTTTAATTTCCGTTATTTGATGTATAACATGTACAAATGACTGAAAAATGAATTTATATTTGAAAATAAAAAAGACTTCTTTCGTTAAGTGTTACAAGTGAAAGAAGTCTACGCTAAAACCTTAATTTAACCAAATCCAATAGAATGGATTAAAAACGATAACCCATTTTTAGACCATATCCAATCGCTGTATTGTCCTTATAGTCTCCTTGTTGGGCGATTTCAGAAATACCAGGAACAGGGAGGTAGTATGTACCATCTTGTGCTGTTGCATCACCAATCCAAATATATTTCACACCACCTGCAATGAAATAGTTTGGTGCAGGATTATATTGCACACCTAAGCCTAAGCCCCAGCCACCTTTAGTTGGGTTGAGTACAGAGGCAGGATTGCCTGTACCAGAGTCCCAAGACACATCCGCAGAAGCTGCCCATTTTTCTGTAAATTGATGACCTAAACCCAGTGTGACGCTGTATTGATCTTTATGATAATCATCAAGATTGAAACCACCTGAGTAAAGCCCTTGGCTGAGTTCACCTGTCGCCATTTCAGTCAAAGCCCCAAACTGTGTCGGTCTTAACTCAAACTGTTTCCAATTGACCCAACGTGCATTTAAATATGCCAGTGTATCTTTATAAACCCCAGTTTGAAAATCTAAATTGACCGATTGAGGTGTGGTAATTTCAGTTTTTGTATCAGCAGTGAGGACTAGAGGCTCGCCAAAAATACTTTCAGTTGCTTGTAACTTATGCTTAATTTCAGAGCGATACGTCACGGCAGCTTTTAGTGCAATTTCTGGAATTTGGAATGCTGCACCAGCAAGCCAACCAACTGCATTATCTTTTTTAAAATCGGCATCATACCCATTGAAAATACTCATGGAATTACCACGAAGTTTCACATTACCTTTTACAGTTTGATAAACACCGCCTGCATAGAGGTTGAAATGTGGGTCAGGTTGGAAGCCAAAGAGCA
The DNA here is from genome assembly GCF_001696605.3 of Acinetobacter wuhouensis. Classification (NCBI taxonomy): domain Bacteria; kingdom Pseudomonadati; phylum Pseudomonadota; class Gammaproteobacteria; order Moraxellales; family Moraxellaceae; genus Acinetobacter; species Acinetobacter wuhouensis. The sequence continues at coordinate 2,099,067 of NZ_CP031716.1, read as the reverse complement.
TACTAATATTTTGGGTATCGACATTGGCCTCAGTTCCTGTTTGACTGATCTTGTTGTCTGAAAATGTATTATTGTCACGTAAAGGGTATTTGACAGCTGCACCGAAGGGTTGGTCATAGATCAAACCAAAAGACACCATCGGCGCGATTTGGAGTTTGAGTGCAACATTATAATATTGAAAAGATTCTGCCATATCTCCAGTGCTGAGATCGGTACTTCCTACATTGACAAGATCTGGACGATCTCGAACTTTACCCGATACATCAGGATCGACCACAGCGATACTGGCTTCAACGTAATTTTTATCTTCAAGAAAGGCTAAAATCGACTGTCCAGACTGATCCATTGCAGCTGAGTGGCTATATGTCGTCGCTAAAATCGGCAACATACTTAAAATAAGTGGTTTTATTTTCATTCTATTCTTCCTTGAATATTATCGTTATTACCGTATAGAAACTTTATAAATAATCTAACCCAAAAGGCTAATTTATAAAGCTTTTATACGATTCTTTGATCAACTTAGTGAATCATTTTTAAGCAAGTGAATAAAGGGGAGATTTGACCAATATAAGGGGGGATTTTCGGACAATCTCTTTACAAATCATGCATAAAATCAATCTATTTGAGAGTGTTCTCTCACGATTGTGCTTATTCAATATACACTCTGATTCATTGCAAAAAGGTTTACTGCCCAAAGGATAGCTAATTGAGTCGAAACTCATTAGTATTTAGTCTGAATTACCACATCGAAAAATTAGGGTAAAATTTACTTTAAATTTTTTAATCTTTTATTTTTAAATGGAATTTTTATAAAGTCATGAGTTATAAACGATCCTCTGTGATGGAAGAAAAGATGCAACAAAACCGTGAGATGATTTTATTGTCTGCACGGGAATTGGTTGCACAAGGAGGATTTAAAGATGCGCAAATTCAAGCGATTGCAGATCGGGCAGGGGTGTCGAGTGGTTTGGTTTATCGCTATTTTGAAAATAAAAATCAGGTTTTAATTGAAGTTTTAAATGCCGCAATTCATATCGAAGTCAATATTCTCAATGATATTGCGCATACCGAACAGACTGCTGTGGAAAAGTTACATCGTGCAGTGACGACCTTTGTGAAACGTGCGATGAACAGCCCACGTTTGTCTTATTCACTTTTATTTGAACCTGTCGATCCACAATTTGAATTGGAACGTTTTCAAAGTAAGCAATTGATTAAAGAAAGTATTCTTAAAATACTAACCGAAGGTCGCCATTCTGGTGAATTCATTTTTGAAGATCTAAATACCACGGCACTATGTATTGTGGGGGCGATGACGTTCGTGGTGATTGAGCCTTTAAGTATTGCTAAAACCAACCGTTTTGACAAAACCTATAAAGAATATTTTGTGAAGCAAATTGCTGATTTTTGTTTGCAAGCGGTGAAAGTGAAGCAAGTTCAAGATGTTGAATCGTCGAAGTAGCCGTATTAAAAATCTCTAAATTCAACATTCTTAAAGGATGGAAAGATGGCAAAGGATTTTAACAACCCTGTTGTAGTCGATGGCTATGATGAGCATATCCGTAAATTGATTCCAAGTTATGAAATGATTCATTTGCAAGTGCATGCTTTATTGAAAACCTATGCGCCGTCGAACGCAAATATTTTAGTGGTTGGTTGTGGTACAGGCTATGAGTTGAAATATTTAGCTGAACAATTTCCTGATTGGACATTTACAGCGATTGATCCTGCACCGAATATGATTGAAAAAGCGCAACAATATATTGCGGATTCAGGGCTTTCAAATCAGGTTCAATTTGTACAGGGTGATACTTCAGTTTTATCCAGTTTAAATGAAACTTTTGATGTTGCATTGGCAATTTTGGTTTCGCATTTTGTACCGACACAACAAAAAGGACATTTTTTTAAAGATATTGGAAATAGCCTAAGTAAATTTGGATTGTGTTTAAGTTATGAACTCACTCAAATCTCAAATCCTCAACAATTAGAAACCTTGAAAATACTTGCTTTAAAAACAGGCTTATCTGAGAAGCAGGCTGAGGTTATGGCAAATCGTATTGATCAAGACTTTGCATTGATCAGTGTAGATGAAATGAAGCATTTATATCAGCAAGCAGGGTTTTCTACTATAGAAACCTTTGCACAGGTATTGAATTATTATGGTTTTATTGGATTAAAGAGCTAAAAAAATCCCTTCAACTTGATGCATAATTTTCATGATGCAAAAGTAAGTGAAGGGATTGTTTATTCTAAATTCAATTTTAAAAGCTTATTTCTCTTTATCTTCTTTCTCAGCGTCTTTTACTACGACATTGACATCATATAAATGTGCAAAAGCAGAAAGTAAGCGAACTTTTGGATCAGCGTCAGAAATTTGAATATGATCTTGATCATTGATTTGAATTAATTTCTCAGTCACGAAATATTGTAAAAGCTGTTCAATTTCAGTTTGAACTTCAGATTCATCCCATTTTAAGAAAAAGGCTTTCTGAATTTCAGGATAAAGTGCAATCACTTGGCTCAATAAATCAGCTTTAGCAATGACAAAAACTTGTTGTTCAGTCTGTGTCTTCAATACTTTGGCAATTAATGCAGGCAGAATAAAAGTATGCAAAATGTTGTTACTAAAGTACTTTAGTAAACCGACTTGGGTATCACTGACTTTTACCCAGCGCTCATTATCATGTTCAATCAATTCAACTTGCTTAAGCTTCATTGCATATTGAATGATTTCTTGATTTGAAAGCTCTGTCATTTTCATACGTTCATCATAACGATATAGTTTGAGCAAGTTTCTTAATTGCTCTAAACGTTGGATGACTTCACGTTCAGCCAAGGCATGTGTCGGTGCATTTAATAAAACAAGAGAAATCAAGCTGATTGGATTAATCACGACTGCTTTATTGATATTTTCTAAAATTTCGATCGCAACATCATTCACCGTTGCTTTAACCGAAGCAGGCATTTCTTCATGTAAAGCAACATGTTCAGGTGCATTGTGTTTTTTGAGTAAGTCATCAAGGAACACTGGCTCACCTAAATTTACATGAACGACACCAAAGACTTTTTCAATTTTTTGAATAGATTTTAACAATCCAAACAATGATTCAGCTTGTTTCTTTTGCCCTCCTAATTCTTTGATATAAGAGCTGCCTTCCATCAATTTTTCATAACCGAAATAGGTTGGAATGAATGCAATTGGCTTACTATTACCACGTAAATGACTCTGAATGGTCATAGCGAGCATGCCCTTTTTCGGTGCAAGCAATAAACCTGTACGTGAGCGGCCACCCTCGATGAAATATTCCATCGGTGTATTACGGCTGAGCATACTGTAGATATATTCTTTAAAGACAGCAGTGTAAAGTGCATTCCCATTGAAACTACGACGAATGAAGTACGCGCCCGCGCCACGCATCAATTGTCCAACCACAGGCATATTGAGGTTAATACCCGCAGCAATATGCGGAATCATCAAACCACGGTTATAAATCACATAAGACAATAATAAATAGTCGATGTGGCTACGATGGCACGGCGTGTAGACAATTTCATAATCTTTGGCGAGTTCACGGACTGTATCGAAATTATGCACTTCGATTCCGTCATAAAGCTGTGTCCAAAGTTTGGTCAGGGCAATCTCAGCAAAGCGCAAAGTTGAATATGAAAAATCCGAAACAATTTCATCTAAATATTTATGGGCTAAATTTTCAGCCTCATTGACACTGATTTTTTTATGAATGCTTTCATTCAGAATGGCTTCTTTGACGGCTTCCGACATCATTAATTTTTTAATGACGTTACGACGGTCAGAAATATCAGGACCTAAAATGGCTTCTTTATAGCCATTAAACTGTTTGTTGAGTTCAGTCACCACATAATGTGCAGGTGAGAAGTTCGGTGTAAGCTCAATAGCTGAATCAATTAGTGAACGTAACGAAATCGCTTGATGGAATTCGATATAGTTATCACGTCCATAGAGCGTGATATTGAGCGCTTGTTTAATCCCCGTCGGTTTCGTCCAAGCATCTGCCATCAAAGCTTTATACCAACTGTCCTCATTTTCAGGCGCGCGTCCCCAAAGAATCGTAGTGGGTACTAAAAGCACATCTTGTTCAGGATGTTTTAATAAAAATTCAACCAGACGAATAATTTTGTCAGGATAATAAGCTGAAGCGTTACTCTTACTCGGTTCTAAAATAATGAAAGAATCATCTTCTTGATAATTCTCAGATAAAACCAATGGTGCAAAAGCAGGGCTTAAATTTCTTTTTTCTGTTTCATTGTCAATTAAGACTTTATTTGATGTTGAATCGTCTTGAATCACATAGCAAATCGGTGAATTTGGTGTATTCGGATCATGTATAGTATTTTCCAGTTTTTCTGTATCACCTAAAACTTGTGGGCTTACGATTTTATCTAAGATTTTTTTTGTAAATTGTCGGTAAAATTTTTGATAAGCATTGCTTGCCATAATATTCTCTAGGTTAGCGTCATAGCGTTATTATGCTTGAAATAATATACAAATATACACTTTGATTTGATGACAATTCAGTCAAACAATTTGCTTAAAAACTAAACTTATGATTTATATGAATAATCTATTTCGATATAGATATAATTAAATTCAGTAACCGAATATCAAAGTTTCATAAAAAAGCATTATGATAGAGTGATATAACATATTTAGATTCAAGGAAAGACCATGTCTACAGATCCAAATTTCCCAGCAACTGAAAATTTAGGTATTGCTGTATATAGCAACAACGCTGAAGCGATTGGTAATACACCTTTAGTACGTATTAATCGTCTGATTTCGGGTGGTGCTACTGTACTTGCTAAAGTGGAAAGCCGTAACCCTGCGTTTTCTGTAAAAGATCGTATCGGTGCTGCTTTGATCGCTGATGCTGAAGCAAAAGGTCTTTTGAAAAAAGGCATGCACATCGTTGAGCCTACAAGCGGAAATACGGGTATTGCTTTGGCATTTGTTGCTGCGGCGAAAGGTTATGATATTACTTTAACCATGCCTGCAAGTATGAGTATCGAACGCCGTAAAGTATTAAAAGCTTTGGGTGCAAATTTGATTCTGACTGAACCTGCAAAAGGAATGAAAGGTGCGGTTGATGAAGCTGTGCGTTTAGCGACTGAACAGCCTGAAACGTATTACTTACCACAACAGTTTGAAAACCCAGCAAATCCTAAGATTCATGAAACCACGACGGGTCCTGAAATTTGGGCGGCTACAGGCGGTAAAGTTGATATTCTCGTTGCTGGTGTTGGTACAGGCGGTACGATTTCAGGTATTTCGAGTTATTTTGAAAATGTAAAAAAACAGCCAATTTATTCTGTTGCTGTTGAGCCTGCGGATTCTCCAATTATTGGTCAAACTAAACGTGGCGAAACCTTGACACCAGGACCTCATAAGATTCAGGGGATTGGTGCAAACTTCATTCCTAAAAACTTAGATTTAAGTTTGGTGGATGAAGTAATCGCAATTGAAAACCAAGAAGCGATTGATTTTGCACGTCAAAGTGCAACTCAAGAGGGTGTTTTTGTGGGTATTTCTAGTGGTGCGGCTTTAGCTGCTGCTGCAAAACTTGCGGCTCGCCCTGAAAATGCAGGAAAAACCATTGTGGTGATTCTTCCTGATGCGGGTGAGCGTTATTTATCTTCTGTGTTATTTGAAGATATTTCAGCGGATTGATTTGTAGTTGGTGTTAGAAGAAGCCTCAGTTTGAGGCTTTTTTTTTTATGTACAATAATGAATATCACTACCATAGAAATAATATTCAATATACCACTCGGTTAGATAGTCATTAATTTCAAAGCTATCTCCATTTTGGGATACATAACGCAATTGAGTTGGATATAAGATATTTAAACTGATATATGTGTCATAACAAAATAGATTCATACCATTATCATTATTTTTTAATTTCCAACCATTTTGTATTAAAGGCAGAGTAAAACTTGAAGTGCGACATAAACCACCTAATTAATTTAAAGGGTTTATGGAGTATATAAAATTGTCATACCATCATCTTAACTTTGAAGATCGTACTGCATTAATGCTTGAGTCAAGAAAAGAAGGCTTTTCAGCCAGAAAATTTGCTGAACTCATTAAAAGACATCCTAGTACGATCTATCGTGAGCTTAAAAGAAATAGCATCAATGACGTTTATCAAGCTCGATATGCTTCTGATAACACCTTCGCTAGACGTAGACGTGGTCACAGAAAACTCAAAATCGATTCAATCCTCTGGAAATTTATTGTTGAAGCGATCCGTTGTTTATGGTCTCCTCAGCAAATAGCAAAGCGTTTAAAGACATTTCCTGATTTGGATCAAACAATGAATGTAAGCCATACAACGATTTATTCAACGATACGAGCATTACCAAAGGGTGAGTTGAAAAAAGACTTATTATCCTGTCTACGTCATGAAAATAAAAAGCGAAAAGCTAACGGTGAACCTAAAAAAGATTCTATATTACAGGATATTAAAACTATTCATGAGCGCCCAGCCGAAGTTCAAGAAAGAAAAATACCGGGTCATTGGGAAGCTGATTTAATTAAAGGTAAAGACAATAAAAGTTCGATAGCAACACTTATTGAACGAAATACACGGCTCTGTATCTTGGCAACATTACCTGATGCAAAGGCAGAATCAGTGCGCAAGGCTTTAACTGAAGCTCTGAAATATTTACCTGCAGAACTGCGTAAAACGTTGACCTATGACCGTGGACGTGAGATGTCAGAACATAAAATACTCGAAGAAGATTTAGGCATAGATGTATATTTCTGTGACCCACATTCACCCTGGCAAAAAGGCACATGCGAAAATATGAATGGTTTAATTAGGCAATATTTACCTAAAGGGATTGATTTAAATCAGGCAGATCAGCATTATTTAAATCAAGTTGCCATGTCACTGAATACTCGTCCTAGAAAGGCGTTAGATTGGCTTACACCATTAGAGAAATTTGCTCAGCTTGTTGATTATCATATGGCTTTTGAAACTGTCGCACCTCATGTTTGAATTCGCCCCATATTTTTGCTACAGTGAACCAAATTAAGATCATCTATTTACTAGGCCTCGCATTTGCGGGGTTTTTAATGCTGAATAAAAGGAAAACTTGATGGAATTGCCCAATATTATGCACCCGGTCGCGAAGCTGAGCACCGCATTAGCCGCTGCATTGATGCTGAGCGGGTGCATGCCCGGTGAAATCCGCCCGACGATTGGCCAGCAAATGGAAACTGGCGACCAACGGTTTGGCGATCTGGTTTTCCGCCAGCTCGCACCGAATGTCTGGCAGCACACTTCCTATCTCGACATGCCGGGTTTCGGGGCAGTCGCTTCCAACGGTTTGATCGTCAGGGATGGCGGCCGCGTGCTGGTGGTCGATACCGCCTGGACCGATGACCAGACCGCCCAGATCCTCAACTGGATCAAGCAGGAGATCAACCTGCCGGTCGCGCTGGCGGTGGTGACTCACGCGCATCAGGACAAGATGGGCGGTATGGACGCGCTGCATGCGGCGGGGATTGCGACTTATGCCAATGCGTTGTCGAACCAGCTTGCCCCGCAAGAGGGGATGGTTGCGGCGCAACACAGCCTGACTTTCGCCGCCAATGGCTGGGTCGAACCAGCAACCGCGCCCAACTTTGGCCCGCTCAAGGTATTTTACCCCGGCCCCGGCCACACCAGTGACAATATCACCGTTGGGATCGACGGCACCGACATCGCTTTTGGTGGCTGCCTGATCAAGGACAGCAAGGCCAAGTCGCTCGGCAATCTCGGTGATGCCGACACTGAGCACTACGCCGCGTCAGCGCGCGCGTTTGGTGCGGCGTTCCCCAAGGCCAGCATGATCGTGATGAGCCATTCCGCCCCCGATAGCCGCGCCGCAATCACTCATACGGCCCGCATGGCCGACAAGCTGCGCTGAGCCATGGCTGACCACGTCACCCCCAATCTGCCATCGCGCGATTTCGATGTGACAGAGGCGTTTTATGCGAAGCTGGGCTTTGCGACGAGTTGGAAGGATCGCGGCTGGATGATCCTGCAGCGCGGCGGTTTGCAGCTCGAATTCTTCCCCTATCCTGACCTCGACCCAGCTACGAGCTCGTTCGGCTGTTGCCTGCGGTTGGATGATCTCGATGCCATGGTGGCATTGGTGAACGCGGCGGGAGCCGAGGAAAAAAGCACCGGCTGGCCGCGCTTCAAAGCTCCGCAACTGGAGGCGAGCGGCCTGAGGATCGGCTACCTGATCGATCCCGACTGCACGCTGGTGCGGCTGATCCAGAACCCCGACTGACCGCATGCCCGCGAAAATCAAGATTTGCGGGATCAGCACACCCGAGGCGCTCGATGCGACCATCGCGGCGCGGGCGGACTATGCCGGGTTGGTGTTCTATCCAGCGTCGCCCCGTGCGGTTACGTCGAATGTCGCGGGCGCTTTGACATCGCGCGCAGCTGGCCAGATCGCCATGGTCGGTTTGTTCGTCGATGCGGATGATGCTGTCATCGCCGACGCACTGGTGGCAGCCAAGCTGAACGCGCTGCAGCTGCACGGTTCGGAATCGCCCGAACGCGTGGCCCAGTTGCGCGCGCGGTTTGGCAAGCCGGTGTGGAAGGCGCTGCCCGTCGCCAGCGCCAGCGATGTCGCACGCGCCGCAGCCTATGCCGGGGCGGCGGACTTGATCTTGTTCGACGCCAAGACCCCCAAAGGCGCGCTGCCCGGCGGCATGGGGTTGGCGTTCGACTGGTCGCTGCTGGCCGGATATCGCGGTGCCTTGCCGTGGGGGCTGGCAGGCGGGCTAAATCCGACGAATGTTGCCGAGGCGATTGCGCGCACCGGAGCGCCGCTGGTCGATACCTCCAGCGGCGTCGAAAGCGCGCCGGGCGTCAAGGATACCGACAAGATTACCAATTTCGCCTTTGCGGTGCGCTTGGCCTAAATCGCGTCGATCAATAGGCGTCGTTCAGCGCAAAGATCGGCTTGCGGGTGCGCCACTGCCCTCGGGTGAAGTCGGGAAAATCTAACGTGCGATTGCCCTCAGCAATCGATTGTTCCGACAGAGGCGTGATCGCGCTCCAGGCCAGCGCGTCGTAAATGTCGATTGGCATCGGGGCCTTGGCCTTCAGCGCCTCGACAAAAGCGTGGATCACGAACCAGTCCATCCCGCCATGCCCGGCCCCTGCCGCCAGATCGGCGTAGCGTTTCCATAGCGGGTGATCGTATTTCGCAAACCAGCCCTCGGCAGGCTCCCAGCGGTGCGGCTGTGGGCTCTTGCCCTCCAGATAGATCGACTTGTTGACGTCCATCCACAGCCCCTCGGTGCCTTGCACCCGAAAGCCGAGAGAATAGGGGCGCGGCAGCGAGGTGTCGTGGCACAGCATGATCGTTTCACCATTAGTGCAGCCGATCATGGTGTTGACCACATCACCCAGTGCGAATTTCACCTCGGCGTTGGGATGATCGGCAGAGCCGTTCTTGACGACATAATCATGCAGCCCGCGCGCCTTACAGCCGAAGCCGCCAGCGCCCGCTTCGCCCGGCAACGCGACCTTCAGGGTGCGGGTCTGCGGCGGGTAGCACACGCCGGCATCGGCGCAGCCCTGGTACTTCACGGTCAGGGTGGTCGCGCTCGCGCCGGCCGCGGGCGTGCCGGTGAGGGTGCCGAGCAATTCCTTGCGGTAGGTTTCGACGTCGCCGAAGAATTCGTCGCGGTAGGCCTTGCCCTTCGGCAGCGCCATGGTCGCGCCGGTGAAGGCGGCATCGGCCTTGACCGAGGTGCGGTGCCGGTACAGGTAATAGCCGTCGGCGATCCGCCAGCGCACCTCGATGCGGTCCGGCGCGGTGGCCTGCGCGGACAGGACGAAGACCTCGTCGACCGGCGGCAGTTCGAAGTCCTGGGCGACGGCCGAGGTCGCGGGCAGCGCAAGCAGCAGGGCGAGCCCGGCCAGCCAGCGGCGCAGGCGGATCGTGGATGCGGTCATTGGCTCAGTTTACCGGTCGGCTCTCGGCGGCCAGCCATTGCAGGTATTCGGGCAGGCCGGACGCGGCTTCGACCGCGAGCAGCTCCGGGAGTTCGTAGGGATGCAGTTGGCGCAGGCGTTCCTGCAGGGCGGGGTAGGCCTCGGCACTGGTCTTGACCAGCAGCAGGACCTCGGCCGCGGCCTCGACCTTGCGTTGCCAGCGATAGACCGAACGCAGGCCGGGCAGGAGGTTGACGCAGGCGGCCAGGCGCTCGGCCACCAGCGCGGTGGCGATGCGCTCGGCGCTGTCGGCGTCGGGACAGGTGCAGAAGCAGATCAGGGCGCTCACCGGCATAGGGTAGCGGCTGCCCCGATCCGGCGGGCCTGGCGGACATCCGCGTGCGGCCCTTGAAAGTCGGCGGGCCCGCCCCATCTCGGTGGCATGCCGGGTTCGCCCGGTTCTGTTGTCCGCGGTTTGGCACTCGCTTCGCGCGACTGCTAAAATCGCCGGGTTTTTCCACGTCAATCAACCATTTACCGAGGTTGCCATGTCCAATATCAAGCCGCTGCACGACCGCGTGGTCATCAAGCGCATGGAAGAAGAGAAGCTGTCCGCCGGCGGGATCGTGATCCCGGATTCGGCCACCGAGAAGCCGATCAAGGGCGAAGTCGTCGCCGTCGGCACCGGCAAGGTGCTGGACAACGGCCAGGTCCGCGCGCCGCAGGTCAAGGTCGGCGACAAGGTGCTGTTCGGCAAGTACAGCGGCACCGAAGTGAAGCTGGACGGCGTCGAGCTGCTGGTGGTGAAGGAAGACGACCTGTTCGCGATCCTCGGCTGATCGCGCGTCGCTCCCACACATTTCTCATCCGAATAATTTTTCGAGGTAATTCGCAATGGCTGCCAAGGACATTCGTTTCGGCGAAGACGCGCGCTCCAAGATGGTGCGCGGCGTCAACGTGCTCGCCAACGCCGTGAAGGCGACCCTCGGCCCGAAGGGCCGCAACGTCGTGCTGCAGAAGAGCTACGGCGCGCCGACCATCACCAAGGACGGCGTCTCCGTCGCCAAGGAAATCGAACTGGCTGACGCGTTCGAGAACATGGGCGCGCAGATGGTGAAGGAAGTCGCTTCCAAGACCTCCGACAACGCCGGCGACGGCACCACCACCGCCACCGTGCTGGCGCAGGCGTTCATCCGCGAGGGCATGAAGGCGGTCGCCGCCGGCATGAACCCGATGGACCTGAAGCGCGGCATCGACCAGGCGGTGAAGGCCGCGGTCGGCGAACTGAAGTCGCTGTCCAAGCCGTCGTCGACCAGCAAGGAAATCGCCCAGGTCGGCGCGATCTCCGCGAACTCGGATGCCAACATCGGCGACCTGATCGCGCAGGCGATGGACAAGGTCGGCAAGGAAGGCGTGATCACGGTCGAGGAAGGCAGCGGCCTGGACAACGAACTCGACGTGGTCGAGGGCATGCAGTTCGACCGCGGCTACCTGAGCCCGTACTTCGTCAACAACCAGCAGTCGATGTCGGCCGACCTGGATGATCCCTTCATCCTGCTGTACGACAAGAAGATCTCCAACGTGCGCGACCTGCTGCCCGTCCTCGAGGGCGTGGCCAAGGCCGGCAAGCCGCTGCTGATCGTGGCGGAGGAAGTCGAAGGCGAAGCGCTGGCGACCCTGGTGGTCAACACCATCCGCGGCATCGTCAAGGTCTGCGCGGTGAAGGCCCCGGGCTTCGGCGACCGTCGCAAGGCGATGCTGGAAGACATGGCGATCCTGACCGGCGGCGTGGTGATTTCCGAGGAAGTCGGCCTGTCGCTGGAGAAGGCCACCATCAAGGACCTCGGCCGCGCCAAGAAGATCCAGGTGTCGAAGGAAAACACCACCATCATCGATGGCGCCGGCGAAGGCGCGGGCATCGAGGCGCGCATCAAGCAGATCAAGGCGCAGATCGAGGAGACCTCCTCCGACTACGACCGCGAGAAGCTGCAGGAGCGCGTGGCCAAGCTGGCCGGCGGCGTTGCGGTGATCAAGGTCGGTGCCGCCACCGAAGTCGAGATGAAGGAAAAGAAGGCGCGCGTCGAAGACGCCCTGCACGCGACCCGTGCGGCCGTCGAGGAAGGCATCGTCCCGGGCGGCGGCGTCGCCCTGATCCGTGCCAAGGCGGCGATCGCCGGCATCAAGGGCGTGAACGAAGACCAGAACCACGGCATCCAGATCGCCCTGCGCGCGATGGAAGCCCCGCTGCGCGAGATCGTGACCAATGCCGGCGATGAGCCGTCGGTCATCCTCAACCGCGTGGTCGAAGGTTCGGGTGCGTTCGGCTACAACGCCGCCAACGGCGAGTTCGGCGACATGATCGAGTTCGGCATCCTGGACCCGACCAAGGTCACCCGCACCGCGCTGCAGAACGCCGCGTCGATCGCGGGCCTGATGATCACCACCGAAGCGATGGTGGCCGAGGCCCCGAAGAAGGACGAGCCGGCGATGCCGGCCGGCGGCGGCATGGGCGGCATGGGCGGCATGGATTTCTAAGCCCCGCGATCCATCAAGCAAGACCACAAAGCCCGGCCTCGTGCCGGGCTTTGTGCGTTCTGGCGTCCGAGGCGGGAGACTTCCTACCCGCCCCGCGGCAATGTCTGACGCGAAGATCAGAAAACGCCGATATGAACGCGTGCTCGCGGGCGCAACCCTGAGCAGCCGTCCCTGCAACGGAGCGCTGCGTGCCGCGCCTGACCGCACCCCGGCGGCAGGCCGAGGTGTGCGCGCCACTGCCGGCCGCCCACGCCGCTGCGCGTTACGCGCGCCACCTGCCCGAGCGCACGCTGCTGTACGCGCTAGTGCAGGCGCACTACCCGGACTTCATCGCGCGTCTTGAGGCCGAAGACCGCCCGCTGCCCGAGTATGTGCGCGAGGAGTTCGAGACCTACCTGCGCTGCGGCGTGCTCGAGCACGGCTTCCTGCGCGTGGTCTGCGAGCACTGTCGTGCCGAGAGGCTGGTGGCGTATTCCTGCAAGAAGCGCGGGCTGTGCCCGAGCTGCGGCGCACGGCGCATGGCCGAGTCGGCGCGGCATCTGGTGGACGAGGTGTTCGGCCCGCGGCCGGTGCGGCAATGGGTGCTGAGTTTCCCGTACCCGTTGCGCTTCCTGTTCGCCAGCAAGCCTGAGGCGATCGGCCCGGTGCTGGGCATCGTGCATCGTGTGATCGCCGGTTGGCTTGCCGATCAGGCCGGCGTGCCGCGGGATACGGCGCAATGCGGCGTGGTGACCCTGATCCAGCGCTTCGGCAGCGCGCTGAATCTCAACATCCACTTCCACATGCTGTGGCTCGACGGCGTGTACGAGGACACCACCGAGCGTCCGCAGCGCAAGCCGCGCCTGCACCGCACCCGTGCGCCCACATCGGCGCAACTGACGGAACTGGCCAACACCATCGCGCATCGCGTGTGCCGGCACCTGTCGCGCCGCGGCTGGCTCGAAGGCGAAGACGAATCCGTGTTCCTGTCCGACAGCGCGGGTAGCGACGACGGCATGGATGGGCTGCGGATGAGTTCGATGACCTACCGCATCGCCACCGGTCGCGACGCTGGCCGCAAGGTCGTCACGCTGCAAACGCTGCCTGGCGACGCCGGTCCGCTGGAGGGCGACGCCGGCAAGGTCGGCGGCTTCTCGCTGCATGCCGGCGTGGCCGCGGAAGCACACGAAAGCCACAAGCTCGAAAAGCTGTGCCGCTACATCACGCGCCCGGCGATCAGCGAGCAGCGGCTATCGATCTCGCCACAGGGCAGGGTGCGTTACCAGCTCAAGACGCCGTGGCGCAATGGCACCACGCATGTCGAATGGGATGCGGTGGACTTCATCGCCAAGCTGGCGGCACTGGTCCCGCCGCCACGCGCGCATCTCACCCGCTTCCACGGCGTATTCGCCCCGAATGCAAACCTGCGCGCGCAGCTGACGCCCTCGGGGCGCGGCAGGCGGCCTGCGGGCGATGCGGCGCCAGTGGACGTCAGCGCCCACGACGAGCCGCGCAGCCCCGAGCAGAAGCGCCGTGCGATGAGCTGGGCGCAACGGCTCAAGCGGGTCTTTTCCATCGACATCACCACCTGCGCCCACTGCGGCGGCGCGGTGCGGATCGTCGCCAGCATCGAAGACCCCAAGGCCATTCGCGCCATCCTCGCCCACTTCGAGAAACACGGCGCGCTGGAGCAAGCGCACTACCGGCCCGCAGCGCGCGCCCCGCCGCCCGCCGCGTGATGAGGCGCCGGCCACACAGCCGGCAGCCAAGCCAGAGTCCGATCCGATGCGGCCACGACCCCGCAGGGCTGCGCTCGGCCCTGTGCCGGGATTCGGTGAGAAATGGCTACGCACTGAGCCGCTGCGTGGCCCCGCGATGTCGAAAACCCACGCATGAACCCCCGATCTGTGCCCGATCTGTGCCCAAAGCGGCGCTTGCGCGGCCGCTTCCTACCCGCCAGACTCGCCAAAAAGGGCGGTTGAACTTCCTATACCCATATCCCACTTTAGGTTTGGCAGCACCTTTTCAATCAGGTGGTTGTTTACACCAATCCAGCTATTGGCCAATTGAATATTGGTTTCGTCTACTTTTTTTGATTTTTTAAACAGCTTGGTAAAACCGAGTGCCAAAACAGGGGGACCATGTAAAAACGTGCTTCCTGTAATGACTGAACCAACTGTGAGTCCTTTACTGACTTTTTGCAATAAGGATGCTTTTTTATGAGCAGTAGACATAAATCTAACCTTGAGTGTAGAGATTTAAAAAAATGTTCCAACTATAAACAACGGAAATTGAAATACAATTGTATATTTGAAGATGTTGACATTTTTTATGGATTTACCCATTTTCTGCAATTTTAATCCACTTTATCATAAGTGAAGCATTGGTATTTGGTGTATAAAGTTCTTAAAAACTTTTATTGAAACATATATCTCATGTTTTTAGAAATCCGATAAATTGAAAACAATGGAGGGCAGAGTAAAACTTGAAGTGCGACATAAACCACCTAATTAATTTAAAGGGTTTATGGAGTATATAAAATTGTCATACCATCATCTTAACTTTGAAGATCGTACTGCATTAATGCTTGAGTCAAGAAAAGAAGGCTTTTCAGCCAGAAAATTTGCTGAACTCATTAAAAGACATCCTAGTACGATCTATCGTGAGCTTAAAAGAAATAGCATCAATGACGTTTATCAAGCTCAATATGCTTCTGATAACACTTTTGCTAGACGTAGACGTGGTCACAGAAAACTCAAAATCGATTCAATCCTCTGGAAATTTATTGTTGAAGCGATCCGTTGTTTATGGTCTCCTCAGCAAATAGCAAAGCGTTTAAAGACATTTCCTGATTTGGATCAAACAATGAATGTAAGCCATACAACGATTTATTCAACGATACGAGCATTACCCAAGGGTGAGTTGAAAAAAGACTTATTATCCTGTCTACGTCATGAAAATAAAAAGCGAAAAGCTAACGGTGAACCTAAAAAAGATTCTATATTACAGGATATTAAAACTATTCATGAGCGCCCAGCCGAAGTTCAAGAAAGAAAAATACCGGGTCATTGGGAAGCTGATTTAATTAAAGGTAAAGACAATAAAAGTTCGATAGCAACACTTATTGAACGAAATACACGGCTCTGTATCTTGGCAACATTACCTGATGCAAAGGCAGAATCAGTGCGCAAGGCTTTAACTGAAGCTCTGAAATATTTACCTGCAGAACTGCGTAAAACGTTGACCTATGACCGTGGACGTGAGATGTCAGAACATAAAATACTCGAAGAAGATTTAGGCATAGATGTATATTTCTGTGACCCACATTCACCCTGGCAAAAAGGCACATGCGAAAATATGAATGGTTTAATTAGGCAATATTTACCTAAAGGGATTGATTTAAATCAGGCAGATCAGCATTATTTAAATCAAGTTGCCATGTCACTGAATACTCGTCCTAGAAAGGCGTTAGATTGGCTTACACCATTAGAGAAATTTGCTCAGCTTGTTGATTATCATATGGCTTTTGAAACTGTCGCACCTCATGTTTGAATTCGCCAAACGTTGTTCGACTAATTTATATTGTTCCAAACTCATATCAGTTTTCTTAACTTTAATATATGTTAATTCATGGTTTTTCTTTTCTAATTGGGTGTCAAAAAGCAGGGGAATGTCTCTAAAGATAGTTTTGGAATAACTCTTTATATCTAGTTTTGTTCTGTGATTATCCTTTAAAAGAATTGGAATTGACATAAAGAATACGATTGAAAAAACAATTATAACTATAGAATTAAAATGATATTGTTGCATATGATTTTTATCCAATTATCTTGATATTTTATTATCTTAAGTCTTTTAAATACTCTAAAGCTCTCTGCTCTATTTCATCGGACATCTTTTTATTCTGCTCATTCATCTTTTCTAATAGTTCCTGTTTTTGTTCTTTTTCATTTACTTTATTGTCATATTTTCTATCGAACATTAATTCAGTTGTAATTTGATCTTCTTGTAATAGATGCCGAATAAGATTTTTCATTTCAATAGTCTTTGGCTTTAAAGATTCTAAATGTGCTTTTTTAATTTGGAATGCTAATATTAAACTTTTTCTTAAATTTTCAGCATATTCATTATCACTCATATTTACTATGTCGCTTTCAGAATCATGAGTTTTAAGCTCAATTTCTTTATTGGTTTGATAGTAGTTTAATTTGAAATCAACCCAATCATCCAGTAGATTTTTAGTTTCTAACTTATTTTTTTCTTGAACTAAAAAATCATTTTTAGCGAAACTTGTGTTTAAAAAAATAGAATTACATAAAATAAATATGTTTAAAACCAAAAGTATTTTTTTCATAGAATATATTTAAGTATTTTTATCTACTATAAGAAAGAAATTATGAATATTCAAGGGAGCATGATCCCCAATTTTCTTAAAACCCCACACAACTGAATCATGGGCATACCCATCAGTGTAGTTTGATCCTGACCAATCATTTGTTCAAATAATGAAATTCCCAAACTTTCACATTTAAAACTACCTGCGCAATGTAATGGTTGATCCATTTCAATATAACGCTGAATTTCATCCAGTGTTAATTCTCGAAATTTCACATGATAATGCTCAACCAAGGTGTGTTCAAAACCAGAAGCTAGATGTTGCACACTGAGTGCGGTACTAAAATAAACATTCTGACCTGAATTGGCTTGCAACTGTCGAATTGCTTTTTCTACAGTTAAAGGTTTGCCAATAAAATCCTGCGGAGAATGTTCACGCCAAGCCACTTGATCTGAACCAATCACAATGGCATTGGGATAGTCTTTTGCTATGACTTGCGCTTTCTCAAAAGCCAAACGCTTTGCCAAATCATCGGCATGAGTTTCACCATGCGGAGTTTCATCAATATCAGGTGAAATACAGTGATAAGTTAAACCTAGACGATTCATTAAATCTTTACGAGTTTGGCTTGATGAAGCCAAAATGATCTCAGCATTTTTATTTTCAGAATGAGTCATTAAACAGCATATTCCATTAACAAATCTAAAGGAACGTAAGACAGAACTGCTTGATGACACGCCTGTAATTTTACACGTGGCGCCATATCATGCTGATAAGCTTCAACCCAACGGGTCACGCATAGACACCAAAAGTCGCCTGGTTGTAAGCCTGGAAAGCCATGTTCTGGTAAGGGTGTAATTAAATCATTACCCATTCTTTGGGAAAAACTCAAAAATTCAGAAGTTAATTCGACACAAACCGTATGTTGTCCGATGTCAGAAGGTGCTGTATGACAAAATCCGTTACGAAAATAACCCGTAATAGGTGAGAAGCAACAACTTGCCAAAGGCTCACCTAAGACATTTAAACCATTGATTTTAGGATTGGGATGGATAGACATAAGCATTTAAAATTAAAAAGTTTGACCTATAATAATCAAAACAGAACTTTTCTACAGCTTTTCTACGAAAGTATCTAACCTTTTTTTGTGTAATCATTTAGAATCTACGCGATTTTCAATATCTAATAAAAGAGAGCTATACATGAATTTTCAGCGTATGACTGACCTCGATTTAACAGGCAAGCGTGTTCTTATCCGTGAAGATTTAAACGTACCTGTTAAAAATGGTGTGATTACAAGCGATGCACGTTTACGTGCGGCTTTACCGACAATCAAATTGGCACTTGAAAAAGGTGCTGCGGTAATGGTGTATTCACACTTAGGTCGTCCAGTTGAAGGTGAACCAAAAGCTGAACAATCTCTTGCACCTGTAGCGGCTTATTTAACTGAAGCTTTAGGGCAAGAAGTAAAACTATTTACAGATTACTTGGATGGCGTTGAAGTTGCAGCGGGTCAAGTTGTATTGCTTGAAAATTGTCGTTTCAATGCAGGCGAAAAGAAAAATAACCCTGAATTAGCAGCGAAATATGCAGCACTTTGCGATGTATTTGTAATGGATGCTTTCGGTACTGCACACCGTGCAGAAGCGTCTACTGAAGGTGTTGCACGTTTAGCCAAAGTTGCAGCAGCAGGTCCTTTACTTGCAGCTGAATTGGATGCTTTAGGTCGTGCGCTTCAAACACCTGAAAAGCCAATGGTTGCAATCGTTGCTGGTTCAAAAGTATCAACTAAGCTTGATGTTTTAACTTCACTTTCTGATATTTGCGATCAATTGATTGTGGGTGGCGGTATTGCCAATACATTCCTTGCTGCGGCTGGTTTCAATGTAGGTAAATCATTGTGTGAACATGATTTGATTGATACTGCAAAAGCAATTGCAGCGAAAGTTTCAGTTCCACTTCCAACTGACGTTGTTGTTGCTGATGCTTCAGAAATCAACTTTGATGATTTCTTAGGTTCACTTGCTGCTGCGAAAGCAATTGTGAAAAATGTTGCAGATGTTGCTGATAACGACATGATTTTAGATGTGGGTCCTGAAACAGCAAAAGCATTTGCTGAGATTCTAAAAACTTCAAAAACAATCCTTTGGAATGGTCCAGTAGGTGTGTTTGAAGTGGATCAATTCGGCGAAGGCACTAAAGCATTGTCATTGGCAATTGCTGAATCAGCAGGTTTCTCGATCGCAGGTGGTGGTGATACTTTAGCTGCGATTGATAAATATGAAGTTGCTGACAAAATCGGTTATATCTCTACAGGTGGCGGTGCATTCCTTGAATTTGTAGAAGGTAAAACACTTCCTGCAGTTGCTGTATTGCTTGAACGTGCATAATCACTTATTTAAAACACATTTATGACGTTTTAATGAAAGGGCTGACGCTGTGTCAGCCCTTTTGTTTTTGCTATTCATCTTCAAGTAATAAAAATGAAATATTTTTGCAATAAACTAAATTTAATCCAATCACTAACACTGGGAAATGTGATGAAATTTAAATTTGCTCTTGTAGCACTTATGATTGCTCCTTTAGCACTGACTGCATGTTCTAAACAAGAAAAAGTACCTGCGTCAGAACAAACATCTGCTTCAGAAGCAACTTCTACAGCGTCTGAAAATATAACTCCAGAACAACAAGCAGCGATCGATGCAATCGACAAGCCTGTACTTGATGAAAAAAATACGGATGTTCCTGCTGAACTTTCAAATGCACCAGCAGATGCAGCGACTCCTCATGAAGAAGAAGCGCCAAAAGCACAATAATCTAAGTGCTTTGTTGATATTTGTTAAAAGTCCCTGCTAAAGCAGGGATTTTTTATGAAATAGTCAAGATTGTTGCTGATTTGAAATAATTCCCCATGTAGAATATGGGGCATTACTTGGGAGGATATTATGGCTCTTATTTCATTGCGCCAACTCTTGGATCATGCCGGTGAACATAACTACGGCGTTCCAGCGTTTAACGTAAACAACTTAGAACAAATGCGCGCAATCATGTTAGCCGCTGACGAAACAAATTCACCTGTAATTGTGCAAGCTTCTGCGGGCGCACGTAAATATGCAGGCGCTCCTTTTTTACGTCATTTAATTCTAGCTGCAATTGAAGAATGGCCACATATTCCAGTGGTAATGCACCAAGATCATGGTACAGATCCAGATGTATGTCAGCGTTCTATCCAATTGGGCTTTTCATCAGTGATGATGGACGGTTCATTAGGTGCAGACGGTAAAACACCAACAACTTATGAATATAACGTAGACGTAACTCGTCGTACGGTTCAAATGGCGCATGCGTGTGGTGTGTCTGTTGAAGGCGAAATCGGTTGTTTGGGTAGCCTTGAAACAGGTATGGCAGGTGAGGAAGATGGCGTAGGCGCTGAAGGCGTTCTTGATCATTCTCAACTACTTACTTCAGTTGAAGAAGCAACTCAATTTGTAAAAGATACCAATGTTGATGCACTTGCAATTGCTGTAGGTACTTCACACGGTGCGTACAAATTCACTCGTCCACCTACAGGTGATATTTTGGCAATTGACCGCATTAAAGAAATCCACGCGGCACTTCCAAATACACACCTTGTAATGCATGGTTCAAGCTCAGTTCCACAAGAATGGCTTGCGATCATTAACCAATATGGCGGTGACATCAAAGAAACGTATGGTGTTCCTGTTGAGCAATTGGTTGAAGCAATCAAACACGGTGTACGTAAAATCAACATCGATACAGATCTACGTTTAGCGTCTACAGGTGCAATGCGCCGTATGATGGCTGAACAACCAAGCGAATTTGACCCACGTAAATTCTTCGCGAAAACTGTAGATGCAATGAAACAAATCTGTGTAGATCGTTATACAGCATTTGGTACAGCGGGTAATGCCGACAAGATTCGTCCAATTTCTTTAGAGAAAATGGTGGATCGTTATAAATAATTTGATTTAATTATTTATAAATTGAATGATTTGTAAAAGAAAGCCCACTAAGTTTTAGTGGGCTTTTTATTAAACTTTTTGAAATACTAAATTGAAATAAGAAGATCGTCATGGAACTGATTTTTTCAGCAGCACTGTGTAGTGTACTGGTCTCTATCCTGTTGAAATTTGCCAAACAGAAAGGCTTTGATGCACTGCAAATGATTGCATGGAATTATGCCATTGCCAGTATATTCAGTTACTTATGGTTTAAGCCTGATTTAGCCCATATTTCAGTATCTCAAACACCGTGGTGGTTGATCATTGTATTAGGAATGGTGTTACCGAGTATCTTTTTATGTCTTGCTAAATCATTACATACAGCAGGGATTGTTAAAACTGAAATTGCACAGCGTTTATCTGTGGTTTTATCACTATTGGCGGCTTATTTTTTATTTCAAGAACAATTTAATCAATTGAAAATGTTAGGCATCGGCTTAGGAATTATTGCTGTACTTTGTATTATTTTTTCTCAAACTAATTCTTCACAAGATTCAAACTCATCTTTAGATCGAAAAGGTGTGATGTATTTACTCAGTGTTTGGATAGGTTATGCTGTTGTCGATATTTTGTTGAAATATACGACGAGTCTAGGATTGCAATTTCCTGTGACTTTGACCCTCATGTTTTTCTGTTCCTTTATTCTTTCTATCGCTTATTTATTGTTTCGTAAAGCGGATTGGAATATTAAAAATATCTTTGCAGGCTTTGTTTTAGGGCTTTTAAATTTTGCAAATATTGCCTTATATGTGAAAGCGCATATTTTACTTAAAGATTCACCAGCAATTGTTTTTGCGGGGATGAATATTCTGGTCGTGTTATTTGGTGTGATTGCAGGCTTAATCATTTTCAAAGAAAAACTCAAAGTGATTACAGCATTGGGGCTAGTTTTGGGCTTAGGTGGGGTGGTATGTTTAGGGTTGGCAATCTAAAAATTTATAACTGTTGATACAATGTCACGAGCCAATCAATAAATACACGAACTCTAGGTGAAAGCTGCTTATGCTGTGGATACAAGGCAGCCACATTCATATATGGGCTTTGCCAATCTTTTAGTAGTTCGACCAAAAGATTATTTTGAATCGCATCTTCTACATGATAACGCGGCACTTGAATTAGCCCTGTACCTTGTAAAGCTGAAATGACATAGTTTTCTGCGTCATTCACACTGAGCCAGTGTTGAAGTTGATATTGTACGGTATTGCCATCAACAATAAGTTCGAATGGATATGAATGTTGTCTAGATGATGAAAAAAAACCAACACAATGATGAAGTTTCAAGTCATTAGGTGTTTGTGGATAACCATATTGTGCTAAGTAAGCAGGGCTTGCACAAATCACTTGAGGCATTTTCATCAATGATCTTGCGATCAACGATGAATCCTGTAAGGTACCTGCTCGAATAACGCAATCAATACCTTCTTTTACCAAATCGACCAAACGATCTCCACTACTCATGATCAATTGAATATCTGGGTAATTTTGATGAAAATCTGCGATACGTGGCAATACAATTTTTGTTGCATGCGTACCGTGTAAATCCACGCGTAAAATACCTTTAGGTTTTGCGTGGATATCTCGTAATGCGGAATCTGCATCTTCCAATTCTGAAAGAATACTTTTACAGCGTCGATAATAGGCTTGCCCATCTAAAGTTGTGCGAACATGGCGAGTTGTACGTTCCAATAAACGGGTATTTAAACTTGACTCTAATTGCTTAATCGCATGGCTGGCGGTGGCACGTGGAATTGCAAGTTGATCAGCGGCAAGACTGAAACTTTTTAATTCAACAATTCGAGTAAATAAATTTAAAGTTACTAACTTATCCATTTTAATGTGATTGTTGATGATTATAGAATTATCTTATCAAAAAAATAGTCTTTATCCATACAATGGAAATATTAAACTGTACATAAGCAAAATTGATACACAAATTAATTTAATTCGAGGTTTAAATGAATCACACAATTAAAACAGCTTTGGTTACTGGTGGTACTAAAGGTATAGGACGAGCAATTGTAGAGCGATTGGTGAAGGATGATTTTTTTGTCATTGTTAATTATGCAAATGATCAAAATGAAGCTGAAAGCTTTTTACAATATATTCAAAAATTAGGTGGGAAGGCTACGGCGATAAAAGCCAATGTTGCAAATGAAATTGAAGTCCAACAATTATTTGAACAAGCGCAGGCAATTAATGGACAACTTGATGTTGTCGTACATAGTGCAGGTGTTATGCCTATGGTAAAAATAGTTCCAGAAAGCCTAAATGATTTTGATCGAGTGATTCAGGTTAATTTACGTGGTGCATTTTTAGTATTATCTCATGCTGCTCAAACAGTACATGATGGTGGGCGAATCATTGCATTATCAACCAGTGTAATTGCAAAATCATTTCCAGGTTATGGTCCATATATTGCATCTAAAGCAGGTGTGGAAGGATTGGTACATGTGCTTGCAAATGAACTACGTGGACGTAATATTACTGTGAATGCTGTTGCACCAGGACCAACAGGTACGGAACTTTTCTATAAAGGAAAAACTCAAGAGCAAATTGATGCAATTGCTAATTTAGCGCCTCTTCAACGAATCGCAACGGTGAATGAAATTGCCAATGTGGTTGGTATGCTAATAGGAGAAGATGGTAGTTGGATTAATTCTCAGGTAATTCGTGTGAATGGTGGTTTTGCATAATACTTTTATTCTAGTTAAATAGTGAAATTGCAATAATTCATTTTTTAAATTTAGTATGGATCATTGAGTGAAAGAGTTTTGAATAAGCTTGTAATATGATTTAAATTTTCACTTTAAAATCATCTTACGTATTAAAAACTCTTAAACTCGGATGTTATTTAAGTTTTAATATCGTAGATTTAAAATAATTGTATTAGGTTATAATGGTTGGTTTGAAATAATTTGATATAAAGTCTTAAAAGCTTAATATTTTGCTCATAAAATTTAAAAAAACATAGCGGACAATGGGGGAGCCTCCTCTACATTGGTGTAATTGCTATGAATCAAGATGTTTTTTCCTCGCTTTATTCACCATTACACATCAATGGTGTACAGCTTTTACCACTACAGGCCGAACATGAACAGGCTTTAGTTGATGTGTGTAAAGATGGAAGTCTATGGGAGCTTGATTATACCTCGGTACCACATTACTCCCAGATTAATGCGTATATTGCCAAAGCCTTAGAACTTAAATCTCAAGGCTTACGTGTACCTTTTGTTGTACTCGATCAAACGACTGGACGTATTGTTGGAACAACCAGCTTTCGTGATTTTGTGTGGGATGTACGCCGTGTTGAAATTGGTTATACATGGTATGCGAAATCGGCACAAAGAACGCATATTAATACCAGTTGTAAGCTCTTATTGCTTCGTTATGCCTTTGAAACATTGCAAGCCAATTCAGTTGTCTTGCGTACAGATATTCGTAATTTAAAAAGTCAAAAAGCGATTGAGCGTTTAGGTGCGCATCGTGATGGTATCCTCCGCCAAGATGCTTTGCGCAAAGATGGAACAGTAAGAGATACAGTCATGTATAGTTTGCTAAAAGAAGAATGGGCAAATACCCAAAAGCACCTAAATTCTCTTATAGAAAGCTACTAACCAAATTTTTACTTATTTTATAGATTCAATTATTTTCAGATTGTTAACTGCAATCGATATGTAGACGGTGTTGCGAGCAGTGAACACATTGGAAAAGATAGCCTTTAAACCAGCCATCTTCATACATATTATTCTGAATGGAATCTTCATTCACACAGGATTCTTGAATATCAGGAATGAGTTCATTATAAATATCTTTAATATTTTCACTGGTTGCATAGGCAATAAATTTACAAGGACTCATGCAATGAGTAAGCCATACGGCTTGTTGCCAAGTAAAATAACTAGGAGTTTTATAAAGTATTGTATCGATTAATTCTGGATTCATTTCGTGAGTAAAATAAAAATCACCATCCGCTTGTTGATGAAAAATAGCGCTTTCTAAATCAGCTAAGTCAAAGAAACTCCCTTCAAATTTTTTAGCAACTTCGCCATTTTCAATACACCAAGGGCAAATATAATCTGGCTTATCAATGCTATAAAATGAGCAGTTATATTTTAAATTTCGTTGCTGTTTGCAAACCGAGCAAATACCATCTTCTTTAATAAAGATATCGAGTTTATAAGCATTTGGATGATATTTAAAATTTGGATAATCCATATTCTTTTCTGCTTCTTTTATGAATGATTAACAATAAAACTCTTCTCTAAAACTTTCAATTAATTCAGGCGGAACACGTGTGGTTTGACCATTGGTACGCATAAACAATTCACCTTTATAGTACAAAGGACGATCAGCTTTATTGCATTTAAAAACTAAAATAACTTTATTTTGAATGTATATTTCTTCTAGCGTGGTATAAATATTGGAAATTTTATTGCTTTCATGTGCTAATTTATCAATCAGACTGCGCTTCATCAGATCAATTGAATTATTAAAATGTTCTGCCAGCTCTTGTTGAATCCCGACAATTTTTAAATCGTCCGAAATACCAATAAAAACATAGCCATTACGTGTATTCATAAAGGCAAAACAAGCTTTTACCCAACGATCAGATTTACGATTGGTGAGTAAGTCCGTGGTACGTTCTTTAAACTCAATCCTTTGATTTTCACCTTGT
This sequence comes from Acinetobacter wuhouensis, assembly GCF_001696605.3. Classification (NCBI taxonomy): domain Bacteria; kingdom Pseudomonadati; phylum Pseudomonadota; class Gammaproteobacteria; order Moraxellales; family Moraxellaceae; genus Acinetobacter; species Acinetobacter wuhouensis. The sequence goes on along the minus strand of NZ_CP031716.1, from coordinate 2,073,537 downwards.
TGAATCAATTGCTTATAAAAATCTGCATTGGCATTGCTTTGGTAATGATTTAACGTGATTTTGATCTTTTCTAAAGATTTATAAGCAGTAACAGTTTCTAGGTTATGAATGTCTTGCCATTGGTAAATTAACTTGGTCTTTAATTCAATACTTAAATTCGGGTCAGCAATATATTCAAAACTCAGTTTTAAATACTGTAGGATTTCTTGGTAAATATCATGGCTTGCAACAGGAATAGAGATTTTATTGTAGGTATCACGAATTTTTTCTATTTTTTTATGTAGCTCAAAATGATCTTGATAAAAACTTAAATATTTTAATTCATTTAGAATATGTTCATAAGGACGATGAAATGAAGTTGGGAAAAGTTGTTTGGGGGGGATATTAATATATTTTTCAATTTGTTGGAAATAGTGTCTTAATGTGGGATATTTAAAAGCTTGATAGATATTAATTTCAAATTTTTCGGAAAGTGAGTTAGATGTAAAAGCCTGAAAGAAGAGTAAAGTTTGGATTTCTTTATATTTATTGGGGTAGTCATGCCATTGAGTTTCGAGGAACTCATTAAAGTTTTTAAACTTATTGGTGATATACGTGTTCAAATCCATATTAACACCCTTAATCCTCTGTTTTTGGTGTTCGGTATTTACAACAAATATGTCATCAGACTATTTATATAGGTTTATTTATAAGTGATACAGACAAATAAATAAAGCTGTAGTTTTTAAAATGTGTATGTAAAGTTGTTAGAAAATATAACAAATATTTCAAATTTATGAATAAATATGCACCTACCAGAAATGTCTAAGGTGAAATATTAGGAATCGCTAAATGAGGATTTATCATAAAGGATTCGAGCTTTTGTTTTAAGGAGGTTGCTCGTTCAGGCACAGCTGGCAGAGCAAGTTCAGCTAAAGTTTTGACTAAGTCTAAATTTCCTGTAGCAGCTGCGACATGACATAATTTAGCCATATCCATTGGATGTATTGGATTTTGAACGGCAAGGTTTGCTTGATGAATAAAATCCTGTGGCCAATGCGCCAACGCATTGAAAAAATTTTGACTTTGACGATTCCACTCGGACACTAAAAATTGAACTATTTCGATAGCTTCTTGTTCGTTTGAACCATACATCCAGTCGCTATCATAATCATTGATCAAATTAGGGAAAATTGAATTTCTCCATGCACAATCATATTCACGCATTGTTTCAATGACTAAAGGTTTACTTGTACAACCCATGATATATTCACCTAATGGGCGTAGGTGAATACCGAGATTAACCTGAAAACAATGCCGTTTTACTGAATGTTGAATATCGACAATACGAATGATTTCACCATCAATCTGTCTAAATACATCTGCTTTTTGAGTAAAACCTTGTGTTTTTAAAATCGGGTAAAACTGGTTGCGTAATTGAGCAGAAACAAAGTTTTTATCCATGTTCTTTATTCACAAAAAATCAGCATTGCCATAGAAATTTGGCTGTTTTGCCTTGTGGGCAATCAAAGAGATAGGCTGAACCTGCACCGCCAAAGTTCATTGATGTCCGATGGTCTGGTCCTTCTTCTAGTTGGGCAATAAAGCGCATTGGCTGTTGGCAACAATCGCAGTTAGGCGTTTCATCATTTTGAATCCATTCTGCTTGCCCTGAAAGTTGTCCTAAAATTTCTCGCTTCTTACCAGACCATTGTTGACGTGATTCAGCGTAATCTAAGTGTTGGTCTTCAATGATTTTTGCACTGTATTCTGTTTCACGAAGTGTATTTTCAGATTCAGCGGGTTGAAAGTGTTCCAAAGCATTTGTGTTGTCAATAATAAGAACAGTGTTCCCGCCACCATCGGCATCCCAATCATCACACATACCTGGATCTTGGCTACACATAAAAATTAACTCAAGCCCTAAATCTGTTTTGACTTTACCTAGATATTGCATTGCCCCTTGGCAATTCTCACAGATTGGCCAATCTATATGTGTACCGATAGTTTTAACAGGTAGACCACCAAAAGAAGTCTGATCAAGCTGAGTGGGTACTTGATCTAGAATTAAAAGCTTTGTCATTTTTATCTCTATATTGTTTAGTTGTTATAGAGACTAATATATTTGAGCGATCTGCATAATTCAAAGCACTTTATGAAAAAAATTGTTCATTTTCGTGATGAATCAGAGCTACTTAGTCGTATAAACGGTAAATCCCCGTAAAACGATCACAGCCTTTTTGTTGAGTTTTAACGGTTAAAATGGCTTTTTGAAAATTAAGCTGATATTTACAATCATGCTCATTGTCCAAGATCTCGTTCTTTTTTTCAGGTGTGGTATAGGCAAGTAAAGGAACGATTTGAGTCTCTTTGCGATTATTTGGATTACGGTAGGCAATACCTTCCACTTTAATACGATCTTTAGTGAGTTGATGAATTTGTAAATGAATTGGTTGTTTAGAGATTTCACCATGTTCATATTTGATGAAATGTTGAGTTAAACTTTGATTCATAGACGTATAAAAATTCAAATCTTCAAATCGAATATCAAATTGTTGTTTAAGACAGTCATTGCTTTTACATTGTTGTAAGCGGTTAAACCATAAATGATTTGTATCATTGATCAAACGGATCGGTGCATCAGTAATCAAGTAAGCCGTTAGATATTTTTCATTTAATTCTGAACGTAAGTCACTGAACTGTGTGCTACATAACTTTTTTAAAAGCGTTGTATTTGAATGTCCACAATCGACAGGCAATGCATAGACCGCAGACGTGCTGAGACAGCCTAAAATGAGACCAGACAAAAGCGTTTTAATTTGATTAAGTTCTGTTTTCAACAGCATGATCGCTTATACTTTCACTATGTTTGCATTCGTACTATAGCGAATTAGAAACGGCGAATAAAGATTTTAACTTTAAAAACTGCATAAAGGAGCTGAAAATGATCGTACCAATTCGTATTGGGCAGGGAATGGATGTACATGCCTTTGAAGAAGGTGACTTTGTGACTTTGGCAGGTGTAAAAATTCCACATACACAGGGTTTAAAAGCGCACTCAGATGGCGATGTCGTGCTTCATGCGTTATGTGATGCTTTACTTGGCGCATTGGCACTGGGTGATATTGGACAGCATTTTCCAGATACGGATGCTGAATTTAAAGGTGCAGACAGTCGTAACTTGTTAAAGCATGTTTATCAACTGATTTTAGATCGTGGTTATCGTTTAAATAATGCCGATATCACTGTGGCTTGTGAACGACCAAAACTCGCAAAGCACAATTTAGAAATGCGTCAAAGTATTGCAGATGTACTGAATGTTGAAGTGACACAAATCAGTGTTAAAGCAACTACTACTGAGAAATTAGGTTTTACTGGGCGTCAGGAAGGGATTCTTTCTACTGCAACAGTATTGGTCAGTCATGTTGGAAAATAACTTTGTGTAATTGCTATAAGTGATTCATTGATGTTAGGCAGTTAAAAAACAATGCACGTTACAAACAGTTTTAGAGCACATTCGGCGGAGTCTTGCATCAAAAGTTTTGATTTAGGGATTAGCCTGCGGCTCGCCTTACTTTTCTTACGGGAAAAGTAAGCAAAACCATTGTCATCCGCAGAACTCGTCAGCTTCCGTCAAAATTTTGAATATATCGCAGAAACATTTATGGTTAGATGTAGTCTTGTCTCAGACAAATGCGGATGACGTTATCGCGTATCCACTTTTTTCTAGGAGCAATCTACGATTTTGGTGTTACTGTGTAACATCAGCGATTAATAAAGAAAGTCATCAAGAAATATATACCAGAGGATGTTTAGGCATCCTCATTTTTATTTCCGCGAACAAAATGAATAATGACGGGTAAAAGTGCCAATGCAAATACACTACAAATTATTGCTACCCAAATAGGATGCGCATTGGGATTTCCTAAGAAGAAATATTCAAAAATGACATAGATAAAACAAGCAAACATTGCTGTGGTTGCTAAAGGAATCGTGATTCTAAAAATCAATATATACCAAAATTTCTGTAGAGATTTCATGTTGAAATTCATCGCATAAGCAAAGATGCTATAGAGTATTGAAACCATAATGAACGTCATAAAAAAAGCGGCAAATTGCAGGATGTAGTTACGTATTGTAAGTTCCTGAACAATTTGATCACCATCTGCATAGAGCACTTTAATATGCTCACCAATAACAGGTTGTTGTGCAGAACTGACATTGGTTTGAATGCTTTTTATTACATGCCCATGCTGATCTTGAAAGCTGACATAGGCATCATACATCAACGTTCTGGTTTCAATACCTTTGGAATTTCGATCTGTGACCCATTCAGAAGTGTAGGAGGTGATGGTTGCTTGGTAGCTAGGCTTGGTAATGAAATTAAAAATAGAAACTGGGAGTATGATCAGAAAAGGTAAGACGATAGACGAGATCACGAAAATAAGTGTTGCAGGGAAGAAATAGCTTGATTTGGATGTGGTAGCACTTATTGTGCTTTGGTGGTCATCTAAACGATTAACCCACTTTTTAGCAAGCCAAATTGACCAAATGAGCAAGGCAATTGCACTAAAGATGAATATATAAATCGTAGGAATAGTTGTGAGTGTTTGCATTGTTATTAGAATCAAGCGTTATTATTGAATAATGCTACAAGTTCAGCACTTTAAAACTATTGAAGTTTTGTAATTGATATTTTAAATTTTGAAGTGCGAAGTAAAACCCATAGGCGTAAAAAAAGCCCTTGCGGGCTTTTTTCGAATGCATAAATTAGTTAGCTAAAGCTTTAACTTGTGCATTTAAACGGCTCTTATGACGAGCAGCTTTGTTTTTATGGATGATACCTTTATCAGCCATACGGTCAATTACTGGAACCGCAGCTTTATAAGCTTCAGTTGCAGCAGCATATTCACCAGTAGCGATTGCAGCGATTGTGCGTTTGATATATGTACGTACCATTGAACGCAAGCTTGCGTTGTGTTTACGTGCTTTAACGTTTTGACGAGCACGTTTTTTTGCTTGAGCAGAGTTTGCCACTCGTGCACTCCTTGAAATAGATTGGTCTGGGCGGGCTGAAATCGCATCTGAAAACCTACATCAGAGGATTATCACCAGCCCGTAAACAAGTGCCATATTGTGATTAAATAGCCCATCAAAGTCAAGTCTTGACATGCTTTGACAACATTTTAGTTGCAGAAAAATTTGAAATAAAACGTTAGATTAGTGATAAATCTAGGAGATTGTTTAAAAAATGACTAATTCGATAAAAAGTGCAATTGTGATCGGGGCAACAGGTTTAGTGGGAAAATCTTTGGTTGAACAATTAAATTCATTAAGCAGTTGTGAAAAAATAACCGTCGTGGTGAGAAAGCAAAATTCGGAATTTGAACAATATGCAAAAGTGGAGCAATTTGTTTTAGATGACTTCCTTTTACTCAATGATCAAGATGTAAATGGCTATAGTCATGCGTTTAGTTGTTTAGGCTCAACCATTAAAAAAGCAGGATCTAAACAAGCTTTTTACAATATTGATTTTGAAATCAATGCACATTTTGCTGATCTGTTTGAAATGACAGAAGCCCATTTTCTTTTGGTCAGTGCGATGGGTGCAAAAGCAGGTTCCCCAATTTTCTATAATCAAGTCAAAGGCGAGTTAGAAGAATATATTCAAAAATTAAACCTTTATAGATTCTCGATTATTCGACCTTCATTGTTATTGGGTGATCGTACAGAGGAGCGTTTTCTTGAAGATGCAACACAAAAACTCTATCGTAAATTTTCACATTTAGTACCAAACTCTTTTAAATATAAGCCAGTGACAGCAGAGCAAGTCGCTCATACTATGGTCGAGGTTGCACAAACTCAAACTCAAAAAATTGAAATATATGATAATTTATACATACAAAACTTGCGCATACAAAATGCCATATAATGGAGAAATAAAGTGTCTACAGTCGCATTCGTAACTTGTGATTTATTGGATGACAATCCTGAAAAAGAAATTCAAACTTTGATCCCATCTCTAGATGGTAAATTCTTTAGAAGTTATGGATTGCGCAAAACATTTGGTGGTCAAATCGTGACAGTGAAATGCTTTGAAGATAATTCACGTGTTAAAGAATTACTTGCGACAGATGGTCAGGGCAAGGTACTGGTTGTTGATGGCGGTGCATCAATGCGTTGTGCTTTGATGGGCGATATGATTGCTGAATCTGCGGTTAAAAATCACTGGAATGGCGTCATCATTTACGGTTGTGTACGTGATGTAGATGCATTGGCTGAATTAGATTTAGGTGTACATGCATTGGCTTCAATTCCACAAAAAAGTAATCGTAAAGGCATAGGCGAGGTGGATGTTCCATTGTATTTTGGCAGTGTTACTTTCAATTCCGGCGAATATGTCTATGCCGATAACAATGGAATTGTAGTATCAAAAGAAAAATTAGTTGATCTATAAAATGATTTCAAAATAGGGTTATCCCTGAGGGTCGCAAGATGGTGCATCATCAAATAAAAGTCGTACAGGCTTTAGCTTCAGCAATTACAGCAGGTGGTCGTGGTGCAAATGGTACGCCATTTCCAAATCAGCCTGAAAAAGCACTAAAGTTATATGAATTTGAAGGTTCACCATTTTGTCGCCGTGTCCGTGAGGTGATGACTTTATTGAATTTGGATTATGAAGTTTATCCATGTCCAAAAGGCGGTACGAAATATCGTAAACAAGTCAAAGAATTGGGTGGAAAAATGCGTTTTCCATTCTTGGTTGATGAAAATACAGGTGAAAAACTGTATGAATCCCAAGATATTATCCATTATTTATTTAAACACTATGGAAAGAATGGTAAGACGCCGAAGAAGTATGCACATTATCCAAAATATCCAGTGGTGGCCTTTGCTGGTACGCTAATCAATGGTGCGCGTGGCGTATGGATTGATAAAAAGATTGTTAATCGTGCTGCACCTGAACAATTGATTGAGTTGTGGGGATTTGAAGCAAGCCCCTATACACGTATTGTACGCGGTGTATTGACTGAGCTTGAGATTCCTTTTGTTTTTCATAATGTGGCTAAAGAGCGTTGGCAAGATCAAGGTCCATCGGTTTTGCGTTTAAAACCTGGTAAATATATTCCTTTGACAGGTGGTAAGCGTGAAAAAGTTGTTCCTGTGATGGGGCGTGTTAAAAATGATATTCAAGTGCCTTATTTGGTTGACCCAAATACAGGCGCACAGTTGTTTGAGTCTGAATCAATTGTAAATTATTTACAAAAACAATATGGTTAAGTAATTGATGCTAATAACTTAAAAAAATCACCTTTCAAACTGATTTAGAGCATACTTGACGGAGTCTTACATCGAAAGTTTTAGTTTCAGGATAAGCCTTCGGCTCGACCTACTTTTTTTTCGGAAAAATGAGCAGTGAAACTGCGCAAGGAAACCACCTTGCGAAGCTTCGCTTCTCACTGCAAAACTCGATAACTACCATCTTTTGATTGATATATCGCAGAAACATTAACTTACAGATGTAGTCCTGCCTCAAACACGTTGCGGATGACGTTAGCGCGTATCCAATTTTATTGAAAAATAAAAAGTGTTTTGATGTTGCTGTATAAAATTAGTCGTTAAGGATAAGCAACATTTACAAAGCTGATTTTAAATTCTTCTCATGCTGTTTGACTTGTTTTGCGTATTTTTTACCTTGTTTGCGCATTTTACGATTTGTTTCATAATTGGTTGGCCCAACATTGTAATATGCCAAAGCTTTTTTCCAACTGCCCGCTGACTGATTGTATTTTGCTAAAATCATGGTGCCACATTGCACATTGACAAACTCATTGAATAAGTCACCAGGGCAGGATTGTTGCCAATAACGTGGCATGACCTGAGTGAGTCCAACAGCACCCGCAGAAGAAGTCACATAACTACGATAACTTGATTCTTGGCGAATGGTGGCTGCGAGTAATAGTGGATCGACATTGTATTGATCGGCATTTTGCACAATGATGGGTGAAACACGATTTGCCACGTCAGGTGAAACGGAATAGGCTTTTTGAATACCACCAGAAAGTTTTGCTGCACGTTTTTGAACTGAGCCACCGCCTAAAGAAGAACATGCTGTCATTGCAAGTGTTAATGTAATTATTGAAGCAACTTTTAAATGATGAAAATTCAAAACACGACCAATTAGATTATTCCAAAGTTACTCGATCTTAAGTTGCCGTCCTATACCTGTCAATGCGAGATAACTCAAGGTTTATAGTTGAATTGTATCTATTTCCCAACTTTATTCGCACAAGTTTGACAACTTAAAATCATCAATTTGCTATTTATTAGAACTGACTTGATGTTGTTTTAGCATGATGGCTAACATCAATTGGGCTGGGTTTTGAGGCGCATATACGACTTGAAATTGATTATTTCCACTTTTTTCGTACACAGCATAGTAAACAGGAATCGCCAGTTGATTGTTTTTGATCGAGAGTAAATCTTGTTGAGGTAAGTCTTTACGAATCTCAGTTAAAGCATTTTGATCAACGTGTTGTTGAATCACACCTTCACAAATATAGTCCGCACCTTCAAACTGTGAAATTAGGTAATCTCTTTGTTCATTCTGTTGAGGTTCAGAGGCTGAACTGGTATTGCCAGCGGATTTTGAAGTATTAATCTGCTTGATATCTGCGAGTGAAATTCCAACAATGGACTGTGTTTGAAGATTGGTTTGTTTGCCGTCAGGACCGAACTGATTTTGTACCTGTTCCATAGATGTAAATGGCTTTGTATTTACTTGTTTAGCATAAAGTTTTTTGACAGCATCTACGGTTTTTTTGTTATTACAACCGGAACCTTCAAATAGACTACAACCTTGCAATACGATCATCATGCCAAACAGTGAAATTGTTGTTTTCATATACATTGTTTTAACCCCCTTATCCATTAAGTTTTGTCTTTAAATTTGCGATTTAAACTTTGTGTTAACTCCACCAATATCTCAAGATATGGAAGAAGATCGGTGCAGAAAAGCAAATAGAATCAATACGATCTAACATACCGCCATGTCCATGAATGAGTTGTCCCCAATCTTTAACACCACGGTCACGCTTGATTGCAGACATCACCAAACCACCAAAAAATCCAAAAATACAAACAATCAATCCAATGACAGTTGCTTGTAAGTAGGTGAATGGAGTGAGCCATGACATTGCAACACCAAGCGCTGTCGCTAAAATGATGCCGCCAAGGAGTCCTTCAACAGTTTTGGACGGTGACAATACTGGTGCAACTTTATGCTTGCCAAAAAGCTTACCACACACATATTGCAAAACATCGGATGCTTGTACGACCATAATCAGCCAAATTGCCAACCAAATCGGTTCACCTTTGAAAGCAGGTAATTTCAAATTCAGCAAAGCAGGAACATGTGAAATACAGAACACACAGACCATCAAACCCCATTGGATTTTTGAGCTTCTTTCTAGAAAATGTTTGGTATCTTCTTGTTTTAAACTGGCAATTGGAATCAGTAAAAATACATATAAGGGAATAAAAATTGAATAAAGCCCGTACCAATCTGTATAAATTAAAAAATATTGATAGGGAATAACAAAGTAAAAGCTAATCAATAAAGGGAAATAGTCACCACGCCGTGTTGGCAATAGACTAATAAATTCACGTAAAGCAAATAATGAAATAATCCCAAACAATACAATAAATGCAGTTTTACCCAGTGCAATTGCTGCGCCAATCACGATGAGCATGACCCACCATGCATTGATACGTGCATTGAGGTTATCAATAACAGATGATGGTTGATCTCCAGTTTTTTGTTTGAGAATAAAACCGACACTGGATGCAAAAATCAAAATGCCTGCGAAAATACCAAATAAAAGATAGGTCTTATCGAGATTATCTAAAATCATTGATTTTCAACCTCTTTTAATTCTAATAACTTACTTTGTGCATAGTCGATAAAGGCTGTCTTTTCTAATTCTAAGTGCTGTTCTAAAGGGCAACCAAAACAAACCGTTGAAAGTAAGGGTAAAGGAATAAAAGCACCTTTGGGCATGACACGTCTTAAATTGGAAATCCATACAGGAACAATTTCAATCTCTGGAAATTGCTTATGTAGGTTGTATAAGCCACTTTTAAAAGGCAATAAATCAATATCGTCATTCAGATTACGTGTGCCTTCAGGAAAGAAAATAATCGAATAACCTTGTTCAAGCGCTTCTTTGATCGGTTGTAATGGATCGGCATTATTTTCACGATTGCGCTGAATCGTCACACCATTAAAAGTATCTTTAATTAAGAATTGGCGAAAACCATCTTTGAGCCAATAGTCTGAAGCGGCAACAGGTTTGGTTTTTCGACGCATTAATTTAGGTAATGAAGACCACAATAAAATAAAGTCGATATGGCTATTGTGATTGGCATAATAAATACGTTGTTTCATGTCAGGTTGGCAACCAATCCATAAACTGCGTGCACCAGTCAGTAAGCGCGCACCTCGACGTGTTAAAAATGCGATAAAACGTGCAATCGAACTAGAAGCGATATTGGTTTTCACATTTTCACTCGTTTTTACTGATGATCGTGTAGTCTGTTCTGGTATTTGATTCATTATTGAAGCCAATTGATATTGAACAATTTATTGTGCAAGTAATCTATAGATTAAAATGATTAAAACAAAATATTGCAGTAACAGCAAAGCAATTTGTATTTTAAATAGTTTAAAGCAACCTGCGAAGCGTACTGACCAATCACGTCCTGCTTTAGATTCGGGCATGAGTTTCATTGATACTAAGCTTTGGTCAAATTGTTGGGTTAAGTTTTCAATGCTTTCGATTTTTGATTCTTGTGCCATCATTTCAAGGAGTTGAGCATCGAATTTCACACGGAAGGAAATATAGTGGTGTGTAAAAGATAATAACAACGTAATGACAATGAATATCCAAAATTCAATGGATTGCCAACCTTTAAGTAAAATCGCAATTATTGAAAGCGCAAAAGCCAGATAGCCTGAAAATAATAAAGCTGTGGTAGACGATAATAATTTAGCCACCACAAAGAAGTTCATCTTCATGGCGCTAAACCTTTGAGTTTGAGTTGGTAAATTTGTAATTCCTCAATTTGTGGCTCTTTTAATACCACCCACGGACGTGCTTTTTGTATCAACTCAACGGCTTCTTGGACATTTTCAACATGCTTTTGCTGTATTAACCATGCGGCAAGCAAAGCGCTACTGCGTGAATAGCCTAAAGCACAACAGACTAAAATTTTAGAATCTGTGTGATTTAATTCGTTCAATTGCACATTGAAATATTCCACAGCATATTGAAGCTGATTGGCTTGCAATGGAATTAAATCCAAGCTGAGATATTGCTGATATTCACTTTTATGCGTTACTGAATCATGTTTTAAAGGCAGTTCCGCAACACAGTCAAAGATGGCTTGATATTGTTGAGTATCGTTTAAGTTAGGAATACGCCCGATATAAATCTGTTTATTTTCAATTTCGATAATAAATGAATCTTCAGGATGCTTTCTCGTCCAGATGCGACTATTCAACCATGCAAATATAAGATAAGGCGCTAAAAGGATTTTTGCCGCAATGGTCATATTGCCATCACTTTGTTTTTGCATAAAATGAGGACGAACAAGGCTATAACTATGCGCCACGATAAATAAACTTACAGCAGGATAAATCAACCACAGTCCCCAAGGTTTGAACTCATAAGCCAAAATCCCGAAAATGACCACACCACACATATAGTAACTTCCCAGTTTTAAATGCTTAGATGTTAAGAACTGGACACCATCTTTTTTGAATGGTGATTTGGCTGAAACAGGGAATAACCATAGACAGATCGCACCAACTAAAATACCTGTCGGAACATCTATAAAATGGTGTTGCCATGTGGTCAGTACGGATATACCGATTAAAAAACACCATAGATCAACGAGGTATTTCCAAGTACCTTGTACATGTCTGCGATAAAAATCCCAAAGAATGACTAGAAGAACAATGTGTAAAGAAGGCATTTGGTTAAAGGGTTTATCGAAGCCCATGAGTACATCGAACCATAAGCCAAAGAATCCATCCAAAGCTGGTCGGTCAAAACTGAATTTTAGAGGAAATAAGAGAAAGCACGTAATACTAATAATTTGTGCGAGAAGTAGGCGTGAAGCTTGTTGCCGAAGTTCAAATTTATTCCAACAGATTAATAATGAAAGCCCGTAAAATAGGTCAATTGACCAATAAGGTACAATCGTCCAAGCCCACAGCGGAATATGCTTTTCCCAGTCAAATACGATACTGGGTACATGACTCAAACCTGACGCATAATGGTTGGCAAAACCATAAGTCAGGAAGAAGAATGGCGCGAGGAATACTAAGCAGAGAATTCCCCATTTCCAAGTGCCTTTTTCTTTATCGAGTGTCTGCATACATATTCCATGACTTATTATTTTAATTTATAAAAGTTGAATCATTTTAGAAAGGTAGATGGTTAATCATTTAAACCTCTACCTTTATGTCACTTTACAGCTTTTGCGCAACAGAAACAGTAAATATTCCAAATTCATCGATACATTGATCAACTTTTTTAAAGCCTGCGGCCTCAACCAAAGCATCCATTTCAGCTTGAGAGCGTAAACGCATGACCCAAGCATCACCTTCACGGTGTGAGGTAAGCGCACGAGCAATAAACTCTTGTTGTGGATGCCAAATTTGACCGGTATAGATCAGATAGCCATCTTTCAAAATTGCCTTACTTAAACCCTCTAATGATTGACGAAGCAAATCATTATCACTAAATAATTCATATAAACCTGAAACGACAGCCAGTGATGGTTTTGGTTTTACCGAAGCCAAAGATTGCGTATCAAATGCATCTGCTTTGATAAATTCAGCAATCTCAGCTAAACCACGATCTGCAATCATTTGCTGACCCGCTTGCACATTGATCTCACTATAATCTCTTAGTAAAATAGAATCAGGGTGTTTTGGTAATTGCGCAACAGCATCTAAAATATAACGACCATGACCAGAAGCAATATCCATAATTCTTAAAGGCTTACGCTTTTTAACAAGGATCTCAGCGTATTTTTGCAATAGATGTTCAATGTTCTGTTTACGAACTCGAATACCGCGCCAACCAATCGCATTCAAATATTGACGGTCAATGATTTTACCAATCGGATTGCCACTTTCTGTTTGATTGCGATAAACAAAGTCTAAGGTACTGCCTGAGTCATAGCCTGTATCTTCACCAATTTTTAAGCCTGTAGATAAATGACTACCAATTTTCAAATTCTTTTTAGTCATTTCCCAAAAGATATTTTTAATTGATTTATTCGGTAATGGTGAACTGAGATCTTCTGCAATGGCACAACTGACACCAATTTTATCGGCATTTAAAACATCGGGTGCTTGATATTCCACAGCAAAACATTGTTGGATAAAACGACGGATTTTTTCAGTGGCAATATAGCGATCTTTTTCGCCTAAAGTGTCATGGAAGAAACCATCTAAGACATGAAACTCTTTTTTAGGATGTGGAAGTTTTTGATAGAACTCTCGTTGTGGTTTTTGGAAAACCACAAAGTCTGAACCAGAACACAGCACTTGAGTCGGTACAAAGATATTTTGCGAGTCTGCCACAATACGTTTAGAGGCATCATATAAACCAAGCAACATACGCACAGAAATCGCTTTGGCAATTTTTGGATCTGTATCATAGCTTGTTGCACGTTCTTCATCATGAGTCAGCATTTTGGCTTTGACATAACTTTGAATGAAGAAATTGCCACGAATTTTTTCCATAACTCTTAAACTTGGTTCAGCAAAAGGCACATAAAGTTTAATGTCAAAAGCAGGCGAGGCGAGGCACAATGCACGGATTTTAGGAGCATAATCATGCACCCAAGTGGCTGCTAGAACCGCACCAACACTTTGAGCAACCACAGCAATATTTTGAGCTTCAATGCCATAATTTTGTTCAATATGTTGTACGAAGTATTGAATGTCTTTGACACATGCTGAAAAACTCGGCGCATCACCACGTTCGCCAGCAGTATTACCGTGACCACGTGCATCCCATGCAAAAAAGTCGAATTCTGGTAAATTCAGCTCATTGACCAAATGTGCCATACGATCAGAATGTTCATGACCACGATGGAATAAAATGATGGCTTTTTTAGACTCAGAAACAGACGCTGTTTTCCAATGTTGATAAAAAATCTCAGTATTATCATGCGTGGTGAATGTGTGGTGACTGTTGTTATACATTGTTAAATACCCTAAATTTTTAAGAATTAAACTGACGAAGTGGTCGATTTCAAACTGTTTTTAATGCGGTTATAAATTGTCAAAATAAGTAATAATCCGATAAGGCAGAGTATGCCGTTACAAATCCAACCGAGCAGTTGCAGATTTGTACTGAATATAGGAAATATCACGATAATTACAGTGATTAAACTTAACCAAAATGCGCGGTCACTTTTTCCCATTGGTCCATCGTAGCGACGTTCTTGACCAATCAGTGGTGCCATTACACCTGTGTATTCACTTAAAATCGCTAAAAAAGCAATCAAGAGTAAGAGCGGTGTACTGATAAAGCTAAACACGGCTAAACAGATATAGAGTGCTGTGTCGGAAATCACATCACACAATTCATTGTAAAATGCGCCTAAATTGGATTGTTGTTTGAACTCACGCGCGAGCATGCCATCAATCGCGTTAAATGCCATCCGAACCAGCATCCATACAGGAAAGATCAATAGCCATACATTCGGTGCAATATCAAGAAAATAGACATAAATAAAAATGGCGATTGCAATAGAAATGAACATCGCCAAAAGGGTGATTTGATTCGCTGTGACTCCTGCATTAAATAGCTTTTGCACAAAGGGGCGTAATAAGTTTTGAAATGCAGGTTTTAACTGGTAAATGGATGGCATTGTTCTATTAAAATTAGCTATTTGAATGGATTTTAAGCAAATAATTGTTTGTTTGACAAGATTTAATTTTCAGGATTAAAAATAAGCAAAGTTATTTTTAAATTTGTGCGAATCGTCCTATAATTTTATCCATTCTAGAGTTAATCATTTTGCTATCTATCATGACACCTGCTTGTAAAGTTTTAAAATCTAATAAAATTGAATTTTCTATTCATGAATATGAACATGATGTGAATGCAAAAAGTTTTGGTTTGGAAGCCGCAGAAAAATTGGGTTTAGATGTTGAAGAAGTGTTTAAAACCTTGATGGTCACTGACGATAAAAATTATTTTGTTGCGGTATTACCCGTTAATCATCAGCTCAATTTAAAGAAAGTTGCCAGTGCTTTTGGATGTAAAAAATTGCACATGGCAGATCCTAAAGATGCTGAACGTTTAACAGGTTATTTGGTCGGTGGTATTAGTCCAGTAGGACAGAAAAAGCGTTTAAAAACAGTTATTTGTGAAAGTGCAAAAGTGCTAAATAAAGTGTATGTAAGTGGCGGAAAAAGAGGGCTAGATATAGGTGTAAATCCAAGTGATTTAGCTAAAGTTTTAAGTGCTAATTTCGCTGATATTATAGACGAATAAGTAGTATTTTTATTAATCAAATCATCTTGTTTTTATTCTTGTTACTCACAATGTTACTCGCAAAAATTATTGCTAAATAAATAAGCCACCTATGAGGTGGCTTTATAATTTGAGTCTACATCAAGTATTACAGATTGAACATAGGAGTTTAACCAATAGCTTTTCCTACCATCTTTATATGGCTTAGTGTAGCGACCTTCTCTAATTCGTGCATCCAGCGTTTCAGGCTCAATATTTAATAATTTTGCAAACTCAGCACGACCAATTCGACGTTCATTTTTAGTGAGTAACACTCGCTTAAGATATTGCATCTCATCAAAAATAGCCTGAAGTAGATCATCGTCACGCTCTTTGATAACTCCCATCAACCTTCCTCCTTTTCTTCTTTCAATCTTTTCACAATCGCTTGCTTGGCTTTTAAAAGAAATTCATCACGCTCATCATCTTTAAATTTTCCATCGCCTTGCATTTCTTCTGAATAGAAAATTGTCTCATCACCACAATCAGGATAATCAACTCTAAACTCGCCATGTCTTAAGCGGAGATAACCAACCTGTTTGCCCTTATAAAAAGCATCGTATTGTTCAGGTGATTCACCACAGGTTTGTTTAAGTTCGATTTCCTCAGTTTGAATTGTCATGACTTTGCTCCTGTGCTTCGATCATTGCTTTGTTTTCTCTAACAGCTAATTCAGCAGCCTCAATTGAATCAAATTCCACAATTTCGAAGTTATCTTCATCCGAATATATGTTTGCAAAAAATGCTTTAGTTGATTTGGTTTGCTCCCACTTTTCTAATTCTGCAATTTCACCTTTTTCTAAATCCATTTCATATTCAGAAACACAGCTCACTACATACTCAGCGCCATCCCAATAATATGTTGTTGTTAGTTCGTTTTTAGGCACCAAAACAAAACCTTCCGGGATGGCTTGGGCTTTAGAAAAACTAATAGCTTTTAACCACATCGCCCAACCAGTATTCACACGGTGAAAAGTGTCATTTGCATCATCTTTATAAATCGGATCAAGACCATCTTTTACAACATAGTTACCTTGCTCCATATCAAAAACAAGGACTTCAGCACGGTCTGTCAACCAATATTTTGCTTCGAAATTTGGTAATTGCTCAGCCCAAAATGATTGTTTCTCTGCCAATGTTGGCATTCCTTTAATATCCATCACGCAACCTCACTTTTTTTACGAATTTCACGTGCGAAAAGCGCGTATGCATCATCTTCACTAAAGTTAATATCAATTAAGAAAAATCCATTTGGTGCAATCGGATCCCATTTTGTAATATCGCAATTGTCCATCATGATTTCCCAATCATCAGAAGACACAGAGCTTTCTAAATAAAAGATAACTGTCTCAATATTGAAATGATCCAGCATTGCTCCCCATGCTTCTGATGAGATGACTTCGTCATCCGAATGATATTTATCTAAGTAAGCAAGGTAAGTAGGGTGTGACCAAGTTCCCATCTCATCGCGAATAATTTCAGCAGGTTTTAATTGATTAATTTCCATCACAACCACCATAATTCTATTAAAATAAATAATTACCGTTAAATTTGAGCCTATTCTTTTATTGGAATAGGATTATGCTGCTTGCTCCCACTTAAACCCCCGTTTATCAAGCAATTCACAAAGCATGTCTTGAGCAACACGAGTTTTATTTATCAATTGCTTTTCACGCTTTGCATCTCGCTTACGGAATAATGTTGTGATTCGAAGCTCAGGGGTGATATGCCCAACAATGTGCCAATCTTCTGGTTCATGTTTTTTAATTAGATGACTTGGAGTGTCTACCAATCCAAAAACCAAGCCTGAATTCCCCTTATCCCAAAGGTGCATGTATGTGTCTAATTGCCATTCATACAGCTTTTTTTGACCTTCTTTTATAGTTAAGGGAAAGGTGTCTTTTGAGTAAGACGACTTAACATCTAAAATTAAATCTTCTTCATCCTCGCAAATATCGCACTCACCAGTGAATAGATCAGAAGTTTTACGAACCTTATTCTTGACATAAAAGTTGCCTGAAACTTGGTTGTATAAAGCAATTGTTTGATCTTCTACAGCACGACCTTTTTCAATTTCAAGCGTATTAAGATTAGGTTTCCACCCCAACATTATTTGCTTTTCCATTTCATAAATATGGGAGAGCGCACCCTCAGACAAAGTGTCTTTTTCAGGGTAAGACATAAGCTTACCCACACCTGAGGCTCTAAACTGAATCATGATCAAGCACCTCGGTTTGAGCGCGAACATAATGCTCTTGTTCACTAGTGATGTTGTAATGAGCCTTTAGTGACTCTAAATCACCTTGACCTGCTTTGATTTTAGTAATGGCTTTTTCAATTTGTGCGTCGTTTAGGGTAGGGCGAGAATCTGTTGCAATCTTATTTTCATCAGAAACATCATTGCCTACAGTGATAATTTTTCCCTCCATTTCCTCTTTGGTGTACTCATCACCAATTTCTTCAGGAAATGCTTTACGGAGAGCGCCTGCTTCAGCACATTTTGATAACTGACCACGCTTACGCTTTGTCCACATTGAATTTAAGCCACCACCTTTTACAGTTGCGCATGCTTCTTCAAAATATTCAGTGTGAGCAAAAGCAACCTTTTCACCATGAATCATTCGATAAACAGTTACGGTACAGAATTCAGGAACAGTGTGAGAAACGCCACCAAAATTAATATCAATCATTGGACCAAATACTGGAGCCTCAATTCCTGCATAACTGTTAGAGCGAGAAGCTGTAATTCGATGTTCTGCAATGGATGGCATGATAATGTCACGCCATTCGGTGTTTCCTGTTTTAGAATCCTTCACATTCATTGGGACGATGTGGCAAGGCTTTTTCATGATGTCGAGATTACGCGCTTTCGCATATTCAACCGCCATAACGATTGATTCAGGTTTCGCGCCAGGAAAGATTGATGAAGTCAGGGCAGACCACATAGCTTGATCAACATCGTAATCTTTAAGCGATACACCCAATTGATTTTCCACTTGAGCTACAGCATTCATATTCATCTCCAAGGCGGTTAGACCGCCAATTTTTTAATATTTAATAGACACGTTAGGCACAGAGTTTTTCGCAATCGCACGAATCACATCTTTCGCCATTTCTTCTGTAAGACTTGGAATCTCAAAGCAAAGAGCTTTTACTGCTTCACAATTGATTGAGCGCATGTGTTCAATATTAGCTTTACGCGCTTCTTCGGCTTTTCGCTCAGCTTCTGCTTTTGCTTCCGCTTCACGCTCAATACGCAAACGCTCAGCTTCAACAGCTTTTTGACGATCAATTTCAGCTTGCTTTTCACGCTCAATAGCTTGTTGCTTCAATTGTTGCTCACGTAATTCAGCCTGTTCTTTTTCAATCTTTAATTGAGATTCGCGCTGTTCTGCTTCAAGCTTTTCACGCTCCACACGCTCAGCTTCAAAACGTGCTTTTGCTTCTGCTTCACGTTGAGCTTTTTCAGTAGCCTCACGAGCAATAGCTTCTTCACGCTCTTTCTGTTGACGATCAATTTCAGCTTGTCGTAAGCGTTCAAGTTCCGCTTGTTCGGCTTCAAGCTTTTCACGGTCGGCTAATGCTTTGCGCAGTGCTTCCAGTGTTTCAAATTTGGCAAGCTTGGCTTGTTCTTCGAATTCCTCATACTGCGAACCAATCTCAAGGTTTTCCAAAAACTCAATATCGCCTTTTAACTTTAACGAAGTAGCATCAGCTTCAGGTGCGTGATCTTTAATAAATTGAACAGCTTCTTTATGCTTCGCCACGCGATCCTTTTCAGCTTGCTCCCAAGCATCGCGAGGCGCCAAGATTTCATTCCGAAGTTCATCAAACTTTTTAACAGTCGCAATGCGGTCATCATCAATAAGCTTGATTTGAGCCTTTTGCTCAGCAACCAATTCCTTGCCACACTTCTCAATAAATGTCTTGGATTTACTAATTTTTAGAGCGAGCGAGCCAATCTGATCTCGTCCTTTTTTAGTGGTCACATCAGGCACATGTGAACGCGCTTCTTGAGCAATGCGCTCGAACAATTCAGCAGTGCCGCCTGGTGTGCGAAATGCAGATACAACAATGTTTTGATCCGCGATTTCTAATTCAAATTTTGCATTCATATTCTTATCCTTGTGCCATTTCAAATTTTTCAACCGCATCCGCTTCAAGCCATTCATTCAACTCATAAACCTGAGATTCAGTCAGTATGAACTCAACACTCATTTTTGTTTCTTCAAAGTCAGAGCGAGTTACAACAGCAAGTGTTCTGCTATCAACTTCGAATTTTGTATATTCAACTTCATAGCCGTTTTGCGGGTTTGACTGAGGCTCTAAATAAGCCATATCAGTGAGCTGTTCACCTTTGATTTCACAATCAATTGAATACATTCCAAACGTGAAACTAAACGTCACAACATCGTGTTCAACTTCAATTGATTTCTTATCAATAGCAAAAGGAAAGCAGGGCGCGAACAACTCAGGTTTGGTTTGAGTGTTCATTATTTAGCTCCAGCAATCGCAGCATTAATCTTTTGAATTTCATACTGGTCGATATAAGCATTCACAGTCTCATCGGAATGCACCACGTTCAGAATGTCCAGAAACTCGACTGAAGCATCGTCCAAGGCATACTCAACATAAATGCTGTAATCATTAGCTTTGACAGTAGCGACACAGGTTTCATGGCAAGTACGTTTAAGCACTTCATATTTTTGAGCAGTGATAACCACTTGAGGATTATCATCAGCCACTTTGGCAGGCTGGAAAGCGTAAGCTACTGCTATCCCCGCGCTGATTGATGCTGCAATGAATGCAGACTTGAGAAAATTGGATTTAGTTGTCATAATGACCTCGTTGTGTTGAAGCCCAGTGTCTGTCGAAAGTAGCTGGGCTTTTTTGTGTTTACGAGGTTTAGTTTAGTAAACTAAACAAAATGAGTCAATGCTTTTGTTTAGTAAAATGAACTTTTTTTATTATTTTTATGAACACCAATTTTTAGACAATAAAAAACCTGACATATAGTCAGGCTGTATTTTGTGAGTGATTACCAACTTTCTAAGCTAGATATTTGCCAAACCCAGCCGATAACTTCTAATTGCTGATCAATTATTTCTTGGGCGCTTAACTGTATTTCTGGAAATTCTACAGAGTTGTCAGAAACGATACGAACCCCACCCAAAGGCAAGTTGTAGAGTCGTTTGCAGTAGAAAAGCCCACCAATACAAATAGCGAAAATTTTTCCATCTTTTATATTTTTTCTTCCAAGATCAACATGGATTGTATCGCCATCTTTAATAGTTGGACTCATTGAATCGCCGATTGCAGTCGCTGCCACGGCATTCTCTTTCATGATGGATAAGTTTCGCAGCGTTGCTTTAGACATTCGCAATTTGCGTGTTTCATTAGCAATAGCCTCGCCAATAGAGCCACCACCACAAGCAAAAGAGAAATCCTTAAAGAATGGAATTTCAATCTCGTCATCATCAAGAGGCGTGTTGCTATCCCAAGGTTCGACTTGTGTAAATTCAGGGGTTGAATTTCCAGTTAATAACCAACTAGAGGTAGTTTTTAACGCCTGAGCGAGTTGAACCAATCTCTTTCCAGTTGGGTTATTTACCCCATTAATCCAGTTGGTAACAGTCCCTTTGCTCGCTCCAGTGGCAGCAACCAAATCCTTGTGTTGCAGACCCAAGTCCCTCATACGCTGGTTAATTCTATCTGATGTCGTTTGCATAATAGTAAAACCTTACATTTGTTTAAAATACTAAACAAAAAAATTGACATATTCCTAAACTTATTGTTCAATAAACTAAACATCGTAGTTTAGGTAAATAAACATGACCGTAGATGACTTGCGAACTTTCTATAAAGCCAAAAGTGACGCTGATCTCGCTCGAATCCTTGGTCGAGATCGATCTGTGATTAATTATTGGCGCAAAGGCATCCCGTTAAGCACACAGGCGGTTTTTGAAATATCAACCAAAGGGAAGTTAAAAGCCAAACTTGGAAAGCTAAGCGCATAGGTGGGCAAATGGGGGTAGACGATATGCAAGAAGCACTAGATTTAGGTTTTCTTGATGTGCATGGGAAAAAGACTGACTCAACATCAGTCCGCATGACACATGAAGCATTGCAGGCGATTGATGCACTGGCAGCAATGGACGACATAAAACGCTCGGAATGGATTCGGGATGCAGCCATTGAGAAGCTCCTGAAGTTCAAGAAACAACATGAGTATCTCAGTAGAGCGTTTGGTAGTACCACAAATACGGTGAATACATCGTCCACAAATAAAGAAAGCCCAGTAGCGGTAACTACTGAGCTTGATATTCAAAACCTAGAGGGAAATGAACAGTGAATATGTTAGCACAAATTCAAAATGATAATAACACAGACCAAGTGACCATGGTATCGCTTGAGCTTGTTGATTATATCAACGATAGCCGCAAGTTTGACGAAAAGCCAGTTCAGCTTCGCCATGCTGATTTTATGGCAAAAGTACCAAAGGTTTTAGGGATAGAGACCAGCGAAAAATTTCGCTCGTCTTATCTTGCTGGAAATGGTGAGCAACGCCCTTGCTACCGCTTCCCAAAACGCGAAGCTTGCTTGATGGCAATGTCATACAGCTACGAGTTGCAAGCCCAGGTATTTGACCGCATGACTGCAATGGAAGATGCACTTAAAAAGCCTGCTTTAAATCTTGATGACCCTGCATTCCTTCGCCAAGCCTTACTTGGTTATACAGAAAAAGTAATCGAGCTTGAGCACAAAGTTCAGTCGCTTGAACCAAAAGCAAAAGGCTTAGACCGCATTGCTGATTGCACCAATGTATTAGGTATCCGTGAATCTGCAAAAGTTCTCAAGATTGGTCAAAACCAACTTGCTCAATACTTGATTGACCACAAGGTTGTTTACCGTGATCAATATTCAAAAATTCAAGCTTATCAAAAGTCTATAGATCAGAAGCTCGTGCATGTTGTGACTTCTGCGCCTCGATTAACTGAATCAGGTGAAAAGGTATTTACCCAGGTAAAACTTACTCAAAAATTAATTACTCGCATTGCGAAGTGGTTAGAGAAGGGAGTGGCGGCATGACAGCACTTCCAAAACATGAGGACAACATTGTCCAATTCAACAAAGGTAAAAAAATGGCTGACAAGTTTGAAAAGGGCTATGTCATGTCTAGTCGGTTATACCGATATGAGGTGCGACCTTTTTTAAGTGATGCAGCAAAAAATGTCTATGCAGAACTTGAGGATCGTATTAACGGCTTTAAGGACAAGATAACCGACCATGTGAGCTATTCACAGTTGCAGGGTGGAAAGCTCGAAGGCTCTAAAAAAATGGGTACAGGCACAGTTAGAAGAGGTCTCAAAGAGCTGCTTGATTTAGGTGTTATTACATTGGTTAGCGAGAACAGTCGCAAGGGTAATGAGTACCAGATCAATGAGGTCTCATTGGTTGAGCACTTCCAAAATGAAAGTACCACTTCCAAAAGTGAAGCACTTCCAAAAGTGAAGCGCCAGCACTTCCAATATGAAAGCGCCAGCACTTCCATAACTAAAGACACAATAGAATTAATTTATAGAATTACTTCTATAGAATTATTAATTAAGTCGCTTCGCTCTAAAAAACCTTTGGAAGCCAATTTTTACGGTTATTCAATCTTTGTAAAACAACAAAAAGCAAAAGCCGAAGCTGAACGCAAAGACAAGGCTCGCAAATTATCTTATGACGAAGTAATTAAACTGACCTCAGAAAGATTCTCACCAATCTGTGATTTCTCACTTTGGGAGCAGTTTGTTTCTAATCGATCAACGACCACTAAAACCAAGCTGACTAAAAATGCCCTAAATGCGATTTACAAAGATTTCCAGAAATGGGGATTTGATGGCAGCAATGAGTCTTTGAAAACTTCAATCACTGGAAACTACCAAGGCTTATTTGAGCCAAAGCAAACCAATCAAGCCAAACCAAAGCAACAACGTGAACAAGCATGGGCTGATTACTACGCAAAACGAAATCAGCAGCAGCCAAACAACATCATTGATGTGATTGAGGTGCAGCATGACTAATTTCTTTTTTGGCCCACAGCAAGCCCAGCAGCTTATCGACACCATGCGCGTCATTCACGGAAACCTGTTTACTCACCAGATGGGCAACGTATCTCCTGATCAAGTTGAAACTATCATCATCGGTGCGATGGTTGGTGTGTCAGAGGCTCAATTCCACTTCGGACTAACCCAACTAAGCACACAGGCTTATTGCCCAACTATCGCGCAATTCAGAGCGTTATGTGTATCTGGTTCTTGGTGGTCAATTGATGAGGCTTGGGCGCGCGTCTGTGAATACACTAAAAACCGCAAAAAAAACAAGATCACCACTCTGGCTAAATACGCTTTTGACCAAGTTGAATACCTAATCAACATGGGGCAGATGAAAGAAGCTCAAAATCAATTTAAAGGGATTTATAACGCCAACCTTTTGAAAGCTCAAGTTCAAGGGAAAAGCCAGACGTTTTATGAGCCACCAAAGCAGATCGGAATGAAGCAAATCGCTGAGGAAAAAACCACGGCACAAAAAGTAGGATTAAACGAAGAACAGCAGTTGATTTTGACTATGACTAACCGATTGCGTGAGCAGGGCATGACACCAAAAGAGGCGTTTGTTCAAGCACAAATTGCAATTCGTGGTGAGGTTAAGAAAGCAAACAAGTTTGAGCATGCTGAACACGACTTGGAAATGAAATCTGATTCTGATTATTGGCCTGACCCGTTTGATGATTTTGAAAAATACAAAGCGGCTTTGCGGGCTGAGCAAAAACCATTGCCGAATGCGGTGCGTTTTTTGGATGAACAAGTAGGGGGTGGGGTGTGAAGAAACCAAATAAACCTAAATTTATCGAAACCGAATTGGGGCGCGAAAAGCTTTGTATTCAATGCGATGAATACTGGCCATTGGATAGTGAGTTTTGGTTTACGTACTCAGGAAAGCCAAAAAGAGATGGCACTAAGAGCACTTGTTATGAAGCTGCATGCAAGAGCTGCTACTACATTCGATATAAGCCTCAGCGATTACAGCGTCCTAAAAACGCAATCCGTTCATGCCATGAGAAAGGGTGTGCACCATGAAAAAGCGCAATAAGAAATATAACCCGAACAAAATCGGAAACCTGTATCAATCACAGGCTAATCAAACTCATGTGCTCGAAATGACTTTCAATATTGATGAAGTGAACGACAGCATTGATACATGGCGTGAAGAAAATGACTTGGCTGATAAAGAGCTTACGCCTAAGCACGTGGTTTATGACGTATATCACGGTGATCTGATTATCTGTCTTAAAAACCTATTGATTCCGCTTGAGCAAGAGTGGTTTTTAGGTGTGGATTCACATTATTACTCAGTCGAAAAAGATGAAGTTTTAACAGTGCCAACGCAGTTCCAAATGCCAAAAAATGAGTTTTGAGCAATTCCGTTTTGGTTGTGATTTAAAAGTGGATCGTGGTGCAGGAATTAAAACGCGTTGGAAAGGCATTAACGATGAATTAAACATTGCTCTTGAGCAAGAAGTTCCGCTAGGTTTTGAGCGTGTGCGTAGTGATGCGCTGCTTCGTGTAGAAACGGCTTTTAACAATGTATCTGACTATCTGTATTTCAAACAAGCAAAGTTGCTTAGAACGCAAGGAGTAGCGGCATGACCACAACTACAAACAACCTAATCGAGCAAGTGGGTGGCATTGAAAAGGCAAAGGCGATTGTGGAGGGTGCGCCTGAGGAGGCAAGTCATACCAACTTAACACCTAATTATTTCAAAAACATTAGATATAAAGATTGTGAGATGTGGAATCCATATGATCAAAATTGGTTTGAAACTGATGTTTTTAGTTTTGATGTTTTTATTTCAATTAACGACCTCCGCACCGCCATTGAACACCACTATTACGGACGATCTGAGGCGGAAGAACTTGCAGCTTATGCAGAGTTAAGCCATGAGAAAATTGAAGGTGATGGAGTTATGAAATTAACCAAAATTCAACGTGCTGAATTAAAGCAAAAATTTGGCGGTCATTGTGCTTATTGTGGCGAATTGCTTGGTGATAAATGGCATGCGGATCATTTGATTGCGGTCGTACGTGACATTGAAACTGGTAAGCCATCTAAACCTGAAAATGATGTTATTGAGAATCTTGTACCAGCTTGCACAGCATGCAATCACAACAAGCGATCAATGTCGCTAGAGGCTTGGCGTGATTTGCTTGCTCACTATCGAGATGTTCAGGTTATTAGGGATTGCTCCCAAGTGCGTCATTTAGTTCGTTTTGGGTTGGTTAAATTCATACAAGAGCCAATAGTTTTTTATTTTGAAAAGATGGGGATTCCTCAAGCAATCTTGGAGGCGGAACGTCATGGATAAACAAATGACTTTTGATGAATATTGCAAGAAAAATCAACATTCAAGAAATTGCACAAGACTTGAAGCATTTTCGATGGGTCAGAGATCAAGACAGGCTGAGATTGATCGGCTTGAAGAATGGAATTCAAATCAAGCTCAAAGCATTAAAACTTATCAAGGCGAAGACAAGGATCTAAAAGCTTTGCTTCAAAAATTGATTGATGATGAGTACACAACCATGCGGCCAAGTATGGCTTATGAGATTCAGAAAGCTTTGCGAGGTGAGCATGAATAGCGAATCCATTTCATACGTCTGTTTGATTATCTTGCTTTTAGCTTGGTGGTTCAAAGAGCCATTAACCAAATTGATTGGGGGTTAAATGCAAATTCCTAAACCCCTCATCATCGGCATTGATCCAGACTTAGAAAAATCAGGGGTGGCCATCTTAGGACAGTCATTTGAGCTGAAGAATTTGACCTTTGCTGAAACTGTTGAGTTATTTCGCAGTCACCAAGATCAGATTAAGAAAGTGGTGATCGAGGCAGGGTGGCATAACAAGAAGGCTAACTTTAGAACAGGCGGGAATCATTCGAGACAAGTTAGTGAGCAAATATCACGTCGTGTTGGTTTGAATCATGCGACAGGTATTTTACTTTCTGAAATGGCTGAATCATTGGGTTTGGCAGTGGTGCTGGTAAGACCAACCAAAACCAAAAAGAATTCAGAAGAATTTAATCGCATTACTGGCTGGCAAGGTCGAACGAATCAAGAGCAGCGTGATGCGGGTATGTTGATTTGGGGGATGGGATGATGGATAGAAACGAAATGATCGTGTTGGTTGCATTTCTTTTCACGATGATGATTTTGGGTGTATTTGGGAAATAAGGGTCAATTATGAATGCAGCGGTGAGAATTGAAACGATGGATTGGAGCAAGTTTACAGCCGAGGATTGGTTTAAACAGTATGGCGCATACGTTTTAATCAATCGCATGAAAAGCGGCAATGAGCCTGATAGTCTTGGTGTGAATCAAATTTACTGGATGATATGTGAAAATAATAAAGGTGTAGCATTGCGGAAAGACCAGATCATTTGTGAAATAAGTGATTTTGAAGCTGAAGAAGTGCGCAAGTGGATTGTGGATTTTAAGAAAACATCAAGAGTTTGTGAATCTGCTAAGCGTGCAGTTATGCTGTTTATTGAAAAAAATATGCGTAATCTATCTGACCGAAGAATGGAAATAGAGTTTAAGTTGGGGCGTAACTGTTTAAGAAGCATGGTGAGCTGTGGTGCTTTCTATGTTTCAGGTCATGATAAAAGATTAAGAATCGAATAGTGTTTGACTGGCATGCCACGATATGGCATATTTCTGTTACAGTGGACGAAGTTATAGTAATTCACTACCGTTTTGCAGTTTCCATACCCACTGACTCCATCTCGTGGGTATTTTTTTGTCTGAATACTCATGGGGCTTACATGGAAAATCGTTGGCATTCTGATCAAGAAAACAATATGCGTCCTGATGTAAAAGCTTTACCTTGTCCTTGGTGTGGTGAAGGTTCAGAGCAGTTTATTGTTATTGATTCTAAGATCATGAATTTCGAGGTTTGTGGAGAAAAACAAACTCAATGGAGTGCACAAGCAAGCTGTCATGAATGTGGTGCATCTTCTCCAAGTAGTGATATTGGACCATGGCCACATCCACTGGAAGATGAATACAATCAATTGGATTGGGAAAATGAGCGTGAAGTCGTGAATTTTGCAGTCAAGGTTTGGAATTGTAGACAATAGGCTCACAGAAATGTGGGCTTTTTTGTTGTCTAAAATTTTATAAAGGTGCTTGTGACATACACAAGTGATCAATTGAGGATCGACTCATGAAAGACTGTTAGCTTTAAAAGAACTTGGATTTGTGACGCTGTGCAATTTGCTCAGCTATAAGCGCAAACGGTGGGATGCAGAAACCAGCCGTATAAATCGGTTTGAATCCAATGTGATTTCGTCACACATTGAGTTAGCCTCAGAGCCTCAAATTGTGGGTGACTCCCCGACCAATGGAATTGAAAGACACAAAGCAAATCAATAGCTAACTTTGAGATGTTTGTCGTGTTGAGTAGCGGTAGATCAGTTGCCGAGTTGATCAATATCGTAATCTAAGGCAAGGATGTGGCTGATCACCACGTCCTTTTTTTGCGCCATTAGCTCAGTTGGTAAGAGCCGTTTTGGGTCGTAGGTTCAAGTCCTACATGGCGCACTAATATTCAAGAGATCAATATGCTTAGATTATTGAAACAATTGTTCTGCGTTCACGAATATGAGTACGAATCAGATATTTTTGTGCAAATTGAATGCCGTAAGTGTGGCAAATTGAAAAAGTAACCCCGCCACTTCGGTGGCATTTTGCTGAACGTATTACGGCACATAACCCTGCTCAACTAAATAACTGAGTGGGGTTTTTCTTTTCTTATTGGTGGTGGTCATGGTTGATCGTGTAGAAGCATATAAAAACTTAGAAATACTTAAAGCAAACCAAGCGCGGTTAATGAATTACAACCATCTCTTTTCAAGCCATGCATTTAAACAAGACTGTATTGGTGAGTTAAGAAAGATTGGCAAACAGATTGCAAGCATAGAGAAGCAGCTCAATGCGAAGTCCTAAGCGGCTGGCTGAGATCAGAAAGCTTCCGTGTGTAAGGTGCGGTAATCCTAATTCACAAGCTGCTCACAGTAATTCAGCAAAGCATGGTAAAGGCAGGGGAATCAAAAGTTCTGACCTATTTGTAATTCCCCTTTGCTTTAAATGCCATGCTGCGTTTGATCGGTTTGAGTTGGGTAATCGGGCAGAAAGTGAAAAGCTATTCGAACAATGGCTAGTCAAGACTGAGTTGATGGTGGGTAAAAGGGATGAAGAATACTTTTAAACTCGAACCTGCAACATTCGTCATTAAGTCGTTTGAAGAAGTGGGTAAAGCAATTGCCTACATGCATAGACATCATGCGAATGCGTTAAGTGATGGCAAGCCTTTAGTTGTTCGGATAGATCAAAAGCAAGAAGATCGAAGCAAGGCGCAGAACAGACTTTATTGGCTATGGGTGTCGCAGTGGGCAAAACATCAGGGCACCGATAAAGACACAGAGCATTTATTTTTCAAGAAGCAATTCCTAGCACGTATTTATCATCGTGATGATGTGGGTCAATACAGAAAGACGTTTGCAGCAGTCAAGGTTTTGAAAGATCAAAAGCACCCGCAATACCAACAAGTGGCAGATGGCTTGAATGAATTGATTAGCACAACGGATGCAACGATCGATCAGTTCACCGAGTATTTGAATGACATTCATGCATTTTGTAATAAACATGGGTGTTGGTTGAATACACCTGATGATTTGATGTATTTGAGGGAATAACTATGGCATGTGAAGGTTGTGAACAACGCAGACAAAAACTAAAGGCAATGTATGACAACTCAAAAGAATCCATCACAAAAGCAATTGCTCGACTTACTAACCGAGATCGTAAAGCAGAATAATCAAGTGTTGCAGCAGAACAGTCAGCTTATTCAGATGCTGGTAACACAGAGCAGTCAGATACAGGAGCTGTTGCTCCAGTTAAATCCCGACGAGGACGAGCCAAGCCAACATGAGTACCTTGATTCATGAAACTCCCGAGACTCCAAACCAAATTGCAGGCAATGACACCGAAGGCAAATAGGTGGTGATATGAGCAACACTCCATCATGGCGCAGCGACAAGCGAACATCAAGCGAACGTGGATATAACTCAAGATGGCGCAAGGCCAGAGAGTCGTATCTAAGGTCACATCCTTTGTGTGTCATGTGTGAAGAACAAAATAAGATTGTGGTTGCAACCGTAGTCAATCACATCATTCCGCATAAGGGTGATCAGTCTTTGTTTTGGGATAAGAGCAACTGGCAAGCGGTGTGCAAATTACATCATGACTCCACCATTCAGAGACAAGAAAAGCGTGAAGTAATCATTGGTTGTGATGAGCGTGGTATTCCGCTTGATCCTAATCATCACTGGAATAAATAGAACAAAATCAATTAGATGGTGGGGGATGGGTATTCTTCAGGAGTTTTGCCTTTAGGAACCGCCCCCGAAACTCACTTTTAGTTCTATTGGGATTTTAAAGGCTGGAACACATGGCGGGAAGAAAGCGGTCAGACAGCACTCATGTCAAAACGCAATTAGTAGATGATCAGGATATTGCACCACCAGGACACGTTCAACTTCGAGATATTGACATGCCGTTTTGGTATGCACTTGTGCGCGCGCGCGTAAAGGAAAGTTGGAACACGGTAGACCTGCAACATGCAGCAAACCTAGCTCGCTGTCAGGCAGACATTGAGCGCATCCAGCAAGAGATTCTTGAGGAGGGTGACACGCTAACCAATGATCGTGGGACGGTTGTTCTAAACCCTAAGCATTCGCTACTGGAAACGCTTAGTCGCAGATCAATCGCACTGTCAAAACATATTCAAGTTCATGCAGTGGCAACGGTTGGTGAGTCAGACAAGCAACGCGGGAAAAACTCAGCAGCAGCGAAAGGCAGACAGACTGCTGAAAAAACCAAAGAATCAGATGATTTACTGGCTCGACCGAGCTGATTTTTTTAATGCCTATCGTCTTATAGGTGGAATGTATGACACGCGGTGAACGAGTAATTGCATTTATCGAAAGATACTGCAAAGCACCAGAGGGTGCGCATGTTGGTCAGCCGATCATTCTTGAGGATTTTCAAAAGAAATTTATTTTGGATGTTTATGACAATCCGCATGGAACACACACAGCAATTTTGAGCATCGCACGAAAGAATGGTAAAACCGCTTTAATCGCAGGCATCCTTTTAGCTCACTTGATTGGCCCAGAAGCAAAGCAGAACAGCCAGATCGTCAGTGGCGCATTGTCGCGAGATCAGGCAGCCATTGTTTTCAAACTGGCCGTGAAGATGATTAATCTGAATGAAGACTTGCAAGACTTGGTTCATATCATTCCATCGACAAAAACGCTCGTAGGCTTGGCGAAAAACGTCGAGTTCAGGGCGTTATCAGCAGAAGGAAAAACAACACACGGTCTATCGCCTATTTTGGCAATTCTTGATGAAACGGGACAGGTAAAAGGGCCGCAAGATGAATTTGTTGATGCGGTGGTGACAGCTCAGGGCGCACATGAAGCACCACTCTTGATGGTGATTAGTACGCAGGCTGCCACTGATGCAGACCTGCTGAGTATCTGGATTGATGATGCGCTAAAGGGTGAAGATCCAAAGACAGTGTGCCACCTATACACCACACCAATGGATAGCGATATTTTAGATAAGAACTCATGGAAGCTATCCAATCCAGCATTGGGCAAGTTTAGGTCGGAGCCTGATATGCAAAAATTAGCAGAAAAGGCCAGTCGGATGCCGAGTGCTGAAAACACTTTCCGAAACCTAAACTTGAATCAGCGTGTTTCCACCGTGTCACCGTTTATTGCCAAACAGACTTGGGATACATGCCTTGATGAATTACCGCCAATTTATGAGTGTGATGAAGTATGGGCAGGACTGGATTTGTCGGCTCGTACCGACTTGACTGCTTGCGTGTTTTTAGGAAAAAAAGACAACAAGTTTTATGTTTACCCGTATATCTGGACTCCAAGTATTGGACTAGATGACAGAGCAAAACGTGACCGTGTGCCGTACGACCTGTTTGTGAAACAAGGGCACATGTTCACCACGCCAGGCGCAACTGTAGATTATGGTTTTGTGGCACAAATGATTGGTGAAATAGCATCTGAGTTAAAAATACTTCATTCGATTGCATTTGATAGATGGCGTATTGATGTGTTTAAGAAGGAGTGCGACCTAATAGGCTTAGAGTTGCCACTAGTCCCATTTGGACAGGGATTTAAAGACATGTCTCCAGCGTTAGATACATTAGAAGCTGAACTGTTAAATGCCAGGATTGTGCATAACGACAACCCTGTTTTGGAGCTTGCAGCAGCAAATGCTGTAGTGGTTAAGGATCCAGCAGGCGGTCGAAAACTGGATAAATCAAAAGCCACTAACCGAATTGACCCTATCGTGGCCCTAGCAATGGCCTGTGGTGTTTCCAATTTTAAAGATGAAACAGTCAACTATGACATTGACGGATATTTAGAGGACATCGTGATAGCATGAGCGACTTACAAGACACGGGATTCTGGTCTCGCTTCTGGTCACGATTGACTGGAAAAACTCAATTAAAGAAAGGGGATGCTTCCTATCCGGTAGATAGTTACATGTCTTCTGGTGGTGCGGTGGTCAGCCCTGAAACATCCCTGAAGTTATCGGCAGTTTGGGCATGTGTAAAACTACGCGCTGAAACTATTTCAACATTGCCACTTCACCTATACGACACTGAAAAAAAGATTGCCAAGGACCACGAACTGTATCGAATCTTGCATGATTCACCCAATGCAGATATGTGCGCCAGTGAATTTTGGCAGATTCAATCTGCATGCTTAGATTTATGGGGTAATGCGTACAGTTATATTGCTCGCCGCAATAATCGCAGTGTTATTTCTTTAGAGCCATTGTTTCCTAGTGAAATGGTTAAAAAGCGCCTGAAAGACGGAAGCTTTGAATACCATTACACGGAAAACGGCAAAGTTAAGATCTATACCGATGATGAAATTCTGCACTTTAAGGGATTTACTTTGGATGGTTATGTGGGCTTATCGGCAATTCAGTTTTTTGCACAGACGATTGGTATGCAGTTTGATGCAAATAATCAGGCGCAGGACTGGTTCAAGAATGGCTTGAAGGTCGGTGGTTTTCTTGAGAGTGGAGAAACAACGCTAACCAAAGAGCAGCGCCATTCTTTACGTGAAAGCCTTTCTATGTTCAGCCGACCCGAGAATGCTGGAAAATACATGGTGCTTGAGGCAGGAATGAAAGTGGCTAGTGCTGCAAATATCCGAATTAATCCGGTTGATGCACAGCTTCTTGAAAGTCGTTATTTCGGTATTGAGGAAATTTGTCGGGCCTTTGGTGTGCCGCCTCAACTGATTGGACACACAAACAAAGCCAGCTCATGGGCATCAAGCCTTGAACAAACCAATCAGGGCTTTCTTACTTACTCATTAAACCCACAACTGGTTCGATATGAGCAGACAATCGCTCGGAAGTTGTTGCTACCACACGAGAAGTATCTTTATCGCCCTAAATTTGCGGTTGATGGGTTG
The DNA here is from genome assembly GCF_001696605.3 of Acinetobacter wuhouensis. Taxonomy (NCBI): domain Bacteria; kingdom Pseudomonadati; phylum Pseudomonadota; class Gammaproteobacteria; order Moraxellales; family Moraxellaceae; genus Acinetobacter; species Acinetobacter wuhouensis. The sequence continues at coordinate 2,040,336 of NZ_CP031716.1, read as the reverse complement.
CTACGTGCCAACAATACAGCAAGAGCTGACTTCTACGTGAAGATGACTCAGAATGGCCTATACACCCGCAATGAAGTGCGAGAGCTTGAGGATATGCCAAGGGCTGATGATCCAACCGCAGACAAGTTGATGGTTCAGATGCAAATGGTCCCATTGGGCGCCGAAAAAGGTGAAACAAATGAATAGAAAAAGTTTTAATTTAGATATTAAAGCCGTCCAAGAGGACGGTTTTTTTTCGGGTTACGGTGCGGTTTTTGGGAATCTGGACTGGTACAACGACATTATTTTGCCGGGTGCATTTAAGAATACGCTGGCCAAGTGGTCTGACAAGGGGAAATTCCCGCCAGTGCTATGGAATCACAGCACCAATGAGCCTATCGGGGTTTATACCAAGCTGGTCGAAGATGAAAAAGGCTTGTATGTCGAAGGTAAATTACTGGTTGATGATGTTCCAAAAGCAAAGTCTACACATGCTCTTTTAAAGGCTGGTGCAATCGATGGTCTAAGCATTGGCTACCGCACAGTTAAATCCAGCTACAACGAAAACACAGATATTCGTGAGTTGATTGAGTTGGATTTGGGTGAAATCTCAATTGTCACCACGCCAGCCAATGAGAAAAGCACAGTTATTTCTGTGAAATCCAAATTAGAAGAAGGCGAACTGCCAACTTTACCTGAATTTGAAAAGTTCCTGAGAGAGTCAGGCTTTTCAAAAACGCAAGCCACTGCAATCGCTGGCAAGGGTCTGCGCCATCTTTTGAGCGAGTCTGAAGATGAAAAACTACAAGCGAAATCTATTTCTACCGCATTAAATATTTTAAGAGGAAGTCAAAATGACTGATCAAAATTTAGAACAACTCGCTCAAGAGTTTAAAAAACAAGTCGATGAAGTTAAAGGTATTGCTGAAGACTTCAAAGGCAAGCGTGAGCATGGCGACAAAATTGCCGAAGGCGCAAAGCAGGCTGCAGATGAAGCAATCACTAAATTAAACGAGCTTAAAGCTCGCATCGATGAAGTTGAGCAGAAAGCTGCCCGTCGCCCGCATGAAGGTAATGAAGAGGTTAAATCTCTTGGTCGTCAATTTGTGGAATCTGATCAGTTTAAATCACTGGTTGGTTCGGCTGGACAGCGCGGCAAAGCAAACCTTGAAATTAAAGCCACCATTACTTCAGCAACCACGGATGCTGCGGGTTCGGCTGGCGATCTAGTACAAGCCACACGCATTCCAGGCATTATTGCTCCACAGGATCGTAAGCTTACGATTCGTGACCTGTTGATGCAGGGTCGCATGGATGGTAATGCTCTTGAATTTGTTCAAGAAACTGGCTTCACAAACAACGCTGGAATGGTTGCTGAGGGTGCGAAAAAACCTGAATCGGATATCAAATTCGATCTTAAATCGACTACCGCAAAAGTTATTGCTCATTACATGAAGGCATCACGCCAAATCTTGGATGATGCATCACAATTGCAGTCGTACATTGATGGTCGCTTACGCTACGGCTTGGCTTTCAAAGAAGAACAGCAAATTTTAAATGGTGATGGTACTGGTCAAAACTTGTTAGGTATTATTCCGCAAGCATCTGCCTATGTTCGCCCTACAGGTGTAACCACTACAGCAGAAAGCAAGCTTGATACTCTGCGCTTCGCAATGCTTCAGGCAATTCTTGCTGAATACCCTGCAAGCGGCCATGTGCTAAACCCGATTGACTGGGCTGCAATCGAAACCCTGAAAGACACATCTGGTCAGTACATCATTGGCAATCCACAAGGCAACTTAAACCCGACTCTGTGGGGTCTTCCGGTTGCAGAAACACAGGCGATTGCTGCGGGTAAATTCCTGACTGGTGCCTTCTCAATGGGTGCTCAAATCTTTGATCGCTGGCAGTCTCGTGTAGAGGTGGCAACTGAGAACGAAGATGATTTCGTTAAGAACTTAGTAACCATTCTTGCGGAAGAGCGTCTGGCGCTTGCTGTGTATCGTCCTGAAGCATTTATATATGGAGATATTACTCCAGCAGTTGCTGGCGGTTAATCCAAAATCCAATAAGGGCCAAATTGCTGGCCCTTATTTATTAGGAGATAGTCATGACTGAGTACGACGTTAAGCGTGAGCACTATGGCGATAAGTATTACCAAACTGGTGACAAACGCACAGCTAATCCAGCGGATGTAAAGCACTTAGTAGATAAAGGTGTTTTGGTTGAACCTGTGGAAGAACCAAAACCTAAAACAACCAAAACCACAGCAAAACGGGCGAAACCAGAATGATTGATCTCGCAAAAGCTAAGTTGCATTGTCATGTAGATCATGATGATGAAGATACTTTGATACAGACATATATCGATGCTGCCAATGAGCAAATTCAAATAAACCTAGATCGCAAAGTTATCGCAACCGAGGCTGAGCGAGTAAATGAAAACGATCTAGTTGATAACAGCTTGCTTGATGCTGCTCGACTTCTCTACGTGGGGCATCTGTATAAAAACCGAGAGGCAACATCTCAAGGGATTACTGAGTTGCCACTTGGTTACTGGAACTGCATCCAGCCTTATCGTGATATGGGGGTGTGATATGTCCCAACGTGCAGGCGAACTATGCCACCGTGTGACGATTCAGCATAAAACCACGACCTATGATGAATACAACTATGAAACCGAAGCTTGGATTGAATATAAAAAGCTTTGGGGCAAGCTTGAATTTCTATCTGTTAAAGACTCCATTAATGCCAAAGCTGCAGGATCAGAAACAACAGCGAGGCTAAAACTACGCAAGCGTGATGATATTGACTCAAGCATGCGTGTTTTATTCGATGGACAGACTTTCCAGATTGTATCACCACCTAAACCTGACAACGAGAATGGTCGTATTTACATGACGCTGGAGTTGTCGTTAGTGGAGTAAGCCATGTCAGTAGAATTCAATATTGAAGGATTGGATGAGGTTCAAGAAAAACTTAAAAGACTTGGCAATCCTCGCTTGATGAAGAACGCTGCTCGACGTTCTGCTCGTAAAGCTATGGCGATTGTCCGGGATGCGGCAAGGGCCAATGCAAAAACTCTGGATGATCCAGAAACCGCAGAAAAGATCTGGAAAAACATTGCTATTGCTGCGGGGAAAACACGAAACCCGAATGAAGTGGTGATGCGTGTCGGTGTTCGTGGTGGTGCGTCATTCTCAAACAAAAATCCACCTAAAACACCAGGTGGCGACACTCGACATTGGCGCTTTATTGAGTACCCAAGTGCCAACAATCCAGGCACACCATTCATGCGCCCAGCACTGCAAAACAACATCCAAGCCGTGACCAATAGCTTTGCTGAAAACTTCAATAAAGAAATCGACAAGGAACTCGCAAAATTATGAACATTTTACCCGTAGTTCCGACGCTGAAATTGGCTTCAGCGGTCACAACATTGCTCGGCACTAATCCTTTAAGAGTATTTGAAGATGTAGCGCCACACAAAACGCCATATCCCTATGCAGTCTGGTCAGTGGTCACAGCCAATCCTGAAAACCACTTGGATTGCCCAGCCGCTATAGACCATGTTTCATTTCAGATTGTAGTTTACGACACTCAGCAGAAAAGAGCATCCGATATCCGTGCTGCAATCAGAAAGGCTTTAGACCCACACTGTTATGTCACCAATATTCACCCAAACCATTTCGAACGCATAGCTGATACCAATATTTTTGGTCGCGGCTTTGATGCGAATTGGTTTTTGGATAGATAGTTAGTTGTTGTTTTATATTAAATTATCTTTAATTTTGGTATAATAAATAAACAAGCCCGATAAGTGTTGGAAGCACAAAACGGGCTCTAATCATAATGTTATTAAGGCTAACAAAATGACTGATATCAATTCTAAGATAACTGACAGTGATAGCGCAAACTTCACATTTGCTGATGTATTGGCTCATGCTTATGATGCATCATTGGAGCAAGATTTTGAGACAATGATTAGCTTGCTGAAATTTACAGAAAAAAATGATGATGGTAAATCTGTAACATTCTCAATGCTGCGAATGGCTGTGCAAGATGCCTGTATTTTCAATTACAAGCTTTCTGTCTCACCAGAAAAGAAACTCGGAGAAGATGAGTATTCAGTAGTTCACAGCTGGATGAAAATATATGGGCAGAGAAATGGAATAAAAATAGTAAAAGGGAAACCATTGGCAAGTGGGAAGCGCCCAGATTTTTTTGCAGAGCTTGAGGGTGAAACTGTTCCAGTTGAGTGTAAAAAGTCATTCACTAGCAAATCACTCGCTCAGCTGCTTGAATACATGCATGAAATGAATGTGAAATCTGGATATGCGATTGCTTGCGATTTCAAGGTTGACCTTCCAGATAATATTACCAAGATTATTGTTCCAAAGATGTGGATGCTCGATGAGGATTGATTACTTCATCTGATAACCATGCCTATTTGAATAAATAAATTAATTTCAAACCAATGCCACCACTCGGTGGCTTTTTTTATGCCAAAAATTTGAGGAGTAGCTACTCATGGCGCGTATTAAATCCAACGGGACACAGATTTTTGCTGTTGTCGATGGTGCAGTGGTTCGTTTCACTTGCCCTAAAGCATTTTCATTCGGTGAGGATTCGTTCTCAAAGATTGATTCAACCTGCCTAGATTCGGACACTAAAGATTATGAGCGCGGTCTGCGTGATCCGGGTGAAGGTTCTATTCAAATTGATCTTGATGATACAAACACAAGCCATTTGAAACTAATTGAGCTTGCTGAATCAGGTGAAAAGGTGAAGTGGCATGTAGGTTCAAGCCACTCTAAAACACCACCTACTTATGAGGCTGTTGCTGGTATCGACCTACCTGAAGATCGTATTTGGTGGTCATTTGAGGGTTATATCAACCCAGCCGCACCAACAGTTGAACAAGATGCATTGGTTGGCTATACGTTCACCCTTGTTCGTACTTCAGCAGTTGTAACAACTCCACGCGTGGTGACTCCATAATGGCTAAATTAACATTAACAGCAACCAAGCAGGTGATTGGTGTAGGTAGTTTTGTTGAAAAAACAATTCAGTTCCGCGATAAAGATGGCGCTGAAGTCGGTGGTGAAATCCTTATTAAGATTGCATCACATGATGAGATTGTTAATGCTTCAGATGTTTGGAAGCTTAAAAACAAGCAAGACCTTACACTGGATCAGTTAAAAAAAGCTTTAGTATTTTTGGTTGTACACGAAGATGAAGATACAAAGTTTTTTCCAAAACTTTCAGAGACTGGCTCGATTTCAACTGAAGTAATTGAGGCTATGTATACCGCTGCTGACGAGGTTTTAGATTTTGCGGGAAAGAATTGGATCTTAGCGAAGAAGAAGAAGGATGGTGTGAACTCGTCATCAATGGAATTGGAGGAAGAACAATTGCTGAAGCCAAACAAAGAATAACTCGCCAAGAGTATTTAATTTGGAGAGCCTTTCGTCAAAAGCGAGGCTCTCTTTTTATTGGTCGTCGCATTGAGCAAGCCATTGGAAATCTAATGGCTACATACTTGAGTTCAAAAGGCGCTAAGGATGTAAAAGCACAGTCATTTATGCCGCATGAGGATCAACCACAGGAATTGTCGCTTGAGGAATACATGATGCAAAGTTTCGGGGGAAGCTGACTTGGGTTGGTTTCCCAAACCTCATATATGAGAAGTACTCTGCAAATTTGCAGAGTTTGATGCTTAGATTTGAGCTAGTACATATCATATTCAGAGCCTCAAATTGAGGCTCTGGAAGCAAGGATTAGATGTGAGACTTGGAATTTGAGTTAAGGCTCATATCCTCGACCATCCAGATCATTTAATCTATTTTCAACATCATAATTATTAGCCTCCATTTTCTCCATATCACCCTCTAGTCGATCGACTCGGTTGCTTATATCTTTAAGTTTTAATAGCTCATTAAGCACCGATTTAGCCCAAGCTTCGAGCTTATCGGGGTCAGTAATATTTTTTGGATTGGTTGGCTCGGGGAGGCTATCGAGTTCAAATGTTCTCTCTAGTCGCAATTGAGCCTCAGCATTAATAGATCTGCTATTTCGCTTGGCAGCATCAACTATCTGCTGTTTTAGCTCAGATGGTATGCGTAAGTTAAATTGAACATCTTCAGACATTTTCTAGTCCTAATATTTTGATAGCAATTGTTAGCAAAATATGTTGACACAAGTTTGAATTGTTTGCTATGTTAGCAATTGTTAGCTAGTGCTAACATTGAGATGGAGTTGAAAATGGCAAGACAAGATCCACAGGTAAACGTGCGTATACCTGAAAAAACTTTAGAGCGATTTAAAGAGGAAACTCAGAAAGACCGCAGAACTATCACAGCTCAGCTAAATATGATCATTGAAGAATGGTTAGAAAAGCGAGAAAACCAAAAGAGTGCGAAAGCATGAATTTAACAGACAACAAAAAAGCCCAGACTTTCGACGGCAAGGGCTTAATTGATGTCATTACTAATGAGAAGTAACTATGTCTAATTTAACACAAAATCTAGTAAATCCAAATACTCAACCGTTGGTTATTGGTGAGTTTTCAATTCGTCAGGATGAAGATGGACGCTATTGCTTGAATGATCTTCATAAGGCTGGTGGGGATTTGCGTAAGGATCGGCCCGGATTTTTTATTGAGAATGAAAAAACTCAAGAGTTGATAGCTGCAATTGAGGATGAAAATTATGATGCAGGAAATCCTGCATCATGTAAGAAAGCAGTAAATATAATTCGTGGTAGAGGTAAAGAACAAGGCACATATGTTGTGAAAGAATTGGTTTACTCGTACGCAATGTGGATTTCTGCAAAATTCCATTTACAGGTTATTCGGGCTTACGACGCAATGGTGATGCAATTCAGAGTTAAGGCGCGCCAAGCCATCTCACCAGAACAGCAAGCATTACTTCATGAGATTGTGGCGCGTCGCTCTCAAGGTGAACGTAAAATCTTTGCTGAAATGTGGGCGCGCCATAATCGACATTTTAAAATCCCGCGCTATGCAGAGCTTTTAGAAATTCATTTTCCAGAGGCTGTTCATTATCTGGAAACAATGGAGTTAAAGGCTAAGGTTTCAACTAAGCAAGATAATTTAATTCAAATAGATAAAAATTATCACAATAATGTTCAAGGTTTAGCATGGCATATGCTTTGGATTCGAGAGTGGTGGAGGCAGTTTGGTGAGCCACTTAGAACACTTAGCCCAAATATGGCTGCGGCTGTACATGATCATTTTACTGATGGAGCGATGTTTGCATTCCACTTTATAGATAAAGATGATTTAAAAAGACAGCGTGAGCGATCTGAATATTATCAATGGCATTTAAATTGCGCCGAACGCATGGCATTAGATTACAAGCGCAAATAAACACAAACCCACTTCGGTGGGTTTCTTTTTGTACTATAAATTAGTATCTTATATTTACTTATAAGAGGGCATTCGCATGAAAAAAATACTATTTATCTTAGCGCTATTAACAACTAATGCTTTCGCAGATGCTCCGTTTGGGCTTAAAGTTGGGATGTCGTTGGCTGATGTAATCAAAGTTAGTGGGCAGCCAGAAAAGCTTGGGGATAATTCTTATTCTTTTAAAAAGGTACCTATTCCATACGCAGGATTTGCAGACTATTTAATGGTTATAACACCGCAAAATGGGCTTTGCAAGGTAATAGGTTTTGGAAAGCCTATTGCTACTAGCGTTTATGGTGATGCAATTAGAGATGAGTTTTCGAGCACAAAAGAGTCACTAATCTCCAAGTACGGGAAACCTGAGGGTGATTTTAATTTCCTAAGAAGCGGTAGTATTTGGAAAGACTCAAATGAATGGACAATGAGCTTACTTAAAGAAGAGCGTATTTTAGCAGTAGCATGGGGGCCATTGGAAACTAATGGTGTAAAAAATATTATGCTAAAGGCAAAAGCTAAAAATTTAAATTCTGGATACATTACTTTAGCCTATGAACTTTCTAACAGTGATGCATGTTATTCAGAAAAGACGATAAAGGATTCACGTGGCCTTTAAGTAAATATTAAACATCAACAAACCCTGCATTTGCGGGGTTTTTTATTGCCTGAGGAAAAGCTATGGCAACAGCATCATTGGGTCGTTTAACCCTAGATTTGGTTACAAAAATTGGCAATTTTACGGGCCCAATGACACAGGCTGAACGCCAAGCCAAAAGCTCAAGTAAAAATATTGCAAATAGCTTTAGTGTTGCGAGTATCGCAGCGACCGCATTTGGTGCTGCGGTTGCGGGGATTTCGATTGGCGGCATGGCTGCCTTTGCAGACCAAACTATTCAAACCGGAAGTGAAATTAAAAAATTCGCCCAACTTGCCAATACTTCAGTTCGAGACTTTCAGTTTTACGCAAAAGGTGCGGAAACTGCTGGGATTAGCATGGAGTCTTTCGCTGATAAGATGAAAGACATGCAAGACCGTATTGGTGATTTCCAACAGACTGGTGGTGGGCCTTTAGCTGACTTCTTTGAAAATATTGCTCCTCTTGTTGGTGTAACTATTCAGCAATTCCAAAAGCTGTCAGGACCAGAAGCACTTCAGCTTTATTATGATTCTTTGCAGAAAGTCGGTGCCTCTCAAAATGACCTGAAGTTCTATATGGAGGCCATTATTTCAGACTCCTCCTTGCTTATCCCGTTATTAGAAAATGGAGGTGAGGGTTTTAAAAAATGGGGTGATGCGGCAGAACGCGCTAATGCAATCATGTCAGATGAGATGATTGAGACCTTGGCGCTGGCAAAAGAAAATGTGCAGCTGTTAAATCTGCAATGGGATGGATTAAAAGCAACACTTGTAAATAACGTGGTTCCTGTAGTGCAACTGGTATCAGATAATATGGATGATATCAAAGCGGTTGCCTTAGCATTAACTGCCGCCATGGCAGTTAAATTGGTGCCAACTGTTGTTGCAACAAGTATTCAATTAGCCCAATTAGCTGCATTTTCGGTTCGTGCTGGTGCTGGATTAATTGGGCTGTCTGCATCAGCATCTACAACCACCGGCGCAATGGTTGCATTACGTGGCGCAATGGCTTTTCTTGGTGGCCCTGCTGGTTTGGCTATGTTAGCTGTTCAGGGGATTGCTGCCGGCTCTGCTTTTCTTTATATGAAAAAGTCTAGCGATACACTAGATCCATCATTAAGCACCCAAGGGAAAACAGTTGCAGAGCTACGTGTTGAATATGAGAAGTTAGATACAACCCAACAGCGTGTACTTACTCGTAAAGCTACAGACGAGTTAAATGAAGCAAATAAACTTTTCCGTGAGCAAAAGAATGAGCTTCTCGGGCTTATTGATGCTGTTACTCGAAATTCAGAGGTATCTGAAAAAGATCGTGATTCAGCATCTAGATTATTTGAGCAATATCGTTTAGGTAAAATAAATTCGAACGAACTTGCTACAGCCGTGAACAGCCTAGCAACGATAAGTGATACTGCAAAGTCTAGTATTGATAAAAAAGCTGAGTCAGTGGGTAAAGAAAAATCAGCAGTTGATGATGCACGAAAAGTCTTAGGTATTTATTCAGGAAAGGTTCAAGAAAATACTAGACTGAATAATGAAAATGCGAAGTCGATCTCAGCTCAAGAGCAAGCACTTCTTGGGTTCACTCAGAAGCAAAGAGAGGCACTTAAAAATATAAGTGCTGATATAGCCCGCGAAAACTACATTGTTGCAAACATTGCAAAAGGTTGGAGTCGTGATAAGGCAAACTATTTTGCTGATGCGCGAGAAGATTCGGGCATGAGTTTTTCAGAAACTTCATCTAAAGCTTGGTTTTTGCAGGTTGAGGCTGGGTACAAACTTCAGCAACAAACTAAGGCTCGTGAAGAGTCTGAAAAGAAAATTGAGGAGGCAAAGCGCAAGCAGATTGAATTAAGCCAGAAGCAGTATTCATATAGCAACGCAGAGCTAAAAATGCTTCAAAAAGTTGCAGAAATTAATTCAAAGTATGGATTAAATGAGATTGGCTCAAAGTACGGTATTCCTGAAAATATGCTTGCTGCTGTAATGGCTCAAGAATCCAAAGGGAATGTAAATGCAAAAAGTCAGACTGGTGCGATTGGACCATTTCAAACAACGGGTATTTATCGAAAGCAATATGGTCTCTCTGTAGCTGATTCATATGATGTCAAAAAGTCGGCAGAAGTGGCGGCTAAGGACCTAGCCGAGTCATTCAAGATTTTTGGGAACTGGAGTGATGCTGTAACCGCATATAACGCTGGGGTTAAAGGAACTAAAGATCTAAAGTCAAAAGGATTTACTGGGTCATCTGCTAAAACCAAAGAGGCATCCGCCTACTCTGGTTTGGTTGACAAGTGGCTTGTTGGACTGGGTGGAACATCAAATAAATCTGCTGGTATTTTAGCTAACGATGCTGCTGCAAATCTTAAAGATTGGACTGAATATTGGGGCGAGCTAGAGGAGGTTCGCAAACAAGCTCTAGAAAATCAACAGACTGTTCAGCAAACCTATTTTACCGAAGATCAGCAGTTAGCCTTTGATCATAAGGAAAAAATCAAAGCTATTGAACTTGCATTTGCAGGCGATGATTCTGCAATCAAGAAATACACTGAAATGCAAAATGCTGCGTATCAAAAAGACGTTGCTGAATATCAGGAAGCTCAGAAACAAAAAGAGCTGAGTGATAAAAAACAACTCCTTGAAGCTAAGCGCCACTGGATATCTACTGAAGACTATGCCAAAGAATATTACGCATTAGTACGAGAAGAAATTCTTAATACTGCGAAATATTCACCTGAGATGAAAAATGCGCTAGTAAAGCAGGCGAATATTCAGCAGGGAGTAGAAGAAAACTCCAAGCGTGAACAGGTTTGGAGTGATTATCAGTCCATGATGGGGCTTGAAAAGTCTCCATATCAGCAAGACATAGATTTGCTTGCAGAAGCACGTAAGCACATGCTATTGACAGAAGAGGAGTATCAACAACAGCGTTTGGCTATGCAGATGTCATACGGTGCCCAGTACGGTGCAGATTTTGCAGGCATGATGATGGGCTTAGTTGATTCATCAAGTTCGGCTTATGCCATTCTTGGTAGTGTTCAAAAAGGCTTTGCATTGTTCTCTACTGCAATGAATAGTTATCAAGCAATTTCAGCAGCTTGGGCATCAGCACCTTTCCCATATAATTTGCCAGCAGTTGGTATTGCAACAATGGAAACTGGATTGCTTCAAGCTGCTGTTTCAGCATTGAGTCCTGTTGGCTATGCAACTGGTGGTTTTACTGGATTCGGTGGTAAATATGAGCCGGCTGGTATTGTCCACAAAGGTGAAGGGGTTTTAACGCAAGAAGAAATCGCTGCACTAGGTGGGCCGGCTGGCTTCTATGCATTGCGAGATTCAATTCGTAATGGGTTCGCTGATGGTGGATTAGCGTTGGATGCGCCTAAATTGATAAATGCTCAAAGTCCAACTATTAGCGGATATATGGAGGAGGCGCAACAAAAACAACAAGCAAATTTACAGCATCTACAAATCAATAACATCTTAGATCCTTCGATTGTAGGTGATTTCATGGGCACTTCATCTGGTACTAAAACCTTTATGAATTTCATTAAAAATAATCGATCTTCGATTAAGGCGATGATTGCATGAAATTAACAACGGAAAATTTCGGTGAGGTAATTTTGTTAACTTCGCCAGCATTGGTTGGAGGGACTGAAACATTAGGGTTTAAAACTGATGTGTTTGAGTCTAAAAATGGTACAGAAGTCAGAACTCCGCTCAAAGATAAAGCCCGGCAAACGCTGGGCTTTTCTTCAGTTGTATTACGTAATGAAATTGCACAGCATTTCAATACTCAATGGGGCGGAATACGTAAAAACTGGGCTGTTCCATTGTTTCAGGAATCTCAATTTGTTGGTGATGTATCTGCTGATTTTGTGATGTGTCGGACTGATATTTTCTCTTTTTATGATGGCTGCCTTGCATTGTTGAAAAACAACTCTGAGCAAGTATTGGTTAAAGTTGAAACAGTTGAAGTCGACCGCTTGGTGCTTACTAATGTCGTGAATATCTCGAATGCGAAGCTTTACCCAGTGCGAGTATGTTTTATTAGCGGAGATATTTCGCGACAGATTAGCAGCCTACATACACAGTCATCCATTACATTTATCGTAATTGATGAACCTGAAGTTGCTGAAAGTGTGCCGCAACAATTTTTAGGAAATGATTTGTATTGGTTTTGCCTAACTTATTCTGGTGACTCCATGGAATCTACCTTGGTGCAGCAACAGAACATGATTAATAACGAAGTTGGAGTGATTTTTCAAAACTCAGATTGGAATTTTGCGCGATATTCAAAGCAGTACCGAGCGGTGATTCATAGTGCTGAAGATCTGTATGCATATCGGCAATTTCTATTTCGCAGACGAGGAAAATACCGTCCGTTCTGGTTGCCAACGTATGAAGCTAATATGCGCTGTAAAAGCACAGGATTCATTTCATCAGTCATGCTGATTGAATCCGATCAGTATAAGCAGCTTAGTGATGTTCGCAAACATATTGCAATCAAGAGTAATGGCATCTGGACGGCTCACACTATCACCGCATCTGCACTGGTTTCGGGAAGCACTGTACAAATCACGATAACGCCTGCGTTGAATAAGAATGCTTCATCTATTCAACGCATTTCATATTTAAGCCTACATCGATTAGATGCTGATTCTATTGATTTAAATTTTCAAGGTGCTGATATTGTTGAGGCTTCAGTTTCAATTTTAGAAATAGGGGTTTGAAAAATGGGATTGAGTAAATTTTTTCAATCACTAACCAACTCTGCTGTTCGTCGTGAATTGTACGAGTTCACAAGAGGTGAAAGTAAGTTTTACTACACATCTGGTGATAAGCCTGTTCAAGATGGCGAGACTATTTATGAAGCAATTACACTCACTAGATCATCAATTGATTCAAGTAGTGATTTAGAGAAAAATTCAATCGATATTATTTTTGCTTTGAATAGTGAGTTTGCACAAGATTGTCTACGTTCAGCACTTGAAGAAAACATTCTTGTTAAAGTAAGCAAGTTGCAGTTCGGCACGATTTCAACGTTGTGGCAGGGACGTGTAACTGCTGTTAAGCCCGAAGGTGTAGAAATTACACTGAAGTGTGAAACAGACTATACAAGTTTGGGGCGAGCTGGTGCGCGTTATAAGTATCAACGAACTTGTTGTCACGACTTGTACGGAAAGGGTTGTAAGCTAGACAAGTTGCTTTGGGGTATTCAAACAACAGTCAAATCAGTAGATAAATTAAATGTACAACTACGTAATTTATCTGTTGATGATAATTATTTTAGGCTTGGTATGTTGCAAAGTAATGCAGGTGTAAATGTAGCAATTGAATCGAGCACTGGACAATCAGTCACTTTGATTCGTCGCTTAGATACGCTGTCTAGTCAAATAACAACAGATGTGGCTTTATCTGAATATAACATTGCCAAAATTGAACTTGAGCAAGCTATTGCAAATCGTGATGCTTTAGATCCATTGAGTCCGACTTATGAGCAAGATTTTCAAAATGCAAAGAATATTGTAGAACAAAAGCAAGTTGTATTTGATTTAGCAGCTCAATCAGTATTTTTTGTGACAGTCTATCCCGGTTGCATGAAATCATTAACTGCATGCCATCGATTTGGTAACACTAATAATTTTCTCGGCTTTCCGTATATGCCAGAAGATAACCCGACGACAACTAGGATTGTGTAATGTTCCCGATTATAGCTGTAGTAATATCAATCGCATCAGCTGCGTACTCATATCTAATGATGAGAAAGGGTCAAAAAACAAAGCTATCACCAGGTGAGCTTGATTTAACTGCTGCTGATGAAGGGGGATCAATTCCTGTTATTTTTGGCACTTGTGATGTTGCACCAAACGTTACAGCATTTTTAGCTGAAACACCGAAGGCAATCAAAAAATAGGTGATCTATGCAATCTGAAAATGACCATTGCTCGCAAAATGCGGGCTTTATTTTTGTCCATCATATACGTGCTTGCAGCATGTGTACGATCAAAGCAAGACGCTTTTTTTTGAATCACGGCTTAACCAATGCTGAGATAAAAGATTTTTTTGATAACGGAATGCCAATAGCGCGTTTTGAGGAACTGTTTGGCCATGATGCAATGGCGCAGCAAGTGATTATGAGGGCTAAAGAAGATGGCTAAAAAGAAAAAGCAAACGATAGGTTATAAGTATTTTGCTAGTGCTCATTTTGTTTTATGTCATGGCCCAATCGATGCAATCACCAAAATTTCATTTCAAGACAAAGATGCTTATTTGGCAGAAGAGAATACAAATAAAACTATCTATATCAATAAGCCAAGCTTATTTGGTGGAGATGAGCAATCAGGTGGTATCCAAGGAAATATTGAGCTTTTATTTGGACGTTCAGATCAGCAGAAAAGCAGTACTTTACAGCGTATTTGCGCAAAAATTTCGAATGCCTTTGGTGGATTGATTTCTGCGTATCGTGGGGTGTGTTCGGTTGTTTTTGATAATGTTTACATCGGTACTGCACCAAACATGCCTGACTCAAAATGGCGTGTGAAGCGGATTCATACACGGCATGATGGTCAAGTTCAGTGGTATGACGAAAAAGCGGAAATCAATACAAAACAGTATTTATTTAAACCTGAAGATACGATTTGGAAATATAAAAGTGTTTCAGCGTCAGATTCGGCAGATTATACAGATGTAGATAAAAGCTTATGGAACAGTGGTGCATCACCGTTTGGTGATAAATTTTTTGCAGGTCCTGGGCACTATGGTTTTCCTACATCACCAGCTACAGTAATTGAACAACAAACAATTTTGTGGGCTGAAACATTCGTTGATATTGATTCATTGAATCAAAGTTTTTTATTTGAATGTTTTTTAGATAATGGAATAACAGTCTGGGTGAATGGGATCCTAACTTTATCTGATTACAATGTGAACGCTCACTATTATTCGAAAGAGTTGAGTGCTTCATTTTTCAAACTTGGTTCAAATAGAATCACTATTAAATGTATTGATGATGGTTTTGGAGAGCGTCCAGGTAATTGGATTTGGTTTGATTTAAGGTTAAAAAATCGATCAATGAAAGAAGCAGACATTAATCCAGCACATATCATACGTGAATGTTTGACAAATCAAGTATGGGGGGTAGGCGTTTCAGAATCGAATATTGACGATGCATCTTTTAGACATGCAGCTGATACTCTCTATGATGAACAA
Source organism: Acinetobacter wuhouensis (assembly GCF_001696605.3). Lineage (NCBI taxonomy): Bacteria > Pseudomonadati > Pseudomonadota > Gammaproteobacteria > Moraxellales > Moraxellaceae > Acinetobacter > Acinetobacter wuhouensis. The sequence continues at coordinate 2,025,081 of NZ_CP031716.1, read as the reverse complement.
ATGGGGATGTCGATCAAATGGACTGATTCAACTTCAATTAATGAGTTTGTTGATAACATCAAAGAGCACATTAATGCACAGCTATATTTGGATCGTGTCACAAACAAGTGGAAGCTTTATTTAATTCGTGATGACTATGATGATGTTAATTTAATTTTATTGGATGAAAGTAATATTCGTAATCTTGACTTTGAACGTCGCACTCTAGCTGAATGTGTCAATTCAGTCACTGTGACGTATTGGGATCGTGAGCGTGCAAAAGATTCAACTGTGACAGTTCAAGACATCGCTCGGATTGCACAACAAGGTGGGGTCATTTCTCAGTCAGTTGATTATAAAGGGTTTACCAATAGTGATTTGGCTAGTCGTGTTTCATTGCGTGATCTGAAAACACTATCCAGCACATTGGCATCAGTATCATTTGATGTGGATGAAAGTTTTTCTGAAAACTGGCACGAAGGTATGCCGTTTAAGCTATCTGATGAAAGCTATGGGCTATCTGAAGCTGTAATGCGTATCCGAACAATAAAACGTGGCGATGGGATCAATAACACAGTTTATGTCGAAGCAATTGAAGACTCTTTTAGCAGTCCAATGCAGTCTGTTGTTGAATATGTGCCACCGATCACCAGTGGCGATAGCACTGCAAAAAACGCGACAGCCATTGCATTTGAAGTGCCGTACATTGAGCTCGTTGAGCAGTATGGGCAGGATGAAGTAGATGCCAAACTTTCAAATTATCCTGAACTTGGTTATGTCGGAATGGCAGCAATCCGTCCAAATAACCAACATGTAAATGCAAGTTTATATGTGGATGCGGGTGCGGGTTACGATGAAAGAACGACTTTAGATTTCTGTCCAAGTGCTTCTTTGAAAAATGACATCGGATATATGGATTCGAGTTTTGAACTTGAAAATGTTGCTGAATTTGAATTGCTTGACGTAAATCATCGAATCCAAGTCAATGATGAAATCATGGCTTTTGTTAGTTTTAATGCAGTAACAAATGTGGTCAATGTGAAACGTGGATGTTTTGACACAGTACCGCAAAAGCATGATGCGGGTTCAAAAGTGTTTGGTTGGGATAATTATTCAGGTCTTGATGATTTAGAGTATTTAAGCGGAGAGAATGTTTCACTTAAGGCATTAACACTGACCGGATCGGATGTACTTGATGTTAGCGAAGCAACAGCACACGACTTGACCTGCGCTGCGCGTGCAATCCGCCCTTACCCACCAGCCAATGTAAAAATTAATGGTGAATATTGGCCTGTAGATATTGAAACGGATCTGATTTTAACATGGGTAGATCGAAACCGCATACAGCAAACCGGTGGTGAAATTCTTGGGTGGTATGAAGGCAGTGTAACACTGGAAAGCGGGACCACTTACATTATTTCCATCTACGCATTTGATTATTCTAATAATTCCGAGACGCTACTTTTAACTCAAAATGTTGGTGTTGTGAATTCACATACGATAGACATTTCAAACATCACTACCGACGCGATAAAAGTAAAAATCTCATCCGAGCGAGATGGATTTTTGAGCTTTCAGAGTTTTGAGCATGTGCTTTCTTTGCGTGAAACGCGCATTACGGAGTCGGGTGAAACCCGCGTAACCGAGGCTGGCGAAATATTAATTATTTAGAATTTAGAGGAGCTCATCATGGCTAAAAAGATTTCAGAATTACCAGCAGCTACAACACCGTTGGACGGAACTGAGCTTATCGAGGTTGTTCAGGGCGGCGTAAGTAAACAAGTTGCTTCAAATAACCTTGGCGGTGGAGGGTCGTCTAGCGGAACTATAAACAGCAACTTAAATATTGAAGGTGTTGCCAGGCGTATTCTATCAAGGTTTTCTGGTTCTCCAATTTCAGATAGAACACTTTTTCAAACAATTGATGATGACAGTCAAACATCTGTAGGCGCTATACCATCTGGCACATCTAATATAAGTACCTTTACTGCATTTAGTTCATCTGATCCTAATAACTCAAACTATATGCAGATTTCAGTAGTTGGCAGTCAGTGCAGGCTTAACGCAAGTAGTGCTGGTACAGGACAAGCTGTAAATATGTCTTTCATTCTAAATGATTCCGAGGTTATGACGCTTGGTAAGGATGCAAAATTAAACCTGACAAATGTTGGAGATCTGAGCAAGCAAGCAGATATTACAGCCACAACATACGGTATAAATGGCGGTGGAATACTACATGGTAGATACGCAAGAGGTACACCAGCTGCACCAACAGGTGTTTTAAAAGGTGATATATTTTCAGGTGTTGGTGGTCGAGCCTACCATTCTGGTGGAGACTTTCAGGCTTCATCTCCTGTTTCTATCCACTGGGTTGCAGCAGAAAATCAAACACCGACTAATTATGGTTCTTATTTAAGATTCCTTACAACACCAAAAGGCTCAAATGTTCGTCAAGAACGAGTTATAATGCCACATCATGGCGGTATATTTGTACATTCTGCAAGTGGCACTTGGGATGCTTCTAATGACTTGCATACAAGTCCAATTTCCAATATTAATGACGCTGCATTGACTGTAAGTTCGTCTGGTGGTGTGCAATCAAACATTAATGTTGTTAATTATGGTGCTTCTGCATCTGCTGGTATTCGTTGTGCAACTACTGGTGGTAGTGTTGAATCCCCATCAGCAACACCAGCTAATACTATGATTGGTTTTATTACTGGTCAAGGGTACTCTACATCCGGTTGGGCTTCTGGTGCAAAAGCTATAATGTCTTTCCATTCCAATACAGTATGGAGTGATACAAATCAAAGTACATATATTGGGTTTGGAACAACAGCAGTAAACTCTGTAATAAGACAAGAAAGATTACGAATAAAGTCTTCTGGTCAGGTTAATTATGTACCACTAGCTTCAGCTCCAACAGTTGATGTTAGTGAGGGTGATGTCTATTTTGATTCAACTTTAAAAAAATTACGGTGCTATGACGGCACATCATGGATTAATTTACACTAACTAATGCGCCCAATAAGGTGCTTTTTTATTGCCAAAATTTAGGGGGCGCAAGTGAATGAACCAAGTGCATCACTTTGGAAAAAATTAAATGAAGTGACAGATAAATTGCAAAAAGTATCTGAACAACTCATTGAATCAAATGCAATTAATAAAGGGTATCACCAAGCACTTGATCAGCAACGAGTCAAAATTGAAGCGCTTGAACAGCAAAACCATCAAGCTCAAGGCGCTATCGGTTTATTGAAGTGGGGGGCAGCGATATTGCTCGGTATAGCTGTTTCGGGTGGCACATGGACCATTAATACAATCAATCAACTTAAGCAAGACACGGCAATTATTCAGAGCCATAGAGAGGATCGTAAATGAAATTAATTTATAACTGGAAACAGGCTTGGAAACTCAAGTCAGTACAAGTAGGCGCATTAAGCGCCATTTTTTTTGTCTTGAGTTTATTCTCTGAGCACTTTTTAACATTCTGGAATTTGATTCCTCAGGATGTGAAAAATTCAATTCCTGAGCAATGGAAAGAATACGTTGGTGCATTTGTTGGTGTGGCTATGATCTTAGCTCGCTTAAAAGCACAACCTGAATTTCATATTCAACAGTTTGCTAAAATTCAACAAGTGATAAGCAAGGCTGGTATTGATCGAATCTGTGGGTATGAGGGCTTTGAAAATGAAGCTTATCCCGATAGCGGAGGCGTTTGGACGATCGGTTTTGGAACAATCAAATACCCGAATGGGGTGCGGGTTAAAAAAGGTGATAAATGTACGCTTGAGCAAGCCAAAGCATATATGGCATATGATTTAAAATCATTTGAAAATGCTGTCAATAAAGTCAAAGTTCAGCTTAATCAAAATCAGTTCGATGCATTGGTTTCATTGACTTACAACATTGGTGTAAGTGCTTTTCTAAATTCTACATTGCTTAAAAAACTGAATGCAGGCGATTATAAAGGTGCCGCCGAACAATTCCCGCGCTGGAATAAAGTGAAAGGTAAAGTGGTGAATGGTCTTACAAATCGTCGTTTAAGTGAAAAGAAATTGTTTGAAAAAGCCCTCTAGAGGGCTTTGTTGCTAAAGTAGAAATCTGTCAACCAAGATTTATTACTTAATCTTGGATTTGTCAATCAATCACACCCGCTTTAACTTAGTCGGAAATTAGATATAAAAACCTTAACCCCCAACTACCACTTAAATGCTATGTGGCTGACTAAACCAAACCTAACCTTTCCACCCATCCACAATATCAGCCCATTGTTGCAACATATCTCTACGTTGTTCCATGTATTTAGCATGGTTATATGATGCTCTTGTTTTATTCTGGTCTGCATGAGCTAGTTGTTTTTCAATCCAATTTTCATCAAAATCTTTTTCATTTAAAATCGTTGATGCTGTAGCCCTAAAATCATGGGCTGTAACAGTTTTAAGCCCCATATTCTTAAGAGCAACATTGATTGTTGAATTACCAATCTCACCATCACTATGGCCGTAAATGCTAGGGAATACATATTCTTTGTTGCCAGATTCCACATATTGCATTTTTAACAAATCAAATAATTGATCTGACATTGGCACAAGGTGCAATCGATTTTTCTTTGTTGTTCGTTCTTGGTTGTTGCTTTTGGTTGAAATTGGGAAATTTATAATTTTTTGATCGAAGTCAATATAACTCCATTTCATGCGACGAATCTCAATTGAGCGTAACATTGTATAAGCCATGGTTAGCAGTGCATTTCTAACAGTATTTGAGCCTTTAAATGTATCCAAGCCAGATCTAAAAAGCTTTTGCTCTTGATTTGTTAAAGGTCTAGCATGTTCAATCTCTGGGCGAACAATAGCACCTCGCACAGCATATGTCGGGTCAACATCTGCTCTTAGTGTTGCGATAGCGTAGCGCATTACGGCACCAATAAATTTCTGATTATTTAATGCAGTAACTTCACCACTTCCTCTTTTTCCAGTTTCCCTAACACGTTTAACCGTGGATTTAACGATATGCAAGATATCAGCGGAAGTTATATCCCTTACATTCTTGTCACCAATAACAGGGAAGACATCAAGTTCCAAGGCTTTTCTAAATTTGCTGATATAGCCACTTGACCTATCAATTAAAATTTCTGCAATATACTCATTAGCAACTAATTCAAATGTGTTTACACTTAGATATTGAGCTTCGATTTTTTCTTGCTTTCGATTTTGAGATGGATTAATGCCTTTATCAAGAAGCAATCTAGCTTGATCACGAGCTTTTCTAGCATCAGCCAGACCTACAAGAGGGTATTCACCAAGACTTAACATCGAGGCTTTATCATTAAACCGATAGCGGTAACGCCATAATTTGGTTCCACTAGGTCGAATCTCAATGCAGAGTCCATTATGATCAGCTACTCTATAAGCTTTGTCACGAGGTTTAAGGCTTTTAATTTTAGTATCAGTCAGCATGTGTGAGTAACTTTAAAAAAAGAATGATTAATTGGAGTGGTACTCACAATTGTACTCACAAATAATGATTTTGCATAATTTGCTTATATTTGTTTTAATTTGACAAGTTTATGATTCTAAAAGTTATATAGGTTTTATAAATTTCGCTAGATTTGTAAAGATTTTAAAAGTAATGTTTTCTGACGATAAAAATTATTTTGTTGCGGTATTACCTGTTAATCATCAGTTGAATTTAAAGAAAGTTGCCAGTGCTTTTGGTTGTAAAAAATTGCACATGGCAGATCCTAAAGATGCTGAGCGTTTAACAGGTTATTTAGTCGGTGGTATTAGTCCAGTAGGACAGAAAAAGCGTTTAAAAACGGTGATCGATGCAACTGCTGAATCCTTAGCTAAAATCTATGTCAGTGGTGGTAAGCGTGGCTTGGATATTGGGCTAAAACCACAAGATTTGGCAAAAGTTTTAGGTGCAAGTTTTGTTGATGTTTTGGATATTTAATAATCATTTAAGATTCAATAATATTTTCGACAAGAATATTTGAACCAAATTTTCCCGATCTATATTCAATCATTTTTATATCGCCTATCTTTACCTTTTCATATAATTGTTTCTCAGCAAAGAAAACGCCTGATTTTCCATTTGAAATTTCAAAAGTTAAGCGGTACTTTGCTGGTGATGTCACATTGGCAGCAGGTGCTTTGAATTCTGGAATATAGTACTTGTCTTTGATCTTTGCAGAATCAACTTCTAAAATACTTTCAGAAAAATTGATCTTTTGATAAATGTAATAAAAAATGAGATAGAGAATCATTAATTGGGTTATAAAGTATCCGATTCCAACTAATTTAACGATGAAAGATCCTTCAGAGATCATATCGTATGAGCCGAGGATTAAGAAGTGAAAGAAATCTGGCATGTAAGTTCTCTATATTTATTTATGTTCATTAAGCATTTTATTTTCAATTGATTCTCTTAAAAATAAAGGTTTTGAATAGTTTTCAGGGAGATAAGTGATGACCATATGGTTATCAAGGTCAATACCATAGCACTTTTGATTACCACATAGTATTGGTTGAGTTCTGAGTAAGTTATTATTTAATGAAACATAACCTTCTCTATATGAACATTCAGTGCTTTCAGAAATTTGTTTGTATTCTGATAAAAGATCCTTTTTACCTTTATTGTAATAATGCATGATCAAAAAAATAGTAAATATAAAAATTATTGAATATGTTAAGAGTAGTCCTAAAAATGTGTTGAAAAATCGACTTATGCTGAATAGCCATTGTGGGACATTAAATTTCAGTTGATAAAAAATAGCCTCTAATCTATAGCTTTCATTTTTACGTTCCGACGGATGGATAGCAAATATATGGAATATTAAAGCTATTACTAAAAAAAGTATCAAAATAATAACTGCCCACGCAATTTTATTAAAAGTTTCTAGAAATAAAACTGAGGTATTCAAATAACCTAGAAGTGACACTTCACTATAGTTAAGCCCTAAAGAAGCAATCTGAACTTCTAGTGGTTCGCATAAACCAGAAAAATACGCAAATTGACAAGCAAAAATTAGAGCGGGTAAATATATTAAGAAAAATGAGAGTCTTTTTAAAAAGTTTTCCATATCTAAGCAATCTTAAAAAAGATATTCAAATTATGTTGAAATATTAAAAGAATTTTAAGTAATTTTTTGATTTTACGATAGTTGATTCATTATTTCGCAACTCAGAATAAATTGGTTTAGCAAAGATATTTCAAAAAAAATGAATAATTAGATGAAATCTACCAATGATAAATGAGAATATTATCATTTATAACTATGACAATTTTAGTGATAAAAATATTAGAAAAAATAAATATAAATTTTAATTTTTTTAAATTCATTTAGTTAATCACAAGAAAACAGAAATGATACAAACTTGCGTTTAAAAATGAGAATCATTAGCATTATTGATGTGTTTTAGAGCACATTTGAGAAAAATCATAAATTAATTTGAAACTTTTTAGTGCAGTAAAAAGTCTTGTACAGAGGAATCTGGTCAGATGAAAGAGCTTGCCAGCCGTTTGGCGATGCAGCACCTAATCAATGCATATTCACAAGAAACAGGTTGTGGAATTTTGCTTGAAAAATATCAACAAAATTCAACCCAATTGACGTTTAGCCAAGGCATGACGTTATTAATGATCCCTTTGGATTCAATCCAATCTCAATTATATGTCCCGTTGTCTTATAGCAGTTTAGTTGGACGACACCGTATCGCGAAACTGCCACAGATCCTAAACAAAGGGCAGGTACAAAAATACAGCCACATCGCAATAGTCGCATTACTTTTAGACGAATTAGTACAAAATTCAGAAGTTACATTAGACGCATCATCACTTGTTGAAAAGTGGATACAAAGTCGTGACGCATTAACAGCATTTTTAACACATCGTGAACATGATTTTGATTCACTCATTCAAGCCAAACAAGATTTTATTTACACAGAACAAGCCTTAATTTTAGGGCACAGTATGCACCCAGCGCCAAAGAGTAGATTAGGTTTTATTCATGAAGATTGGCTGAAATATTCACCAGAAAATAAAGGTATAACACAACTGTATTTCTGGTTGGTTGATCAAGAATATTTTGCAGAAGGTTCTGCTGAAGAAACGCAAATTTCGAAACAACTCAAGCAAGAAATTCGTTGGTATTTGAATGAAGTAGAATTAGAGCAACTACGAACCTATTCAAATTATCAATTACTCACATTTCATCCTTGGCAAGCACGCTATTTACAAAGTAAAGATTGGTATAAAGCACTTAAAACCAAGAACAAAATCATCGATTTCGGTGAGAAAGCATGGCAATTTTCACCAACGACATCGGTGCGAACTTTAGCAAGTTATCAAGCGCCGTGGATGGTAAAACCATCATTATCCGTGATGATTACCAATTCTATACGAGTTAATTTAGCCAAGGAGTGTCATCGTGGTGAAATGACACATCGTTTGTGGAATGGTCGATTCGGTAAGAACATTCTAAAACATTGTCCAACGTTAAAAGCCGTCAATGATCCTGCTTGGACAGCATTAACAATAGATGGAAAGATTATCAATGAAACCATCTGTATTTTTCGAGATCAGCCATTTGACAAACAACAGCAAGTGACTTGTATTGCCTCACTGTGCCAAGACCATCCAAGTCAGGATCTAAATCGTTTTGATCATTTATTTGAAAATATCGCACATGCTCAACCTGAATTGAGCTTAGAACAGATTGCATTGAATTGGTTTAAACAATTTTTAGGAATCAGCTTAGTACCAATGATGTATCTGTATCATCGCTACGGTATGGCGTTTGAGTCTCATCAGCAAAATGTTTTAGTTGAGTTGGAACATAATCAGCCAAAGAATTTATGGTTACGTGATAATCAAGGCTTTTACTATATAGAAGAATATGCCACAGAAATTTTAAAAGAATTTCCTGAACTTGATGTTAAAGCGCATGCAGTGGGTTCGAAAGCCTTTGTTGATGAGCGTTTTAGTTATTATTTCTTTGGCAATACTTTATTTGGCATTATCAATGCGATCGGTGCAACAGGTACTGTTCACGAACAACAGTTACTCGATATTTTGCGTGATCAAATTACTGATTTATTAGAACAATATCCTGAAAGTAGCTTGTTAAGCAGTTTATTGTATCAACCGACATTGCCCTATAAAGGTAATTTACTTACTCGTTTGTATGAATTAGATGAACTTACTGCACCTGTAGAACAACAGTCTATTTATATCCAGCTTCCGAATCCTTTATTTCAAATGGTTCAAACTGAAAAGGATGCTGTATATGCTTGATTTTATAGGTGTAGGTCTAGGGCCATTTAATTTAAGTTTAGCGAGTTTGTTACATCATAAGTCAGATTTAGACTATCTATTTTTTGAGAAAAAAGCACAATTCGACTGGCATGCAGGGATGCAACTTCCACATACCGTTTTGCAAGTGCCGTTCATGGCAGATTTGGTGTCAATGGTTGATCCAACCAGTCCCTTTAGTTTTCTGAATTATCTCAAAGCACAACAACGGTTATACAAGTTTTATTTTCTAGAACAGACACATATTCCTCGTCGTGAATATAATCATTATTGTCAATGGGTTGCCGATCAAATTGAGCAAATTGAATATTTGTCGACAGTGATTTCGATTCAGCCCGTTGAAAATGGTTTTGCAGTTTGTGTGGTTCAAGATGGTACAGAAAATCAATATTTATGCCGTAATCTTGTATTGGGTGTCGGCAATATTCCTTATCTGCCCAAGTGTTTACAAAGTTTGATAAAAGCTCATCCTGAGCGATGTATCCATTCTTCACAGTATTTAGATGATTCTCATCGAGCCTTAAAAGGCAATATTGTGGTACTTGGGTCTGGACAATCCGCAGCGGAAGTTTTTTTAGATTTATTCGATCAACAATATGACTATGATCGTCAGCAGAAAGCACAATTCAATCTGCATTGGCTCACCCGTGCCAGTGGTTTTTTCCCAATGGAATATGCACCTTTAGGATTGGAGCATTTTAGCCCTGACTATTTACGACACTTTTATCAGTTTGATGAATTAAATAAAGATCTCCAGTTAGGCAAACAATCGTTGTTATATAAAGGGATTAGTGCGCAAACCATTCATGAGATTTATCAAAAGCTGTATCACCGTAGTATCGGTGGGCAACCATCATCTACGCATCTACATAGCCAAGCGAATCTCATAGATGCCACTTTTACGGGTTTAGATCAGGTCAAGTTGGTGTTTCAAGACCGTGTGACTTTAAAACAATTTTCAATAGATGCTGATTTTGTCGTCAGTGCGACAGGCTATCACACCCCTGAATTTGAGTTTTTGAAACAACTCAAAACGCATATTCAAGCCAATGCGCAAGGGCGTTGGCAGATCAGTGAAGACTACCGTGTGGTACATGATGCAGTCGGTGAAATATTTGTACAAAACATGGAAATGCATACTCATGGTGTTGGTGTGCCTGATCTAGGTTTAGGAGCGCATCGTGCAGCGACGATCGCCAATCAATTGCTCGGTTATACGCAATATGATTTAGGCAATACAGCACAATGTTTCCAACACTTTAATCCATTCCAAAATCCTGAAGTCAATGCTTATCAAGCAAAGTCTATTTCACAGTTAAGCATGGCTCAGACCAATCAAGCTTTTCAGCAAGTCAAAAACCAACAGCCTCATTCCAAAGAGATCAAACATACAACACACCCATTTTTTGAGAAGAACAGAATATGACATTTGCTAAATTACAAATTACGCAAAAACAGTGGCGTAGTGCAGGGCAACGTTTAATTGAAATGGCGATTGCAGAGTTCTTATATGAAGAAATTATTCAGGTTGAGCATTTAACTGAAAATGCATTTCAATTGACACTGGCTGAATGTACTTATCAATTCAAAGCTAAACAGTATCTATTGGGGCATTGGCTGATCGAAGAAGGTTCAGTTCGAGAATCAAGGGATTTGGAAAATCCTGCTTGGAATTTACATCAATTTATTGCTGCTTTTTCCAAACAAGCTGAAGTGAAACCTTTTACTAAAGCTTATTTAATCAAAGAAATGAACAATACGTGGCTCGCAGAAGCACATGTATTTGATGAAAATCGATTCACGAGTCATGCAGTCCTGACTGAACCGCATCATCGTATTGAAGGAATGTTACGTGGTCATCCTTGGTTGATTATGAGTAAGGGGCGGATGGGCTTTGGCTATGATGACTATCTCAGTTCAGCACCAGAGCTTTCTCCAAACGTTAAAGTTTTATGGTTAGCAGTTCATCAAGATTTAGCCGAGTTTCGTTCGACCACTGAGTGGCAAGCGGGTGAACTTTATCAACATGAATTTGATCAAGAGGAGTTGCTCAAGTTCCGTGAAAAAATGCAAACTTTAGCGCTTAACCCTGAAAATTATTATTTAATTCCAGTCCATGCGTGGCAATGGCACCAATGGATTGTTCCTACATACAGCAATGAAATTGTGGATCAAAGAATTGTTGAGTTAGATATTGGGCAAGATGATTATGTGCCAATGCAGTCAATTCGCACATTATGCAATACAACGAACTCACAACGTCATTACATTAAGTTGCCTGTCAGCATTTTTAATACAGCAGTTTATCGTGGCTTACCCTCTAAACGTAACTTAGCTGCACCTGCTGTTACGGGATGGCTCAAAAATATTCTCAAAAATGATACCGATTTACAAAAAACAGGTGTGGTATTCCTTGGCGAAGTTGCGACTTTAACTATTCAACAACCGTGCTATGACCAAATAGATGGTGCGCCGTATCAGTTTAAAGAGTTATTCGGTTGTTTGTGGCGAGAAAGTGTTGATCCTTATTTAAAACAAGGTCAACAGGTATTTTCACAAGCAGGGCTTTTACATCGAGATATTCTAGGACAATCCATCCTTGATGTTTTAATTCAAGCTTCTGGTTTATCTCCTTTGGCATGGTTAAAAAAGTTTGTTGAAGTGAGTGTTACACCTTTACTTATTTGCCTTTATAAATATGGACTTGCATTCTCACCGCACGGTGAAAATACCATGTTGATTCATGAAGATGGTGTTCCGAAAGCGATGGTGCTGAAAGATTTCATAGACGATGTAAATTTAGTTGATGAGGATTTTCCTGAACTCCACGATTTACCCGAAGAAGGCAAAATTCTTCTTCGTCATTCAGCACAAGAACTCAGCCATTTTATCTTCACTGGTTTGTTTATGGTGCATTACCGTTATATCTGTAATGTATTTCTGCAAGATTATCCGCAACATTCAGAACTAGAGTTTTGGCAAACTGTTTCAAATGTCATCGCCGAATTTCATGAGCAACATCCTGAACTGGCAGAGAGAATTGCCAAATTTACGATGTTTAGAAATGAATACGACAAAATTTGTCTGAATCGTGTTCGCCTATTCACCACCAGTTATAACGATGAAGCCGAGCGTCCAGTCCCAGTCTTTTTAGATCCGATCGCAAATCCTGTGAGTCCCAATACGCTTAAAAATTGGGAAAGTTTAAATAAAACACAATCTTCTCCTATACAAACATCAGCAAAGCGCCAAACAGAACTGAGCTAATCATCAATATTGAATAACAACCGATTTAAGTAAGTGATTTAAATAAATTCTAGATTGAAATAAGGACAGATGATGAAAACATTATCACAGCAACTGCCAGATTTTTATGAATACTATGAGAATGAGACGCAATTCTACTTGCGGCAAATGCAATATCCTGAAGACATGGCAATGGTACATCGTTGGATGCATGAACCCCATGTGATTCCACAATGGCAATTAAACAAATCTGAAACTGATTTGAAAGTCTACTACGAAAAAATGCTTTCAGATGATCATCATCGTATTTTGATTGTCGGTGTAGATGGTCAAGATGTGGGATATACCGAAATTTATGAGGGCAAGCGTGATCGTTTAGGACGCTATTATGATGGGCATGAATTAGATCTAGGTTGGCATTTACTTTTTGGGGAAAAATCAGCTTTTGGCAAAGGTTATCTTCGTGCTGTGATGCGCTTATTAAGTTTCTATATTTTTGAAAATGCAGGGTCTCTCAAAATCGTGGGCGAGCCTGATTCTAAAGTAAAACCTTATGCTGCTGTGGTTGAAGAACTTTGCTATGAAGCACAGGGCATTATCCCGATGCCTGAAAAAGATGCCATGCTCTATTACTGCTTCCGAGATACTTTTTATAGCAAATTTGGTCACTATTTAATTGAATCTACAAAATATTTAGACACAGTTCAAAAAGGTGGCGCTAAAAAAACTCAACATGAACGTGATACTACGAAGCAGGTTGAAACAAGTTTATGAGCTATCGTTCAACCCATATTCAAATCATCGACATGCATTTTTCAGGAAATGTATCTGTCGAGGAATTTCAACTGTGGCTCACTCAAGTCGAAACATTGATTGTACAAAAACAAGATTTTGTTTTAGTGATGCAAACGGATGTTGAAACAACATTTCCTGAACAATATCGAGCATTGCAAGCAGCGTGGTATAAGAAATTTAAAAGCGATTTTTTTAAATATTGCATTGGTTTAGTCCGTTTAGCGCAAGATAAAGCAGATCGTGAACGCTTAAATACTCCTGCATTACATGCTGCTTGGCGTGTTCCTTATTATGTCACTTTAGATCACGCAGATGCTTTGCAATGGGCAATGGGGCGATGGTCATGCAAAAAATAAATTCGAATCGTACGGCTATTTCAGTCACCCAACTTTCAAGAATGAGCCTGACGGTTGTCATCATTCTTTATTTGGCACATGCCTTACCATTGTATTTTTATAATGTGGCTTTACCCGCGATTCTAAGACATCAAGGTGTGGATCTCCGTTGGATTGGGATGTTGTCACTGCTTTATATTCCTTGGGCATTTAAATTCTTTTGGGCGCCACTGATTGATCGTTTTTATCTTAAAAAATTAGGTAAGCGCAAAACATGGTTGTTGTTCACTCAAATTGCTTTAGTGATCGGTGTTTTAGCACTGGCATTTACCCAATTCTCCTATGGTTTCACCGTTTTCATTGTGATTGGGTTATGGATTTCTACTTTTGCTGCCACACAAGATATTGCCATTGATGGTTATACCATCGAAGCTTTTTCCGAGTCTGATTATCGTTTGGGGAGTATGGCGCAAAGTATCGGTGTAGCTTTAGGAAGCATGGTTGGTGGTGCCGTGACTTTGTGGTTATACCAATATTATGGCTGGAAAATTGCGCTGACTTGTCTCGCCACGATGACAGCTTTGACCATGTTGGCAGTATTTAAGATTCAAGAAAAAACAGATGCTCAAATAGCCAAAACAGCACCGAGTTTAATCCGAGCATTTAAACGACCTGAAATTCGATGGGCATTATTGCTGATTATTTGTTACCGCTTTGTTGAAGCACCTGCAATGGCAATGCTCAATCCAATGTTGATTGATCAAAAATGGTCACTGTCACAGATTGGCGTATTGATGTCAGTTGTTGGAGCGGGTGTAGGTTTACTGGCAGCGGTATCTGCCGCATTTCTCCTTAAAAAACTCAAAGCAACACAATTACTGGTCTGGGCTGGTTGGTGTAGAACTGTGGTTTATGGGTTACTGGGCATGGCGATCATCTTTGGATGGCTGAATCAATGGCACTTATTATTGGGCGTCTTTGTTGTTGCATTCCTTGCTATACGCTATATCGCGATGACTTCGCTCTACGCCTATTTCATGCAAAGTAGTTCTAAGGAACAAGCAGGGACGGATTTCACGATCCTTGTTTGCTTTGAATTATTGGTCTATTTCATTGGCGGTGCGACATCAGGCTTTCTAGCGCAATCGTTGGGCTATGGAAAGTTCTATATCGTTCTTGCACTGGTATCTGTACTGAGTGTGGCGCTTTCACAAATCATTATTTTCAAATCACAAAAAACTCTAAATCCATAAATAAATGGGGCATTCGTAATGAAAAAAATATCAATTCAATTCCAAGTAACTTGCTTAAGTTTGGCGATTTGCACACAACTGTATGCTCAGGACTCAACAGCTAATTCAAGTAGTCATACTGAAAGTTCAGTGACTCAACTTGCACCGATTGTGGTGACAGCGACTCGATCTGCACAAAGCATTGCTGATATTGCAGGGACGGTTTACAGCATTGACCGTACACAAATTGAAAAACAAGCCAATGCAGGTAAAAGTACCGCAGATATTTTAGGTTTATTGGTGCCGTCATTAACCCCAAGCAGTGGAACAACCTCGAACTATGGCATGAGCATGCGTGGTCGTGTGGTGCAATATATGATTGATGGTGTACCCCAAACTGGCTATCGCGATGGCTCAAGACAGCTCAATAGTATTAGTCCAACCATGATTGAACGTATCGAGGTGGTGTCAGGAGCAAGTAGCATTTATGGTTCAGGGGCGACAGGTGGGATTATCAATATCATCACCAAGAATGGTGGCGAAGAACCTTTAAGTTTTGAAACTAAACTTGGTGTAACTTCAGGTGATAATTTTAAAAGTGATGCAATGGCGTATGAAGCGTCACAGTCGGTTTCATTCAATCAAGGCGCTTTAAAAGGTTCTTTGGGTGTAGGTTATGCCAAACGTGGTGAAATTCAAGACAGTCATGGTGACCGAATAGGCCCTGAAGTTGCACAAACAGATCGTCAAGATACCGATACGATCGATGTCAATGGTCGTTTAACGTGGAAAATTGCAGATGGTCAGAGCTTAAGTTTTGGAGCGCAGTATTACAATGATGAACAAGACAGTGACTATGGTCCAGATTATGGTAAAAATTTAGCAGTACTATTTGGTGCTGCGCCAAGTCAAAAAGCTGTGAAAGGTTTGCAACTCGATACCCAACCACAAACTGAGCGTTATAGTTTTAACACTCAATATCAAAATGATGATTTCTTCACTCAAATTTTAAATGCAGAAGCGTATTATCGCAATGAACAGGCTCGTTGGTATCCTGCTGTAAACCCAATTGCACATAGTGCATTACCAAAAGATAGTAAGAATAACTACTTGGTATATCAATCTGATACGGATATTGATGTTTGGGGCGCACGTTTAGCACTGCAAAAGGATTTTGATTTACAGGGGCGAAAACTTGGACTGACTTATGGTCTTGATTATGAAAATGAACAAGATCGACAAAATATTCAACGCTATGATTTAGCCACTTTTATGGCAAGTAATGGTCTTAAATTTAAACCGCAACAGCGTTATGGTTTTGGACCCGATGTTGAAACCAGTAAATTTGGAGCGTTTATCCAAAGTCACTATGATTTGACGGATCGTATTGGTTTACAAGCAGGAATACGTCATGAACGAGTAGAGAGTGATGTATCGAGTTCAGTACCTTATACAGAAGCGATCATTGCTCATGATGTTGCCGATTATCAAGCCAAATCTTTAAATGGTGGTACGGTGAAACATGATGCGACATTATTTAATATCGGAGCGGTTTATCATCTGACTGATGCTCAACAAGTCTTTGCCAACTTCTCTCAAGGATCGAATTTACCAGACGTACAGCGTATGTTACGTGATGTTCCTGCAAACTTTGTTGTAAATAGCCAAACCATTGATCCAATTAAAGTGAATAACTATGAGTTGGGTTGGCGTATTCAAACGCCTAAAGGAATTAATGCAGGTTTAACTGCGTTTTATAATGACTCTGATAAAAGTCTGAAATTTGGCGCACCTAATTACACCATTGAAGTCTTAGATACTGATGAACGTGTTTATGGGGCAGAAGCCAATATTGCTTATCCAGTATCACCAAATTGGACAGTCGGCGGTACAGCTGCCTATACTTCAGGACAATATAAAAATAGTCATGGTAAATGGCAAGAACTGGATGCAATTCGTGTAGCGCCGTTAAAAGGGACAGTATATTCAGACTGGCAGTTCAATGATGGTTTAGGGCTTCGTGTTCAAGCGCTTGCTATTGGTGGTACAGATAAAGCACGCCAAGATGCAATCGACAACGGTTCGACACGTCCACCTGCGGAAATCAAAGGTTTTACCACCATGGATGTGATTACCAATGCTAAAGTCGGTTTGGGGACTTTAGGTTTTGGTGTGTATAACGTTTGGAATAAAGATTATAAATCAGTTTATAGCCAAGCCGTGTCAACGGTTTATGGTGCAATCTCAAGTTTACCTGCACAGGGTCGTACTTATGGTCTGACATATACCATGAAGTATTAATTTTCAAAGCCTCTTTCATATTTGGAAGGGGCTTTCTTTTTAAACGCGGTTTTTAACTTTTAAATTTATGTTTAATATTTCTATGTACTGAGATGAAATGAATAAAAATAATGATAAAACACTGTGGATTTTATTATCTGCAAGTCTGGCGAATGGTGTTAGCTTTTCAATGATTTTACCTTTACTTGCCCCACTTATTCGCCAATTACACATGACAGAGTTTCAAGCAGGGCTTTTGGTTTCAGTCAGCGCTTTATTGATGAGTTTGACTGCAATGTGGATTTCAAAAAAAGCGCAGTGGCAAAATCAATTCTATTTGCTCAGTATTGGCTTTATTGGGATGACCATCACGTGGGGATTATTTTCTGCTGTGCTGAGTTATGGTGTTACTTATAGCATCGCGATGAGTCTGCTATTCAGCTTACTTTTAGTGACTCGAGCCAGTACAGGAATTTTTATGGCAATGCCACAAATCGCGCTACAAAGTTTTGTCATGACCTCATGTACTGAGGAGAAACAACGTAGTCAAATGATGGCGAAATTTGGATCATTAAATAGTGTGGGCTTAATTCTTGGTCCATTGGTCACGACTTTATTGATCGGATGGGGGATTCTTGTTCCGATGTGGTTGGCGGTGATAATTTTAGCGCTGATGAGTATTGTCATTGTATGTTTATATCCAAAAGAACAGTTGAATCATCAAGCTAAGATTCATCAAAAACAAGAGACTTATTTACAACAAGAGGGTGATGTCGTTGCAAACTTAAAACAGATTAAGCTTCAACAAGACAGCATAAACAAAGCAATCATTTGGTTAATTCTAGGATTTAGCTTATATATCGCGATTGTGACCTTAAATTTAACTGCTGGATTTTATATTCAGGATAAATTTCAACTGAGTATTCCACAAAGTGCGATTTATTTTTCACAATGTTCACTCATTGTGGGAATCGCATTGGTCATGATGCAAATCGCTATTTCTAAATGGTTAAAATGGTCATTACAACAACTGCTTTTTGTCGGGCTGAGTAGCATGTTGCTTGGTTTAGGAATTTCCATCATCAGTGCCAATATTTTCATTTTTCAAAGTGCTTATATTTTTTATGGAATTGCAGTGGCGTGTTTAATGCCTGCTTTTACCACAGGTGCAGCACAATCTGTCGCATTGAATTTACAAACTAAAATTGCAGCACTTTGCACTATGGTTCAAGGTTTAAGTTTGGTCGTCGCACCATTATTGAGTACAGCTTTATACCAATTCGATATGATTTTTCCTTATTACATGCTGATCGGAATCTTTATTCTATTTTCAGGATATTTCGTCGTATTAAGATTAAAAACTGAAAAGTATGGTTAAGGATTTAAACTGAATAAAATTCAAGATTAATTGCACAACACTCATTCAATTCAAGATCAAAAAAATCTCAATACATGGTTTAATAATGCGATTGAATTCGATGTGAATTTTCAGGTGTTTTTACAACCCAACAGTCTAACAGTTCCAACAGAAGCACATGACTATCCCGAGTGGCACAAAGGGAGAGCGCATTACGCATTGTGGTATTTGGAAATACAAGATCCTGAATTATTAGATTATTTAACTCAACTTCGGAATCAATTTGCGCCGTATTTGTTTCAACCGAATACCCGCCAGTTTCATATCACCTTATATATTTGTGGTTTTTTACTTGAAAATAAAGCTCAAGTACATTTTGACGATGATTTTTCACAGCAACAATTTCAACAGCAAATGGAACGTTTAAAAGTACTTGAACTTAAACCATTCCAATTAAAAGTTGGACGCTTGAATAGTTTCAGTAGTGCCTTATTTTTAGAAATAGAAGATAATGAAAATAGCCTAAGCAAAATTAGAAATTCATTTTCTAAGTCTTCTCAAGAAATTGCTGCACTCAATTATTGCCCACATATTACACTGGGGCTGTATTCACAAGAGTTTGAATCAGATGAAATTTTTAAAATAATTGATTCTATACCACCGAAAACTTTTGAAATCAGTATCGATCAACTCAGTTTTGGTATTTACCAAGCCAACGTTTTACAAGGTCAGTTGATCACCTTACATCAGTTTCCGTTGATTCAACATCATAGGGAAAATTCTCAGGAGATTCATTCATGTTGCAATTAATCTTGGGTGGAGCACGTTCTGGTAAGAGCCGTTTGGCGGAACAGATTGCCAAAGATTCAAAACTCACAGTGACTTATGTTGCGACTGCGCAGATTTGGGATGACGAAATGCGTGATCGAATTGATCATCATCAAGCTCAACGTCCGCAAGAATGGCAACTGATTGAAGAACCACTATATTTAGCAGAATGTTTACAACGCATCGATCAGAATGCACCTGAAACAGGGCAAGTTATTCTAGTGGATTGCTTGACCTTGTGGATGAGTAATTTATTGATGAATGAAGATCAAAATTTACAATTGGCAGAATGTCAGAAGCTGTTAGCTGTTTTGCCAAAATTAAAGTCAGAAATTATTTTAGTCAGCAATGAAACAGGGTTGGGCGTAGTTCCAATGGGTGAAATTACCCGTAAATTTGTCGATGAATCTGGTCGTTTGCACCAACAGCTCGGGCAAATTTCGGACAAAGTCATGTTCTGCGTTGCAGGTTTCCCGATGACCTTAAAAGGTTAATATATCAGGCTTTTCACACGGCTGTTTCAATAAATGTAACATCTATTGTGATCAGCTTTGAACAAATTATTTTTGAAGTAAAAATGAGTAGGAATAGAAAATGAATTGGTGGTTAGATGCATGTCAAGTTCCCAATACTGAAATGCAACAACAGGCTGAACAACGTCAATTACAACTGACGAAACCAACAGGTTCACTTTCTGTTTTGGAAAATGTTGCGGTGCAATTGGCAGGTTTACAGGGCAGAGTAAAGCCAAATGTAGATGCGCCGTGGATCACGATTTTTGCAGGTGATCATGGTGTGATGGCGGAAAATATTTCAGCCTATCCTCAAGCGGTGACTCGGCAAATGCTACAAAACTTTGCCACTGGCGGTGCTTGTATTAGTGTAATTGCCAAAGAGTATCATGCAACGCTTCAAGTGATCGACTGTGGCTCAGTGGGCGAAGCTTATGAATATGTTGGTGTTGAACGTCACTGCATCGCACAAGGTACAGCAAACTTTGCACAACAGGTGGCAATGACTGAAGAACAGTGTATTCAAGCCATGAACCTTGGTCATGATAGTGTAGAAAAAGCCATTGCCAATGGCGCTTCGATTTATATTGCAGGTGAAATGGGCATTGGTAATACCTGTTCTGCATCGGCAGTCGCCTGTTTTCTATTGAATGAGCCTGCTGAAAAATTAACAGGTGTCGGCACAGGGATTCGCGCAGAACAATTGGCACATAAGAAAAATATTATTCAGCAAGCAATTCAACTTCACCAAGACTATGTGGCGGATGATGCTTTTAAAGCCTTATGCGCCGTAGGTGGTTTAGAAATTGCAGCAATGACTGGTGCCTATATTCGCTGTGCTCAACGTGGCTTGCCAATGATCGTCGATGGTTTTATTAGCACTGTTTCGGCATTACTTGCGGTAAAAATAAATCCACAAGTGCGTCAATGGATGCTATTTGGACACCAATCTGCGGAATATGGTCATCAACGCTTGTTGCAAGAATTGGGTGCTGATCCATTATTAAAACTGAATCTACGTCTGGGTGAAGGCAGTGGTGCGGGGGCAGCGCTTGGTGTAATTAAACTGGCGTGTAGTTTGCATAACAACATGGCGACATTTGCAGAAGCAGCGGTGATTGGTGAGAAGGTTTAAAACAATTCACGATTTGCATGTGAACAAAGGTAACTAAATGAAATTGAGGATTGATTTACTTCGTCATGGTGAAACCACGTTAAGTCACACATTACGTGGTTCAACGGATGATGAATTAACCGAATTGGGTTGGCAACAAATGCAACAGACAATTGATCAGCATACGATTGTTGATCATCAATCTTCAATTTATAAACCTTGGAATGTCATATTTACCTCGCCTTTACAACGCTGTTTTAAATTTGCAGAAAAGTTAGCAACTGATTTAGATTTAGGATTGATCACAGATCCTCATTTACAAGAAATGCATTTTGGTGATTGGGAAGGAATTTCTACACAGCAAATCTATGATGAAAATCCTGAATTATTGGCAAATTTTTGGCAATTTCCAACACGATTTACACCACCCAATGCAGAAAAATTGATAGGTTTTCAACAGCGAGTTTTAACGGCTATCACAGATGTTGGTTTGGAAATGCAACAAAAGAATCATCAAAATGCCTTGATTGTGACGCATGGTGGGGTGATTAAACTTTTGAAATGTCTGGCTTTGCAACAACCTTTAGATGATATTTTAAAAATGTCGGCAGAGTTAGGGCAGCTCAATTGTTTTATATTGGACAGTGAAATGATGCAATTGAAATGGATAGAGAATAAAAAATGACACCTTTTTTAATCGCATTGCAGTTTTTAACCACGTTTCCAATTCAACTTAAGGCAATGCCAAGCCCACAACAAAATGCACAATCCTTATTGTTCTATCCGATCATTGGTTTATTGATAGGGCTGATTTTATTTGTAACTGCTTATTTTCTAAATACTTTACCGATTATTTTACTTAGTACATTGATTTTAGTGTTATGGATTTGGTTAACTGGTGGTTTGCATTTAGATGGTTTGGCTGATACTGCGGATGCATGGGTTGGTGGTTTTGGTGACAAAGAACGAACTTTAAGCATCATGAAAGACCCTGCATGTGGTCCGATTGGGGTATTAAGTCTAATCATTCTTTGTTTAATCAAATGGGCAGCACTGTATGTACTTTTAGAGAAAAAATTATATTTGGCTTTAATTTTATTCCCGATTTTAGGGCGTTTAGCACCACTCTTCTTATTCCTTACGACTGAATATGTACGTGCAAAAGGCTTAGGGTATTCTATTGCGCAATATATTCCCAAAACATGGGCAATGATTGTTTTTGCGCTGACACTTTTAGCGACAGGTTATTTTGTCTGGACTGGTTTGGCGACAGCGATTATTTTTATTCTCACTTTAATCTATTTACGCCATAAATTTGTTCAACGAATTGATGGTATTACAGGCGATACAGTGGGAGCGAGTATTGAAATTGTTGAAGCGGTGAGTCTTTTGAGTTTTGTGGTATTGAGTTTTTATCTTTAATGTTTTTATCTTTAATTTTAACTGTGATATTTAGTGCATCGTCTATAAAGATTGCTTTGGGCGTTTTTTCTCATAGATCATCATGGTTAGGGAGAGGCTTTAAGAAAACCTCTCCCTAACCCTCACGTGCGCTTTATTTTAAAGCAGTGCTTTAAAACTTGCTCAGGAAAGGGTACGACCAATATTGATTAAGTCAGACTGAAAAATTACTTTTACAAGCACTCTAATTTTTTAATCAAAATTTCTTTTCTACGGTAAATAGGAAGCTTGGAATCGCATCATTCACACGTGCTTCGTACAAACTACCATCAGACTGATGATTCAAGCGTTCTTTATAATCGGTACTTAAAATATTACGTGCGCTGAACGTTGTAGCCCAACCTTTGTCAAAGCGTTTGGTTGCACTAATATCAACATTGACACGTTCATTACTGGTACGGTCATAAGGCAGATAGTCTAAGGCACGTGTAAATTCTGGGGTATAATTAACATTGATACTGGTCGCAAGACGCCACGGCTGAAAGTTGTAAGAAAGCCCTGTACTTGCGGTATACGGTGCTACATCACTGACTAAGCGTTCATTGTGATCAGCATCTTCAATTTTGGCACGTACTGTAGATACTTGACCTGTTAACATCAGTGAGTGACCTTTTGCCGTTTGTTTTAATGCATAACGTCCTGCAAGCTCTACACCATAGGTTGTGGCTTGATCTTGGTTATAAGGGCGCTCGACATAGCGACCATTTTCAAGGCGAATGACTTTTTCAATATAGTCATCAATATCACGATGATAGGCTGTAATATTTACACCACCAGACTCCATGTTATAGCCTAAAGTAGTTTCAAATGCGGTAATTTTTTCTGGCAAAAGGTTTGGATTACCACCACGATCAGGATTGTTCATTGTTCCTGCATCGGCATCGGTCGATACGGATACCGTTGGCATTAAATTATTGCTATTTGGGCTTTTTACGGCACGACTGATATTGGTTTGTAATGACCATGTATCTGTAAAATCAAAGCGGTGTGCAAGTACAGGGCTAAAATTTTGATCAGTATATTCAACTAAGCCTGAACGATCCAACCACTCTTGACGCGCTCCCAAAGTAATCGTTTGACGTGGTGTGAATTTCCAACTGCCTTCTAAATAAAGCGCATAGCGTTGTTCATCTAGAGTTTCTGCAATATTACTTTCAAGCTCATTAAAACGAGAATCCACGCCAAATTTAACTTGTTTTGTTTCATCAAACTTACGTACACCGTCGTAGGCAAGCCCATATTCTGTTACTGTTTCATCAATATAAGAACTATATTGGCTCGACTTGGTTGACTCAGTTTCATTCTGCTTTTCTACAGTAAAACGGACTTTGTCTGAGTCGCCTTTATCTTTACGCTCATAACGCGTATTCAATCGGATACTGTCATTCTTATCATTTTGAATTTGATTGCCGCTATTGCCATCTGTTTCATTATTACGATAGAAAATTTCAGCCACTAATTTTTGCTGATCATCCAATTGATATTCTACACGTGGTGTAAACATGGTACTGGTACGATCAGTATTACGAGTTTGTTGGCGAATACCATTGGCATTTTCAACCTCAGTCGTTGAGGTTGAGTCATTCCACATTTGATTAGCTGATACGCTATAAATCCATGCACCATCACGTCCATCCGCTTGCACACTGACATTCTTACGTTCTTCTTCTTTTTTATCTGATTCAGTGAGTCCGTAGCCTAATTTTACCGAACCGCTAATTCGTGCATCATCTAATGGTTCTTTTAGGATGATATTAATCACAGCAGAAGAGGCAACTGAAGCTTGCGCAACACTCGGTTGTTTGGTGATTTCGATGCGTTCAATCATTTCTGGGGTGATTGAATCGACGACCGACATGCCACCACGCGGACCACCTTGTACAGGTTCACCATTGATCAGGAAAATTGGCGCACCACCACCACGGAAACGCATACTACCTGAGCCACCACGAGGACCTTGTCCAGGCGTCGGCATTTGGAAACCTGCTGCACGACGTAACGCATCGTTGACTGATTGATCGCCATATTTCAGCATTTCATCACGTGTTACGATAGTTTTTGCAACAGCACTGATATCTGGATCTTTGGGTTGTGCATTCGAACCTGTCACTACGATGGTTTTTAATTGTTGTGGTTGTTCGGCAGTATTATTGGTTGGTTGTTGAGTTTCAGCGATAAGATCTTCAGCAAAACTTGCTGAATTTATCGCAAAGATAGCGATACTTAATGTGTTGAGCGTACCCCAGTAAAGTTTTGTACGGTGCATGTTGCAGAATTCCGTTTATGTAATTTCGCGTAAGGTTAACCGAAAATTGTGGAGAAATATTGTGGAGATCACAAGAAATACTAAATAATTATCAATTGTATTTATATTCTTAATCGGGCGTAAAAAAGCCAATCATTCGAAAATAATTGGCTGAATAAGACGCTGCGATTTTAAAGGGGATTTACCACATTAAATCATCAGGAATGACATAGGCTGCGTATGGATCTTCTTCATCTGTAACTTGTTCATTTTTCTCTGCATTGGTGCTAATGATAAAGCCGGTCATTTTCTCATTGATACGTTCTGCCAAAGCTTTTGGTAAAAATGCATAATGATCACTTTCTTTGGCAATCACTAAGCTACCTGAAACAAGAGCATTATATATTTGCTGATTCAAATAAACTTTTTTAATCGTACCATCAATAAATTGATAAACAACTTCACCATCCGTATCTTTAATTTTATGCTGTGCAATCATTTGAATGATCGATGCTTTTAAGGCTTTTTCATCTAAAACCTTTTGTTTCTCTTGGTTTAACGCTTGATCTTTAGAAATTTTTTCTTGTTTATCTTGCTCAATTTTTGCTTTTAATTCCGCTTCATTACTTTGACCAGTGCGTTGCTCATGTTGAGCCTGTTTTGACAATTTTTTTGCCTTTTTATTGTCAACTAAGCCAGCTTTTAATAACTGTGCTTGCAATGCATTTTTGACCATAACACTTAACCAACTATGAATGATGTTTCGAACCATGCCGAAAATAAATGAACCAATACACCAGACTTAAACTCAAACTTAAGCCTGCGGGAATAAGAAATGCATTCAATTGTAAATAAGGATGAATGATGGTGGCAATCATTCCACCGATAATAAATCCAAAAAGAATAAGCAAATGTAGTATGACACGGCGTTTTTCACTTGAGAATCCTCGGAAATAATAACCCAAAGCCAATCCGAGGTCAGTTAAAACACCTGAAAGATGAGTTGTACGAATAATCGTGCCTTTATAATGGCTAACCATCGCATTTTGCATTCCCATCGCAGCACTTGCCCAAAGTAGGGCATATTTCGGGTAATTGGGAATAAATAACCAGCATAGGAAAATAAAAATGCCGACCAAACTGAGTGGTACGCCATAACGACGCCCAAGCTCAAAATGGCTATTGCCCAAGATAAAACCACTATAACTTGAACCCAGTATATAACTGAGCAGAATCAGCGTTAGATAAATAAGTATATCAAACTGTTGATGAATCAGCGCTTGAGCAAGCAGACTGGCATTCCCCGTCATGTGAGAGATAGACTGATGTAAAACGGTGATTAAACCTAAAACATTAATCATGCCTGCATTGACTGCAAGCATGAAAGCACCAAGTTGAATCCAGACGGGTAAATGTTGTAAAGGCATAGTAACTTCTATTTTTCATATACTTTTGAGACTGTGAATAGAACATTTACTACTCACAGCGCAATATACTACTTTTTAGAAAGATCTACCGCTGCTGTAAATAAGACGTCAGTAGAAGAGTTCAATGCAGTTTCAGTTGAATCTTGAAGCACACTGATCACCATACCAATTGCAACTACTTGCATAGCAATTTCAGAAGGGATACCAAACAGACCACAAGCAATCGGAATCAATAATAATGAACCACCAGCAACACCAGAAGCACCGCATGCTGTAATTACAGAAACCACGGATAAAATAATCATGGTCACAGCATCAACTTGAATACCTAGCGTATGTACAGCAGCAAGGGTAAGCACCGTAATTGTAACAGCAGCACCTGCCATGTTAATCGTTGCACCTAATGGAATCGCAACGTTCGCTGTGGTTTCATTAACACCTAAGCGTTTCGCCAAGTCTAAGTTCACTGGAATATTGGCAGCCGAACTACGAGTGAAGAATGCGGTGATTCCACTTTCTCTTAAACATTTTAAAACCAAAGGGTATGGGTTTTTACGCATGACGAAACCCACGATCAATGGATTGATTACCAAAGCCACAAAGAACATTGTGCCAACTAGAACTGCAATCAATTGTGCGTAATTTTTCAAAGTATCGAGTCCAGCTTGTGCAAAAGTTGCCACAACTAAACCGAAAATACCAATCGGTGCAAAAGCAATCACAATACGAATGATTGAATTTACTGCATCTGCAACATCTGTAATCACACGCTTGGTAGTATCTGAACCATGACGTAATGCAGCACCCAAACCCACAGCCCAAGCTAAAATCCCAATGAAGTTTGCTTCATGTAAAGCTGTAATAGGATTGGTAATAAAGCTTAAAAGTAAATTCTTTAAAACTTCAGCTACACTACCTGGTGGTTGCAAAGCCGCATCAGAGGCATGGGTAAATACCAATGTACTTGGAAATATCGTACTTGCGATCACTGCACTGATTGCAGCAAGTAACATTCCAATGGTGTATAAACCCAAAATAGGTTTTAAATTTCCCGCACCACTACCGACTTTAAAATTGGCAATAGAGGCAAGTACCAATACAAAGACCAAAATTGGCGCAACAGATTTCAACGCCTTAATGAATAATTCACCTAAAATATTGAAATATTCAGCTGAACTTGGAAATGCAAACGCCACTATAAAACCAAGAATAATGGCAATAATAATACGTGTGACTAAACTTAAACGTGCTAGGGCAGCAAACATGTTGAACCTTTTTGCCTAAATTGGTCTAAAATCAATGAACAAGCTGACTATTCTATACCTAAAATGAATAACTTAAATCATACAAATGCTTTGTAAAAACTAAGATATTAAAAAACATGTAGGTTTTTTGAAAATCAAGCTTTAATATTGCTTATTAATTAAGCAAATTCAATCTAAAATTAACAGAATGTTTGTGCATCTAACTCATGCATCGCTTGATAATGAGTTAAATAAATTTTACCGCTTAACTCATCAATGAGGTTTGATTGTTT
The DNA here is from genome assembly GCF_001696605.3 of Acinetobacter wuhouensis. Lineage (NCBI taxonomy): Bacteria > Pseudomonadati > Pseudomonadota > Gammaproteobacteria > Moraxellales > Moraxellaceae > Acinetobacter > Acinetobacter wuhouensis. Next base: position 1,997,418 of record NZ_CP031716.1, on the reverse strand, counting down.
TAAGCGATCCATCACAGGACCTTTGACTTCAGAAAGATGGGTTAGAATATTGAGTTTATTCAACTCATTATTAATTTCTTCTAAGGTTTCAAGTGCGCTCAAATCAATATTACTAATACTTGAGCAATTGATCACAACATGGTGCAAATCTGGATGTTTACTCACTTCTGAAATGACAAATTCTTTGAGCGTATTGGCATTTAAAAAAGTTAGGTTTTCATCAATACGGATCGACACGATATTGGTACTGGTCAACACATCATGACGTGAAATATTACGGAAATGCTGTGTACCTTCAACCAAACCAATCACGGCGATATGTGGACGACTGATTCGCCATAACAGTAATAGAAACGTCGAAACAATACCAATGATTAGACCTGTTGAAATATCGATACACAAAACACCAAAGAATGTCACCCACATGGCAATTCCATCTGCTTTGGAATAGCGCCAAGAATCGACAAAGGGCTTAAAATCCACCAACTTCCAAATCGAAACAATAATTGTTGCTGCCAGTATTGCCAAAGGGAGCTCTTTAAAAACACCTGTGAAATATAAGCTAACGATCACAATGAAAATAGAGGACAATACACCTGCCATCGGTGTTCTGGCTCCTGCATCTGCATTGACGACTGTACGAGATAAACTGCCCGTAACAGGGAAGGAAGCCGTAATTCCTGCACTAAAATTGGCTAAACCCAGCGCAACGAGTTCTTGATTACTATTTAATTCACTACGTTGTTGAAAAGCGGTGGCTTGCGCAATCGAAATAGATTCAACAAAACTGACCATGGTGATCATGGCTGCACCTGGCAATAACTGCACCAGCAAGTCCCAACTCCAAAACGGCATGGAAATAGGCGGAAAACCAGAAGGAATTTCCCCAACTGTTTTAATCCCATATTGATCTATATGCAGAAAATGTACCAAAGCAATTGAAATAAAAACCAAAAATAAGGGTAGTGCTTTGATTAAAAAAGGCATTGAATGCGCAAAAGATTTAAATAGGTCGCTATTTAAAAATTTTGGTGCATAAATTAAAAATAGAATTGCGAATAAGCCAAAAACCAAGGTTTGAAGATTGGTTAAACTGAGGTATTGCCAAGCACTGTGTATAAATTCAACCACATTTCCAGATTTTAAAGGAACATCAACGAGGAATTTGACCTGACTCAATGCGATTAATACCGCAGAAGCAATAATAAAACTTTTAATCACAGGATGACTGATTAAACGAATGAGAAAACCAAAACGGAAAATACCCAATAAGGTCGAAAGTATGCCAACCAAAAGTGCTAAAAGACATGCCGCTTGAATATAAACAGGTGATCCAACTTCGTATAGGGGAGAAAGTGTTGCAAAGGTCATCATTGAAATCAGCGCAACTGGACCGATTGAAAGTGTCGGACTTCCACCCACCATTGCATACACAATCATCGGTAAAATACTGGCATATAAGCCTGTTACAGGAGGTAAGCCAGCAACCATCGCATACGCCATGCCTTGCGGAACCAACATGGCAATGACAATTAATGCTGCGAGTAAATCAGCTCGAAATTTTGGCTTTGAATAATCTTGAAGCCATTGCCAAGCAGGAAAAATTTTACTGAGATGAATCTTGGAGTCAGACATGAGTGCTTTGTTATCACATTTTCATATATATTATGCAGAAAAAATGCTAAGAAAACAGCTAAAATAATCCTTTAAGGAGTTAACAATTTGTTTTTAGTATAAATTTAGTCTGTTGCTTAATCTAAATGAAAATATCTCAAAGTTAAACTTTAGGGCAATATAAGTCATATAAAGTGGTCAATACTACCGTCATTTTTTCATCCTTGATGGAATAATAAATTTGCTTTCCATCACGGCGAGTAGATACAGCATCACTTTTACGCAACATCATGAGCTGTTGGGATAATGTAGGCTGATTGATTTGAGTTTTTTCTTCGATTTGCGAAACATTCAGCTCTTCTTGAGCAAGATGACACAAAATGAGTAAGCGATCTGTATTGGCTAAAGATTTTAAAATAGTCACAACGGATGATGCTGATTCACGCATTACATCAATTTCAAGATCATTAGACATATATAACGGTTCCCTGATTATTTACGCTATTATAACTGTGTCTATCATCATCGCATGATACTAACTTTATGTTTTTTGATGAAGTTCTAAATCAATTTTATCTATATAACAATTCAGGCTATTTTATTCACAATTTTGAATAAGCCAGAAACTCATTTTTTTCTCGTTAAATAATGAGTTTATTACTGATTCGTTGAATAAATAGACAAATTGTCTACTTATGATAATATGTTGAGAACAGCTTTAAAAACAGTTGGAATATACATAATGAGTACATTTACAGTGATGAAAACCACACTACGTGAGGAAGCAACGATTCCGATGCTTGCTGTAGATGCGTTTGCACAGTCTTTTGTGCAAGCGACCCATTCAACTGTAAAAGTAACTTATGCTCAAAATCAACAGCTCGTAGAACGGGTGGATGGTCAGATTCATATTGTTAAAGATCTTTCAGATGCCTATGTCGATCCAAAGTTAAAGCGTAGTGTTTTGAAACGTAAGAAAAAACAAGAGGTGATGGCATAAGGTTCTATGCGTCAACCGAGAATAAGAATGTTTGCTGGTCCCAATGGATCAGGTAAAAGCACCATTAAAGAATATTTAGCGCCCCATCAAATCGGGGCGTACTTAAATGCAGATGAATTAGAAAAGCAGCTTTATGCAACGCAAAGTTTGGCTTTGGATGATTTTCATCGTGATTTATCTGCATCAGCATTGTTAGAATTTTTAAAACAAAAAAAGCGCAAAAAAGATCAGAAATTCATTCCTTTATTATCGACCGAGCCAAAAATCATTGACGATAGCCTCATCATTTTTGAAATTCAGGAAATAGATTCCTATTTATGTGCACGGATTATTGATTTTATTCGTTTTGAATTTTTACGTCTAAAAATCAGTTTTACCTTTGAAACGGTGATGTCACATATCAGCAAGGTTGAATTTTTACGTGAAGCACAGGAGCATGGTTTTAAAACCTATTTGTACTATGTCGCGACAGTAGATCCTGAGATTAATATTGGACGTGTGTATTATCGAGTCAATACAGGTGGGCATGCTGTACCTGAACAAAAGATTCGTGAGCGCTATTATCGAAGTTTGGATTTACTCATGTCTGCGATTGAAGCATCAGATCGCGCTTATATTTTTGACAATTCTAGTCATGGTGAAAAAGCATCTTTTATTGCAGAGATTGAAAAAGCAGAAGTATTAAAATTAAATCCTGCGGTTGAGTTGTTTCCAAAATGGTTTGTTGAAAAAGTCTTGGATGAATTTAGTTAAAATAGAAAATTTTCTATACATTTAAACACCAAAGATCATTTTATGAAGTTTTAATAAAGCAACCATTTATAGTCAGAGAACTTGGAATGAATAACTTAGATTTGATCTCTAAACTTGAAAAAATAGGGCAATTACCTCCAGAGCGTAGCCAAGATGTAGATGATTTTCCACTAGAGGAATTTGATCAGCACTTACAAAGTTTTGAATTACCAATAACTTTAGAAATCGCAAAGCGTTTAATTAAGCTTTCTCCACCAAGTAATATAGGTTGTTTTGGCGTGGAATGGGCAATATTACATTTGATAGAAAGCCTAAATGTGCAGCAACTTCAAGATTTAATCGCACATTCAGAGCAAAATGAAGTCGTTGATCTTTTATCCATACGTTTAAAAAATTATTTTAAAAAAAATAATGGTGAAGCGTAAAAATAAAGCTGATTCTACTTGTAGATTTAGAATGTATGCACTTTAAAGTATAGACTTATACAAAAATAAGATTGAATAATTAAATTAAATATATATTATAAAAACATATATTGTTATTGGTTTATATCGATGCACAGTTTTGTACTTGCCTTCTTAGGAGGGATTCTTCTTGGACTCGCAGTGGTTGGCTATTTATTTGTAAATGGTCGTATTGCAGGGATTAGTGGCTTGATTGCACAAGTGCTGAATCCACAAAGCTTGTTTAAAACCCCTGCTTTATGGTTCTTATTGGGTTTATTTATTACGCCATTTGCGTATGGTCTATTTTTTAAGCCTGAAATTGTCATGGTGCATTCAGAACCCATTTTATTGATCGTCGCAGGGGTGTTGGTCGGTTTTGGGACTCGCTTGGGTTCAGGTTGTACCAGTGGTCACGGTATTTGCGGAATGAGTCGTTTATCTGTTCGTTCAATCGTCGCAACTTGTACATTCATGCTCGCAGGATTTATGACTGTCTATGTGATGCGCCATGTGATAGGAGCTTGATCATGAAAAATATTCTAGCATTCGTATTCGGTGGCTTATTCTCCATAGGTTTGATGATTTCAGGCATGTCAAATCCTGCAAAAGTAATCGGTTTCCTTGATCTATTTGGACAGTGGGATCCAAGTCTAGCATTTGTAATGATTGGTGCAATTCTTGTTGCATTTATCCCGTTTCAGTTAGCGATCCGCAAACCCGTAACAGTGTTCAATGAACCGATTGATTTACCAAAGAATAATCAACTTGATAAAAAACTACTTTCAGGTGCATTTATTTTCGGAATCGGTTGGGGAATTGCGGGGATTTGTCCAGCACCTGCTTTTACTTTGATTGGTTTGGGATATTATCAAGCTGCATATTTTATTATTGCAATGTTAGTTGGGGTTTTGATTCACCGTAAAGTTGCTGGAGCATAATGATGAATCCACTGGTTCAAGATTTTTTTGATGAAAATACCAATACCTTTAGTTATGTCGTAACAGACCCTAAAACTCAGTATTGTGCAATTATTGACAGTGTTTTGGATTATGATGCCTCATCAGCAACAACGCAGACGACACATGCAGATCAAATTATTGCCTATATCAATAAAAATCAGTTTAAAGTTCAGTGGATACTTGAAACACATGTGCATGCAGATCACTTAACTGCTTCACAATATTTAAAAGCACAGTTAGGTGGTCAAATCGCCATGAGCGAAAAAATCACTATTGTGCAAGATATTTTTTCAAAGATTTATAACATCGATATTAAAGCGCTAAATTCTCATCAATCGTTTGATCATTTATTTAAAGATCATGAACATTTTATGATTGGTGAAATGGATGCGTACAATATTCCAACGCCAGGGCATACACCTGCGTGTTTAAGCTATGTGGTTGGTGATGCTGTATTTGTTGGAGATACCTTATTCATGCCTGATTATGGGACTGCACGTTGTGACTTTCCAAAGGGCAGTGCTTCTCAGTTATTTGATTCAGTCAATGAAATCTATAAACTTCCAGATCATATGCGGATGTATTTATGTCATGATTATTTGCCTGAGTCACGACAACATTATGTATATCAAACCACGATTAAAACTCAACGTGATGAAAATATACACATTCATACAGGCATTACCAAACAAGATTTTATCAGCATGCGTGAACAACGAGATGCAACATTATCTATGCCGAAATTAATTTTACCTGCAATTCAAATTAATATGGATGGTGGCAAATTTCCTGAACCAGAAGTCAATGGTTTACGTTATTTAAAATTACCTTTAAATTATTTTAATGGATGATTTTTAGGCACATTAAGTTAATTAAATGAATGTAAATTAAGCATGATTCAAAGTTTTATAAAAAAGCATAATGTTTTTATGAATATAATTATATTTTTATAGGAATTTCATATTGAGTACAATATTTTGTAATAAAATTTAAAAAACAAAAAATATTGTTTATTTTTGATTAATAATTAATTTATTCTTATTTTTATCTAGATTAAGTTTTTGATAATAAATATGATTTAAAATATGGAAAACTAGATAAAAATATTTATAAAAACAATCTCGACCATTGTCGTAGTCTGAATATTGGATTCCATACATTTATCTGTATATAATGTCACTAACTGGTGTAAAAATGTTATATTCATCATATATTATTTTTGATATGAGTGTTTAAATACATTTTTTATGGGTTGTCATCGAATATGCATGTTTAAAATATATACATTTTTATAAAATAGTTTATATTTGTAAATGTGCTGATTTTATAGGATTAATTTATGGCGAGTATCACTTTACCTCTAGATTCGAATTTGAATCCAGTGGATTCGTCTGCCAATTCTATTCCTGTAAAAGTTGCACAAATTTCCAATGAGGTAAAACAAGCTTTGGATTTAATGCCACATTTAGTGTGGATGACTAAGCTTGGCGTGGGGTATTGCAATACTCCACTCAAACAATTTATTGGCATTGAGTCGAACAATATCTGTGATACCGACTGGATTAAATATTTACATCCTGAAGATGCGGAGCATATTTATAATATTTGGATCACTGCACAAAAAACAGGTCAAAATTTTGAAAAAGAATGTCGCATCCGTAATGTAGATGGACACTATCAGTGGTTTTTACTCCTTGCGCAAAGTACAGAATATGGTCGTAAACAATTTGATTGGACTATAACTTGTACCAATATTCATGACCGTGCATTGTTATTACGCGAAACCAGTGAGTCGTTACGTGCTAATACAGATATGCTAGATGTCAGTGTGGACTGTATCAAAATTATTACACCCGATGGTTTTGTTTCTCACATGAACAAATCAGGTTGTATTGCTTTACTTGGTAAAGAAAAAGTCAAAACCTTTGGCATGGAATGGCTTGGATTATTGCCACCAGAAGTTCGTGAACAAGGCAAGAAAGCAATCAAACAAGCGGCGAAAGGTAAGAATGCTCGTTTTGCAGGAAAAAGTGTCTTTGGTAATTTGACCATGTATTGGGACAATATTCTGACTCCTGTGGTGAATGAAGAAGGGCAAACCACCAGTATTTTATGTGTATCTCGTGATGTCACGAAACAAAGAATTGCTGAAGAAAAACTCCGTATCACCAGTGAGTTTGATGAAATGACGGGCTTAATGAACCGTCGAGCATTTAAAAAGAAATTAAAAACATCAATTACGAAAGCAAAAGACGAACGTGGTCAAATTGGTTTGTTATTGATCGATTTAGACCACTTTAAACATATTAATGACACATTGGGACATTCTGCTGGTGACCACTTGCTTAAAGTATTGTCTAAGCGACTTGCACATTGCTTAGATGAAAATGCTTATATTTCAAGATTGGGTGGTGATGAATTTGCTGTTGTGATTGAAAATATTGAAAGTAATGAACAAATTATAAATGTTTCAAAAAAACTCTTAAAGCAACTCGAAGCACCAATTACATATAGTGGTAAGTTGCTGAATGGGGGAATGAGTATTGGTGGGTCGGTTTACCCAGTAGATGCTAAAGATGGTTCTGGTCTATTAAAATGTGCAGATACTGCACTCAATGATTTAAAAGATCGTGGTCGTGGTGGCATTCGTATGTTTGGCGTAGATATGTTTGAAATTGCCCAAATGAAAGCCAAGCAACTCGACACGGCGCGTCAGATTATCCGTAATAATCAAATTGAACCGTTTTATCAACCTAAAGTTAAGTTGGATGATTGCTCAATCATTGGCTTTGAAGCTTTACTCAGATGGCGTGATGAAGATAGCAATATACATTCACCAGCGACAGTTGTTGAAGCTTTTAATGATTTTGAGTTAGCGACCAAAATCAGTGAAACCATGCATAACAAAATTTTTACTGATATGTCAGCGTGGATTTCGCAAGGAATTAATGTTGTTCCGATCTCAATCAATGCTTCGCCAGTAGAATTTATGCGTGATAATTATGCTGAAATTTTATTGAAGCGTTTGGCTGCTTATAAAATTCCACATGATTTAGTTGAAATCGAAATTACTGAACATATTCTGGCTGATCGCGGTTATGAATATGTAGTACGTGCTTTGAAAAAGTTGAAAAATTCGGGAGTACGGATTGCCTTGGATGATTTTGGTACAGGGCATTCTTCAATGACCCATTTACGTGATTATCCAGTAGATTCATTGAAAATTGATTATAATTTTGTCAATCGCATGCATGAAGAAAAGTCAATCAAAGCCATTGTCGAAGGGATTGCCAAACTTGGACCAATTTTATCATTGGATATTATTGCTGAAGGTATTGAAACGGTTGAACAACTTGATAGTTTAAGAGCAGCAGGTTGTAAATTTGGACAAGGCTTTCTATTTAGCCAAGCTATCAGTGCCGATGATGCTAAACAAATGTTAATTTAATTAGGGTCTGTTGACATTTCATAAATGGCTTGCGTTGTCGGCTAAAATAGAGCAAACGAGGCATGAAATGAAAAGAATGGTGGTTCCATTTTTAAATTTCATAACGAAGTTTGTGATAATTTTAGCCACAACCCTTCGGGACTGGTGTATTTTTTGCTGCTACTTCGTTATGAACTACTCACTTAGAATGACTAAGTTTCGTATTTCACGCCTAGTATCAGCTAAAAAATACACAAATCGCAAACATAGACGAATTGTCAACAGACCCTAATATAAGGCTTCTTTAACCCCGTGTTTATTTAGGTCAGAAAGTTTTGAAAATAATCTAAAAAACACTTGTAAATTCGATGTACTACGAGTATTTTAAATTCAATACAGTTTTTTATGAACGACATAAAGATGTTAAAGCAACCTGTTATCGCTACTTCTTATTATTTCTGGCAATACTTTAGATAATTGCCTGAAGTCGTTCGGGCACTGAAAAATGGTTGCCCACCAAGTTAATACCTGATCGGCAACCCTGATCAGGTTTTTTTATGCCTATGTGTCAAAATTTAGCTTGAATAAATATGTTTTAAAATTTGGAGAATATCATGATGAAATTTAACGATGTGTACTTTAGCAACTTTTATTGGTCTTATTTTAGTCAAATGCAAACTTTAATACGCCATTCGAAACGATCACAGACGCTCAAATAAAAGCTCGGACTGAATAAGAGTCCAAAGGAATACATCATGAATGCTTTAAATATTGCTTTACAACAAAATCAAACGACAGAAACTGAACTTAGTTTGCCTGCACAATTAAAAGAAAAATTTCCATTAGAACAACACTATGCATTGCAAATAGCAGAACAACGCCAAACGATCCAAAATATTTTAAATGGTACGGATTCTCGTTTAATGGTTATCACAGGACCATGTTCAATCCATGATGAAAAATCAGCACTTGAATACGCTTCAAAACTCAAAAAACTTCAAGAAAAAGTTGCAGATCAAATCTTCATAGTGATGCGTACTTATATTGAAAAACCACGTACAACAGTAGGTTGGAAAGGCTTTTTATATGACCCTCATTTAGATGGTTCTGCTGATATGCAACTCGGATTAGAAAAATCACGTCAGCTATATCTCGATATTATTGAAATGGGCTTGCCAATTGCAAGTGAGATTTTAAGCCCGATGGCAACAGGTTACTTTGATGATTTATTGGCTTGGGGTGCGATTGGCGCACGTACCAGTGAATCACAAATCCATCGTGAAATTTCAAGCCATATGCCATACAGTATTGGCTTCAAGAATGGTACAGATGGTTCAATTCAAATTGCTTTAGATGCAATTCAATCGGCAAGCCATCCTCATCAATTTTTAGGCATGAGCCAAAAGGGAACACCGAGTATTTTACAGAGCCTAGGTAATCCATTGGCGCACATCATCCTACGTGGTTCAAATACTGGGACAAATTATGATGCGGTGTCGATCCAACATATTCGCAATAAACATCAAGGAAAGTTACCTGCTTTGGTGATTGATTGTAGTCATGGCAATAGCCATAAAGACCCACTCAAACAACCGTTGGTACTACAACAAATTATTCAAGAACGTCATTTAACTCAGGTCCGTGGTGTGATGTTAGAAAGTCATTTGGTTGATGGCAATCAAAAGATTTCTTGTGATATGACTTATGGTCAGTCTGTGACTGATGGTTGTTTAGGCTGGGATAAAACTGAAAAATTATTGTTAGATGTCGCAGAGCAATTATCTGCGAAAGTTTTGTTGGAAACAGCTTAATAATTGAAAATTGGAACAAAAAAAGATCAGAATAATTCTGATCTTTTTTATTGCGAACATTTACGAATAACCTGAGGCTTAAAGACCTGCTTCGTATTCGCTATTGCTCAATAACTTTTCAACATCCGCAATATTGTTAGGTTTGATTTTATAAATCCAACCCTTGCCATATGGGTCATCATTGACAAAATCTGGGTCATCTTCAAGTGCAGTATTCACTTCAACCACTTCACCAGATACAGGTGCATGAATATCAGATGCAGTTTTTACAGACTCAACCACACCTGCTTGTGCGCCTGAAACAACTTGGCTACCAACTTCTGGTGCTTCAACATAAACTAAATCACCTAAAGCATCTTGAGCATGATCAGAAATACCAGTAATCACAAGATCACCTTCAATTTTTACCCACTCATGTGTGCTTGCATACTTCAAATCTGAAGGATGATTCATAATGACTCCTCAATTAATCCATTTATTTTTGTTAAGCGTTATACAGGTTTTTACATTAAAACAAAAGGCAAAGATATTGATAATCTTATTCATAGAATCCAATAAGATCATCGAATCAGTAAAAGATTCTCTATGATTTGCCCCTTATAAATAAGGATCTTTGCGCCAACTACTCGGGCTACGACCACTCCAGCGTTTAAATGCACGACTGAAATTAGCAACATCGCTATAGCCAAGTTCATCAGCAATTTGCTCTAAGGTGTAATCCGTTCGGGAAAGGAGAGACGTTGCATGGCGGTAGCGCACTTCATCGACAAGGGTTGAGAACGAAGTGCCTTCTGCTGCAAGTTGACGTTTTAATGTTCGATCCGACATATGCAAACGATCAGCAACATTTTCAATACTGAGATAATGTTGCTCTGAATGGGTCAAAATATCGCGTACACGCATAGCGAGACGACGGCGCTCCCCCAAGGCAGATAACTCAGCTTCACACTGGTTAATTGCAATTTGACTGGCAATCGGGTCAGCATTGACCATTTTTAAGCCGAGATAGGATTTATCAAAACTCGCGATTAAATGTGGTTGTTCAAAACGCATATTATATAAAGGTGAAAGTTTTTCGATGTAAGTATCGAAACCATCTGGCTTCGGAAAATCGAAGTCAATATCGCCTTTTAAATCATCAATGCCAGTGAGCGCCTTTGCCATGGTCATGATACCAAAGGTCAGCCCCATCACAATTTCTGTGCGTAAAGGTTCAATTTCAATATCACATTGTAGTTGTAAAGTGGCTTTTTCACCAAAAGTTGAGAAATACAATTGCAAAAAAGGCATACGTAACTGAATAAAACGATTTGCCAAAACCAAAGCATCAGTAATGTCATTGGCAGTCATAATCGCATAGCCGATAAAACCATGAATTGAAATACGCATTTGAGTCCCTAAATGGAAACCCAGGGTACTTTCACCTGTCAGCTTTAATGCATGCTTGACCAATTCATTGGCAATAGGTGTGGGTATACGACATTCAGGCTCTGCAAGTTGTTCGCTGGTAAAATTAAACGGAGCGAAAAGGCTCTCTGCACTATAGCCCCAACGAGAGACGATATCTAATAATAAAAGTCCATATACACCAGGAATTCCCTGATCTTGGCGAGCTGAGACTGTTTTCATGTGCTTTCCATTGCGCTCAAGATTGTTTCTATTTCTTTAATCATATTGTCATGAAATATGGAAAAAACCTTAAATATTGTAAGACAAATTAAGGATTAATGTGCATCAAAATTACGTTTAAAAACCACAATTTTAGTGGTAGAAATAAGCAATACATCATCAAATTGATTTTTCGCTTGAGTGACATACGCGACAATAGCACGATCGTTTTTTGTTCTCGATGGCGTGATTGAAACAATTTCAACATCGACATGAATTTTATCGCCAACACGTGTTGGTTTTGGCCACCTTAAACTTGATTCAGAGCCTATTAAACCATAAGCGACAGGGAAGCACTCTGTCCAAAGACGCATCGTAACAGCAGATGTATGCCAACCACTAGCAGCTAAACCTTGGAAAATAGGATGGTCTTTGGCTTTTTCAGGATCTGTATGAAAAACTTGGGGGTCGTATTTACCAGCAAACTCTAAAACTTCTTCTAAAGTCATTTCATATTCACGACTTTGAAAATGATCACCAACATTTAAATCTTCTAAATACAACATCTTTTATACATTCCCTTTTACATACAATATCTAAACATGATGACTTTGTAAGCATGAAACAAATGATCTGAATATTTTAGATCGTCGTTATGCAATTTCAATGACTGTATTGCCACCATATACATTATTTTTTTAAGTGAATCATTATCCAAGTGTTGGACAATATCATTCCACAAATCTTTTAATCACATCGCATTTTGAAAATTCTTGAATCTAATGAAAATACGACCAAAGTTCATTTTGGAAAATATGACGGATATTTTCAAATGTGCGGATTAAAGTGTTTTGAGCATCCAAATTTCACATGCATGGCTATGACCTGTATCACCTTTAGGTTGAGCCAAATGTTCAAAACCCAGTTTTTCATAGAGTTTGACCGCTTGCCAAAGGTCTTTGGTGGTTTCTAAATAACAAGTGCTAAAACCATTTTGCTTTGCAAATTCAAAAGCATTTTCTAGAATTTTTTTAGCAAAGCCTAAACCACGTAGTTCTGATAAGAAATACATTTTCTGAATTTCAGCAATTGAAGTATCACCTTTGAGTGGAGATAAGCCACCACCACCGACAACACGACCTTTGTGATCTTCAATTACCCAGTATTGTGCATTTTTTTGAGAATAAACTTGATAGAGATCATCCAAAATTGGATCTGCCACGGCGAAGCCAGACTCTGGAGCGAGTCCAAATTCTTGAGAAACCTCACGAATGACTTGTGCAATTGCTGCATTGTCTTGCTGTTGTATGGGGCGAATTGAATACATAAATAATGAAAATAAAAAGCGATGAATTTTTATATCAAAAAACTCATCGCTTGTGTTGTGCTTAAAATTTAACTGCTTAAAATTTTATCAATATAAAGCATTTACTGGTCTTATATTGAAAATTAAGTTAAATCTTATTTCAATTCACTTGAAGATTTACCCAGTTCACGGCGTGCAATGATCAACTGTTGAATCTGCTGTGTACCTTCAAAAATATCGAGAATTTTTGAATCACGCGCCCATTTTTCTAACAATTCATCTTCGTTATAACCGACACTTGCAGCTAATTCGACACATTTCAGGGTGATTTCATTACAAATACGACCCGCTTTTGCTTTGGCAATAGAAGCTTCACGCGAGTTTGGCATTTTATTGTCAGCCATCCATGTTGCTTTAATCGTTAATAAACGCGCTGCTTCCCATTCAGCTTCCATACGGTAAATCTGTGCGGCTAAATTTGAAGTTTGTAAATAAGGCGTTGCATAGTTTGGATCAAGCTGGTCTTTAAAGATTTCTTTGATACGCTCTAGCGATGCTTTGGCACATCCAACAGCCATCGCAGCAACCAGTGGACGAGTATTGTCAAAAGTTTCCATTACACCCGCGAAACCTTTGGCAACATCAATTTCCTCATTTCCAAGTAAGTTTGCAGCAGGTACACGACAGTCGATAAAACTGATTGCAGCAGTATCAGAAGCTTTGATGCCGAGTTTATGTTCAAGGCGTTCAACTTTCATGCCAGCTGTACCTTTAGGTACAACAAAGGATTTGATTGCAGCACGACCTAGTTTTTTATCTAAAGTTGCCCAAACCACGACGGAGTCAGCACGTTCACCTGAAGTGACGAAAATTTTCTCACCATTGAGAATATAGTCATCCCCATCTTTTGTTGCTGTAGTACGAATTGCAGCTGAGTCCGAACCACAACCAGGTTCAGTGATCGCCATTGCAGCCCAAGTGCCTTTAAAGCGTTCTAGCTGTTCGTCATTGGCAACTGCAGCAATTGCAGAGTTTCCTAAACCTTGGCGTGGCATAGAAAGTAGTAAACCAGTGTCGCCATAACACATTTCAATGATGCCCAAAGCTGTGGACATATTGGTGCCATTTTTATTGCTGGCATCTTTATCGCCACGTTTATTAATCGCAGCGCCTGCATTCAAACCATCACCACCATCATTCATACCATCAAGCAATGAAGCAAGCATGTCTAATTCTTTTGGATAGGCATGTTCCGCCTTGTCGTATTTACGTGAAATCGGGCGTAGTACATTCAGTGCAGTTTCATGCGCTTGATCTACAAGCATTTTGAATTTTTTCGGATTTTGTAAATTCATGATCTATATCCTGTAATCTTTATATTTTTAATTAAGCATGTAAGCCTGAATGTAATACAGCTGTTGCACGTAAGTCACGATACCAACGTTCAGCAGGGTGTTCTTTGGTAAAGCCGTGTCCACCCAAGATTTGTACGCCATCTGTACCAATTTTCATTGATTTTTCAGCACAAAGCAGACGTGCTAAATACGCTTCACGATGGAAAGGTAAACCAGATTCTGCAAGGCTTGCAGCATTTAAAATCAGCATACGCATCGCATCAATTTCGATTGCCATATCAGCGATCATGAAGGCAACACTTTGACGATGTGAAATAGGCTCACCAAATGCTGTACGTTCATTGGCATATTGGATGCTGTATTCTTTCACTGCTTCAGCAGTACCGACTGCCATTGCACACCACATCAAATTTCCTAAATCAAGGAAATAGCTATAGTTAAAGTCTTCATCACCTAAGCGTTGAGCAGGGGTATTTTCAAATTTTAAAGTCACTGTTTCAGTGGCTTTAAGCCCCATCGCTGGAGATTTTTTAACAGTAATAGTGTGGTCACGATTCACCACAAAAACATCAGGCTTGCCGTTGAAGTCAGCACTAACAAGGAATAGATCCGCAGTTTCGCCTAATAATACTAAAGTTTTTTCACCTGAAATGCTGTAAGCACCGTTAGATGAAGTTGCTTTAGTTTTCAATAACATTGGATTAAAAGCAGGCGTTGCTTCTTGTACTGCAAAAGTTGCTTGAATTTCTGCATCATTGGCAAAGGCGGGTAAATAAGTTGCTTGTACTGTTTCCGAACCCCATTGTGTAAGTGCATTGATCACACTAAATGTTGAAAGCAAACCTGCTGCCAAAGAGAAATCACCTTTGGCTAAACGTTCAGCGATCAGAATATTACTGACAATATTCTTTTCAGATGCAACACCACCCAAAGCTTCTGGTAGGGCATAGTAATTAAGCCCTAGATCAATACTATGTTGCCAAAGTTCTGCAGGAAACTTTTCATCATGATCTGCTTGATGCGCCAATGGATAAAGTACTTCAGCAGCAAACTGATCCATGGCATCTACAGTCATTTGCTGTTCTTCAGTTAAACTCAGATCAAATAATGATTTTTGTTGGTTTGGTAAACGTTGTTTAGTGACATTTGAATCCGATTTAAACGCTTTTTGTGTCGCACTGAGCGTTTTAAAACCTGCTTTTGAACCTTGATAAAGTGATTTTTCAATAAACTTACGTAGTTTGAATTGATCAAGTAAGTCACTTCCAGCAATTTTTGTAATTAGATTTAAGCCCAAGCCCTGAGCTTTGTTTACCATATTGGACATTCCACAGTACCTTGTTTTTGATGTTGGTATGGCAACATCCTGACATGCAAATATTGAAAAAACTATGTCAAAGCTGACAAAGTGGTTGACCTTTGATGAATGGTTGTTAATGTTTTAATTATGTATTTAACTATTTGTAATTCAATAATTATTTACACATAAAAATACCCAACAAATGTTGGGTATTGGTAAAGTTGACATTTTGAGAAATTAAAGTCAGTCGCTATTCAAGCCATTAAACAAATGGCGTAATCATTTTACGAACATTGGTTTTTGCTTCAATCACGGTCATAAATGTATAAGCACCAATGAATTTACGGCTAATAAACATAAATTCTTTAGGTGGAACACTGAAATAACGTGAAGCCATTGATTTAGACGCACGTTGCATCACACGACTATGTAATTGGCTCTTTTTCCAATCATAGCGATTTTGTTCATCCATAACACCCGCAGGGAGGTCTGGATTGTTTAAAGGTGTACTAAATGCTTCTGTTGCGAGTAAAAATACTTTTGCCATATCAGGTTTGATACTGAGTGGCATACCATCAAAAAATTCATAGCCAGACATCGAGTGAACCATTGCTTCAGCGTCATGGTTGTAACCAGCTTTGATCAAGTTGCAAGCCACAGTCAATAATTGATGATCAAACTGACGGATTGCACCGAAGTCTAACAAAATAATTTTATCTTGAATGTCGTCACCATTGCCTAAACGAACCAAGTAGTTACCAAAGTTCGGGTCAGTTTGCATCTCACCCCATTCAAACAACTCACGAACAGCAATTTCAAGAGAGGCTTCTCCTAACTGATTACGACGTTCTTGAGGGAGAGACAGCATCACGGGGCTATTGATCGGCACGCCACGTTCGAAAGTCATACATAACACTTGGTCTGTACAATAGTCATCAATAATTTGTGGCACACCATAACGCGCATCGTTTTTTAATCTTTCAGCGAAACGACGGGTGGTTGCAGCTTCAACACGATAATTCACCTCACGATGCATCATTTCGCGGACTTCATCAAACCATTGGTCAAACTCACGTGTTTGCGGAACCATACGGGTGAGCTTAAGCATGTTTTTAAATAAACTCATATCTGAGTCAATCGCATCCGCGACACCAGGATATTGAACTTTTAAAACCAGTTCTAAACCATCTGACTTACGTGTCGCACGATGGACTTGAGCTAGAGAAGCTGTACCGATTGGTTCATGATCAATAGTTAAATCATCGAGTTTAGAACCCAACTGGCGTGTTAATTGCTCTTTAATCGCTGGCCAAGCTAGTGCAACTGTTTGATTATTTAACGTATTTAGAGCTTGAGTGATTTCTTCTGGTAAAAAATGCTCACCATATAGCGCCATCATTTGACCAATTTTAACGATTGAGCCTTTCAGTTTTCCGATTTCTTGAACAAGATAATTGGCTTGTTCTTTCATCGCTTGTTTACGTTTTTTTTCTTTTTCCTCTTCACTTGAAAAGATTGAACTTGCACTTGAAGCTGCCCAGCGCGTACCTGCTAATAATGATGCTTTCGCAATGGATAAACGACGATCCATAGAAGAGGTTTTTAACTGTTTAAGCTTTTCGTTCTGATCAGACATGAAGATGAAATCCTTTATAAGCGATTCGAAAAGTGAAGGAACTGTAAAGAATATTACATGTTATGGTGCTATTTAAATAGCTCAATTCGCTGAATGGAATGGTAATTTTGTACTTTAAGTTTGAAAAGGTATAACAATCAACTGATCCGATTGGAAAAATTACATTCTAAATTGAATTTTGATCTCATGTTTTTGAATCAATAACTGCTTATTTGACTCAATATGGTTTTGGATCAATTCTTTAATACTTGGATCAGTGAAACCAAGGGCATAACCTTTTACAATGATAATGCTCGGTAAACTAAAGAAAAAATATTTTACATCATCAATGCTTGGTGCTTCAAAAACACCTTGCTCAGTTAAGATTGTTTGTAAATAACGTTTTTCACTTTGAACAGAAGCAGAAGATTCATCTTCCCACCAAGATTGGCGCATTGCCATAAGGTTGTTGTGTTTATAACTCATAAGATTTGAAACTACTTTAATGGAAAGTATCAAAAATTATATGGGAACAAAACTTTAAAAAATCAAGAGATAAGTTTAAAAATTGTATTTAAGTTCGTAAGTAAGATGATTTTTTGTTAGTCTTTTGCGTCATTTTTCATTTTAAAGACCTAAGGAATAGGGAAATGATGGCAAAATTTAAATATATACTGATCATAAGTTCTATTTTAACGACGCAGGTGAATGCTGATCGTTGTTTTCTTGGGCAGACTAAGGCAAATATTCAAAGTTGTGAAATAGATGAGGGCTTTGTCGCTGGTGCTCGACAAGTAAATTTACAATTCCAAGATAAAATCTATCAAATTCAATATGAAAGTTGCCAAAATGAATTGGATGATGGCGTTTGTTCAAAAGCCCATATTCAAATTAATCAGGGGGCAACATTGAATGCTAAAAGCTATTTAAGAGATGGAAATAGCCAAAAAATTATTTCTGATCAACAATGGAACTCAACTGCTTATGATTGTGTTAAAACGACCAATCAAAAAATTGATATTTGTTGGAAATAATGAAATATTTGAAAGCTCAGTTCATTTATCATGTTGATATTCTAAATTGAATTTTAATCCTTTGTTTTTAAATCAATAACGACTTATGTGATTCAATCTGAGGTTCGAGTAATATTTTATTCGAATCTGTAAGCAGACTGTATAGGCTTTTAATTTTGATTAACTTGATCAATATTTCGCTTGATTTGTGCTAAAAATATACAATAATAATGAAACAATAAATCTAAAAATACAGGTGCTTCTTGAAATTTTTTTTGGGGCTATTCACGCTTCTATTATGTATGCAAAGTGCTATTGCTGACGTATATACCTGCACCTATAAAGGGTAAACAGTCTATCAAGGTAAACCTTGTCCAAACTCAGTAAAAACAAAATTAAATGTTCCTCAGCAGGCTTCGGCTTATTTAACAGATACTCAAAAATATAAACTTTGGAAAGCAGCGCGAGATCCTCAAATAGGAATGACCGGAGATCAAATTATCAAAGCTACATATTGGGGAGCTCCAAATCGAAAAAGCGCATATACCACTTCAAGAGGTAAGGATGAGCTTTGGTATTATACTGATTTAGGCTATATCACATTCAAAAATGGTAAAGTTACTTCAATTAGCGAAAATAGTGGTTCTGATTAGCACATTTGATCGAAATTTAGAGCCTGACTATCATTTGAATGTGTAAATAAATTGTAAAAGTGATGATCAATGAAGCCTATCAATTGAATTTTATTTGAAATCTTTTAAACTCAGAAAGATTATTTTTAAATTAGAAGAATGATTTTTAATTGGGGAATTTTGATGCAAATGAAATATTGGGGAATCGCTCTCGCTTTATTATTACCAATACAAGCAAAAGCAATCGGCTATAGTTCAGATTATATTAGTTGTATGAATTCGGCAGGAAATAGTACAAGTTCTATTACCCGTTGTATTAAATCTGAATTTAATGATCAAGATGATCGTATGAAATCATTGTTTAAAAAGACCTTAGATTTATATACGAGTAAAGAAAAGAAACTACAAAAAAAATATCAAAAAACATGGCTTAAAATGCGCAGTGAACAATGTGGCAAAAGTCAAAAATCAGCATCTGATACTTATGCGATGAAATACTATAATTGTGCGTTAAAACAAACGGTAACCCGTGCAAATATGCTAGAGAAACTGACTTATCGTTTATGATGATGATTGTCTAAAAATGAATTGCATTTAAATTGTAGTAAATGCTTATAAATGTCATGCAAAACAAGGTATCATAAGGCGTTTTAAATTATGACCTTGGAGAAACCTTAAGTGGATCGACCGACTATTAGCCCTGAACATTTACAGGAAGCTGCTGAAAACCTTGTTACAATTCGCGATTTTATTCGATTTGGGGTTACAGCTTTACGTCAATACGATGCACATTTAGGTCAAGGTACAGAAGATTATTTTGCTGAAAGTTCAGCACTCGTTCTACAAACTATGTCTTTGGACTGGAATGCAGACAATGAAATTTTAGATGCTAAATTATTACCGAGTGAAAAAGCTGAATTTTTAAGCCTTTTAGAACGTCGAATCAATGAACGTGTTCCAACATCGTATTTATTAAACTTGGCTTATTTCTTTGGTAAGCCATTTTATGTCGATGAGCGCGTATTAATTCCACGTTCACCGATTGCGGAATTAATTGAAAATCGTTTTGCGCCTTATTGCTTAGATGAAAATGGTCAAGCACGTGAAGGCGTAAATAACCTACCTGAAAACCCAAATCCTAAAACACCACAACGTATTTTAGATATGTGCACAGGTTCGGGATGTATTGCGATTGCTTTGGCTTATGCATTCCCAGACTCAGAAGTGGATGCGACGGATATTTCAAAAGAAGCTTTAGAAGTGGCTTCAATCAATACTGAACACCATGACAAACAATATCAAGTTGCACTTTTAGAGTCTGATTTGTTTGCTAAAATTCCTGCTGAAAATCAATATGATTTGATCGTTTCAAATCCACCGTATGTGGATGCAGAAGACATGGCGGATCTTCCAGATGAATTTCATCATGAGCCAGAGCTTGCACTTGCAGCAGGTCAAGATGGCTTGGATTTAGTGCGTAAAATGTTAGCGCAAGCACCTGATTACTTAACAGAAGATGGTTTGATCGTCATTGAAGTCGGTAATTCTGAATGGGCAATGAAACAAAACTTCAATACCATTGATTTTTATTGGTTGCAGTTCCAAAAAGGTGGTACTGGTATTTTTGCCCTCACTGCTGAACAATGTCGTACATTCCGTGATTTATTTATTCAGTCTATTCAAGCTTAAGGAGTCGTGAGCATGGCAGGTAATAGTATAGGACAACTCTTCCGTGTAACGACTTGTGGTGAATCTCACGGCGTAGGCTTAATGGCAATCGTTGATGGTGTACCACCAGGTCTTGAGCTTTGTGCTGAAGATTTGCAAAAAGATTTAGATCGTCGTAAACCTGGGACTTCAAAATTTGCGACTCAGCGTAAAGAACCCGACGAAGTTGAAATCATTTCAGGTGTTTTTGAAGGCAAAACCACAGGGACACCGATTGGTTTATTGATCCGCAATACGGACCAAAAATCCAAAGATTATGGCAATATTGCACAAACTTTCCGTCCTGGTCATGCAGATTATACCTATACGCAAAAGTATGGTTTCCGTGACTACCGTGGTGGTGGTCGCTCAAGTGCACGTGAAACTGCAATGCGTGTCGCTGCAGGTGCGATTGCTAAAAAATTCCTTGCTGAAAAATTTGGTATCGTGATTCGTGGTCATGTAACGCAAATCGGGACAGAAGTTGCTGAAAAATTGGATTGGAATGAAGTTCCGAATAATCCATTCTTCTGTGGCGATGTGGATGCTGTGCCACGTTTTGAAGCTTTAGTGACTTCTTTGCGTGAACAAGGTACAAGTTGCGGTGCTAAACTCGAAATTCTTGCTGAAAAAGTACCAGTAGGTTGGGGCGAACCTGTATTTGATCGTTTAGATGCAGATATTGCCCATGCCATGATGGGAATTAATGCTGTAAAAGGCGTTGAAATCGGTGATGGTTTTGCAGTTGCAGGGCAGTTTGGGCATGAAACTCGTGACGAACTTAGCACAGATGGATTCCTTGCCAATCATGCAGGTGGTATTTTAGGCGGTATTTCAAGCGGTCAAACTATTCGTGTTGCGATTGCACTTAAGCCAACGGCAAGTATTACCACACCTGGTAAAACTATCAATATTGATCGTGAAGATACCGATGTTTTAACCAAAGGTCGTCATGATCCCTGCGTAGGTGTCCGTGCGACGCCGATTGCTGAAGCAATGTTGGCAATTGTATTAATGGATCACTTTATGCGCCATCGTGCGCAGAATGCTGATGTCGTTGCACCATTTGCACCGATTGAACCAAAATAATTTGTTTTAAATAAAAAACCAGACGCTAAGTCTGGTTTTTTTGCATTCTATTTTATTGAAATGCTCATTATTGAGCAGCAGGAACTTGACCTGTATAACCTTTCAAGAAAGTTAAATAAGCAGACGATTTTTGACCATCAGCTTTTAAAATTGAACGCTCAACATCACCTTGATCAGTTACGAGTTTAAGTGAAATTTCTTTACCGCTACGGAAAGAATTTAAGAAGCTCACAGGAACTAAGATTGAATTTGATGAAACCTGATTTTCAAACTTAGATGAGTCTAAAGTTGAATAGGTATAGGCTTGACCATCGACTAAGAAAACGAATTGTTTAATATCATATTTTGTCGGATTATTAATTTCAGCAGTAATTTTAAAACCATCACGTACTTCATCTTTCCAACGCATAGATAGTTCAGGGCAGACTTCATTTGCTTCACAAATTAATGGTCCTTTGGTCACAACACGTTCAGGATAAGAGCCTGCACAACCGACCAAAGCTAGACAAGTCAGAGAAGAAATTAAAGCCAATTGAAGTTTCATAACGCTTCCTGTAATCATTAATGTTATTTACTTGTTTATAACGTGTTTTAAAATGTACCGTTTTTTTGTTAAAAAGTGAATGAGATATATCGACTTTGAGGTAGGAGATTTGTATATATTGATGATTTAAATCAAATAACTGCTTATTTATTTAAAATATTGATCATTTCTGAAGCAACAAAAGTGGTCAATTGATTTAAACGAGAAAGAGAATCTCCATTCAGCAAATATTTAAAGTTATTGAGCTTATTTTGATAATAGATTGAAATAAAAAAAGTTCCTTCAGGTTTTTCTATTGTAGCACTACCACCAGGCTTGAGTAGCCCAGTACAACTGATAACTAAATCCGCTTGGGTAAATAATTGTTTTCCTTGAATTGCCATGGCTTGAGTCACTTCAGTAGATTCAGCCGTATATTTTTCAATCAGTTGAGCATCTATTTTTAGGATTGATATTTTAATAGAAGGGTCGTAACTAACCAAACCACCCAGCAAAATATCAGCACCACTTCTCTTATAAATTGAAAATTGGCTACTCAAATAGCCAGAACTGGCACTTTCAATAAAAGCTATTTTTAAGCCTAATTTTTCAAGCTGGTCACAACACTGGCGAATCATGATAAAACACTATTAAAATTCCAATATTCAACAAGTTATACTTTATTTGTGTGTAAAATAGAAGCATTTACTACGAAATGCAGTTTTAGAAAAATCATAAATCATCAGTTCAATGATCTTTATCAACGAACTGACAAAGTATTGTTAATTCAATCATATAAAGAGTATTCAATAGGGTTTAAAATCAATAAAAGTTATTTTTAAGCGATGTGTGTGTTTAAATTTTAAAAAAAGCTGAAACTTGAAATATTACTGTCATGTTCATTTGCCATAATCAAATCACAAAGAACAAATACTGATAAGAATAAAGCTCAAAAGTAACAATAATTGATAAAAGATAGCTTCAAAACAATAAAGAATTGAAAATAATAAAATTGACAATCAGCAAATCCACTCCAAAAGAGTGGATTTTCTTTTTCTAAGCTTAAATGAAGAATAACTAGGCGAATTTATGAATTTTTAACTGTGAAGCGTGCAAAAAAGTGATATAAATAAAAATAAAGTGCATATGAAAATGGAGTGCGAATCATGCAAACGACAGTAAAATATGTTGTTCTTAAAAGCAAAGAATATCAGCTTGGCACACCTTTATTTGAAGAAAGTATAGAAGCTGATGGAAATTATTTTGATCAAATTCCAAATGTGATTCATTACCAAAATCATGAATTTAAAGTCAAATCTAAAGAACTTACTCGAAAACAGATTTATGATGATTTTGAAGAGACGCAAACAATTTTAGTCAAAGTGATTGCAACACATTAATTTTGAATAAAAAAACCTCCTTAATGATAAGGAGGTTTTTTTATAGTTTTAACTTATTGTTTCACAATTAAAACTGGGATTTGAGTTTGTCCCAAGACATCTTGTGCAAAGCTACCGAGGAAGAATTTTTGGAAGCCTTTACGACCATGAGAACCCATCACAATTAAATCAGTTTTAAGTGAATCAGCAGTTTGAGTAACAGTTTCAGCAGAAACAGCATTTCTAACCACTTGAGTTTCGATTTGAACACCAGCTTCTTCTGCTATTTTTTTCGCTTTTTCTAAAGCTTCTTCAGCGCTTTTAACTGCTTCTTTAATATATTCTTTTAACATGTCTGGAGAATAGTAAAAATCAGCAGCAGCAAAAGGATCATCTGCAACTACACTAATTGCAGTGACTTTACTACCCAGTGCTTTTGCAATTGAAGCAGCATGTTTTAGTGCAGAGAAAGAAATATCAGAGCCATCTACTGGAACAAGAATATTTTGATAAGACATGTGCATATACCTTTATATCATTTAAATAAAATTTAAGAATCTGTATGTTGAGCAGATTTAATAATCAATACAGGAAGAGGACTAATAGCCAGAACTTCCTGTGCAACACTTCCTAAGAAGAATTTTTTAAAGCCAGTACGACCATGAGAACCCATGATGATGATGTCAGCACCTAATTCATCAGCTGCTTCAAGGATTCCTGTCGCAGGTGGAAGCTCACGAATAACTTTCGTTTCAACAGTGCTTACGCCATGATGAATAAGTGTTTCTTGAATATCTTTTAGACGTCCAAGTGCATTTTTCTCTGCTTCAAATAAGTATTGCGTCACTGCTGGTGCAACTTTATAGAAATCTACGCCTTTAAAAGGATCTACCGCTATTACACTCATCACAGTAATTTTACTGTTTAGAGCAAGAGCCAGTTTTTCTGCATGTTCAACTGCAGCGTAAGAAATAGGAGAGTCATCTACTGCGAGAAGGATATGTTGATAGGACATTTATATTCTCCTTTTATATCTCGTTATAATCCTATAGATAGCATATTGTAAGTTTTCTCGCAATTGAGAGTAGTTGTCATTTATTTGACTAAAAGTGTGTTATTTCAATATATTGTGAAATACACATAATTTTTTCATGGTTTTATTTTGTAAGTATTCTTTTTCCGTTGCGAAGCTTTATATATTCATATTTTTTCTTAATGAAAAGACAACGCATACATACGTTTCACTAACATTAAAAATTACACTAAATGATAAAATTATCAAGAATTGGCATGATCTATGCTTTTTTATTTTAATCATCATTGATCACTGTGAATGATTTTGTCATTCCGTTTCAATTTTTTAAGAATAAAGTCGTGTGAAAGCATGGATAAAGATGAAAATATATAAAAAAATTAATAGCAAAACTAAAGTCTTGAATAAGATTAAAGAAATAATGCCTATCCATAGCATTCGTAGAAAGCACTATCTTTGTGCGGATTTAAATATCAAGCATAATCATGGTGCATTTTTTCAATATCTAGACGATTTATGTGCAAGTTCTTTTAAATTGGTTGGACGTATTGATAATTTATCTATAGAAGCTAAACCAAAGCAATTAATGAAAGTTTTGTCTAAAAATAATTTCGATCTTTTGAGAGCGGCTTATTACTTGGGACATCGAAATGTACCACTTATGTTCACACCCACAGCACTGTATTTCGAGCCTGATTATATCCTTGCGGAAAAGTTGATGAGCTTAGGGTTAATGATCAATGAAGAGGAGCAAATATTTGAACAGGAAGTAGATATACCATTTGGCTAAATTTTAGGTCGCCATTCAAGAAACTAAAATACACTATCTTTATTGAATCAT
Source organism: Acinetobacter wuhouensis (assembly GCF_001696605.3). Classification (NCBI taxonomy): domain Bacteria; kingdom Pseudomonadati; phylum Pseudomonadota; class Gammaproteobacteria; order Moraxellales; family Moraxellaceae; genus Acinetobacter; species Acinetobacter wuhouensis. Next base: position 1,972,007 of record NZ_CP031716.1, on the reverse strand, counting down.
TCAGGATTCAATTTATTGCTATCAATATTCAACTTTGATCTGTTTGAGCAAGTACCATGAAATCATTTTGGTCTAAATTAATTTCGACTGTCGCAAATACGGTATTGCATGAACTACAGAATAAGAAAAATAAATCTAAACATTCAGATGATATAGCGGTAGCTATTGATCATAGTACAAATGAAGATATAGGCTTTGCGCAAGATTCAGAAATTCATCATTTTAAATATGTCAGCCCTAAAGGGATTGCGCTGATTTGTGGTTTTGAAGGTTTGGAACTACAAGCTTATGATGATGGTACTGGAGTTTGTACGATTGGTTATGGGACAACAATTTACCCAAATGGTAAAACGGTTCAATATGGTGATCTTTGTACACTTGAACAAGCCCAAAGCTTTATGCAACATGATCTTAAACGTTTTGAGCAGACTGTCAGTACAGCAGTTAAAGTACCTTTAAATCAGCATCAATTTGATGCATTGGTTTCGCTGACTTATAACATTGGAATTGGTGCGTTTCGGAATTCGACATTGTTAAAGTTATTAAATGCTTCGGATTATGTAGGGGCGAGTAATCAGTTTGATGTTTGGGTCAAAGCTGGTGGGCAGACGGTTCAAGGTTTGGTGAATCGCAGGGCTGTAGAAAAGGCGTATTTTTTAACTAAAAATTAATCAACTACTTTCTAGAGCTAACATCATCAAAATATTAAACATTGATTCGATTTGACGGGTTACAAGGTGTATATTGAAGCACTTTAAAGTTACACCTTTCCATCATGACTTCAATCTGGATTTTGTTTACGCTCATGGCTGCATTTATGCAGGCTTGGCGAAATGCATTTCAAAAACAACTCAGTCAATCAGTTGATGTTTACGGCGTAACTTTAGCGCGATTTATATTTGGTTTTCCTTTCGCAATTTTATATATTTCATTGCTATATCATTTTCAACCCATTCAAACACAGGTTAAATTCACCACATATTTTTGGATTTATATTGTCATTGCAGGACTGAGCCAAATTGCTGCAACGGCACTAATGGTACAACTATTTAAACAAAAAAATTACGCGATTGGTGTCGGTCTAGCAAAAAGTGAAGCGATTTTTGCTGCAATTATCGCCACGACTTTATTAAGTGATCATCTCACAGCTTATGGATGGTTCGGCGTTGGTTTAGGTGGCTTAGCTGTATTTCTATTGAGTAAAGGCAGAAATAAAGAACCTATTTCACTCTCTACTTTAGCAATCGGAATGGGGAGTGGATTGTGTTTTGCCATTACATCATTATTGGTTCGTGAAGCGAGTTTAGAATTAACAAATTTGCCTTATATACATCGTGCTTCATGGGTACTTTTAAGTATTATTGGATTTCAATGCATTGGCATGTTGGTTTATTTGATCTTATTTAGCCGGAAAACATTAATAGCAATGTGGCGAAAAATAGGGCTGACATTTAAAGTAAGTGTCTGTAGCTTCTTGGCTTCACTTGGGTGGTTTACAGCCATGAGTATGCAATCCGTCGCAATTGTTAAAACTTTAGGGCAGATTGAAATTCTATTCAGCTTACTCATTTCAATGTATTTCTTTAAAGAAAAACTTGCTAAAACAGAACACCTTGGCTTAGTTCTGGTTGTAATCGCAGCAATATTGGTGATTTGGGCTTAATCAAAATATAAATATTATTGCTAAATTCGAATTTTGAATGATTAAGCGCTTTTCAATATTTTGCTTTTAAGGAGTTGCCAATTGGTCGAAATCCAACAAACAAATGAACCCATTGTCACCAAAATGACGCCATACCAAAACTCAGTTGAGAGTGTAGTCTGTAGAATAAACATCGAAATAACAGTAGAAATGACTGGACTAAAATAAGACAACGTCACCAGTATGGTAATGTTTCCTTTGATAATTCCAATATTCCATGCAGCATAGCCAAGTGCAACAGCCAATGATACGATTGCCATATAAGTCAGAGTTATCAAATCAAAATCTGGTAGCGCATTTAGACTCAATTCGTGGCTAAGTAAATACTTCACCCAAAGCAATAATGAAATGGCAATAAAATAGAATGAGATCGGATTGTGTCCATCGCTATATTTTTTGGTGACAACACAATACAGCGCCCATAAGCTCGCACCTAGAAATGCTAAGATATAACTGATCGGATTGGCTTGAACATTGGAAAGAATATTTCCCCAACTCAGATCACCTTGTCCAGTTTGTATGACAACAATTCCACTTAAACTAATCATTAAACCGATAATAACGAAGATGTTGAATTTAATTTCTTTAAATAAAATCAACATGACAACTGTTAAACTTGGCCAAAGATAATTGACTAGACTGACTTCAATTGCTTGCTGTGCCGTCTGTGCAAGCGCAATCGCATACGAGAAGCATAATTCATAAACTACAAAAAGTAGTGTTGAAAAAACTAAATATTTCTTTGAAATAAGTTTTAAATCTGGAATTTTAAAAAAAACCAATAAAATGATGGTACTGAGTGTGTACATCAACATAACGGCAAGATCAGCACCAATACTGAAACTGATTTTTTTCAATAAACCCACAATCGATGACCACTGCAAAATTGCACTGAAGCCGATCAATGTAGCAAGATTTTTTGACATCATACGAAGCGTATCTTTGCTCTAGGATAAGAACAGTACTGACTTAGGGGGGCGAGATATTTCAGGCGTAATTATAGCTGAAATTGTGTTTCAAATAAGCATTTTATTCTATGAAAAAGAGCGAATGAAAATGAGAAATTCGATAAAAAATGGTTATATTTTGAAGTAAGAAATTTTAAATATCCGACAAACATTATCAATTCTACAGAATCCCTCTATAATAGCGTTCATTATTGCTAACGTCAGTTGATGCTAGTCTCTTTTTTAAGTCAATTCTTCTCTGTGATTCGACTTAGTTTAGTATTTCAGTTTTATATTTAAATTTTATGTGTCCATGACCACACATAGCAATTTTTAGGTGCCCACATGGAAATCAAGGTTAATTATCTCGACAATCTTCGTCAAGAAGCCAAGTTCGATGATTTTACCGTCATCGCCGATCAACCGATTCGTTATAAAGGCGATGGTTCTGCACCTGGTCCATTTGACTATTTTCTTGCATCTTCAGCTCTATGCGCTGCGTACTTTGTCAAAGTGTATTGTGCTGCACGTGATATTCCGACAGATAATATCCGTTTATCACAAAATAATATTGTTGATCCTGAAAACCGCTATAAACAAATTTTTAAAATTCAAGTTGAATTACCGTCTGATATTTCGGATAAAGATCGCCAAGGCATTTTGCGTTCAATTGACCGTTGCACGGTTAAAAAAGTCATTCAAAATCAACCTGAATTTGTCATCGAAGAAGTCGAAAGCATTGATGCTGATGCACAAGCTTTGCTCATGCCTGATTTAGCTAAAGAAAATACGACTTATATTCCAGGTAAAGATCTGCCTTTAGAAGAAACCATTGCCAATATGTCTGGGATCTTGGCAGGTTTGGGCATGAAGATCGAAATTGCGTCATGGCGTAATATCGTGCCGAATGTTTGGTCTTTACATATTCGTGATGCACAATCGCCGATGTGTTTTACCAATGGTAAGGGCTCGACTAAAGAAAGTGCTTTAGCTTCAGCTCTGGGTGAGTTCATTGAGCGTTTAAACTGTAATTTCTTCTATAACGATCAGTTTTGGGGTGAAGAGATTGCCAATGCTGAATTTGTGCATTATCCCGATGAGAAATGGTTTAAGCCTGGTAAAAAAGGGGCTTTACCGAAAGAAATTTTAGATGAATATACTTTAGAAATTTATAACCCTGACAATGAGTTACTGGGTACGCATTTATACGATACCAACTCAGGTAATACCGAACGTGGTATTTGCTCATTACCATTTGTCCGTCAATCTGATGGTGAAACGATTTATTTCCCTTCAAACTTGATTGAAAATTTATATCTTAGTAATGGTATGAGTGCAGGCAATACTTTGGCAGAAGCTCAAGTTCAGTGCCTATCTGAAATTTTTGAACGTGCTGTAAAACGTGAAATTTTAGAAGGTGAAATCGCGCTACCTGATGTGCCTGAGCATGTATTAGCCAAATATCCAAAAATTGTCGAAGGGATTAAAGGTTTAGAAGAGCAAGGCTTTCCTGTATTGGTCAAAGATGCATCATTGGGCGGTGAATTCCCTGTAATGTGTGTGACTTTGATGAATCCACGTACAGGTGGTGTATTTGCATCTTTTGGTGCACATCCAAAACTGGAAGTTGCACTTGAACGTAGTTTAACTGAGTTGTTACAAGGTCGTAGTTTTGAAGGTTTGAATGACTTACCAAAACCGACATTTAGCTCAAATGCAGTGACTGAACCGAATAACTATGTAGAGCACTTTATTGATTCAAGTGGTGTAGTGTCTTGGCGTTTCTTTAGCTCAAAATCTGATTATGAATTTGTTGAGTGGGATTTCACTGGCAATGGTGATAATGAGGCCGAAGCTGCGACGCTATTCGGCATTTTGGAAGAAATGGGCAAAGAAGTCTATATGGCGGTGTATCAGCATTTAGGTGCAACAGCTTGTCGTATCATCGTGCCTGATTATTCTGAAATTTATTTGGTTGAAGATTTGATTTGGGACAATACCAATAAAGCTTTGTTATTCCGCGAAGATATTTTAAATATCCATCGTTTGGATGATGAACAATTAGAGGCATTGGTCGAACGTCTGGAAGAAGTTGAAGTCGATGATTACACCGATATCGTGACCTTGATCGGGATTGAATTTGATGACAATACTGTTTGGGGACAATTGACTATTCTTGAATTGAAATTGTTGATTTACATTGCATTACAGCAATTTGAAGAAGCTAAAGATTTGGTTGAGCAATTCTTGCAATACAATACCAATACGGTTGAACGTGGTTTGTTCTATCAATGTATGAATGTCATGCTTGAAGTTGAACTTGATGATGATATGGATTTGGATGATTATGAAACCAATTTCCGTCGTATGTTCGGTGATGAACGTATGGATGCGGTGATCGGTTCATTGGAAGGTAGCATTCGTTTCTATGGTTTAACTGAAACCAGTATGAAACTTGAAGGTTTAGACCGTCATTTGCGTTTAATTGATAGCTATAAGAAATTGCATCATGCGAGGGCTAAAGCTGTAGGTTTAGCTGGCTAAGATTTTGAATGAGTATTGTTCATTCAAATGCTAATCTAAGAAATAAAGAAACCTAATCAATTGATTAGGTTTCTTTATTTTAATACCGTACCGTTTCCAAGATCATGTCACTCTTTTAAATTCGGATCGCCTTTTTTTAGAAAATAACCAATCATCAATTTTTGAATCCAAGTGCCATACGGCGGATAGAACAATTGCGTAGGGAAGAAACGATGACGTTTGAGTACTGTTTTCGCATGTGAAAGTTCTCTAAAACCCTCAACGCCATGATAAGTTCCCATACCTGAATTTCCAATGCCACCAAACGGCGCATCATGATTCACCACATGCCACCCCCAATCATTCACCGTTACACCGCCTGAATGGGTATTTTTTAAAATAAAATCTAATTCGCTTGAATCATGGCTAAAGCAATACAGTGCCAATGGTCTTTCATGCGCTTTGATATATTGAAGCGCATCATCCAGAGAATCATAGGCAATAATTGGTAAGACTGGGCCAAACAGCTCTTCTTGTAAGATTCGCATATCTGCGGTGCAATTCAGTACCAATTGAACAGGAACTCTACGTCCAGTTTGAGTTGAATCATATTCTGCACAACTGATGATTTGAGCACCTTTTGCTTTAGCATCAGCAAGAATACTTTGAATCCTTTGAAAATGGCGTTCATTGATGATTGAGGTATAATCAGTATTTTCCTGAATATTATCACCAAACATTGCCTGAAAATTGGCTTTACATGCATTAACAAATTCATCGACATGCTGTTTTGGCACTAAAGCATAGTCTGGTGATACACAAATTTGTCCTGCATTGGTCGTTTTACCATGAATAATACGCTTTGCAGCTTCAGCGATTGGGTAATTTTGCGTAACAAGTGCAGGAGATTTGCCACCCAATTCCAAAGTTACAGGGGTGAGGTTTTCAGCTGCTGTACGCATCACAATATGTCCGACAGCGGGCGAACCTGTAAACACGATATGGTTAAACGGTAAAGAGGTGAATTCCGATGGATTGCTAATTTCTTCGCCAAATACAGCCACTTCATTTTCATCAAAAATTTCAGCGAGCATCTTACGAACAACAGCATTGGTCTTCGGTGTAAATTCTGAAAGCTTCATCATCACACGATTACCCGCAGCCAATGCAGCGGCTAGAGGCCCTAGCGCCAAATAAACAGGGAAGTTCCATGGCACAATCACGCCAACAATCCCTTTGGGTTGATACTGAACTTGTAGACTATTGGTCATAAATAATAATTCAGTATGGCGCTTACTTGGTTTCATCCAACGTTTAACATGGCTAATCGCATGCGATGTTTCTAAGAGTGAGCCCATAAGATCAGTAATCTTTGACTCATCGACAGAACGCATACCAAAATCTTGATTAATCGCCGTCGCAATAACATCTTGATAACGGATAATTTGTTGCTTAAGTTGCTTTAACTTATTTTGACGGTAGCTTGCATCTGGGTAGGGAAATGCATCAAATGCAACGCGTTGCTGATTAAATATCTGCTGTAAGTGATTGGATGAGATGCTATTTTCTTGACCATTCCCATGGTCTTGTAGAGGAAGTCCCATTCTGCTTAATCCCTTTGTTTGTTTTCTAAGTTGAGTTTGCTCTTCATTGATACTAATACTTTAGCGGTAGAGGAAGCAAATATATCGAAATAAGACGCTAACGTTTTAATATAAAAATAGATAGGGTTTGCGTTCTACAATCACCGCATCAAAATTAAGATGTATTGGTGATCGAAATATAAACGGAATGCGATCATTTGGACGGGATGTTAAAAGTGTTTAAATGAGTACAAATTAGAGTTAACGGGATGAGCAAGAGAATATTTTGTCTATATCTTAATCTAAAAAGCCAAATGAAATTAACATTTGGCTTTTTGCATTTTTGATTCAAAATGTATTCGTTATGAATTACTGAACTTTGGCAGGGAAACCATCTTCTGCTAAAGCTACAGTAATTTGATCAGTACTTGCAGTGGTATCTACAGTGACAATTTTACTTGCCAAATCTACTTCAACTTTAGCATTGGCATCGACATCTTGAATGGTTGCAGTTACACCACGTGCGCAACCGCCACAGGTCATATTTTCAATCAATAATTTCATTTTCACTCTCCAAGAGAAGTATCGTTTAGAGCAAGTCTAAACCTTAACATGGTGGTAAGGTCAAGACTTAAAATCTATTTAAAAAATCGCTTGACCTTACCATGATGTCAATCTGTATGCTTAAAACAGAATTTTAAATGGGAGGTCGAATATGAGCTCGCAACAGACTACAGCATCACAATATCAGGAAACATTGTCGATTGAGGGGATGACATGTGCTTCATGTGTTGGGCGTGTTGAAAAAGCTTTGAAAAAAGTTGAGGGTGTAGAAACTGCAAATGTGAATCTTGCAACTGAAAAAGCAGTGATCAGCTCATCAAAACCCTTAAATCGTGAAGATCTGATTAAAGCTGTTGAACGTGCAGGTTATGATGTAGCTGCAAGCCCCGTCATTGAACTGACAATTGAAGGGATGACGTGTGCTTCATGTGTAGCACGTGTGGAAAAAGCACTTAAAAAAGTTGAAGGTGTACAACAAGCCACTGTCAACTTGGCGACTGAGCAAGCATGGATTCAAGCAGATGCCAATGTCAGTAGTGAACGCTTAATCCAAGCGGTTCAAAAAGCGGGTTATGATGCCAAACTTGTTTCCAGCAATAAAACGGAACAACAAGATAAAAAAGCCAATGAATTACAAGAGTTAAAACGTGACTTAATCATTTCACTGGTTTTGGCTTTACCTGTTTTTATATTGGAAATGGGTTCTCACATGATTCCTGCATTTCACATGTGGGTTATGCATAATATCGGGCAATATCAAAGTTGGTTGATTCAGTTTGTATTGACAACTTTAGTATTGATCTTCCCTGGGCGTAGATTTTATCAAAAAGGTATTCCTGCACTATTACGCTTTGCACCTGATATGAACTCGTTGGTGGCAGTAGGGACGTTCGCTGCTTATAGCTTTTCGTTAGTCGCAACCTTTTTACCGCAAGTTTTACCAAAAGGTACGGTGCATGTTTATTATGAAGCGGCTGCGGTTATTGTCAGTTTAATTTTGCTTGGGCGCTATTTTGAAGCAAAAGCCAAAGGACGTACTTCCCAAGCCATTCAGCATCTTATCGGTATGCAGCCCAAAACTGCCCGTATTCACCAGAACGGACAGATTTTAGAAGTCCCAATTTCAGATGTGACAAGTGATAGTATTGTCGAAATTCGCCCAAGTGAGCGTGTGCCTGTAGATGGTGAAGTGGTCGAAGGACATAGTTATATTGATGAGTCTATGATTACGGGTGAGCCGATTCCTGTTGAAAAAGTTGTAGGTCAATCCGTGGTTGGTGGCACGATTAACCAAAATGGCACATTGAATATCCGTGCAACTGCAATTGGTGAATCATCTGTTTTAGCACAAATCATTCGTATGGTTGAGCAAGCGCAAGGTTCAAAACTACCCATACAAGCCGTAGTGGATAAAGTCACCATGTGGTTTGTTCCTGTGGTGATGGGCTTGGCACTGCTAACGTTCTTTGTTTGGCTGTTTTTTGGTCCTGATCCTGCGTTAACCTTTGGTTTAGTCAATGCTGTTGCGGTACTGATTATTGCCTGTCCGTGTGCAATGGGCTTAGCAACACCAACTTCGATCATGGTCGGTACAGGTCGTGGTGCGGAAATGGGTGTGCTATTCCGTAAAGGCGAAGCATTACAACTTTTACAAGATGTACAAGTCGTTGCTGTGGATAAAACAGGAACATTAACCGAAGGTAAACCAACTTTAACTGATTTTCAGGTGATGGATGGCTTTGAACGCGAGCAAGTTTTGCAAATTGTCGCATCAGTTGAAGCTAAGTCTGAGCATCCAATTGCATTGGCGATTGTAGAAGCAGCACAACAGGAAAATATCAGTTTCTTGCCTGTCACAGCTTTTGATTCAGTAACAGGTTCAGGGATTCAAGCTGAAGTTGCAGGGCAAGCGGTACAAATCGGTGCTGACCGTTATATGCATGAGATTGGTGTAAATGTTAGTGCATTTGAAGCCGAAGCAGCACGCTTGGGGAATGATGGTAAATCTCCAATTTATGTGGCAATTGGGCAAAAGCTTGCGGCTATTGTTGCTGTCGCTGACCCGATTAAAGAATCAACCTATGCTGCGATCGAAGCACTACATCAACTTGGTTTAAAAGTGGCAATGATTACAGGTGATAATCGCCATACTGCGCAAGCGATTGCCAAAAAGTTAAAGATAGATCAAGTCGAAGCTGAAATTCTACCTGATGGCAAAGTTGATGTGGTTAAACAACTACAGCAAAAATATGGTCGTGTAGCATTTGTTGGTGATGGGATCAATGATGCGCCTGCATTGGCACAAGCTGATGTTGGTATTGCCATTGGTACAGGTACCGATGTTGCGATGGAAGCTGCTGAAGTCGTCTTGATGTCAGGCAATATGCAAGGCGTTCCGAATGCAATTGCACTCAGTAAAGCCACGATTCGTAATATTCACCAGAACCTATTTTGGGCATTTATTTATAATATTGCGTTGATTCCGATTGCCGGAGGGATTTTATATCCAAGCTTTGGTATTTTACTGTCACCAATCTTTGCCGCAGGTGCGATGGCATTATCTTCAGTATTTGTCTTGGGTAATGCTTTACGTTTAAAATATTTTCATGCAATCAAATTTGACGCATAACAAGTCGTATTTTCAGGGTTTAAGTCATCAGATTTGAACCTTGAAAATCAATCAGGAGCTGAATATGAATATCGGTCAAGTGTCTAAGCAGTCTGGCATTTCCAATAAAATGATTCGCTATTATGAGCAAATCGGTTTGTTGGATGCTGCAAAACGTGCGACTTCAGGTTATCGAGTTTATTCAGAGCAAGATTTAAAAACTTTAAATTTTATTCGTCATGCACGTGATTTGGGTTTTTCTTCTGAGCAAATGAAAGAATTGCTGTCTTTGTGGAAAAATAACGAACGTCAAAGTGCTGAAGTAAAACAACTGACCTTACAACATATTCAAGTCTTGAATGATAAAATTGCACAATTACAGGCAATGGTCGATTTGCTACAACATTCTGCCAATTGTTGCTCTGGCAATGATCAGGCGGATTGTGCGATTTTAAAAAATATTGAGTTGGGTAGTGTAGAGAAAAGTTAAGCTAGAGTATTTTTGTCCTATGTTTTTCTACATATTTAAAAATCTGAAGCATTTCACTTCAGATTTTTTGATTTCAATTCACTTTATTTACAGTCGAATTTTTTCCATTCATATTTTTACCTTTAAAATGAATAAGTTTTGAACCTAATAAATGAACCATTAATCCAAACATCACCACGCTTGAGCCTAACCATTGCCATATATTTAAGTGTTCATCTAAAAATAAATAAGCAAAGATCATGCTAATTACAGGAACCCACAAAGACAAGGGACTAATTTTAGCAACAGGATATTTAGCCAATAAATAAACCCATAAACCATAACCAATAATCGTGGCAAAATAGGCTAAAAAAGCTGCTGCTGTTAAGCCTTGCCAAGATATATTGAGCAAATCATGCTGTACACCATGCCATCCTTGTTGCTGAACTGCTAAAAGTAAAAACCACAGAGGTGTGAGAATATTGCCCCAAACAACTAAGCCGATGGGATTAATTTTCCCAATCCGTTTCACTACAATATTACCAAAAGCCCAAGCCAGTGCGGAACATAATACTAAGAGCAGTCCGATCAGGGGAATATTTGTATGCTGCTGCCCAAAAGCGATAATGAATAGTCCAATTGATGCAATTAGGATTGCAAGCCATTGATTCCATTTAACTTGTTCATTTAAAAATAAAAAAGCAATGACAACGGTAAAAAACGCTTGTGATTGAACCACCAAGGCCACTAAGGAAGTGGGCATTCCAGTATGGATAGCACTGAACATAAATGCAAATTGAGCAAAATTGCTAACGATGCCGTAGAGCAATAACCATTTCCAAGAGGTTTTAGGGATTTTAACCAATAAAATTGCAGGAAAAATAACCATCAAAAAACGTAGGAAACCGAGCAACATCGGACTAAGATCATTTACACCGAGTTTCATAAAAAAGAAATTGATGCCCCAAATAAAAATAACAGCAAAAGCTGCTAGCTTATCTTTTAATAGCATAGAAAAATTCCTAAGAGGTATGCGGTCATCGGTGAAATGACCGCAGAATGTAAACGAATGATTAGGCTTTGTTTGATGGAGAGGTCGTGAGAAAGGCTTCTGAATACTTACGGCGTAAACGAGTGAGTTCGATATAATCTTTGATTAGGAAAATATTGAATAAAATACCTAAACTAGCTAATCCGAACCAAAATGCTTTTTGTAAGTTAGGAATAAAAGCCATTGCGACTAAAATACAGATCATGCCCAAGATTGCGACATAGCTGAGATAAGGAAAGCACCACATTTTAATTTTTAAACGTTCAGGTGCTGTACGTTCAAGATCACGGCGTAGACGAATCTGTGAAAGTGCGATCAGAATATAAACAAATAATGCAACTGTACCGTAGGATTCAACAAGGAAAGGAAAGACGCCATCAGGTGAAAAATACGAAGCTAAAATAGAAATATAGCCAAATAATGTACTGAATAAAATGGCACGAATTGGAACTCCATTTTTAGATAACTTGGTCAAACTGCGTGGCGCATCTCCATTTTTGGTCAATGCAAATAACATACGGCTTGCAGCATATACACCTGAGTTTAAACAACTTAAGACAGCAACTAAAATCACAGCATTCATAATGCCAGCAATATAAGGAATATCTAAAACCTTTAATGCACTGACATAAGGCGTTGCCATATCTGGGCTATTCCAAGGAACAATACATACAACTAAAAATATGGAGCAAATATAGAAAATTAATACACGTGTAATCACAGATTGGGTTGCTTTTGCTACCGATTTTTCAGGATCTTGTGTTTCAGCAGCAGCAATAGTGACAATTTCAGCACCAAAATAAAAGGCTGTTGCGGCAACTGCACCTGATAAAACAGGACCCCAACCATTTGGCATAAAGCCACCATGACTCAGCATTTCGCCAAAGCCATTGGCTTGGTGATCAGGCCAAAACCCTATGAGATATAAGCCACACAGAAAAATAAACACCACGATGGCAGCAACTTTGATAGATGAAAACCAAAATTCGAACTCTCCAAAAGACTTCACGGAAAATAAATTTGTTGCAGTTAATAACACAAGAAGAACTAGACTAATGATCCAACTCGGTACATCTGGTATCCAATATGCCATGAGCTTTGCACCCACAATGGCTTCAAGAGCGATGACGATGACCCAAAAGTACCAATACATCCAACCTGTCATAAAACCAGCCAAGCGTGATAAAAAAGGTGAGTCTTTAAATGCATAACGAGCATATGCATAAAAAGAGCCTGTTGCAGGGGATGCAGTCGCCAACTCACCCAACATTCGCATCACTAAAATGATGAGTATGCCTGTAATCAAAAAAGATAAAATAGCTGCTGGACCAGCAGATTGAATTACAACGGAGCTGCCTACAAATAGCCCCATACCAATCACCCCGCCCAATGCCATCATTTGTACATGGCGAGGTTTTAAACCACTTTTCAGTGAATGTTCAGAATGATCCATGCTATACCACTCCTGTAATTGTATTGATAATTCATTCAGTTAGAAGTTGTTAATAAAAGCCTAAAATGTTTCATGTGCTGTTTTACAAAATCTCATCTTGTAGGTAATACCAACGATAGAGCAAAGCTTGCCCCATACGGCGAAAAGGGCTAAATAGATGTGATGGCAGTGCAGTACGATAAATTGGTAAATCGAATTGCTTACGTTGAATACCCATGACACGCTCTGCTAAACGTTTTCCTGCCATTGCTGAAAATGACACGCCATTACCACCATAACCGATGGCGTAATAGATTGTTTCATCAGGATTTGGTTGTACAATGCGAGGCATCATGTCATGACTCACATCCACCCAACCCCACCATGAATATGCAATAGGTATTCCACGTAGACTTGGAAACTTACGATATAGTCCTTCTTTTAAACGTTCTAAATGAATCGGATTATGCGCATCTGCACCTGTAAGTGCACTACGACTACCACATTGCACAGAACCATCAGGCAATAAACGGTAATAATGACGTAAGGTTCGAGTGTCTGTAATAAACGTTGTACTGTGTAATCCAGCGTCTTTGAGTTCCTGTGCTGTTAATGGACGAGTGACGATCGAATTGGATAAGATCGGCATAATTTTTCCCGTCAAACTTTGATGTAAACCATTGGGGGTGTAGCCACCTGTCGCAACAGCAACACGCTTTGCTTTTACAATGCCTTGTGGTGTTCTCAGATAGTGCACACCATTGCGTGTTTCCCAATCCAATACAGGGCTAGAGGTATGTACTTTGGCACCTGCTGCACGTGCACGTTTAAGATAACCAAAAGCAAGTTTAAGCGGATGTACTCCCACACCTTCAGGTTCAAATAATGCGCCAACCGCTTCTTGGTCATTCACAAATTCTTCTTGCAGAGCTTGTTGTGATAGCATGCGGGTGTTATAGCCAAAGACATTTTTCATCACTTTGGCTTCATTTTCTAAAAATGGAATTTTCTTACGGCGATGTGCTGTATATAAATGTCCTTTATCTTGAGCATCACAGTCGATACTTGAGGCTAAGCTTTTAAAATACTCAAATCCATCTCGAATTTCTGCATCTAATTGTTTTGCAGTATCAAGCCCCCACTTCTGAATCCATTGTGAACGATAGAGCCGTCCAGAAGCATTCTGACCTTGTCCACCATTACGACTGGTACAGCCCCATGCACTTCTATTGGCTTCAAGTACCAGTGGAGCAGCGCCATGTTCTTCTGCTAAGGCAAGCGCCGTTGCAAGACCTGTAAAGCCTCCGCCGATGATGACGATATCCGCCTCAGTATCCGTTAAAATAGGACCATCATCTTCAGGAGGAGTCCCTGCTGTAGCCACCCAATAAGTGGGTGCATAGTTTTCATTACCTGTTAAGATTTTATCAGTAAGTGGGTCGAAATTTGGATTGTAGTCTTTCAATATTTGCTGTTGCTGTAATACATGTCCATGCAGTGAAAAACTTTCGTTTTGCATAGAAGAGGGTGATATTAATTTTTTATTCATTGTCTTCATTCCTTAGTTGTAAAATTTTTCTTTTGCACAGGGCGATTTTTTCTAAAGGCATTTTTGATCAAAATTTTATCGTCTTTAAATGTGAAAACATCAACCATATTTGCTTCAATCAAACCACCATCTGGTGCTGTTGCCACAAACGTTGTTTCAGAAATCCCACGTTGCTGATCTGCGCTGAGCCAATGTTGCCCATTCAACCATTGCGCATCAGGAAAGCTGGTAAATGTTTTACTAAATGCTTCACGAACGGCTGTAAAACCTGAAATACGTTGTCCATAAACATCATCACCAGCAACTGTTTCAAAAATACAATCCTCATGCATACATGCCATAAGTGTCTCTACATCATGTTCATTCCATGCTTTTGAAAATTTTTTGAGCAATGCCAATCGTTGATTATTTTCCATGAGTTTCCCTTAGTCTTTTGCTGAAATATTGCAGTGATTACAATGTAGATAAACTTTAAAAATAGGCGTAGACCCAGTGACCTACTTTTAATAGAACCAGATATTTAGTCACATTTAATTGATTTTTATATATTTTTATTATTGTGTTTGGCATGTTTAATGCATATTTCTTTTTTATTTTTAAATTTTAGTTGATTAAGGCTTTTTTATAAATTATTGCACTATTCAGGTGAAATATACTTATAAGTGCTCAAATATGGGGATTTTGAGAATGACGCATCTCAATATGATACCGATGACTTGGTCTCGTTTATATCAAGAAACCATAGACCTTGGCTTAAATTTACAAGGCAGAGTTTGCCGTATGATTTTTACTGCGATTAGTACAGGATTTTTAAAAATAGGTGAGCCTGTGCCATCGAGCCGTTTTTTTGCTGAACATTTAGGAATTGCACGTAATACAGTGATTATTGCATTTCAACAATTGGTGACGGAAAATATTTTAGAGTCACGACACCGTAGTGGACATTTTGTACATTTTGACTGTCATATACTGTATCAAACTCAGCAACTCAATGCGCTAAATCCTAATAAACAATATGATTGGTCAAAACGTCTCTCTAAAAAACTATCCCAACAAAATAATTTAATTAAGCCTTTGGATTGGGAAAATTATCCATTTCCGTTTATCTATGGACAACATGATCCAGAAAATTTTCCTGCTGCTGCATGGAGAGAATGTTCTCTCAAAGCCTTAGCAACAAAAAATGCATCATTATGGGCACAAGATTTAACACAACAGGGCGATGATATGCATTTAATTCAAGCAATACGACAGCATATTTTACCTACTCGAGGCATATTTGCCGATGAAAATGAAATATTACTTACTGTTGGTAGTCAGCATGCTTTGTATATGATCGCTGATCTTTTATGTCATCCTGATGCTGTAGTAGGTATAGAAAATCCATGTTATCCAGATGCTTATAATATTTTTTCGATGCGTACTAGTAATATTCGAGCATTAGATATCGATCAAGACGGAATTCATCCAGAACAGATCCAAGGATGTAACTATGTGTATCTTACCCCCAGTCGACATTGTCCAACTGGAATCTCAATGTCAGCACAACGTCGTACAGAACTGCTTGAATTGGCTGAAAAATACGACAGTATTATTATAGAAGATGAATATGATGCACAAATTTCTGTGCAAAAAAATATGTTGCCCTCGCTCAAAAGCCTAGATCATTGTGGTCGTGTAATTTATGTGGGGAGTCTATCTAAGCCACTCGCGCCAGGATTACGTTTAGGTTATATCGTTGCAAATACGGAATTGATAAAGGAATTACGTTTTTTAAGACGATTAATGCTCAGACATCCAAATCTGTTCACCCAACGTGTTTTTGCATTTTTTATTGAGATGGGGTATTACCACAGTATGTTACGCCGTCAACATGAAGCTCATTTAGCGCGCACATCGTTTTTGATTAAAACTTTAAACGAACATTTCCCAGAGTGGATTGTAAATTCTGCCAATGGTGGCTCATCCTGTTGGGTCAATACTCGAAATATCAATACACAATCATTGGCTCAACAGGTAAAGGAGCATGGCGTATTTATCGAAACAGGTCAAGCCTTTTTTATCAATTCAACAATAGATCATTTGTGCTATTTAAGAATGGGGGTTGGTTCTATTGAACAAAGTAAAATTGAAGAGGGTATACAGCGTATTGCACAATGTGTAGCGAAGTTTAAATCTACAAAGCTATCTACATAATTAAGATAAGTATTATTTTCAATTGCTTATTGTTAATTATACGCGAGTATTTTCTAGGTTTTTTCAATATTTATTTTTATATAGTTCTCATTAACTTATACAAAGTGAATTTCACTCAGTTTCACCTTAGATTAAATCATTTTTATTCATGTTAGGTTTCAAGTATAAATATCTGCATTGAAAGAATTTAGATTTATTTTAGAAATTAGGTGGTATTTCCCATGAGTCAAAAATTTGGATGTTCTCTTAAACGTATTCGTTTTGATGAAAACTATCTTCCAGCAGATAGCACACGTCTAACCACTAACTTTGCCAATTTAGCACGTGGCGAACATCGTGAAGAAAATTTACGTAGAACTTTGGCGATGATTAATAACCGCTTTAATACTTTGGCGAGTTGCGATAACCCAAATGCGGATCGTTATTCACTGGAAATTGATATTATCTCTGCGGAATTAGACGTAGAGGGTAATGGTCAAACTTTCCCATTCATTGAAATGTTGAAAAGCACCATTACCGATCATAAAACCAATGAACGTCTTGAAGGTATGATCGGCAACAGCTTTTCTTCTTATGTACGTGATTATGACTTTAGTGTGGTATTGCCTAACTTAGGTTGTAAAACCAATGAAAAACCAGAAGATTTTGGTGACTTACACGGAAAACTATATCAGCATTTAGTGACTTCAGATGTATTTACAGCTGAATTTAAAAAGCAACCTGTAATTTGCCTAAGTGTTTCAACATCTAAAACATATTACCGCACTGCCAATGTGCACCCTGTACTTGGTGTGGAATATAAAAATGATGAATATTCACGTACGGATGATTATTTTGCAAAAATGGGTTTAAGCGTTCGTTATTTCAAACCTGAAAATGCAACTGCACCGTTGGCATTCTATTCTGCAAATAACTTGCTTACTGACTATACCGATTTTGAATTAATCAGTGCGATCAGCACCATGGAAAGTTTCCAGAAAATCTACCGTCCTGAAATTTACAATACTAATTCAGTCGCAGGTTTAGTCTATCAACCGAGTTTGAATTATCAAGATTTCTCGTTGACTCGCGTTGTATATGACCGTGTTGAACGTGGTCAATTGGCAGTAAAACAGGGCAAATGGACTGAAGAAAACTTCATTCAGCCTTATAAAGACATTCTGAATGAATGGGCTGCTCACTTTGTTGCAAAAACAGCACAGCAAGAAAGCGCTGCAGCGTAACCACAGCTTAATTTTAATATTGGATTTCTTGCATATTATTTAGTTCAATTTTTTGATTTGTATTGGAAGTTCCCTCTCCTTTAAAAGGAGAGGGTTAGGGAGAGGATTTATATGAAGATAATTTATATGAAGATAATCCCCATCCTCTTGTGCGGAGTTACCTCCTCATCCCTGAGCCATATATGGCGCAAGAGAAGGAACTATAGGTATATTTTCAATAATCGTGGTTGTTTAAATATTTAGTTCTTTTGAGCTTATGCATGAATCCTACGTTTTTTAGATGAATTTAAAGATAGAAGATTAAAGATGACTCAACGTATATTACCTACATCTACAGCAGGCAGTTTACCAAAACCTTCATGGCTTGCAGAGCCTGAAAAACTTTGGTCGCCGTGGAAATTGCAAGATCAAGAACTCGTAGATGGTAAATTGGATGCACTGCGTTTGTCATTACATGAGCAACAACAAGCAGGCATTGATATTGTCAGCGATGGTGAACAAACCCGTCAGCATTTCGTCACCACATTTATTGAGCATTTAGATGGTGTGGACTTTGAAAAACGTGAAACGGTGAAAATTCGTGATCGTTATGACGCAAGCGTACCATCTGTGGTGGGGGCTGTATCACGTCAAAAGCCTGTATTTGTTGAAGATGCTAAATTTTTACGTTCATTGACTGATCAACCAATTAAATGGGCGTTGCCTGGTCCAATGACCATGATTGATACTTTATATGATGGTCATTATAAAAGTCGTGAAAAATTGGCTTGGGAATTTGCTAAGATCTTAAACCAAGAAGCGCGTGAACTTGAAGCGGCAGGTGTGGACATTATCCAATTTGATGAACCTGCATTTAACGTGTTCTTCGATGAAGTGAATGACTGGGGGGTTGCAACTTTAGAACGTGCGCTTGAAGGTCTGAAATGTGAAACTGCGGTACACATTTGCTACGGTTACGGCATTAAAGCCAACACCGACTGGAAAAAGACTTTAGGTTCAGAATGGCGTCAATACGAAGAGGCATTCCCGAAACTACAACAGTCTAAAATCGACATCGTATCACTTGAATGTCAAAACTCACGTGTACCGATGGATCTGATTGAGCTGATTCGTGGTAAAAAAGTTATGGTGGGTGCAATCGATGTTGCAAGCAATGTGATTGAAACACCTGAACAGGTTGCGGATACATTACGTAAAGCTTTACAGTTTGTCGATGCAGATAAACTTTATCCTTCAACCAACTGTGGTATGGCGCCACTTGGACGTGAAGTTGCACGTGGTAAATTGAAAGCCCTGAGTGCAGGCGCAGAAATTATCCGCCAGGAATTATTGAGATAATTTTGAAACAGGATTGTATTGGTTTCTTAAACTGAGTTTGATACGCGGAAACGTCCTTCGCAACTGTTTGAGCATGACAATATTTTAAAGATATTGTTTCTGCGATAATTTTTATATTTCTCGGTATTTTGCGAGTTTTGCGAAGGACAATGGTTTTGCCTACTTTTCCCGAAAGAAAAGTAGGTCGAGCCGAAGGCTGATCCCTAAATTAAAACTATGGTTGTAAGACTCCGACTAAAAAGTTTAAATATTTTTTATGAATACAATTATTTCTTAAGTAAGTCATATCAGTAATTACTTAAACTAACCATTTACACAGCATTCAAAGTTCCTTTTTCTACAAAGAAGAGGGAACTTCCGATACACAGTTAGATCTAAACAGCACAGTATTTCAGAACTTTATTCAAATACAGTGTTTTAGGCGAATAGGAACACGGTCATGGTTGATGCAACAGACTTTAAAAATGCAATGTCTTCGTTAACAAGTGCGGTCAATATTGTGACCACAGTTGGCGAATCAGGTTTTCATGGCTTTACAGCCTCTGCTGTATGCAGTGTAACTGATACACCACCGACATTATTGGTCTGTATGAATAAATCATCACGTTCCCATGCGCATTTTGTTGAAAATAAAGTTCTGACAGTAAATGTCTTAGGTGCTCAACATGAGCAACTTTCCAATGCATTTGCATCGTCTAAACTTAGTTCAGATGAGCGTTTTGCACTTGGGAAATGGTCTGAACTTGAAACAGGTTCACCTGTATTGGCTGATGCTTTGGTGAGTTTTGATTGTAAAATTTCAGATATTCAGGAAGTAGGCACACATACCATTTTTATCTGCCCAATTGTTGCAATCCAGAAAAACCAGGAAGATCAAGCTTTGGTTTATTTTAACCGTGCTTATCATCAGGTTGGTGAAACAGAAATCGTTTAAATCTAGGGTGTGTCATTCGTCCGTGTATTTTCAAACCATATACGCTGTGTGTACAGACCTAACGCTCCAAAATCTTATTCCCTCAATCTATAAAGTCAGTAATCCGTGGAACTCATCATTTTTTTAATCATCGGCACATTTGCAGGATTTGTAGCTGGGCTGTTTGGCGTGGGTGGTGGTACCATCATTGTCCCGCTTCTATATATCGTCTTTAGCCAAATGGGCTATGATCCTGATGTTGTCATGCATCTGGCATTGGGTACTTCACTTGCAACGATCATTGTCACTTCAATCAGCTCGTTAATGGCACATCAAAAGAAAGATGGCATTATCTGGTCGGTATTTAGAAATCTGGCACCAGGTATGGCATTGGGCTGTTTCTTGGGGGCGGGGATTGCAGGCTGGTTATCTGGACTTCATCTGCAAATGATTGTTGGCGTATTCTTGCTTTGGGTGGCGTACACCATGTTTATGGGCTCGAAAAAGATCGTGGACAATACTAAAACATTACCATCAACTTCGGCACAAATTGGTGCAGGAGTGGGGATAGGTATCGCTTCTGCAATCTTTGGTATCGGTGGCGGGAGTATCACTGTGCCATATCTCACACACTATGGCGTGGTCATGCAAAAAGCAGTCGGAACTTCAGCTGCATGTGGTTTGCCGATTGCGATTGCAGGTGCTTTAGGGTTCATGCTTTTTGGAATGAATGCGCAGGTGAATGTGCCAAATACCATCGGTTATATTCATGTTTATGCATTTTTAGGCATCAGTATCATGAGCTTTTTTACTGCAAAATTCGGTGCAAAAGCAGCACATGCATTATCACCAGCAGTGTTAAAAAAATGTTTTGCCGTTTTATTGCTCTGTGTAGGCAGTTTCTTTTTGGTGAAAGGGTTTCTCTAAATAGACAGAATAAAATCAACTTTAAAATAAAACCTACGTCATGTAGGTTTTTTTAATGGTTAAAGCATTGAAGTTAATTCTTTAAAATATAAAATTTTTAGCAAATTAATAACAACCGATATTCACCTTCATTTTCAATCGGTGCTCGATGTATACAAGGTAAAACTTGTTGGGTTGGATGATCAACAGCCAATTTCCAAAGATGTCCTAAACCTAAATTGGTCGGGGTAGCTTCTGGCTTTGCTTGATAATGTAAATCAAAAAAATATTCTGCTAAGAAATCTTCAAAACCTGTTTCAGCACCATCATAAAGCTCTTTTAATTTTTCTCTAATTTCAGGAATTAAAATCTTTTGCACAGTCTGATCATTGGGCAAAATATCACTGGATGCGCCGTAATAGGTACATAAAAAGGTGTCTGTTTCAATGGGTGATCGGTCAACGTGAAATGAATAAACATCCGTTGAAATAAAGTCAAATTCATCATCACGCTCATAGCATTTCAATAAATTTAGGCTAGGTGAAGCACCAAAATCAGCTAGTTGTTGTATATCATTTAAAATAGTTGCTCTGGCTAATTGCCCATGTTCTGAAAGATTAAGTGCCAATAAATCTTCTCTAGAAACCTCTGTAATATTTTCTTTTAATTCTAGTTTATTCACAATTTCTTTAAAATCACCCTGTAAATTTCTAGACCAACAAATCGCGTTCATTTCGTCATGAAATTTTGAATCTACCAATTCAGAAAATGTAGAAACCATACCCACTTGTTCGTTGCTATAAATCGTATTTGTCATTTCAAAAGATTAAAACATCAGTTGTATCGTATTATATACGTGAAGTAATGCATTCTTTATTTTTATATATGAATAAAATCATAATTCAATCGGGTCTTGAGCTGATCAATCACATCTTAGATCATTTCCAAAATTATAATATTCAATAAATTTTACGCAAATTTTACGCCAAATACTCAGGTGAGAATAGAGAGTTTACGGGCATCTTTCACATACTTAGACATGGAATATCCCAATGTTTAGGATGAAAAAAGATGAGCGCTAAATCCATAGTGCATCTACCAGTACAGCATCCAAAATTATGCTTTGTACCACAATTTAAAAATCATAGCGATTGTAGATTTTCTCCTTTAGATCATACGAAATCAGGAGAAATATCATGCTAGAGTTTATTTTACTTTTAGCCATAGTGATCATTTTGGCTTATCCCTTGGGTAAATATCTTGCCGCAGTGATGCGCAATGAACAGATGAAAGTCGATCCACTATTCAATTGGATTGAAAAACCCATTTATGCTGTTTTAGGTACAAATCCAAAACGAGGTATGAATGTCAAAACCTATACGTTGAGTTTTGTGATGAGTTGTATGGTGATTGGGTTGATCACTTGGGTGCTGTTTATGGTTCAAGCCAGTTTACCACTGAACCCAAACCATGCACCAAATATGTCATGGGATTTGGCATTGCATACCATGATTTCATTTTTAACCAATACCAACCAACAACATTATTCAGGACAGGCACAATTGTCCTATTTATCACAAATGGTGGGTATTGTCGGTTTGCAGATCATTACTCCGATGATGGGGTTGGCAATGGTCGTTGCTACAGTTCGAGCATTATTTTATAAACAATCGAATGCATTATCTGAAAATGACCAACAAGCAAGTTTTAATAATAAAGTGCAACAGATCAATGTAGGGAATTACTGGGCAGATGTGATTCGTCCGACATTTCGTTTTCTCATTCCGTTATGCATGATTTGGTCATTATTGCTCACAAGTCAAGGTGTACCATCTACCTTTCAAGCTGGACCAGAAGTTCAAGTTATCGACCAAACCAGTGAATTAAAAACTCAAAAAATTCCTTTAGGCCCAGTTGCACCAATGGTGGCGATTAAACAATTGGGAAGTAATGGTGGCGGTTGGTATGGACCAAACAGCACAGTTCCTTTAGAAAATCCAACGCCATTGTCAAATTTCTTAGAAATGATGGCAATTCTGTTGATTCCTGTTTCAGTCATATTCATGTTGGGCTTTTTTACCCAACGTGCCAAATTTGCAGGTTTTGTCTTTGCTTCGATGCTGTTGATGTCAGTTATTTCTGCAAGCAGTGCGATTTGGTCAGAAAGTTTATCTTCAACTTCAACCTTACTTTCAGCAATGGAAGGGAAAGAAGTTCGTTTGGGTGAAACATCTTCCGCGATTTGGGCGGCAATCACCACACAAGTGAATAATGGTTCAGTCAATATGATGCATGATTCTTCTGCGCCACTGACTGGATTGATTGAATTGTCAAATATGTTGATCAATGCAATTTGGGGCGGAATTGGCTGTGGTTTACAGCAATTTATGATCTATCTATTTTTAGCCGTTTTCATTGCAGGCTTAATGACAGGTCGTACTCCTGAGTTATTTGGCCGAAAAATCGAAGCTGGTGAAATCAAATTACTGGCTGTGGTGATTTTGATTCAGCCCATCACTATTCTTGGCTTAAGTTCGATTGCATTGTTTTTTCCTGAATTGACAGGAAATAGTAATCCGCAATATCACGGCATTTCGCAAATTTTATATGAATATGTTTCTGCATTTGCCAACAATGGTTCAGGTTTTGAGGGCTTATCTGACAATACCGTATGGTGGAATGTCAGCTGTGCAATTGCTTTACTCCTTGGACGTTTCCCGACGCTCATTATTCCATTATGGATCGCAACACGTTTGGCAGCCAAACGCCAAACACCTGAAAGTAGTGGGAGTTTAAAAGTCGAAACACCAACATTTGCACTGACTTTGATTGCGATCGTGGTGATGTTGACTTTATTACAATTTATGCCAGTGCTTGTCTTGGGGCCAATTGCTGATCAATTGTTATTGGTACAAGGTTAAGGGTGAATACAATGAATCATTCAAATCAATCTTCTCAAAACAGCATCGCTTCAACTTTATTGCAAAGTGAGGCATGGAAAAATGCCTTCATCAAATTGTTACCGCAACATGTGATGAAAAACCCAGTTATGGCTATTGTGTGGTTGGGAACAATCATTACTTTGGTCAGTACTTTGATGGGCTATGCAAGTTTGGTATTTGGCTTGTTAGTGACCTTAGTTTTGTTTATCACCGTTTTATTCGCTAATTATGCAGAAGCAGTTGCAGAGGCGAAAGGTCGTGGACAAGCATCATCCTTACGTCAAGCACGTCAAAATTTAACAGCACGACGCTTAACTTCTCAAAAAGATGCTGAAGGTACGCAAATTCCTGCAGCTTCTTTAAAAATGAATGATTTGATTGAAGTCCGTGCAGGAGAATTGATTCCTGCCGATGGTGAAATTATTCAAGGCTTTGCCACAATCAATGAAGCAGCAGTAACAGGTGAATCTGCACCCGTACTTCGTGAAGCAGGAACGGATAAATCAGGGGTGATTGGCGGCACAAAAGTATTGACAGATCGCATCATCGTGCAAGTGACTGCTGAATCAGGCAATAGTTTTCTTGATCGTATGATTGCCTTGGTTGAAGGTTCAAATCGCCAAAAAACACCCAATGAAATTGCTTTGGGGATTTTACTCACCGTGATGACTGTGACTTTTATTGTTGTTGTCGTGAGTTTGCCTTTTATTGGTCATTTCTTAGATATTGAAATCAATCCAATTCTATTGGTGGCGCTATTGGTGTGTTTAATTCCAACTACGATTGGCGGTTTATTACCTGCGATTGGTATTGCAGGGATGAATCGTGCTTTAAAAGCCAATGTGATTGCTAAATCAGGTAAGGCTGTGGAAGTTGCAGGCGATGTAGATGTATTACTGCTCGATAAAACAGGAACAATTACTTATGGCGATCGTCAAGCAACCGCATTTTATCCAGTGACAGGTGTCACTGAGACAGAATTACGTCAGGCCGCTGTATTGACGTCATTGGCAGATCCAACACCAGAAGGTAAGTCAGTCGTGGCTTTGGCAAAAGATCAAGGTGAACGGATTATTGAACCTACACAAGCTGAGTTTATTGCGTTTAATGCAGCAACGCGAATTTCAGGCGTGAATTTGTCAGATGGGCATCAGATCCGTAAAGGTGCTTTGGATGCCATTTTAAAATTTACATCACAACATATTGAACATCATGCTGAATTAAAAACCCGTGTTGAACAAGTGGCCTCTAAAGGTGCGACACCGCTTGTGGTTGCAAAAGATCAAAATATTCTCGGTGTGATTGAACTTTCAGATGTAATTAAACAAGGCATCAAAGAAAAGTTTGCTCGCTTACGTGAAATGGGGATTAAAACGGTCATGGTGACAGGCGATAATCCTTTGACTGCGGCTGCGATTGCAGCTGAAGCAGGTGTGGATGATTATATTGCCGAAGCGAAACCAGAAGATAAATTAAGCTGTATTCGTACTGAACAGAACAAAGGGCATTTGGTGGCAATGGTGGGGGATGGTACCAATGATGCACCCGCTTTGGCACAAGCAGATATTGGTTTAGCGATGAACTCAGGTACGCAAGCAGCCAAAGAAGCAGGCAATATGGTGGATTTGGATTCTGACCCAACCAAATTATTGGCTGTGGTTGAAATCGGCAAACAGCAGTTAATTACACGTGGCGCATTGACTACATTCTCTTTGGCCAATGATGTATCCAAATACTTCGCTATTCTGCCTGCTTTATTCGTAGCTGCGATTCCTCAAATGCATGTGTTGAATGTTATGCAATTGGGAAGTCCAGAAAGTGCGATTCTTTCAGCATTGATTTTTAACGCGATTATTATTCCGATGCTTATTCCAATTGCACTGCGTGGTGTGAAATTTAAACCTTCAACATCTACACAATTATTGCGCCGTAATATGTTGATTTATGGGGTTGGTGGGGTCGTATTACCATTCGTAGCGATCAAAGCGATTGATCTTCTGATTAGTCCACTCTTGTCACTTTAATTATTGAGGATGATAAAAATGAATATTGAAAATAATCAACTCATTGATTCATCAATGGCTGAGTTAGTACGTGGTTCTTTAGGATTAACGGTTATTGCACTGGGCTTATGTGGCTTTATTTATAGTAGTGTAGCTACGGGGTTTGGACAGACAATATTTCCAGATCAAGCCAATGGCAGTATGATGATTGAAAATAATCAAATTGTCGGTTCACGTTTGGTGGCTCAGCCGTTTACTCAAGCGCAATATTTCCATCCTCGACCATCTGCTGCCAATTATGATCCAATGGCGATGGCTGGTAGTAATATGGCGAGAACGAATCCAGAATTGAATAAAATCATCAATGAACGGTTGAATAAAATCTCTGCTCAGGAACAGATTGATCCATCAAAAATTCCTGCAGATTTAGTCACTGCTTCAGGTAGTGGGATTGATCCTGAAATTAGTGTGCAATCGGCAATGATTCAAGTGAACCGTGTTGCTCAAGCGCGGCATCTTGCAGATCAAGATGTGATAAAACTAGTACAGGAACAAACGGTTCAGCCGACTTTTGGAATTTTGGGTCAGGCACGCGTGAATGTACTTGAGTTGAATTTGGCTTTAGATCGTGTAGGGAAGTGATGGATAATTAAAAAAGATTATTTAATCACAGTTTTAAAATAGGGATTTGGGCGCTTATTTAACTTAACTGATTTTACGTAGTAACCTAAGAGCAACTTTTGCTTCTCAATAATATTGGATACGCGATAACGTCATCCGCAACGTGTTTGAGGCAGGACTACTTTTAATCAGATATGTTTTTGCGATGTATTAAATAACATGACGGAAGTAGACGAGTTTTGCGGATGACAATGGTTTTGGGTACTTTTGCCGAAACAAAAGTACCTCGAGCCGAAGGCTAATCCCTAAATTGAAATTTCTGATGTAAGACTCCGCTGAGAAACATTAATAAAATTTGAAAAATGAATACTTTATTTTTCAAATCTGTAATATCTATTACTTAAGTAAACTCCCTCTTCCGAAGTAATACTTCTCACCCTTTGGAAAAGGGAAAAGTTGTTCGAATAAAAAGATTTACGTTGTTTTAAAATTCAACACATATAGCAGAAATCTATGACTGACCAACGAAGCAACAAAGCTGATGTCTTATTACAACATACACAGCGTTACCAATCTGGGCGATTGACGATTTTTTTAGGTGCAGCACCGGGTGTGGGTAAAACGTTTGCAATGTTGGCTCGTGCACATGAATTGGCATTACAAGGAAGTAATATTGTTATCGGTTATGTGGAAACACATGGTCGGAGTGAGACTGAAAACTTAATAGCGGGCTTAACGGTTATTCCTCGAAAGGTCATTGAATATCAAGGGCATTCTTTGGAAGAAATGGATTTGGACGCCGTATTGGAGAAAAAGCCCAGTATTGTACTTGTTGATGAGTTTGCTCATACCAATATGCCAAATAGTCGGCATGAAAAGCGTTGGCAAGACATCAATGAATTATTAGATGCTGGTATTGATGTTTTTACCACAATGAATATTCAGCATTTAGAAAGCTTGAATGATGTGGTGTATCAAATTACAGGAATTCGTGTATCTGAAACTGTACCCGATCGAGTATTTGAACGGATTCGTGATATTCGCTTGATTGATTTACCAGTCAATGAATTATTGGAACGGTTGAATCAAGGTAAAGTCTATATACCAGAGCAAGCAGAACAGGCATTACAACGATTTTTTAATCATTCCAATCTTACTGCTTTACGTGAATTGGCGATGCAAACCGTCGCTAGTCATGTGGATAGTGATGTACGGGAAAGTTTTGCGGTTCAGGGGATTGCACCAATTCCATTAAAAAATCATATTTTGGTGCTGATTGAAGGTAATGGTCATGCGGAGGCATTGGTTCGGATAGGCTGTCGTATTGCTGAAAATCGTTTGGCAAATTGGAGTGTGGTGACATTTTCTCAAGAATCCAATATACAACAATCAGAAAATGTACAAAGCCGAGAGATTGAAAATGCTTTCAATTTGACTCGTCAAATGGGCGGTATGACAGAAATTTTATATGGTCAACAACATGCTCGTACATTATTTGATTATGTTATAGATCATGGAATTTCCACACTTGTATTAGCACAAATTCAATCACGTAACACATGGTTTAGCTTTAAACCTAATTTGCTTGAACAAATTTTAAAGTATCAACCAAGTTTTGAACTGAGTATCGTACCTATTGCATCAGAATCAAGACCGCGGCATTTTTTTCAACGACAAGGGGCTTTCTTAACCTTCAGAGAAAGTCTGTATGTGGTACTGACTACAGCAATCAGTATTATCATCGCAAGTTTAGGAGAAAAATATCTTGGTATTGAAGAGCTTTCAGTTATTTTTATAACCGCTGTGGTATTTGTTGCTTCTAAAACTCGAATGGTGGCTGCAGTATTTTCAGCGCTTTTATTTTTCTTAGCCTATAATTTTTTCTTTATTTCACCTAAATTTACTTTGCAAATTTCAGCACATCAAGGTGTGATCACGGTCGTGGCTTTTCTTGGTGCAGCACTGATTGCTAGTCGTTTAGCATCGCGTCTCCGTGAACAAGTGACAGCGTTGAAAGCAGCCAATAGCTATAACAGTATCATGCAAGATTTAGGGCAAAAGCTTTCGGTTGCTGTGGATCTCAAGCAAGTACAAGAAATTGCAAGTAGCAGTCTAAGTAAAAATTTAAAAGCGCAAGTATGGTTATATTGTCCAGAAGCTTCAGATGGTAAAGATGTCTTAAAACAACTCAGTGATAAAGAGCGGATTTCAGCTGAATGGACATTTAAAAATTTACAACCTTCAGGTCGTTTTACTCAGACGTTGACTGAAAATGCGTGGTGGTTTTTACCTCTACTTGCATCTAAACAATGTTTAGGGGTGATCGGTATTCAGTTTTTACATGCACCAGCGCATCTCGGAAATGAGCAAAAGCGTTTAGCGGAAGCAATGGTCGAGTATATTGCACAAGCCATCTATAGGACGCAACTAACCAAAGCTTTAGAGGTCGCCAATGTCAGTTCAGAAACTGAAAAATTGCGTTCAGCACTCTTATCCTCAGTTTCACATGATCTACGTTCACCACTCGCGTCAATGATTGGTGCTGCGGATACATTGACGCATTATCGGCATGCTATGGATGAACAAGATCAAGCTAGTCTTTTGGAAGCGATTCGTTTGGAAGGTGAGCGTTTAGACCGTTATATCCAAAATTTACTTGATATGACACGTTTAGGTCATGAAGGTTTAAGTTTAAAGCGCGATTGGATTGGTGTAGATGAATTAGTCGGTTCAGCTGTTCGACGATTACAACGCTATATGCCACACGCCGTGATTGAAGTGCATTTACCTGAGCAAAGTTTAAGTCTATTTGTGCATGCGGCATTAATCGAGCAAGCAATTTTTAATGTTTTAGAAAATGCAGCAAAATTTTCACCTGAACAGCAAGCTGTGATTGTTGATGTAATGCAAGTCGGTGATAATGAAATTGAAATAGCGATTAGCGACCAAGGACAGGGGATTCCAGAGGATGAGCGAGATCGGATTTTTGATATGTTTTATACTATGGAACGAGGTGATCGTGGGCAATATGGTACAGGATTGGGTTTAACCATTGTTAAAGCGATTATTGGTGCACATATGGGGAAAATTAGTGCATCATCAGCAAAGAATAATCATGGAACTTGTATCCGAATTATATTGCCAATTCAACAGATTATATAAATTTAAACTTATCTAAATTATTGATTTTAATTGGTTATCTGTGTTTGTGAGGAATAATGATGTCTGAGAAAAATGCTACAGTCAGTTCAACGACGCATATTTTAATTATTGATGATGAAACACAGATTCGTAAATTTTTAGATATAGCACTTAGAGCACAAGGCTATAAAACTTTATTGGCTGAAAATGGGCAAAAAGGCTTAGAATTATTGGCATTGCAAGGTGCTGATTTAATTATACTGGATCTTGGATTACCTGATTTAGATGGGTTTGATGTTCTTGAAGAATTGCGAACATGGTCAAAAACTCCAGTGATTGTACTTTCTGTACGTGCGGATGAAGTTGAAAAAGTAAAACTACTTGATGCTGGTGCGAATGACTATGTGACTAAACCATTTAGTGTACAAGAGTTAATGGCAAGAATACGTGTCTTACTTCGGCAATATCAACATGTTGCAGTTGAATCAGCTATTTTTGATGATGGTGTACTCAAAATTGATTTTGCTCAACGTCAGGTATTTTTAGAACAGAATTTAGTGACTTTAACCCGAAAGGAATATCAATTACTCAGTCTATTGGCTCAACATAAAGGTCAATTATTGACTCAACCTCAAATTCTAAAGGAGTTATGGGGGCCGACACATCAGGAAGACACGCATTATTTACGAATTCTAGTTGCTAAACTAAGAGCTAAATTGAATGATAATGCTGTACATCCTAAATATATTGTGACCGAGCCAGGTATTGGTTTAAGGTTTTTAAATGTTTTGGTGTAGTAGAACTTATTATTAATATTAATGAGTTAAATATTGAGTGTTAGTTTATTTAACATAATCAATGCTTAAGCACTAATTTATAGGCTTGTTTTTGTCACTTTCAATAGATTCACTCGAAAGAATGGCTTTGTACAAAAAATAATGGCAAACCATCGTCTTGGTCTTGCAATTTCATCGCTTGCGTACCATCTCGGTATTCAAAGATAACAATAGGGTAATTATCCCAATCAACAACATAAAAACGTCGATTGTTAATGATTAGATGATGTTCAGTAAATTGGTGTTGTAATAAGCGTATAAATTTACTTTTATTGGGTGAGAGTAGATTTAACTCACGTATATGATCTGAATCTGATTGAGCACTAAGTTTGCCGCGATGTTTTTCATTCAAGCTGAGATAGACATGACGTGTTTCGTAGGTCGAGCAACTTTAAGTTTGTGAGCCACGGTATATGGAGAGCCTAAAGCAAAACCTATAAGTAAGAAATGATGATGAGCATTGTATTAAGCTTAGAATATGTTATATTTATATGTAAATGTTATTTAACATAATATACATTATGCGAAATAAAAACAATTAAGCAATTGT
Source organism: Acinetobacter wuhouensis (assembly GCF_001696605.3). Taxonomy (NCBI): domain Bacteria; kingdom Pseudomonadati; phylum Pseudomonadota; class Gammaproteobacteria; order Moraxellales; family Moraxellaceae; genus Acinetobacter; species Acinetobacter wuhouensis. The sequence continues at coordinate 1,940,910 of NZ_CP031716.1, read as the reverse complement.
ATTTAAATATAATATTGTCTTAAATTTCATTAAAATTATTCGAATTAATATTTATGTTTAAGATTTTTAAAATATTAATAAAACCCTTAAAAATGAATCTTATCTCGATGAAGATCCACGATATTTAACCAAGCTTTGGTTGCCGGACTCATCGCGACAGATGTATTCCACGCCATACTCAGTGTCCAATTTAATTGTGGTTTAGATAATACAGTCCAGCAAAATTTATCCCTATCGAGCTGTTCACAATAAATTTTAGGTAAAATGGCGATCCCCATATTAAATTCAACCATTTTTGCAATGAAGTCCCACTGACTACTTTTACACACCACTTTGGGGTCAAAACCAATTGAATTTGCTGCTTGAATGATCATCTTGTTCAAAGTAAATGAATCTGCATAAAGTAAGAATGTTTCCTCACTTAACTCAACTAAATCAACCGAGTCTCGATAATCCCAATGAGAATTTCTCTTTGCTAACAAGCACATTGGAGAATCTAACACAGGAATTGCTGCAAAATTAGGTCTTAAATTTCCCAATAAAATCCCAACATCAATGCTTTTATCCGCAATCGCTTCTTCAATACCATTTGCACCAACTTCTAAAAATTTTAGTTGAATATCCGGATAGTTTTGATGAAATAACGCAATCAAAGGACTGAGTAATACAGAGCCTAATGGCGGTAAGCCAATAATTAATTGCCCTTTTTTTAAATTTTTAACTTGAACTAAGCTCTCTAAAAGTTGTTTTTGTTCGGTTAGCATTTTTAAAGCATGTTGATAAATGAGTTCTCCCTCATAAGTCAATACAACTTCCCTTTTTCTTCCTGATTCACCTTTTTTAAATAACGCCGTGCTTAAATCTTCTTCTAAGTTTTTGATTGTTTTACTAATCGTGGGTTGTGTCATGAACAAGTGTTCCGCAGCCAAAGTGAAGCTTCTACAATTCACAATTTCTACAAAGACTTTGAGTGCTTTAATATCCATAAACATTCCAAAAAAGCATAATTTAAGATTTACTATTCATAATTTAGCATGAGAATTATCATTAAAATATCTCATCTCCTGAAAAAATCAGTCATTCATGTCTACATCCGTACACAGATTCCAATTGAAATCCATTTTCACCAACTGTCTACAAGTTATATTTTTAATCCTAATTTGGTGGGTCGGTTCAATCATTCAAAAACAGTTTAACTTACCTGTCTCAGCAGCTGTGATTGGATTATTTATGCTATTGATCGGGCTAATGACTGGTCTATTAAAACTTGGTTGGATTAAATCTGGATCAGACTTTATTCTTGGTGAATTGGTTTTATTCTTCATTCCTTGTTTTATTGGTTTGATGAAATATAAAACTTTATTTATGACTGAAGGTTGGCAATTAATTGTCGTTGTTGTACTTGGCACAATTTGTGTGATGGTGTTTACAGCATATAGCGTGCATTTGGGTTTTAAAATTGAGCATAGATTAAAACAGCATCAGTCAAATAAAACGATGCATGTCATGCATGGAGATAAATAATGTCTATTATTTCAATCCTTTGTTTTATAGGTACATTGATTGCGTATGTTTTAGTTAAACAACTGTATCGTAAATATCCTTATCTTGTTTTATCTCCAGCTATTTTTGTACCGACAATTTTAATCATTATTTTACTGTGCACACATGTATCTTATGATACTTATATGCTTGATAGTCAATGGATTATCTGGATGTTAGGTCCTGCAACTGTGGCTTTTGCGATTCCGATTTATGAATATCGTGCCATTATTAAAGAACATTTGATCTCGATCAGCATGGGGGTTGTGATTGGTATGTTTGCCGGGATGATCAGTGCTTACTATTTGGCGAAATTATTTCATTTCGACCAAACTACGACTTATAGTTTAATGGCTCGTTCCATTTCTACACCATTTGCCATGGAACTCAGTACTCATATTGGCGGTTCTGTCGAATTGGTGATTTTATTCACCATGATTACAGGTGTGACTGGGATGCTAATCGGAGATTTGGTTTTAGGTGGTTTAAAACTTAAGTCACGTTTTGCGCAAGGTGCTTCTTTGGGCAATGCAGCGCATGGTTTTGGAACCAGTAAAGCGTATATGCGTGATAAAGAAGAAGGTGTAATTGCAAGTTTAACCATGGTATTAGCAGGAATTTTTATGGTTTTAGTTGGACCATTTATTGTCCATTTGATTGTAAAAATCTTTGGTTAATCATTCATTTTCTGTTGAATAAAAACCTTCTCGATACTTGAGAAGGTTTTTTTATATTCTGAATACTTTTATCTAGCAGGTGTTTGAATAGTTTTTGGTAGGAAATTCACCAATAATAAACCGATTAGTGCAGATAAACCTGCAATGATGAAAATAGATTGACCTGTCAATTGTTCCCAATATTGTCCTGCTAAAATACTACCTGAAGCCACACCCAGCCCCCACATGGTGCTATACAGTGCTTGCCCTCTGCCCTGTTGTTTTGCATTAAAGTTTTGTAGGATGATGCGCATGGCAATAATATGAAATAAACCAAAACTAAATGCATGAAAAGTTTGGGAAATAAATTGTATGGCAAAACTTTCATGAAAATAGCCCGCCAATAGAAAGCGAATACAGGTCATCACAAGGCAAAGCGCCACTAAATTACGCCAAGAAAAACGACTTAAAAAGAAATTGGCATAGTTAAACATGATAATTTCTGCAATCACACCAACTGACCATAAAAAGCCAATTTCAGTTGTGCTAAAACCACCTAATTTTAAATAGTTACTATAAAAGCTATAAAATGGTGCTTGTGCAAAAAGCATAATAAATTCAATTGCAAAGAATGCTGCAACCACTGGTTTTTTTAATATGGGCAATAAGGGTTCTAATATTTTTTGTGAACTTGGTGCAGTGCTAGGTTCTTTGATGGTGAATGACCAAATAAATGCGGTAAATGCAATACATAACAGCATGATCGGTAAATAGTGAATATCGACTACATCCAATAATGCGCCAATGCTAAATACCCCAACAATGAATCCGATCGAACCCCATTTCCGTATTTTTCCATAAGATTCAGTATGTTTGTCGCCTAACCAAAATAGTGTAACGCCTTCAAATTGTGCAAGAATCGCATTTTGGAAGAAGCTAAAAATCAGCATGAGTAATGCAATGGATTGCATATTGTTGGGAATAATAAAGATCAGGAACCAAATGGTCGCTTCCATCCATGTGGCGATACGAACCAGTAGCATTCGTTTGCCTGTTTTGTCTGCGATAAAACCCCAGATAAACGGTGCAAAAATTCGTGTCAGGATGGCTATAGATGAAAGTAATCCAATTTCTTTGTAGTTAAAGCCTTGATCTTGTAGGTATAAACTCCAATACGGCAAAAACGTCCCAACGATTGAATAGTACCAGAAGTAGAATCCACCAAGTTTAGTTTGGATTGTAAGAGGTCGCATAGAGTTGTATTAACTTGTATTTTCAATATGTTAACATATTCTAAGGTTGTATGTATTTGTACTGAATTGCTTACACTTGTAATTCAATAGTCTACAAATAAAAATTATGATAAATAAGGTCTAACCTTAGCTGAGTATTGCTAATTATCCATTTTTGGGATATTGTAATAACAATCTCAACTAGGACAATTCATGAGAGTAATTGCTAAGCGTTCTTTATGCCAATTTTGGGAACAAGTAGGTTATGAAGACTCACAAACACCTTTAGAACTGTGGTATCACGATGTAATAAAAGCAACGTGGACAACACCGCATGATGTCAAGCAATATGCAGGTAATGCCAGTATTTGTGGTAGCAATAGAGTTGTCTTTAATATTGGTGGCAACAAATACCGCTTAGTCGTAGAAATCCAATATCAAGCCAGTATTGTATGGGTTAAATTCATAGGTACTCATGCCCAATACGATAAAATAGATGTGGAGACAGTAAATGAATATTAAGCCCATTCGTAATGATGATGATTTAACAGCAACATTTATTCGTTTAGAAAGTATATTCCAAGCTGAAAATGGTACACCCGAAGCAGACGAACGAGAAGTGCTTGTTACACTCATCGAAGCTTACGAGAACAAACATTATCCAATTGCTCAACCCGACCCAATTGAAGCAATCAAGTGTCGAATGATAGAACGAAATATGACCCCAAAAGATTTAGAACCATATCTAGGCGGGCAAAGTCGAGTATCAGAGGTATTAAATCGTAAACGCGGTTTAAGTTTACGCATGATGAAACAGTTACATCACAATCTTAATATTTCATACGATACTTTAATGGCAGCAACCTGAGAAATAGCCACCTTTCGGTGGCGACTATCAACTCATCCTTGACTAAAAATGCATACAGTCACGTGCATCAAGATGATTTAAAACCTCACCTTTCAAAAGATGAGGTTTTTAAAATTTTATTATCCAATAAAACCCTCAATCAATCCATTCACTTCCGCTGGCTTCTCCGCATGTAACCAATGCCCTACACCCTCAATTGTTTCAATTTGAACATTGCTAAACTGTGTATTAACCGCTTCAAAATGCTCAGGCTTGGAAAGATAAGGCGAATTTCCACCTTTAATAAATAAAGTCGGTACAGCATTTACAGTTTGAACATCCCAACTCAAAATATCAGCATAATGGTGATAAAGTGCCTTCACATTAAACAACCACTGTCCTTTATTCCATGATTTCAACAAGAACTGAATCACCATTTCTTCATTTAAAAACTGACGCATGATTTCAGTCGCTTCTTTACGAGATTCAACTTGTGCTTCTTCAACAGCAAATAAAGCTTTAAAAATTTGATTATGATGATTTTCTTGATATGCAAAAGGTGTCATATCTAAAACGATTAATTTCTGTAGGTGATCTGAAGCGGTTTGTTGCATTAAATCAGCCAATTTCATGGCGATTTTTCCACCCATCGAGTGCCCAATCACAATGAAATTTTGAATATTTAAATGATCAATAGTTTCTAAAATATCATTTGCCATTAAATTATAATTCATTTCATCAGAATGAGCTGAATGCCCATGATTACGCACATCTATTTGTAAAATATCGAATTTACCTTGAAAAGCACGTGCAATAATGCCCAAATTACTCAAACTACCAAATAAGCCATGAATCAAAACCAAAGTTTGGGTTTCAACTGAAGATTCAATACGATCAAATTGATAATTGAGGAGCATGAACAAACCATCCATTGATAAATTTAAACTTTATTCAATGATGACAAGAAGTTGCTAGTTGAACAATGCTTTTATGTATATAAAATGATGAATTAAAAAAGGTATATGTAAAAACATATACCTTCGATTGAAAATAAAGAAAATTAAAAAATTATTTCAACTGACCAACAGTCAACTCTTGATTGAGAAGTTTTTTAATCTTTTCATCCATTTGCTGTTTGCTTACTTTTTTACCCGCAAATTCTTCAGCTTGTTTCATAAACTGAACATAGTGCGCTTTTTTATCATCATCTTTTTGACGCGTGAATTTTAGACCTAAAACTTCATTTTGTTGGAACGCTTTATCCCAAGCTGCACGAACTTCTGACCAGTATGCTTTATTTTTTTCCCAATAGTCATAGGCAGGTTTAAAGTCAGTTTTGCTAACGCGCTCATATTGGTTTAAGCCGAGTTCACGTGCTAAAGGCTTTTGAGTTTTTGTATCAAACTTAATGTTATTTTGCTCATGTACCCAACCATCTGCGGTGATCGCTTGGCGGTTGATGCCTGAAATAATGTCATAATCATCACGTGTAGTCAGTTCACGACGTGGTAAAGGACGATAAGTTTCCGCAGAAGTCCAAGCCTCGATACCATGATCACTTGTCCAATTGCCCAATGCTGCATAACGTGGAGAATCATCCACTTGCCATACGGTTTGTAGCCATTTGCCTTTACTTTGCTCTTTAGTCAGTTGAACTTTTTTCCACTGATAATTCCCCACATAGCTCCACATACTGGTTGGTTCATATTCCCAGTCTTGACGCCAATGTTTAACGACATGCTCACCTGCTAAAAGCAAATGTTGTAGAGATACTTTATTCGGCGTGTCTTCAATCACAAAAACAGTTTCAAAACCTTTAGAAATGTCTGGTGGCAAAATGTCATAGCCACTTTTTACCGAATAAATTTCCTCAAAACGGAATGTTACTTGGTACTCACCCACCATTTTCAAAATCGCTTGGTGCGCTTGAGCTTGACTTAAATTATGAATGAAATCTTGCTGTTGTGTAGTAGGCTGAGTCGTGATTACTGTTTTTTCTTGAGCATGCACACTCGTCCCCCCGAGTACGATTAACGTCAGTAAAGCAGGTATAAAACGTAAATTCATAAAAACAAATCCATATTGTAATAAAACACGTATTTATTTCAGTTGCACTGTTCTTTTGTGGAGAACAAGTTGCTTTTTTGAAATAAAAATCGAGGGTATTGTAAATAATAAAGATAATGATTACTATTTATAAATGATAATTATTTTCATTGATGAAATTTTAACGTGAATATCTGCTCCCTCTACCCGCTACATTTCAAACGTAATCTTTTGCTTCTTAGCCTCTTTGCAAATGGATGCATCATCCATCAATCAGCTTTTGCTGAGATGGCAACAGAAGAATCAGTAAAATTAAATACCATCGTCGTCACAGCCACACGTTCAGAAAAGAAATTGGTCGATAGCCCAATTCGCACAGAGATTGTGGATGAACAAGAACTGATTCGTACCAATGCCATTACCCTAAAGGATGCTTTAGAAAATATTCCAGGAATTTTATTACGTGAAATTCATGGAAAATCAGGTTATGAAATTTCTCTGCAAGGCTTAACCAGTGATCAAGTTTTGGTACTGATTGATGGGCTTCCTTTGGCAGCAAGTACCAGTTCTACTGTTGATTTAGATCAATATTTAGTGTCAGGTATAGATCACATTGAAGTGGTCAAAGGCGCAGCTTCAGCACAATACGGTTCTTCTGCAATGGGTGGTGTAATCAACATCATCACCAAAAAAGTCAGTGATGGTTTTTCAGCTTCTGGGCAAGTGGATATTGGTTCTTATGGCAAGCAAAACGCCAATGGAAAATCCGTATCCATTAATAATCATCATGAAAAAGTCCAACTCGAAGCAAAACAAGGCAGTTTTCAAGGACGCTTGATTGCAGACCAACTTATAAGTGACGGTTTTGCAGTAAATCCTGACAATTATCCCTTACAGGGCGATATTCAAAAACGCCAACAATATGCTTTATATGGTGCGTGGCAACCTTCAGATCAGTTCTCGATATGGGCAGATTTCAATGATTATCAAGAAAAAGATCATCAACGGAGTTTAGTGTTTATTTCCCCATCCAATCGTGAACAAGCCAAAGTTGAAGATATTGAACGTCAACGTTTCAGTGCTGGTGGTCAATATAAAACTGCCAATAAAATTGCTTTTGATGTCAAAGCAGTACATGAAACTTATGACACCACATCAACACAAACAACGGATGGCTATTTATCGGCTTTACGCAATTCAAATCAAGAAAATAACCATTTTAGTTCGCAAGTTTCATTGCCTACATGGCATAAACAAAATTGGCAGATGGGCTATGATTGGCACGAAGAACAATTAGAACAAAGCAATAATGGCAAATTTGAAATGCAAGGTGGCAAAGTTTCACGCGATCGCCACGAATTTTATCTGCAAAATGATGCTGCATTGACAGACAAAATAGATGCAGTCTTCGGTTGGCGTTTCCAAGATGACCAAGATTTTGGTGATCATAATGCTTTTAAATTCAGTACCAAATATCGCTTTTATCAAGAGAATGATTTATTTGCAGATTTAAGATTGAGTTATGGTCAAGGCTACCGTGTACCAAACTTAAAAGAACGCTTTTATTCATTTGATCATAGCCATTTAGGTTATATCGTCATTGGTAATCCAAATTTAAAGCCTGAATCTTCAGATAGTTATCAATTGGGTTTAAGCCTAGTTAAAAGTGAGCTTTGGAACGCTGATTTCAATCTATTTTGGAATGATGTCAAAGATCTAATTCAGACTGATTATGACAATGCCGTGGTGTCGAATGGCATCACGCAATATTCCTATAGCAATGTCGCAAAAGCTGAAACTAAGGGTTTTGAAACATCTGCACAATGGAATATCACGCCCTATTTGGCTTTAAACGGTTCGTATACCTATACAGAAGCAAGCGATAAAACTACAGGTTTAGATTTGACGCGCCGTCCTAAGCATATTGCACGTTTAGGCAGTAATTATTCCGTCAATGATCAATTGGATGTGACCCTGCGTGCGCGTTATCAAAGCCAAGAATATGGTGACAGTGCCAATCAATATTCATCACCAAATTGGTTCACCTTAGATAGTCAACTGGACTACAAAATTTCCCCTTATGTCAGTGCCTTTGTTGGTATGGACAATATTTTTAATGAACAACGTGATTTCTCTGCTTCATTTGATTATCGCCCAATTTCAGGACGATATACCTATATGGGCTTACGTTTTAATTGGAATAAAAAAGCTTCATAACCCTTTATTTACGATCAATTTAGCGATCAATCTAAATCATCAATTCAGTCATCGACTTAATCAACAAAAGGATTATTCACACTCATGTTAAATACGAATTTAACTCGACTTTTTGCCGTTTCAACGTTGGGACTTTTGCTGACTGCTTGCGGTGGAGGCGGTGGCGATAGTAGCACTGGCGGTTCAACGACGACTCCACCTGTAACCAATACAGATTTATTCACTATCAAAAACAAGGAATGGGTTATTCAGCCTGCTTCAAATACTTCATATTGCTATGATATTGATACCCAAGCTCAAATTACTTGTGAAGGTACAGATTGGGATCTTAAATTTGCAATGGGTACACGTACACCGATGCTATTTACCAACAGTGGTGTCAGTGGTTCAGGGCAAGGAGGTGCATTATATTCACCGTTTGATGGACAATGGGATACCCTTTCAAAAGAATTAGACGCAACACAAAAAGGAAGTTTACCAAGTGCGGCTTGGTTGGTAGATAGCTATAGTAATGCTTTCATGGATACCACAAATGGTGGTTTCAATAGTTTCTTTGAATATGATTTATTTGGTGATCACCGTATGTCACCAAACTTTAAGACTTATTTACTCACTACCGATAAGAGTAAAACCGATACGATTGGTACCGCAGAAAAACCTGTTTTTGCCATGCAAATTGTTGATTATTATAAAGGGACAGCTTCTGGGAATATCACTTTACGCTATTTAAATACACTGGATAATAATGTTAAAACCTTATCTGTTGATGCAACTCAAGGTTGGACTTATGTCAATTTAATCACTGGACAAGTCAGCAACAATAATAGCACTGGTACATGGCAAATTGCTTTTAATCGCTACAATGTACAATTGAATAGCGATATTGGTGCTGCTGTTGCATCGCAACCTGTTGGTTTTTATGATGTAAATGGCAAAGTGATCTTAGAAAAATTTAAAGATACCAATGCTGTAACAGCAACATTAGCTGATTTACAAAATGCAGTTTCAGCAAAAGGGTTTAAATGGGGTTCAAATACTGTAACTTCGGTATTAAATCCGAGTTTCCAAGGTACTTATCCAAGTAAATTGAGTTATGGATGGTATTACTATTATCCAACACTGGCATCAGCTCAAGCAGATGGATTACAAGCTCAACACGTATTAGGTGCGAATCCAAATGGTGCAAGTATGATTCGTGGTAATAAAGGCAATAGCTATGCACGCATGCATTTAAAATCAATTGCCTATGCAGATCCAACCAATAATGCTAGTGCAACCACATGGACCTTTGAATTTGATATTCAACCTACAAAATAAGTGCATTGAAATAAGTTAAATTTACCTGTTAAAACGGAGTTCCCGCTCCGTTTTATCGTTTCACTCTTTTCTCTTATAGTTTTAAGCGCTAAGTTCACGATTTAACGGCTTTATATAAGCTAAAGTTGAATGAATTATTCAAATTATTCTTCAATCTGCTGTTGAGTGAACCTTTAAAATACATATATGATCAAGGCTCAATAACTTCGTTTGATTTAGGACTTTGAACCATGTTTCAACATGTAGATCCTTATGCAGGTGATCCAATCCTGTCCCTGATGGAAGCTTATGGTAAGGATGAACGAACCAATAAAGTAAATTTAAGTATTGGTCTTTATTATAATGAGGATACGATCGTTCCTCAGTTAAACTCAGTCCGTGCTGCTTTAAAAAATATCGAACCAACAAATGATAAAGTAAAACTTTATTTACCTATGGATGGTTCAAAGTCTTATAACGAAGCGACCCAAAAGTTAGTTTTAGGTGAAAATAGCCAAGCGCGTAAAGATGGTCGTGCAGTCACGATTCAAACTTTAGGTGGTTCTGGTGCACTGAAAGTTGGTGCAGATTTTCTTAAAAAATATTTCCCTGAATCAGATGTTTGGGTAAGCCAACCGACTTGGGAAAACCACATTGCAATTTTTAATGGTGCAGGTGTGAACTCGCATTTTTATCGTTATTTCGATGCAGCGACCAATGGTGTTGATATTGAAGGCATGCTTGCGGATTTAAATACAATTCCTGCAAAAGGTATTGTGTTGCTACACCCCTGTTGTCACAACCCAACAGGTGCAGATTTAACGCCTGCTGAATGGGATCGTGTGATTGAGGTATTAAAAGCACGTGATTTGATTCCTTTCTTGGATATTGCTTATCAAGGTTTTGGTCAAGGTTTAGAAGAAGATGCGTATGCAATTCGTGCTTTAGACCAATCAGGCATGAACTTTATTGTCAGCAATTCATTCTCTAAAATCTTCTCGCTTTATGGTGAGCGTGTCGGTGGTTTGTCATTCATTTGTGATGATAAAGAAACTGCGCAAAAAGTTTTAGGTCAATTAAAAGCAACTGTGCGCCGTATCTACTCTAGCCCACCTACCACAGGTGCTTTAGTTGTTGATAATGTCTTGAACAATGCAGATTTGACTGAACAATGGCATGCTGAATTAAAAGAAATGCGTGAGCGTATTATTCAGATGCGTGAGTTGTTTAAAGCTAAATTATCAGCTGCTTTACCTGAGCGTAATTTTGACTATTTAACAGCACAACAAGGCATGTTCAGTTATACCGGTTTAACTGCTGAACAAGTGGATATTTTGAAAGATAAATATGCAATTTACTTAGTGCGTAGTGGTCGTATGTGTGCTGCTGGCTTAAATCTTAAAAATATTGATTATGTGGCTGATTCTGTTGCAGAAGTGATTAAAGCGACATCTTAATCATTGATCAATAAATTTCAAAAGACCCAAGTTCACTTGGGTTTTTTTATTCATAAAATCAAAAGTCATCTTGCGCAATTTTATTGACAAATTGAGTTCATTTTATACAATAGCACTCATTCCCTCGTCATATAAAAGAGTAACGCCAATGAAGTAAGTCATTTTCCCATCAAATTATTTGTTCTTTTTTGATGTGTAAAATAGACCACACTTTATGCTTTGCTTACTCATGCTCTACAAAAATATCTTTAAACTTTTGTTATTTACGGCATTCATTTGACTATTTTGCACATCCTGTTTTTTATAAGGATGCGTGTATATGACTCAACAAGCGTGTATCGTTTCAAATCTAAGTTTAGCTTTCCCTACTCAAAGTATGTTTGAACAATTGAATTTTGTGCTGCATGCGGGGAAAACTTCAGCTTTGATCGGTCGTAATGGTTTAGGTAAATCATTACTTTTTAAAATTTTAAATTCTCCATCACCGGTTGAAATTCCCTATTTAGGGCAAGTTTCATGGAATATGCCACATGAATATTTAGCACAGATTCAAAGGCTAGATGCAGAAAATATCGCTCAAGCCTTGGATGTAGATACTTTATATAATGCTTTTCAGCGTATTGAAAATAACACTGCCAATTTTTCAGATTTTGATTTGGTTGAAAATGATTGGGATGCACCACAGCAATGGCTAAAAATCTTGTCCAATGCCAATTTACCTCACGATTTAAATTTTCCAATTCAGCAACTGAGTGAGGGACAAAAAACCAAACTGGCACTATGTCGTTTATTTTTAAAACAAGATCATTATCTACTTTTAGATGAACCAAGTAACCATCTAGATACGGAATCAAGGCAATGGCTTATTCAATCTATTCATGCACATAAAGCAGGTGTCTGTGTGATTAGTCATGATCTGAGATTATTGAACGAAGTTGAGTATATTTATGCTTTGAGTGAGTTGGGGTTGCAGCAGATCACTGGAAACTATGAAGTATATGCTGTGCAACATCAGCAACAATTGAATGCTTTAAGTAAATCTGTTGAGCAAGAGAAACGTGATATTCAACACCTGAAACAGCAACAACATGAAAGTTTGATGAAAGCTCAAAAACGACAGCGTAACGGTCGTCAATTACGTGACTCAAATTCTCAAGCAAAAATCTTACTCGATTTTAATAAAGAACAAGCCAGTCAAAGTCTTGAGAAATTAAAAAATCAACAGATGAGACAGCATGAAGATAGCCAAGCTCAACTTTCGGAACAGCAAAGTCGCTTAGAAAAAATCAAGCCACAAAAGTTTGATTTTCAATTTAAAACGACTAAACATGGTGAAATTTTAAGAATTAATGATTTGAAATTGCCCTTTGCTTCGCAACAAAAGATAAAACTTTCGCTTCAAGCGGGTGAAAAAATTCAACTTAAAGGTGCGAATGGGATTGGTAAATCGACTTTGCTCAAACACATTGTTCAGCATGTAAATAATTTTGAAGTTTCACCAGAAATTTACTACACAGGAAATGTGCTGTATTTGGATCAGAATTTTAGCTTATTGAATGATGAGCTTTCAGTTCTGGAAAATTTAGCGCGTTTTAATTCGACTTTACTAGAAGTTGAATGGCGAAATTTACTTGGACAATTACGAATTCGTCGTGAAAAATCATTGCTCAAATTGGCACAACTGAGTGGTGGTGAAAAACTGAAAGTTACTTTATTGGCAATCAGTCATAGTCAGGAAAGTATTGATTTATTGCTGTTGGATGAACCTGAAAATCATCTAGATTTAGAGTCTAAACAATTATTGGCTCAAGCCATTCAACAATTTCAAGGTGCAATAATTTTAGTTTCACATGATGATTATTTTGTTGAGCAATGTGGAATCAGCAGTGAGTATAAAATGCTGTAAAAGCATATAAAAAGATGATTGGATACTTGATTCAATCATCTTTCATTCTCGTGCTATACGTGATGTTCTAAATTCACTACTTTTAAATTAACCACATGAAGCATTAGTAATTTTTTTCGTTGCAGGATCTACAGTAACCGTAACACGTTCAATACGATAGTCCATCGTCATTGGTTGATTTGGCGCTAACTTACGAACAATAGTCGCTTTGGTCAATTGTTTAATTTTAGCTTCTGATAAATCATTTTGGCCAACAAGTTTCGCAGCCTCTGCTGCAACACATTCTGTCGGTTTACTTGGTGTTGAGTTTGTTGGCTCACTTGATGGTACAGATGAACAAGCTGAAACAGCAAAAGCCATACAACCTAAAAGTGCAATATTTTTAATCATAATTTGTATCCCCAAAAATTGTATCAACTACACCATAACAAAAATATTCTGAATCGTAAAATTTATATATAAAATTCATATTCTTGCGATTAAAACCAGTGCAGAAAAACTAAACACTGGCTTTATATCGTTTTAAAAATTAGAAGTGAATCACAGTACGAATAGATTTTCCTTCATGCATTAAATCAAATGCTTCATTGATTTTATCGAGGCTCATGGTATGAGTGACAAATGGCGCAAGTTGAATATCACCTTTCATGGCGTCTTCAACCATACCTGGAAGTTGTGTACGTCCTTTCACGCCACCAAATGCTGTCCCCATCCATTTACGACCAGTAACCAATTGGAATGGGCGAGTTGAAATTTCTTGTCCTGCACCAGCAACACCAATAATCACAGATTGTCCCCAACCACGGTGCGCACATTCAAGTGCTGAACGCATGACATTGGTATTTCCAATACATTCAAATGAATGGTCTACGCCCCAACCTGTCATTTCTACAATGACTTGTTGGATCGGTTGATCATAATCTTTTGGATTTAAGAAATCAGTCGCACCAAATTCTTTGGCAAGTTCAAATTTATCTGGGTTCGTGTCGATGACGATAATGCGCCCTGCCTTTGCTTGGCGAGCGCCTTGAACAACAGCCAAACCAATTCCGCCTAAACCAAATACTGCGACAGAATCACCTTCCTGAACTTTAGCAGTATTGTGAACAGCACCAATACCTGTAGTTACACCACAACCCAATAAACAAACGTGTTCAGGGTTTGCTTCAGGATTAATTTTTGCCAAAGACACTTCTGCAACGACGGTATATTCACTAAATGTTGAACAGCCCATGTAGTGGTAAATCGGTTCACCATTGTATGAAAAACGTGTTGTGCCATCTGGCATTACACCTTTGCCTTGTGTTGCACGTACAGATGTACATAAGTTAGTTTTACCAGATTTACAGAATAAACATTCACCACATTCAGCAGTATATAAAGGAATCACGTGATCGCCAGGTTGAACTGAAGTCACACCCTCACCCACTTCAACCACAATTCCTGCACCTTCGTGTCCAAGTACTGCGGGAAATACACCCTCTGGGTCATCACCAGATAAAGTAAAAGCATCCGTATGACATACACCTGTGTGGGTGATTTTTACAAGGACTTCACCTTTTTGAGGTGGAGCGACATCAAGTTCTACAATTTCTAAAGGTTTCCCTGGACCAAATGCAACAGCAGCACGTGATTTCATAGCTCAATATCCTAATGAATTTGCTTTTTAACAGTTGGACTACATTAACCTTTTTTGCTTTACAGATTCAACCATTAACGAGATGATATGATTTAGTATATTTTAAAGTACTCATTTCAAAAAAATGAATTATTTGAAGCCTACACTCGTAATAATGCTATGCACATTTATCATTTCTGGATGTAGCCTACCTATGAATCAATCAACAGAAGTACAACAAATTGCAGAACATCCAGAACAATGGATCAATGAACCACAAGTAAAAAATATGCTTACTCAAGGGCTAACTGCATATCTCGCCATGAATGATGCTTATCAGAGTATTGCATCTCGTATTCACTTAATCCGTAAAGCTAAACATAACCTTGATTTGCAATACTATATTTGGGCTGATGATTTTATTGGCAATCTCATGTTGCATGAATTACTTAAAGCGGCTGATCGCGGTGTTAAAGTCAGATTGCTAATTGATGATCAAAATGGCACAAAAATTGATGATCAACTGAGTGCGTTACTCAGCCATCCCAA